>NZ_CAJYQD010000013.1 GCF_913776855.1 uncultured Sphingomonas sp. | reverse complement strand
CGCGTTCCGATCCTGCCCGACGATACCGCCGATACCCTGGCGGCGCGGGTGCTGGTGGAGGAACATCGCCTCTACCCGCAAACGCTGGCGGAGTTCGTAACGCGATGACCGAGATGCTCGACCGTATCCGTGAAGCCGTGAAGGTGTTGCCCGCCACAGAGAAGCGCGAGGCGGGCGAAGCTACGGTCTTTACCGTCGAGGGTAATGATTTCGTACGCATCGTCGGCGACAGCGCGACCGTGCGGGCCGACGATGGCTGGCGCGTGATCGACGCTGATGACGATCCCGCCGGGACTGAGGACGCCGTTGCCCATGCGTGGGAACTGGCGGCCCCGCGTGCGCTGCTGGAGGCCGGCGGACGGTGAGCGAGGCGGAAGAGGCGCGAGCCGAACGGCGGCGCTGGATCACGCTGGCCGAAGGCGTGGCGGTGGCCGGCGTCGTGATCGGTGGGCTGACGCTGTGGAACAACGTGTCCGAGCGGCGGACGGCGGATACCGAGCGTGCGGCCGAGCGCGAATCATCGGCCAAGGCCAGGGCGGCGCTGATGATCGTCGCGACGCCGGAGAGTGATGGCGAACGGCTCGTACTGAGCGCGGCCGATCGGCGGATTGAGCGGATCGACGTGACGTTTCCGCCGGCGCTGAAGGTGCCGGCCAAGTCGGCGGTCGGCGATGTCGCGATCGCGGCCGACTGGGTACGCGCACCGCTGCTGTCGATCACCGATGGCGGGGCCGATGCGATCGAGGGGCGGTTGCCGGTCGCGATCACCGCGACGTGGTGGGATGGCGATACCCGGCGGCAGTCGAGCGCGGTCTATGACCTGGTGTTCACGACGCATGGTCGGATCGTGGGCGGGCGTGGATTGAAACTGGCGGCGCTGGCACGGCGCGAGGCGGCGAGCGGCGGTGTGGCGCGGCGGCTGGATACGTTGTGGGCGCAGGAATTGGGGCGGTTGTCGGGTTGATCCCGCGCCTTTGTGTCTACAACACCCCTAATCGCTTTTGGCTTCGAGCTTGTCTATAACCGTAGTCGAGAAGGGGTTGCCTCAAACACCGGGTTCTCGACGGGCGCTTCTCGACAAGCTCGAAGCTGCTCGAACCGAACGGATTTCCTGCGGCGGAAATCTGTCGTAAACGAAAAAAACCCGCCTCCTTACCGGAAGCGGGCTTTCCTGTTTTAGCTGAAGCCGAAATCAGCCGACGATTTCTTCGGGCTTGAAGAAGAAGTCGATTTCGATCTTCGCATTCTCTTCCGAATCCGAACCGTGGACAGAGTTCGCTTCGATCGATTCGGCCAGTTCCTTGCGGATCGTGCCGGCGTCGGCGTTCGCCGGGTTGGTGGCGCCCATGATGTCGCGGTTTGCCTGAACGGCGTTTTCGCCTTCCAGCACCTGCACGACCACGGGACCCGAGATCATGAACGACACCAGGTCGTTGAAGAACGGACGCTCGCGGTGGACGCCATAAAAGCCTTCGGCCTGCTCGCGGGTCATCTGGATACGCTTCGAAGCGACGACGCGCAGGCCTGCTTCCTCCAGCATCTTGGTGACGGCGCCGGTCAGGTTGCGGCGGGTCGCGTCGGGCTTGATGATCGAAAAGGTACGGGTAGCGGCCATGGCGGTCGCGGCTCCTGCGTTGTTAGGTTGTTGGAAGGCTTGTCGCGGGTCCCCCTAATCGGGCGGCGCGCTACAGGCAAGCGTTACGCCGCCTGTTCCCAGCCGCTATCGCCCTGCCGCCAATAGCGCCGCTCGACGTTCTCGCGGTCGGCCAGCCCCTTCCACGCGACGCGGGCCGACGCGATGTGATCCTCGCCGAAGAAATGAAAGGCGCGCTCGAAGGTCAACGCTTCGTCCCGCCAGCGCCCGTCGACGATGGCGACGTTGCGCGCGGCATTGGCGTCGGTCGGTTCGGGCGCGATCAGCACGGCCTGGCACGCGTCGTCTCCCGCGCCGGCCTCCGCATGGGGCAGGAAGCTGTCGGCTGTGTAAGTCCACAGCAGCATGTCGAGGTGCCGCCGCTGGTCGGCATCGTCGGACAGCAGCAGCAGCCGCTCGCCATCGTCGTGCAGACGCTGGGCGATGCGCGGCAACACCCGGTCGAGCGGGCTGCGCGTCAGGTGGTAGAAGTCGATTTTCATCGGTGCGCTCGCTTCCCCTCTCCGCGCTCGTGACCCCAGCGAAGGCTGGGGTCTCCCGCGGCAAATATACCGTGCTGGCCGCGAGAGATTCCAGCCTTCGCCGGAATGACAAATGAGGAAGAGGGGGCCGGCCCTCAGCCCTCGAAATTATCCGCGACGAACCGGTCGAGCAGGCGCACGCCGAAGCCGGTCGCGCCCTTGTCGTGGTGATTGCCGGGCTTGTCCGCCCACACCATGCCGGCAATGTCGAGATGCGCCCAGCGCACGCCGTCATCGATATAGCGCTTCAGGAATTGTGCGGCGGTGATCGACCCGGCACCGCGCGGGCCGATATTCTTCATATCGGCGATCGGGCTGTCGAGCAGCTTGTCATAGGCGGGCGAAAGCGGGAAGCGCCACAGCAGGTCGCCCGATTCACGCGACGCGGCGAGCAGTTCGTCGGCCAGCGAATCGTCGTTGGCGAACATGCCGCCATGTTCGCTGCCGAGCGAGATGATCATCGCGCCGGTCAGCGTGGCGAGATCGACGATCGTCTTCGGGCTATGCGTCCGCTGGACCCAGGTCAGCACGTCGCACAGGACGAGGCGCCCTTCGGCATCGGTGTTCAGCACCTCGATCGTCTGGCCCGACATCGACGTCACGACGTCGCCGGGGCGCTGCGCCTTGCCGTCGGGCATGTTCTCGACCAGGCCGACCACACCGACGACGTTCGCCTTGGCCTTGCGGCTCGCCAGCGCCTTCATCGTCCCCGCGACGGCACCCGCGCCGCCCATGTCCCACTTCATGTCCTCCATGCCAGGGCCAGGCTTCAGCGAGATGCCGCCGGTGTCGAAGGTCACGCCCTTGCCGACCAGCGCGAGGTCGACCTCGCCCTCACCCTTGCCGTTCCAGCGCATCGCCAGCAGGCGTGCTTCCTTTTCCGAGCCAAGGCTGACGCCCAAGAGCGCGCCCATGCCGAGTTCGGCCATCTGGCGTTCGTCGAGGATCGTCAGCTCGACGCCCAGCGCCTCCAGTTCGCGGCATTTCTCGACGAAGCTGACCGGGTACAGGATGTTGGGCGGATCGGTGACGAGCGTGCGGGTGAGGTCCAGCCCCTTGGTGATGGCATCGGCCGCAACGAAGGCGTCGTCGATCCCTTGCGGGGCGCCGACGATGGTCAGGCCGGTCAGCGTGGGCTTCGTCTTTTCCGGCATCTTGGTACGATAGCCGTCCTGCCGCCAGCCGCGTTGCGCCGCCGTCGCCGCGAAACGGGCGACCGCCTTGGCCGACACATCGCTGCCGGTGAAGTCGATGGTCAGATCGGTGAGGCCCGACATGAGGAAGCGACCGGTCAACGCACCGCCGGCCTTTTCCAGTGCAGGCCCCTGCGCGTCACCGATGCCGAGCAGGATGATGCGGTTCGCGCTATCGCCTTCACCCGGCACGAAAATCTCCGCAATCGATCCGGCTTCGCCGTCGAAGCGCCCGGCGCGCGCGGCACCCGCCGCCAGCGTCGCGATCTGCGGTTCCAGACCCGCCGCGTCGATCCGGTCTAGCCCGCCGGTGGCGATCGGCAGGACAAGGGCGGTGGCGGTTCCCCGCTGGGAAGCGAACTGGATCGAAATCGACATGGGTTTCCTCTGGACATTGGCGCACAGGGCGCACGCACCTTCTAGGCGCGGTGCGGCGGGCAGGTAAAGCGGGCCAAGGGCGATTGCGGTTCCGGCCGCACGATGCAATAGCGCGAAACGAACGTCCGAAATCGGACGGCAACGGTTTGGGGAAGCGAGACTAGTGAAGCGTTCGTTGGGGTCGCTTGCCCTTGGCCTGACGCTGGCGATCGCCGGCCCTGCGGTCGCACAGGACCTGCAGGATCGCACCCTTCCGCCTCCGCCGCCGGAAAGTACCCTGCCGACACCCGCAACCGACGACCAGATCGACTTTTCGTCCGACCTGCTGACCTATGACAGCAACGCCGACATCGTTACCGCGACCGGCGAGGTGCGGCTGCTGCGCGAGGGCAACCGGCTGCGCGCGGATCGGGTGACGTGGAACCGAAAGACCGGACAGGTGGTGGCCGACGGCAATATCGCGGTCACCAATCCGGAAGGCGACATCGCCTATGGCGACCGGATCGAACTGACAGACAGTCTCAAGGACGGCGTGGTCGACAATATGCTGGTCGTCCTCGACGAGGGGGGCCGGATCGCGGCGAAGCGCGGCACGCGGTCGGAAAACGGCGTCGTAACCGTCGAAAGCGCAGCCTATACGCCCTGCGCCGTCACCAACTCCGCCGGTTGCCCGAAGGAGCCGTCGTGGAAGATCACGGCGCTGAAGGTCCGGTACGATCCGTCGCGCAAGCGCATCCGCTATACCGGCGCCGGCCTCACCATCTTCGGCCTGCCGACCATTCCGCTGCCGTCCTTCTCGCACTCGATCGGCGATGGCAGCGATTCGGGACTGCTGGCGCCGTCGATCCGGCTGGATCGGGTCAACGGGCTGGAAGTTGCGGTACCCTATTACTTCAACCTCGCCCCCAATCGCGACCTGACGATTACCCCCCACGTCTTCACCGCCGTGCTGCCGATGTTGCAGGCCGATTACCGGTCGCTGTCGAGCAAGGGCGCGTACCGGGTGCAGGGCTATGGGACGGTCAGCCGGCGTAGCGACGACCTGGTACTGGGCGCCTCACCAACCGGGACCGAGCGGTCGTTCCGCGGCTATGTCGATGCGATCGGACGGTTCCAGCTGGACCCGAACTGGAGCGTATCGGGGTCGCTGCGCTACACGACCGACCAGACATTCCTGCGCCGCTACGACATTTCGCGCGATGACCGGCTGCGCAACAATGTGACGGTCGAACGCATCGATCGCGATTCGATGCTGTCGATCAGCGGCTGGGCGGTGCAGACGCTGCGCGTTGGCGATAATCAGGGGATGCAGCCGATCGCCCTGCCCGAAATCGATTATCGCGGCCGCTTCAACGGGTTGCTGGGCGGCATCGCACAGGTGCAGCTCAACACGCTCGCGATCAGCCGCAGCGAAGGGCAGGATACGCAACGTGCCTTTGCCGCCGCCCGCTGGGACCTGACACGCTATACGCCGCTGGGGCAGGAGGTGACCTTCACCGCCTATGCCCGCGCCGATGCCTACAACGCGCGCGACACGATCGATACGGCGGTGCTGAGCTATCGTGGCGACGAAGGCTTCACCCCGCGCGGCATCGCCGCGGTGGCGGTCGATGTGCGCTGGCCGTTCATCGGTGCGATCGGGCGCGGGACCCAGCGGATTTCGCCACGCGTCCAATTGGTCGCATCGCCGAAGATCGCCAATCTCGCCGTGCCGAACGAGGATGCCCGCGCGGTCGATCTGGAGGATTCCAACCTCTTCGCGTTGAACCGTTTCGCCGGATATGACCGGTTCGAGGATTCATCGCGCGTCACCTATGGCCTCGACTATGCGCTCGACCTGCCGGGTGTGGCGGTGTCGGCGACCATCGGGCAAAGCTATCGCACCAGCGAGCGCGCGAGCATCCTGCCAAGCGGGACCGGGCTGGACGACCGGTTCTCCGATTTCGTCGGGCGCACCGACATCCGGTTCCGCGAACTGGTGACGTTCACCCACCGCTATCGGCTGGACAAGGACGGGCTGAAGATTCGTCGCAACGAACTGGACGCGACGGTCGGCAGCCGGCGGACCTATTTCCAGGTCGGCTATCTCCGCCTGAACCGCGATATCGACGAGCTGGAGGATTTGCAGGACCGTGAGGAAGTGCGTGTTGCCGGGCGGGTCGCGTTCGGGCCGTTCTGGTCCGCCTTTGCATCGGGCACCATCGACCTCACCGACAAATCGGAGGATTCGCTGTCGCTTTCCGACGGCTTCGATCCGATCCGCCATCGCGTGGGTGTCCAGTATGAGGACGACTGCCTGCGCCTTGGCCTGACGTGGAAGCGTGATTACCAACGCATCGGCGACGCGCGCAACGGCAGCAGCTATCTGGTAACGCTGGCGTTGAAGAACCTGGGACGATAAGGCTCTGTTCAGGCGCGGCGGGCCATGAATTTGCCCGAATGATGCGGCACCGCCCTGACCATCCGCGCATGGGATATGACGACCAAGTGACCAAGAACATCGTGAATGCCGGCCGTATCGGCCGTTCGATCGCCGGTTTCGTCGCGATCGCCGCCGCCGCAACGCTGGCCGCCCAGACGGTCAACGATGGCCAGGACGTGCCCGGCGCGAACCTGAACCTGCCGGGCAACCCGACGATCTTCGGCAAGCTGGACCCCAATATCCGCAAGCCGACCGCGATCGTGAACGACACGGTGCTGACCGGCACCGACGTCGACCAGCGCATGGCGTTGATCGTCGCGCTCAACGACTACAAGCTGAGTGCGGAGGACCGCGAGGTCCTGCGCGCGCAGGTCGTGCGGCAGCTGATCGACGAGACGCTGCAGATTCAGCAGGCCAAGGCGAAGGACATCACCGTCACCTCGGCCGAACTGGAACAGAGCTTCGACCGGCTCGCCAAGCAGCGCTTCAAGCAGACGCCCGAACAGCTGCGCGCCTATCTGCGCACGGTCGGATCGTCGGACCGCTCGCTGCGTCGCCAGATCGAGGGCGAACTGGCGTGGAGCCGGCTGCTGCGGCGGCAGGTCGAACCGTTCGTGAACGTCGGCGAAGAGGAAGTCGCCGCCGTCATCAAGCGGATGGAGGAATCGAAGGGCACCGAGGAATACAGCCTTCGCGAAATCTACATGGCGGCAACGCCCGATCGCGCGCCTGAGGTGCAGGGCGCGATGCAGAAGATGATCGAGCAGATCCGCCAGGGCGCGCCGTTCGAATATTTCGCGCGCAACTTCTCCGAAGCGTCGACCCGTGCGGTCGGCGGCGACCTGGGCTTCGTGCGCCTCAACATGTTGCCCGACCAGTTGCAGCGTGCCGCGACGCAGATGCAGGTCGGCCAGATCGCCGGCCCGATCGAAGTACCCGGCGGCTATTCGATCCTGTATCTTGCTGACAAGCGACAGGTACTGATGGCCGACCCGCGCGATGCGAAGCTGGCCCTGCGCCAGCTGTTCCTGCCCTTCCCCGCCGGGACGACCGAGGCGCAGGCGAGTGCCAAGGTCGCCGCCTTCACCACGGCGACGCAGGCGATCCGCGGCTGTGGCGATGCGACCAAGATCGCACAGGCGCAAAAGGCGGAAGTGGTCGACAATGACGCGGTCGTGCTGCGCAGCCTGCCGCCCGCGTTGCAGGACATCATCCTGAAGCTGAACGTCGGACAGGCGACCCCGCCGTTCGGTTCGCCCAAGGATGGCGTGCGCGTGCTGATCCTGTGCGGTCGCGAAGATCCGCGCACCGCCGGCATCCCGACCGCCGCACAGATTCAGCAAGGGCTGGAGCAGGAGCGCGTGAACCTGCGTGCCCAGCGCATGATGCGCGATCTGCGGCGCGATGCGGTGATCGAATATCGTTAAGGGGACGGGTGCGATGCGAACCGTCGCTCCGCTCGCCGTCTCGATGGGCGACCCGGCCGGTATCGGCCCGGAGGTGATTGCGAAGGCATGGGAACGCCGCGACAGCGAATCGCTCCCCTGTTTCTTTGCGGTCGGCGATGTGCGCGCCGTATCGCAGATATGGACCGGATCGGTCGAGCGGATCGACGATCCGCGCGATGCAGCGGGTGTGTTCGCGCGCGCGTTGCCGGTCGTATCGGTCGTCGATGGCGATGCGATCGTGCCGGGGCGGCCCGATATCGGCGGGGCGCGTTGCGCGCTCCAGTCGCTGGAACTGGCGGCTGGACTGGCACGGTCGGATGCCGCGTCAGGGCTGGTGACTGCCCCGATTTCGAAGGCCGAACTCTATCGTATCGGTTTCAACTATCCGGGGCAGACCGAGTTCGTCGCCGAACATTGCGGTGTGTCGCGCCAGAATGCGGTGATGATGCTGGCCGGGCCGACGCTGCGGGTGGTGCCGATCACGATCCACGAACCATTGTCTGCTGTCCCCAGCGTGCTGACCGTCGAACTGATCGTTGCGCGCGCTCGGGCGACGGCGCGCGGGCTGGTGCGCGATTTCGGGATCGATTCGCCCCGGCTTGCGCTTGCCGGGCTGAACCCCCACGCGGGTGAAAGTGGTGCGATCGGCCGCGAGGAGATCGAGGTGATGCAGCCGGCGGTCGCGCAGTTGCAGGCCGAGGGTATCGACATCGTCGGGCCGCTGGCCGCCGACGCGATGTTCCATCCGCGCGCCCGAGCCAAGTATGACGCGGCGCTGTGCGCCTATCACGACCAGGCGCTGATCCCGATCAAGACGCTACATTTCGACGATGGCGTCAACATCACGCTGGGATTGCCGATCGTACGCACTTCGCCCGACCATGGCACCGCGTTCGACATCGCCGGCGAGAACCTGGCCGAGCCCGGCGCGATGATCGCCGCGATCCGCATGGCGGGGCAGGCCGCCGCACGGCGTGCCGCAGCCGCATGACCGTCGCTCCTCTTACGGCGCTCCCGCCGCTGCGGGACGTGATCCAGCGTCACGGCCTGTCGGCGAACAAGGCGCTGGGCCAGAATTTTCTGTTCGACCAGCAACTGCTCGACCGGATCGCGCGGGTGCCGGGTGATCTGCACGATCAGGAGGTGCTGGAGGTCGGCCCCGGTCCGGGCGGGCTGACCCGCGCGCTGCTGCTCGCCGGGGCCAGGGTCACCGCGATCGAACGCGACCATCGCTGCATTCCGGCGCTCGAAGAACTGGGCGCCGCCTTTCCGGGAAGGCTACGGGTGATCGAGGGAGACGCGCTGGACGTCGATGCCTCGGCGCTGTTTCAGGGGCGGCCGCATATTGCGTCGAATCTGCCCTATAATGTCGGTACCGCGTTGTTCGTCGGCTGGCTATCCGCTGACTGGCGGCCGTGGTGGCAGAGCCTGACGTTGATGTTCCAGCGCGAGGTCGCCGACCGGATCGTCGCCAGCGCCCATGACGACGCCTTTGGCCGGCTGGCGGTGCTGGCGCAGTGGCGCAGTACGGCGCGGATTGCGATGCCGGTTCATCGCAGCGCCTTTACCCCGCCGCCCAAGGTCATGTCGGCCGTCGTGCATGTGGTGCCGACCGATGCACCCGACGGCGTGGCGCTGAAGGTGCTGGAGCGACTGACGGCGGCGGCGTTCGGTCAGCGGCGCAAGATGCTGCGGCAGAGCCTGAAGCCGGTGCCGGGCGCAATCGAGGCGGCGGGGACGATCGGGATCGACGTCACGCGACGGGCGGAAACGGTGTCGGTCGCCGAGTTCGTAGCAATGGCGCGGGTGTTGTCCGCGTAGCAGCGGGAAACGCTACATCGTCGACCGCCTCCAGCCGGACGCGCAGGATTACTGCGGTGTTGCCGGCTTGGGCGCGCCCGGAACAACCGGCGGCGTCTGCTGAGCGGTGGCGGTTACCGGCGGCCCCTTTGCAATGACGGCCGCGAGTTCATTCGCCGCCGGGCAGGTCGCGCCGCAGACGGTTTTGAGCTTCGCCAGCGTATCGCGCGCGCGGTTGACGGCGCCCTTTTGCACCAGCGCTTCGCCCTCGCCCTTCAACGCGGCGACATCGTTCGGCTCCAGGCTGAGCGCCTCGCGGTACAGGCGGATCGACTTGCCCGGAAGGCCTTGTACCCGCGCAATGTCGGCGAGCGTGATATAGGCGGCACGGTTGCGCGGATCGATCACCAGCGCACTTTCGATCAGGCCGGTCGCACGGCTGGTATCGCCGGCGGCCTGGGCGGCGCGCCCTTGTTGCAGCAGCGCCATCGACCGCGGATCGACCTGATTGTCCGGACGCTGGCCGCTGAGCGAGGCCGACACGCACACCAGCGCAAGGGCGCCCGCGACCGAAACCGAGGTGAACCGCATCAACATCTCCGATCGAGCGACTGGCACCCTTATGCCCGGCCGAGCCGTGCGACGAAGAAACCGTCGGTGGAATCGGATGCCGGGGTCAGGCGCATTCCATGACCGTGGACGCGCCCGCGCGGCAATGCAAGCGGCAGCGCGCGCCAATCGGGGTGGCGCGCCAGAAACGCATCGACCTGCCCCGCCCCTTCGGCGTCCAGCAGCGAGCAGACGACATAGGTGATCGTTCCGGTGGCCGAGGGCAGATCGGCGGCGACATCAAGCAACCGCGCCTGCGTCGCCACCACCCGGTCGAGCCGGTCGGGCGTCAGCCGCCAGCGCGCCTCCGGATTGCGGCGCCACGTTCCGGTGCCCGAGCATGGAGCATCGACCATTACCCAATCGGCCTGACCAGCGACGTCGGTCAACATCGCCGCTTCCTTGCCGGGGTCGAGCAGGCGTGTTTCCGCAACGGTAGCGCCGGCACGCCCCGCACGGGGAGCAAGCCGCGACAGGCGCGCGCGGTCGGTATCGGTCGCGAGGATACGCCCCTGCCCGCCCATCTGCGCAGCGATGGCGAGCGTCTTGCCGCCGCCGCCCGCGCACAGGTCGATGGCGAAGCCGTCCGGGGTTGCGCCGACTGCCAGCGACACGATCTGGCTGCCGAAATCCTGTACCTCGGCGCGGCCATCGCGCAGTGCCTCGCCCTGGTCGAGCGGGGTGTCCGCCGGCAGGCGGATCGCATCGGGCAGGTCTCCGGCAGGTTCGCCGCCCAGTTCCGCCAGCACCGCATCGCGATCGGCGCGCAGGCGGTTGACCCGGATGTCGAGCGGCGCACGCTCCAGCAATGCGGCGAGATCGCGCTCCTCCAGCCCGGATGCGCGGAACGCATCGACCAGCCAGGCCGGGGCATAGCCCGGCACGGCGCGAGGTTCGTCGCCAGCGATCGGTTGCGGACCATAGGACGATCCGTCGAACGTCGCCGCCAACTCGGGATCGCCATCCGCAATGGCGACGATCGCTGCCCGTGCCGAGACTGGAACCGCGCCGAAGCGGCGAACGGCGTCATAGGCCAGTGTGCGGATCGCGCGGCGGTCCTTCGACCCGGCATAGCGTCGTGCCGCGAAAAAGCGCTTGGCAACCTGGTCCGCCGCAGCGCCGCCGCCCCGTGCCGCATCAATGATCGCATCGACTAGATCGATTGCCGCCTGGGTACGCGCTGCGGGATTCATGCGAAGAGGTCCTGAAATTCCATGCCCGACGCTACCAACATAACCTATATCAATCCAGCCGGATACGAGGCGTGGTCACGTACCCGGCCATCTGCGCCGTCCGACACAAAACCGCGCCCGCCGACAGGACCGGGGGCGCGGTGACGGGCGTTCCGCGCCCCGTCGAGGATCAACGCGTCGGGTAGTTCGGCGCCTCACGCGTAATGGTCACGTCATGGACATGACTTTCCCGCAGGCCGGCATTGGTGATGCGGACGAAGCGGGCACGCTCCTGCAGGTCGGTGATCGTGTTCGATCCGGTATAGCCCATCGCCGCCTTCACGCCGCCGACCAGCTGGTGGATGACGTCCTTTGCCGGACCCTTGAACGCGACCTGCCCCTCGATACCTTCGGGGACGAGCTTCAACTGGTCCTTGATGTCCTGCTGAAAATAGCGGTCGGCCGACCCCTTGGCCATCGCGCCGACCGAGCCCATGCCGCGATAGCTCTTATACGCCCGCCCCTGATACAGGAAGGTTTCGCCCGGCGCTTCTTCGGTGCCGGCCAACAGTGATCCGATCATTACCGCCGATGCGCCGGCGGCCAGCGCCTTGGCCACATCGCCCGAGGTGCGGATGCCGCCATCGGCGATGACCGGCACGCCGGTGCCCGCCGCTGCCTTGGCTGCGTCCATGACGGCGGTCAGCTGGGGAACGCCGACGCCGGCAACGACGCGGGTGGTGCAGATCGAACCCGGACCGATGCCGACCTTGATCCCGTCGGCACCGGCGTCGATCAGCGCGCGCGTGGCATCGCCGGTCGCGACGTTGCCGGCGATAACCTGCACATGGGGGGCGATCGCCTTTACCCGCTTCACCGCTTCGGCGACCTGGCGGTTATGGCCGTGCGCAGTGTCGATAACGATCAGGTCGCATTCGGCCTCGATCAGCGCTTCGGTCCGCTCATAGCCCTTGTCGCCGACGGTCGTCGCGGCGGCGACGCACAGCCGGCCGGCGCTGTCCTTGGTCGCGTTTGGATAGGTTACCGCCTTTTCGATGTCCTTGACGGTAATGAGACCGACGCAGTGGTAGGAGTCGTCCACCACCAGCAGCTTTTCGATGCGGCGCTGGTGCAGCTGGCGGCGGGCCTCCTCCTGGCTGACGCCGATGCGGACGGTCGCGAGATTCTCGTGCGTCATCAGCTCGGCGACGGGCTGGTTCGGGTTCTCGGCGAAGCGGACGTCGCGATTGGTCAGGATGCCGGCCAGCTTGCCCGACGCCTCGACCACCGGGATGCCGCTGATCCGGTGGCGTTCCATCAGCGCGCGCGCGGCGCTGAGCGGCGCATCGGCGGTAATGGTGATCGGGTTGACGACCATGCCGCTTTCGAAACGCTTGACCGCACGGACCGCGGCGCACTGTTCCTCGATGGTCAGGTTGCGGTGAAGTACGCCGATCCCGCCCAGCTGCGCCATGACGATCGCCATGTCCGCTTCGGTCACGGTATCCATCGCCGAAGACAGGAACGGGATGTTGAGCGCCAGGTTGCGGGCGACGCGGGTGCGCGGGTCGGCCTGGCTGGGCAGCACGTCCGATTCCTGCGGAACCAGCAGCACGTCGTCGAAGGTCAGGCCGAGGGTGATATCCATGGGAAGCGTCGTCTCGTATCAGTTGGCGGGGTAGCGGGCGGGGTCGGCAAGCGCACGGGCAAGCGCCACGTGCAGGTCGGCATCCTCTGCGGCACCCGACAGGTCGATGTGCGCAAGGTCGTCATTGGGTTTGTGGTAGGGGCCGTCGAGATAGGCGAACAGCCGTTTCATGTCGCTGACCGAACCGGTCGCCATGACGGCGGGGATGCCGCGCTTGCCGAACGCCCAGCCGTCCTGCCGCTGCACCATGATGTTCGCTTCGGTATCGGTATCGACCTTACGGCCGATCGCGCGGGCGGTGGCATCGACGATCGCGTCGATCTTCGGATAATTGCCGCGCCCGACCATTGCCACCGGCATACCGGTCGGGACGATCGCGGCGGTATCGATGTTCAGGTTCGCGACGACCTTCAGCGGGGTGTCGGCGATCGCGGCGGCATAGGCATCGGCGCCCAGCAGGCCCTTCTCCTCGGCCGTGGTCGCGACAAAATAGAGGCTGCGCGCCGGGCGCGGTCCCTTGGCAAGCACCTTTGCCACTTCGATCAGGATCGCGGTACCGCTGGCATTGTCGGCCGCACCGTTGCAGATGCGGTCGGGCGCGCCTTCGGGCCGGCAGATGCCGATATGATCCCAGTGCGCCGACAGCAGGACGGCTTCGTTCGGGCTGGCGGTGCCGGGGATCATGCCGACGATATTGGCGGTGGTGTAGCGCCGGGTCGTGCCGGTCGCGGCGATGTCGATCGTCGCCTTGCCCCGGAACGGGCGGAAGTCGGGGGCAATCGCGGCCTTGCGCAGGTCGGCAGCGGATCGGCCCAGCAGCGTCTCGGCGACGCTCGCCGGAACGACGCCGCTGAAATCGGGGCGGCGCGGCGTGCCGGCGATCGTCGCGCTGGAGAAGCCGTGCGCGATGTCGGTCCATGGCGCCGTTGGCGGCGCGATCAGCAGCACGCCGATGGCGCCGGCGGCCTGCAGCGCGGCATTGCGGTCGGCCGTCGGTACTTGCGGCGCATCCGGGGCCGTTCCCCCCATCACCACCGCGACCGCACCGGCCAGCTTGGTGCCCTTCATCTGATCGGGCGCACCCCGCCCGACAAAGACCAGCGGCGCACGTCGGATGGCGGTAGTCGGTGACAGGCCTAGGCCGGCGATCTGTTCGGCGGTCAGCGTCGTGGTGCGCGATCCCTGTCGCACGACGGCGCTGATCGAACCGGCCTGATGATCGGCCATCGCCACTTCCTGTCGCCAGCGGCCATCCGGCGCGCCGGGCTTCAATCCGGCGTCGGCGAATGCCTGCAACACATAGGCTTCGGCACGATCGCCGCCGGGCGTGCCCGGTTCACGCCCCTCATAGGCATCGCTGGCAAGGATGGCGACATGGTCGCGCAGCATCTGCGGCGTGATCGACTGGGCAAGGACCGGTGCCGTGCTGCAGAGCAGGGCGGCGAGTCCGAGGATCGGGCGGAGCGTCATGCGCCCCACTATCGACCCGAACCGTTACGGGCAAGCGTCAAGGCGCGCGTTGCAGCATCCTACGTGCCATTTCGACCCGAACCGTTACGAGCAAGCGTCAAGGCGCGCGTTGCAGCATCCTACGTGCCATTTCGACGTGCATGTCCTCTATCATGCGATCGTTGAACCGTTCGGCGCCCCCCTGGGCGGCTGCAATCATCGCGTTCGCTTCGTCCAGTTCGGCGGCACTGGGCGAGAAGGCGGTATTGGCGACGGCGACCTGATCGGGATGGATCAGCGACTTGCCGTCGAACCCCATCATCCGTCCCTCCCGGCATTCGCGCGCCAAGCCCTGCGGATCGTTCAGTGCGTTGAATACGCCGTCGATCGCCCAGCCGCCGACGGCACGCGCGGCCAGGATGATCGCCTGCAACGCATGGGCCAACGGACCCCGGCCGGCCCCCAGCGGCAGGCGCAGCGATGCGGCGAGGTCGTTGGTGCCGACCATCAATCCGACGACTCCAGCCGTCGCGGCGATGTCAGCCGCCGCCAGCACCCCCGCCGGTGTCTCGATCATCGCCAGCACGGGAGAGCCTGCAAGCGGCGCAAGCTCGTCCGGCGACTGCACCTTTGGCACGACGGTCAGCGCCACGTGAAGCGTAGCGATGGCGCGAACGTCGTCGGCGAAATGGGGCGTATCGGAGGCGTTGATCCGTACGGCAGCGCAACGCCCGTGGAGCAGTTCCAGCGACACCGGCAACGCATCGCGTGCCGCCGCCTTGTCATCCTCCCTGACTGAGTCCTCCAGATCGAGGACGATCAGGTCGGCGGCCAGTCCCGCTGCCTTTGCGATCATGCTGGGTCGGATCGACGGCACGAACAGAACGCTGCGCGGGGCAAGGGTTATCGCTGGTTCCATGATCCCATCATGCTAGACAGCGTTGGACAAAACACAAGCAGGGGACGTCCGATGCTGTTGGGCCTGATCGCCGCGATCGTTCTGATGGTCGTATTGTACCTGTTCGCCAGCGTGAAGATCGTCACGCAGGGCCATCAATATACGATCGAACATTTCGGCCGCTTCACCGCCGTCGCCAAGCCGGGGTTCAACTTCTACCCCGCCTTTTTCTATCGCGTCGGCCGCAAGGTGAACATGATGGAGCAGGTGATCGACATTCCGGGACAGGAAATTATCACCCGCGACAATGCGATGGTGTCGACCGACGGTGTGGTCTTCTTTCAGGTGCTGGACCCGGCCAAGGCAGCCTATGAGGTGTCCGACCTGTATGTCGCGCTCCAGCAGATCACGACCACCAACCTGCGCACGGTGATGGGGTCGATGGACCTCGACGAAACGCTGTCGAAGCGTGACGAGATCAACGCGCGGCTGTTGGGCGTTGTCGATCATGCCACCAATCCCTGGGGCGTGAAGATCACCCGCGTCGAGATCAAGGACATCCGCCCGCCGGCCGATATCGTCAACGCGATGGGCCGCCAGATGAAGGCCGAGCGCGAAAAGCGTGCCAACATCCTCGAAGCGGAAGGCGCCCGTGCCTCCGAAATCCTGCGCGCCGAGGGGCAGAAACAGGCCCGCATCCTCGAAGCCGAAGGGCGCCGCGAATCCGCCTTTCGCGATTCCGAGGCCCGTGAACGTGCGGCGGAAGCGGAGGCCAAGGCGACGCAGGTCGTGAGCGATGCGATCGAGGCAGGCGGCACGCAGGCGATCAATTATTTCATCGCGCAAAAATATGTCGAGGCGGTCGGCAAATTCGCCACCAGCCCCAATGCCAAGACGATCCTGTTCCCGGTCGAGGCGACCCAGCTGATCGGGACGCTCGGCGGCATCGGGCAGCTTGCGAAGGAAGCGCTGGGCGACAGCAAGCCGTCGACCCCTGCCCCTGCGCAACCGGTACGCGAGCGTCCGGTCGGACCGGTCGAGCAACCGCCGCGATGATCGACAGCGGCTATGCCTGGCTGCTGGCGGCGGTTGCGCTGGGCGTGGCCGAACTGGCGGTGCCGGGCGTCTTCCTGATCTTCATTGCGATCGCCGCCGGGATTACCGGGCTGTTGTCGCTGCTGTTCCCGGCGCTGACGCTCAGCGCCGAACTGGCGGTATTCGGCGCGTGGAGCGTGGTAACGGTGTTGATCGGGCGGCGCTGGTATGCCGACTATCCGATCGACAGCGACGATCCGCTGCTGAACGACCGCGGCGCGCGGTTGATCGGGCAAGTGGTCGTGGTGGTCCAACCGATCGCGGGCGGTAGCGGCCGGGTGCGCGTCGGCGACAGCGAATGGATCGCGCGCGGCCCCGACCTGCCCGCTGGCACGCAGGTGCGGATCGTCGGCGTAACGGGCGCCGTGCTGAGCGTCGTCGCCGACGATTGACGCGGCTGGCGCGGCGCGGGACACAGGGCAGAATAGCCTTACCAAGGATGTCCCCATGGAATTGACCCGTCGCGACTGGATCGCCGGTGCCGCCGCTTCGACCCTCGCCACCGCGCTGCCGGTTCGTGCCCAGGGCAGCGCCGCCCCGGCCGACAAGGCGGCGGAGGCAACGCTGACCCGAATCGCCGACGCGATGCTGCTCGATTCGCCGGAGACTGCCAGCGGCCTCGGCATCGACACCGGCGCCCGTGCGGCGTTGAAGTCGCGGCTGGGCGATCGGTCGGCAGCGGGGCAGCGCCTCGTTGCCGATCACCTGCGAACCCATGTCGCCACGCTGAAGCGGATCGACACCGCGCCACTGTCCCCCGCGACCCGCACCGACATCGACGTGGTCAAGACGGCGTTCGAAACCGCGCTGGACGGCTTCGCCCTCCCCTATGGCGACGTCGCGGTCGGCGGGTGGCGCAATACGCCCTATGTCGTGATCCAGAATGTCGGGGCGTATCTCGACGTGCCGCGCTTCCTCGACAGCGATCACAGCATCGCGAACCGCGCCGATGCCGAGGCCTATCTCGCCCGGCTGGAAAGCTATGCCATACAGCTGGACGGCGAGACGCAGCGGGTGCGCACCGCGCTGGCGATGGGCGTGGTGCCGCCCGATTTCCTGCTCGACAAGACGATCCGCCAGCTCGAACAATCGGTCGCCGGCGAACCGGCAAGCTGGGACATCGTGACCTCGCTGTCGCGTCGGACAAAGGCCATTCCCGGCGACTGGACCGCGAAGGCGACCGCCATCGCGCGCGACCGGGTGAAACCGGCGCTGGAACGCCAGCTCGCCACGATCCGCGCCAGTCGACGGGTCGCAAAATCCGACGCGGGCATGTGGGCGCGGCCCGATGGCGATGCGTGGTATGCGTGGGGCCTGCGCGCATCGACCACCACCATGATGACGCCGGACGAGGTTCATGCGCGCGGCAAGGAGGAACTGGCCGCGCTGCAGGCGCAGATGGACGTGATCCTCAAGTCGTTGGGCTATACCAAGGGCAGCGTCGGTGCGCGGATGACCGCGCTGGGCAAGGACCCGCGCTTCGTGTTTCCCGAAGGCGATGCGGGCCGCGCACAGATCATGGCGCTGGTACAGAACCGCCTGACCGACATCCGCGCCAGGATGCCACGTGCATTCAATACGCTCGCGCCCGGCAATGTCGAGGTGAAGCGCATCCCGGTGGTCGAGGAGGCTGGCGCACCGGGCGCCTATGGCGGCGCGGGATCGATCGACGGCAAGGTGCCGGGCAAGATGTGGATCAACCTGCGCACCACCGAGCTATGGACCCGCTATTCGCTGCCGACGCTCGTCTATCACGAGGCGATCCCCGGCCATGTGTGGCAGGGCGAATATAGCTTCCGCCTGCCGCTGATCCGGTCGCTCTTGCAGTTCAACGCCTTTTCGGAAGGCTGGGCGCTCTATGCAGAGCAGCTTGGCGACGAACTGGGCGCCTATGAAGGCGATCCGGTCGGGCGGCTGGGCTATCTCCAGTCGATCGCGTTCCGCGCGTGCCGGATGGTGGTCGATACCGGCCTGCACGCCAAACGCTGGACCCGCGAACAGGCGGTGCAGTGGTTCGCCACCACCAACGGGTCGGGCATCGAGGAAGTGTCGGGCGAGGTCGACCGCTATTGCTCGTGGCCGGGCCAGGCCTGCGGCTACAAGGTCGGCCATTCGGAGATCAATCGCCTGCGCGAACGGACCAAGGCGGCGCTTGGGCCGCGCTACGACTTCAAGGCGTTCAACGATACCGTGGTTCAGGGCGGCGGGGTGCCGATGACGGTCCTTGGGCGCAACGTCGATGCGTTCATTGCGGGGCGGAAGGGATAGGCGTACTTCCCCTTCCTCAACCCGCCGCACACGTCATTCCAGCGCAGACTGGAATCTCCCGCGACTCCTGCCTCGCTCTACCCGCGAGAGACCCCAGCCTGCGCTGGGGTGACGGGCAAGGATTGCTCGTTGGCGCCATCCACCGCCACCCGCCGCCGCGGCAGCGCTTCGGGCATCTCGTCGCGGATATAGGCCAGCATCCCCTCGCGTAGCGAACAGCGCAGGTCGAACGCGCGTGCGGCGTCCGATGCGGTGGCGAGGATGCGGACCTCGATCGCGTCCGGCTTGGTATCGGTCACCTGCAACACATAGGCCCGGCCGTCCCACAACGGATCGGCTTTGACCAGTTCCTCGAACCTGGCCCGCAGGCGGGGGATGTTGGTGGTGGGATCGAGCCAGAAGAACGCCGATCCCAGCAGCCCGCTGGTGGTGCGGGTCCAGTTCTGGAAGCTCGATTCGAGGAACTTCGATACCGGCACGACCAGGCGGCGTTCGTCCCACAGGCCGACCACGACATAGGTCAGGCGGATTTCCTCGATCCGGCCCCATTCGTTCTCGATGATGACGACATCGTCGATGCGGATCGGTTCGGTGAACGCCATCTGCACGCCCGCGATGATGTTCTTGAGCGCCGGCTGGGCGGCCGCACCGACCGCGAGACCGGCAAGACCCGCCGATGCCATCAGCGTCACGCCGATCGACCGGATGCTCGGGATCGACAACAGCATCAGGCACACCGTGACGAAGCCGATCGCGATGATCGCGATCCGTCCGAGAATGGCGCTGCGCGTCCGTCGCCGCCGCGCGCGCAGATTGTCCGCGACGGTGATGTCGGTGGCGACCTCGATCGCCTTTACCGATGCGCGGATCATCGCGATCGCGAACCATCCCATCAGCAGCGGTACGACCAGCCCCGCCATCTGCGTCCACAGATCGTCCCAGCGATCCGGCAGGCGCAGCGGACGGCGAACGCTGGCCAGCGCCATCGCGATCAGGATCCAGCGCATCGGCCGCCACGCATGGTCGACATAGACGTCGTCCACCGACCCCGGCGTCCGCGCGGCAAAGCGGCGCAATATGCGAAAGATCGCGGCGTGCAGCACCAGTGCCGCAAGGATCGACAGGGCGATGGTACCCAGATCGACCGCGACCGGCGGAAGGGTGGCGAAGGTTCGTTCCAGCTCGGGCATCACCACCGCCAACACGCTGCGCCGCACCATGTTCCAGACTGCGGCGATCGGGGTCGCAACACTTGGCTTTCCGCCCCCGACCGGCTAGTCTGCCACGCAACCGAAACATTCCCCGAAAGCATCGAACTTTGACAGACGCGACGCTGATCGCCGACCCATCCGACATCGCCCCCATCTCGATCGTGGACGAGATGCGGTCGAGCTATCTCGACTATGCCATGAGCGTCATCGTCTCCCGCGCGCTGCCCGATGTGCGCGACGGGTTGAAGCCGGTGCATCGGCGTATCCTCTATTCGGCGCAGGAAAGCGGCTTCACCGCCGGCAAACCCTATCGCAAGTCGGCGCGCATCGTCGGCGACGTGATGGGTAAATATCACCCGCATGGCGATACTGCGATCTATGACGCGCTGGCGCGCATGGCGCAGCCCTGGTCGATGCGGCTGCCGCTGATCGACGGTCAGGGCAATTTCGGATCGATGGACCCCGATCCGCCCGCCGCAATGCGTTATACCGAAGCGCGTCTTGCGAAGTCGGCGTCGGCGCTGCTCGACGACCTCGACAAGGATACGGTCGATTTCGTCCCCAATTATGACGGGTCGGAACGCGAACCCGCCGTCCTGCCGGCACGATTCCCGAACCTGCTGGTCAACGGTGCCGGCGGCATTGCCGTCGGCATGGCGACCAACGTGCCGCCGCACAATCTGGGCGAAGTGGTCGATGCCTGCCTCGCGACGATCGACCGCCGGGTCGAGGGTGGCGAACCGCTGACCCATGAGGAACTGTGCGAGATCGTGCCGGGGCCGGACTTCCCGACCGGCGCGCTGATGCTGGGCCGTGCGGGGGCGCGCGCCGCCTATGCCGGCGGGCGCGGATCGATCATCCTGCGCTCGCGCCACATCGTCGAGGCGCGCGGCGAACGGCGTTCGATCGTGCTGACCGAAATCCCGTTCCAGGTCGGCAAGTCCGGGCTGGTCGAAAAGATCGCCGAGGCCGCCAAGGACAAGCGGATCGAGGGCGTCAGCGACATTCGCGACGAATCGAACCGCGAAGGCGTGCGGATCGTCATCGACCTGAAGCGCGACGCGACGCCCGACGTGGTGCTCAACCAGCTGTGGCGCCACACCCCGGCGCAGTCGAGCTTTGCCGCCAACATGCTGGCGATCCGGGGCGGCCGCCCCGAACTGCTGAACCTCGCCCAGATCATCGACGCGTTCGTCGGCTTCCGCGAAGAGGTCATCACCCGCCGGTCGAAGTATGAACTGGCCAAGGCACGCGAGCGGGCGCACCTGTTGCTCGGCCTCGTCATCGCCGTCACCAATCTCGACGAGGTGGTGCGCATCATCCGCGGATCGGAAAGCCCCGCCGCCGCCCGTGCCGCATTGCTGGCGCGCGAATGGCCGGTGGCGGAGATCGCGCCCTATCTGAAGCTGGTCGAGGCGGTCGAATCGGACACGAGCGGCGACGTCTATCGCCTGTCCGACCTGCAGGTGCGCGCGATCCTCGACCTGCGGCTGCATCGCCTGACCGCACTCGGTCGCGACGAGATCGGCGAGGAACTGAAGGAACTGGCCGGGTCGATCACCCATCTGCTGGATATCCTCGGCAATCGCGCGAAGCTCTATGCCGTCATGCGGCAGGAACTGGTCGATGTCCGCGCCGAATTCGCGACGCCGCGCCGGACCGAGATCGCGGGCGCTGCCGACGGCATCGACGACGAGGATCTGATTGAGCGCGAGGACATGGTCGTCACCGTCACGGTGCAGGGCTATATCAAGCGGACCCCGCTCGACGCGTTCCGCGCGCAGAAGCGCGGCGGCAAGGGCCGCGCCGGCATGGCGACCAAGGACGAGGATGCGATCACGAACCTGTTCGTGACCAGCACCCACACCCCGGTGCTGTTCTTCTCCACCGCCGGCAAGGTGTACCGCATGAAGGTGTGGCGCCTGCCCGAAGGGGGACCGGCGACGCGCGGGCGGCCGATGGTCAACCTGCTGCCGCTGGCCGCCGGCGAGACGATCTCGACCGTTCTGCCGCTACCGGAGGATGAGGAGCGGTGGAGCGACCTGCACGTCATGTTCGCGACCGGCAACGGGACGGTGCGGCGCAACTCGATGGATGCGTTCGCGAACATCCCGACCGCCGGCAAGATCGCGATGCGCTTCGACGACGACAGCGACGATCGCCTGATCGGCGTGGCGCTGCTGACCGAGACCGACGACGTGCTGCTGGCGACCAAGGCGGGCAAGGCGATCCGCTTCGCCGCGACCGACGTCCGCGAGTTCCAGAGCCGCACCTCGACCGGCGTGCGCGGCATTTCGCTGGGCAAGGACGACCAGGTCATCTCGCTGTCGATCCTGGGCGGGTTCGATGCGACGGCCGACGAGCGCGAAGCCTATCTGAAGGCTGCGCCGTGGAAGGAAGGCGACCGTGAGGTTACCCTGTCGACTGAACGCATGGCCGAGTTCGAGGCGGCAGAGGAATTCATCCTGACCGTCACTGCGAACGGCTTCGGCAAGCGCACCTCCGCCTATGAATACCGCCGTACCGGGCGCGGGGGTCAGGGGATCACCAATATCGTGACCTCCGATCGGAACGGGCCGGTCGTGGCGAGCTTCCCGGCGCATAATGGCGAGCAGCTGATGCTGGTGACCGATCAGGCGAAGCTGATCCGCACCACCGTCGGCGACATTCGCGTCGCCGGCCGCAATACGCAGGGTATCACCATCTTCCGCGTCGGTTTTGGCGAACAGGTCGTGTCGGCCGCGAAGATCGACGAGGACGAGACACCGGAGAACGATGCCGAAGCGATCGTCGCCGAGGAACGCGCGGCGATGCCGGCACCCGAGGGCGATATCCTGCTCGACGACGGCACCGGTCCCGATACGATCAGCGAGGGGGACATCGAGGAATGACCCCCGCCACCGCGTTCAAGGTACTAACCGGCGATCAGATGGCGACGCTGGAGAAGGACGGTAGCTTCGCCGGGGCGCCGGTCGATCTGGCGGACGGCTATGTCCACCTGTCGACCTTCGACCAGCTGACCGAAACGGTCGACAAGCATTTCGTCGGGCAGGATGACCTGCATGTGGCGGAGGTCGACCTGGAGGCGTTGGGTGATGCAGTGAAATGGGAGCCGTCGCGTGGCGGGCAGTTGTTTCCGCACCTGTATGCGCCGCTGCCGCTGAACGCGGTGGTGGCCTATGGGCCGCTGCATCGGGATGACGTGGGCAAGGTCAAGCGGCCGATCGCGGGCTGAAGATCCTCTCCGGGGCGGCGAAGACTCAGGGGTACAATTCCACTGCCTCCGCCCCCTGCCCGACCGCTTCCAGTAACAGCGTCCGGTGGCAATGCGCCGGCTCCCGCTCGAAGCATAGCAGCGCGGACGGCATCTCCGCTGCCAGCCCCAACATGATCGCCGCCTGCGCCTGTGCCTCCGGCAGTTCGAGCTGTTCGTCATAGACCGCGCGTAGCGTCGCGACATCGCCTCTCTTCGCTGCATCGCGCCCGCGCTTCGGCGTGCCAAGCGCCTTCAGATGTACATAGTCGATACCCTGCGTCGCCAGTTCGGCGGCGAGCGACGATTTGGAAAAGCCCGGCCGTCGCGACAGCGGCAGCGCACGGACGTCGATCACGCGACGCACGCCCGCCGCCTGCAACGCGGCGACAAATTCCGCCACGGTCACCGCTTCATACCCGATCGTGTAGATTTTCATGCGTTCGTCCTGCCGTGCCGCCATTCCGTCCATAAAACGATGGTCCACTGCGTACGTTCATTGCCCGTTGTCGTTCGTCCGCCTAGACGCCTGCCATGCAACATGACGTTCACATCATTGGCGGTGGCCTCGCCGGTTCCGAGGCAGCATGGCAGTTGGCGCAAGCGGGCGCGAAGGTCCGCCTGTCGGAAATGCGCGGTGGCGGCGACAATACGCCGGCGCACCAGGGCGACGATTTGGCCGAGCTGGTCTGTTCGAACAGCTTCCGGTCGGACGACGCCGAATCCAACGCGGTCGGGCTGCTTCATGCGGAAATGCGCGCGCTGGGGTCGCTCGTCATGGCCAAGGGCGATGAACATAAGGTGCCCGCAGGATCGGCGCTGGCGGTCGATCGCGACGGCTTTTCCGCCGCCGTGACCGCCGCGCTCGAGGCGCATCCCAACATCACGATCGTCCGCGAACGTGTGGACACCCTGCCCGACAGCGGCATGACGATCGTCGCCACCGGCCCGCTGACCGCGCCGGCGCTTGCCGGCGACATTGGCGGGGCGACCGGCGCGGAGGCGCTGGCGTTCTTCGACGCGATTGCACCCATCGTCCATTTCGATTCGATCGATATGGACGAGGCATGGTTTCAGAGCAGGTGGAACAAGGGAGAGGGCAAGGACTACATCAACTGTGCGATGAATCGCGAACAGTATGAGGCCTTTCACGCCGGACTGATTGCCGGCGAAAAGGCCGAGTTCCGCGAGTGGGAGAATGTTCCCTATTTCGAGGGCTGTATGCCGATCGAAGTGATGGCTGAGCGTGGGCTGGACACGCTGCGCTTCGGCCCGATGAAACCGGTCGGACTGGACGATCCGCGCACCGGGCGCTGGCCGCACGCCGTGGTGCAGCTGCGACAGGACAATGCGTCCGGCACCTTATGGAACATCGTCGGGTTTCAGACCAAACTGAAGCATGGCGAGCAGGTGCGGCTGTTCCGGACCATTCCGGGGCTGGAGAATGCCGAGTTCGCCCGGCTGGGCGGGCTGCACCGCAACACCTTCATCCGTTCGCCCGAGCTGCTCGACCCCACGCTGCGGCTGAAGGCACGCCCGCATCTGCGCTTTGCCGGGCAGATGACGGGATGCGAAGGCTATGTCGAAAGCGCCGCCGTCGGGTTGATGGCCGGTCGCTTCGCCGCCGCCGAACTGGCGGGCAGGGAATTGGCCCCACCTCCAGTCGAAACGGCGATGGGGGCGCTGCTGCACCACATTACCGGCGCGGCGATCGCGGAAACCTATCAGCCGATGAACGTCAATTTCGGACTGATGCCGCCGATCCCCGGCAGGACCAAGAAAGCCGATCGCAAGAAGATGTACACGGCACGGGCGCGCGAAGCGTTCGGCGAATGGGCGGAGGCGTCGCTCTAACGCTGGGTCAGGTTGAGGGCGAGGAAACTGACCCCCGCCCCCAGCATCAACAACCCGAACCCGCCGATCGCACCATAGACCGGTCCCCACGCGGCAAAGGCGGCGGGAAAGGTCAGCGCGACCAGCATCCAACCGCCGCGTCGTCGCCACGCGATGTCGATGCGTGACCAGCGGTGGCGATGCCGATCGCTGGCCAGCGCGAGCAACGCGAACGCGCCGAGTGCAGTGGGGAGTGCGAGAACGATCATTCGGCCGGTGCCAGGTTGGAGGGGACGATCCGGGCGTCGCGAGCGGGCCGCCGTGCCCTCGGGCGGAAACGATGCACCCGCCACGCCGCGAAGCCGAATCCGGCGCCAAGCGCGAGGAAGGTCAGGTCGGCCCCGGCCAGCACCCAGTCGCCCGTCCCAATGGTCGTGAACAGTCCGGTGGGCAGTGCGACGATATTGTAGAACGGCAGCGCGATCAGCAACGCCGCCTGCGCCGTCAGCAACTCGACCCACGCCCGTGCCGGACGTCGTGCCAGCGCATAGAGGAAGATCGCGGCCCAGCCTGCGAACATCGCGTTGATCTCCGCGTCGGCACGCGCGGCAAGGCTGGTCGGCAGCAACCGGTTGGCCCAGAGATACAGCGTCATCGCAAGGGGAAAGCCGGCGACGAAGCCGATATTCAGTCGCTCGACCAAGCGAAAGCCAAACGGCGGACGCGCGGGGTTCGGCAACCGTTCGCGACGCTTGACGGTCCATAGCACCAGCCCGCTTGCGACCATCAGCGATCCCGCGATGCCGCATAGGAAATACAGCCAGCGCATGGGATAATCGCCGAACCGTCCGGCGTGCAGGCCGACCATGACCCCCTGCGTCTCGACCGCGCCGCCCGGCGGCGGAGCCTGCCACAGCATCCGTCCGGTCACGCCATCATAAGCGATGCTGGGGCTGCGTGCCGACAGCATCGACGTGCCCGATCGGGTGAGCGTGATCCGCGCCGCCGCATCGCCGGGGTTCAGCACGGTGATATAGCCAGCCGTACCGCCCATCCGACGCTCCGCATCGTGCAGAACCGGGATCAGCTTCGTCAGCGGCGCCGGACGATCTTGCCGCTCGACCATGGGAGCTTCCGGGAACACTGTCGCATAGAGTTTTGATTCGTCACTGTAATTGGCGACGATTGCCCATGGCATCAGCATCGCGATCAGCGTGACGAGGCCGGTATAGGTAATCATCAGATGGAACGGGAGCGCCAGCACGGCGGTCGCATTATGCCCGTCGAGCCACGATCGCTGCCCCTTGCCCCGCCGCAGGGTGAAGAAATCGCGGAAGATCTTCTTGTGGGTCACGATGCCGGTGAAGATGGCGACCAGCATGAACATCGCGGCGATGCCGACGATCCAGCGCGCCCAGAAGACCGGCATGTAGTGCAGATCGAAATGGAAGCGGTAGAAAAAGTCGCCGCCCCGCGTTTCGCGCGCGCTCCCCTCCTGCCCGTCGCTGCCGATAAAGGCGCGGGTATCGCGCCTGCCGCGTCGGCCGCGCTGTTCCTCACCTGGCTTGACCTGCGGGACCCAGAACAGCTCTGCGCCGGCGCTCTGCGTCGTGGGCACGGTGATGAACCAGCTCTGCGCATCGGGCGCCTTGCGCGACAGGAACGCCACAGCACCTTCGACGACGCGGTCGGTATCGTCGATGCGTGCCAGTTCGGGCCGGGCCCAGCGGTTCAGCGCCTCGCGCCAATAGGCCGACGTGCCCGCGACGAACACCGCGAACAGCAGCCAGCCGAGCAACAGCCCCGACCAGGTGTGCAGCGTCGACTGCGACTGGCGAAATCCCTTGCTCATATCCGGCCCCCGAGCCCGACCGATACCCAGCAGATGGCACCTGCCGCGCCGCCCAGGACGACCAGCGTCCACAGCGCCCGCCAGCCGCTGCGCGCCGCATAGGCCCACATCGCCGCCAGCGCGCACAGCAGCAACGCGACCAGCGCGGCGGCGACCGTCGCCTGCGCGGGATCGCCGGGCAGGATGCGGGCCAGCGCCATCGACCACAGGCTCGCCACGGCATAGCCGACCGGCAGCGCGGCGATCAGCCGCAGCGCGTTGTCGCCGATCCGCCGCCACAGCACATGGCGCACCTGCCCGACAGCGCTCACGGCAGCGTCACCCGGATGCTGGCGAACACGGTGCGCGGTACGCCGTAATAATTGCCACGTCCGGTCGAAGAGATGCGCGCATAATAGCTGCGATCGAACAGGTTGCTGACGTTGACGGCCAGCGAAAGGCGTTCGGACAGCTTGTACCCGGCGCGCAGGTCGGCGACGGCATAGGCCCCCTGCCGCACGATGGTCGACCGCGTGCGTAGCGTGCCGTCGGCGTTGTAGAATGCCGGGTTACCGCTCCATGTCGCATCGAACCACGTGACGCCCGCGCCGACACTGGCGCCGGCCAGTGGTCCATCGACCGGTTCGTAATTGGTGAACAGCTTGACCATGTGTTCAGGTATTACCGGCAACAGGCTCAGTCCCTCCAGTACCGGATTGGCATCAGCCACGTATTCCGTGCGTGTAAAGCTATAGCCGCCATTCACCCGCCATCCGGGCAGGATCTCACCGCTCGCCTCCGCCTCGACGCCGCGCGCACGGACTTTGCCCGTCTGGAACACCAAGGTCGGAGTGTTGGGGTCATTGATGATGCGATTATTCTGGGTGATCTGATAGAGTGCCGCCGACAGCAGCAATCGCTTGTCCATCAGCGACAGCTTGCTACCCGCCTCATATTGATCGCCGATCAACGGTTCCAGCGCCCGTCCGTCGGGACGAACACGGCCGGGCGAGGATTGCGGCGTGAAGCTGTCGGCATAGCTGGCATACAGGTTTAGGTCGGACGTTACGTCCCACACCACCCCGGCGTAGGGGGTAAAGCGTTCGTCGAAACCATAGCGCGTCGGGAGCGGAATTGCGCCGCTGGCGACCCGCGTCGTCGTAACGGTCGTGTCCCACCACGTCATGCGTCCGCCGCCGACCAGCGTGACCCCGGCGATCGGGCTGAGCCGCAACTGGCCGTAAAGGCCATATTGCTCGACCTCGGTCGCGGAGCCGCCATAGACCTGCGTTACTGGGCCGTTCGGCCCCTGAAACGCCGGTAACGGACCATAAGGATCGAGCGGCGGTTCGGCGGGTGACACCGGATTGAAGGCGTCGATCTGCGCATAGTTCGACAGGCGGGTGAAATCGGACGTCGCCGAAGTCGCCTGATAATCAACGCCCAGGATCAACGTCTGTTCACGTCCAAAGACAGGAAAGCTTCCTACCCCATTGAAATCGAACGATCGGGTCTGCATCGCGCTGTCGCCGCGATAGGCGATATGGTTGGTGCGGCCGTTGGTCGGCGTAATCGGCTGGTTGCCGATATAGCTGTAGATGTCGATACGATCGATGTCGGTCAGCATCCCCGTGGCGCGCAGCGTCCAGCGATCGCTGATGCGGTGGGCCAATTCGACGAAGCCCGACCAGCTTTCCGACCGGAACCGGTTCCAGTCGGCACCGAGATAGGTCGAGCGGCGAACATCGAGCAGCTTCCCCTCGCTGCCATCGGCACCGCCGATATAGCCGGGCAGTCCCGACTGGATCGCCGGCTTGAACAGGTCGTAATTGCCGCCGACGGTCAGCGTCGTGTTATCGCCGATCTCGGTATCTGCCACGCCGAACGCGGCGAAGCGATAGCGATGGGCGACGTCGAAGAACTGGTCCTGATCCTGCACCATCGCGCCCAGCCGGACGCCTGAGCGATCATCGAGTGGTGTCGACACGTCGACTTCACCGCGGAAATTGCGGTAGCTGCCATAGCCGGCCAGTGCGCTGACCTGACGCGTGTCGAGCGGGCGCTTTCGGACCAGATTGATGCTGCCGGCCGGATTGCCCGCGCCGCTGAACAGCCCCGCCGGACCGCGCAGCACCTCTACCCGGTCATACAGTAACAAGTCGGGCACCACCGCCGGGAAGGCGAAGGCGAAGGTCGGGACACCATCTACCAGATAGTTGTTGATGGTGAAGCCCCGCGACAGATAGGACGGGTCCTCGCTGCCGATGCCGGTGATGGTCACGCCGTTGGTGACGGTCAGCGCGTCCTCCAGCGTGAACAGATTGCGCTGCTGTAACTGTTCCTGGTCGATCACGGTGATCGTGTTGGGCACGTCCTTCAGCGGGGTCACGGTCTTGCCGACCGCCCGACCATAGCTCTTGCCGACAACGACGATTTCTTCGCCGCGCTGGCCCTCCGCAGCTTCGTCCAACACCGGTTCAGCCATCGCCGGCAGTGCGGGGAGGATCAGCGCCGCCATGCCGGCCAGCGCCCTCAATCGTACCGAATGCTTCACCTCGCCCCCTGTTGCGAATCAATTTCAATATGACGGGTCTCTATCGGCATGATTCCGATAATGCAACGCTATTGAGACCTACTCGCATTATTACTATCGTGGCTTAAGAGGGCGGCAGGCTGTGCTGCCGTACAGGAGAAGAGTGATGCGAGGATTGGTCCTGTTGATCGCGTTGGCCATGCCGACGGTGGCAAGTGCGCACGAAGTCTGGGTAGAGCGCGAGGGCAACGGCCCGGCACGCATCTATCTGGGCGAACCGGCCGAACCCTTGCCGGTTGGTGGCGATCCCGAGTTCAAGAACCTCGTCGCACCGACGATCGTCGGACAGGCCAGGGTTCGGCAGGTCCGTCGCGCAGGCTTCATCGAAGCGGTGGTCGCGCCGGGCGATGTTCGCGTGACCGATGATTCGGTGTTCAAGCCGTGGGGCGAGGTTGGGGCGAAGGAAGGCGTCGTCTATTATGCGCGCGCCGGTCGCAGCCAGCCGGGTACGCGCATGGCATATGAGATCGCGCCGTTGGCCGCAGGGGCAAACCGCTTCGCGCTACGCCATGCAGGCAAGCCGGTCGGCGGCGCCAAGCTGACGCTGGTGACTCCCGACCATCGCAGCCTCGAGCTGACCGCCGGTGCCGACGGCACGGTCACCGTGCCGGTCGCGGGCAAGGGCCGCTACCTCCTGAGCAGTGCGCAAGTGGAAACCGGCAAACTGCGCGTCGCCGGCGGCCCGGTCGACAAGCTGCACCATATCGCTACCACGACCTTCATCGTGCCGTGATTGGTCAGGCGGCGGGAAGCGATCCCGCCGCCCCTCCCCTCAACGGACCGGCAGCGTGAACGGTGCGGCGGGCAGGTCTTCGCCGTCGAACAGGTTGACGAACGGCGCATCCGACCAGGCATAGCGGACGCGGGTCACATCCGGGCGGTTGGCGCCGGGCAGGACCACCGTATCGCCCTGCACCGTGCCGTCGACGAAGCTGCAACTCGTGCTGGCGCATCGTTCGAACCCGATTGCCGACGCACTGCCATAGCGTTGCAACCCGCCGGTCACGTTGCGGAACCGGACGACGATGTCGCTTCCCTGCCGGACCGCTTCGAAAGCTTCCGGACCGCTGCGCAGGCCGGGCTGGCGATAGGCGACAACGCGGGCGAGCCGGGCGAGGCGTTCGCCCACGACCTTTTTCTGCGCCGGATGGATGTCGAACCGGTCGCCGACGTCGATCGTGACGGCGAGGCCGGCATTGGCATCGGCGGCAACCGCTTCTGCTTCGGCCTGACGCAGCGCCGCCCAGCCCGAATCGATCGGCACGTTCTGCGGCTTGCCGAACGCGGTCAGCTGCACGACGAAGAACGGCAGGTCGCTCTGGCCGAACGTCCGCCGCCAATCGGCCATCAGGTTGGTCATCAGCCCGCGATAGGCGCCGGCCTCCCCGGTGTTCGACTCCCCCTGATACCACGCCGCCAGCTTCAGGCCGTAGCCCGACAGCGGTGCGATCATGCCGTTATACAGCGTGGTCAGGCTGTTGGGCACTTCCCATGGCGCCGGTGCGACCTGCGCGTTGCGGACCGGACTGCCGATGCGATAGCGCCACGGGCCGTTCAACGGGACCGTGCCACCATCGCCCAGGCCGATCATGCGGTTGGCGATGTTGGTGAACGCCATCCGGCCATTGGCACCGACCACGCGGACGGCGACGACATTACGACCCGCGCGCAGCACCCCGGCAGGAAATTCATAGTTGCGCCAGACCCAGTCGACGCTGCCCCCGCCGACATAGCGACCGTTGATATAGGTTTCGTCGAACTTGCCTATCGGGCCGAGCTGAATGCGCTTCGCGGCGGCGGCCTGTTCGGCGGTCAGGTCGATGGTGGTGCGCAACCACACCACGCCCTCAAGACCGGCACGATCGGCGGCGGGCAATTGCCCGTCGTCGGCGGGCAGCGTCGTCCAACCGCTGTCGTCGAACGCTGCAGCACGGAAGGCGCGTTCCTTTTTCGCTGCCGGATCGATCGCCTCCCAAGCCTTTTCGCGGCGGGCGCCTTCGCCGGCAACGGCCTTCGCAGGATCGGAACCGAAGGTCGCGACGGTCGCCAGCCGATCCGCGAACCCCGGCAGCCTGCCCAGCGACGGCGCACTGATCCAGCTTTCGATCCGCGTGCCGCCCCATTCGGACGCGATGAAGCCCATCGGCACCTTTTCGGTCGACCGCAACGACCGCGCCATGAAATAGCAGACCGCCGAAGCGTCACCGACGGTTTCGGGCGACACCGCTTTCCACTGCGCGCGCGCCGGCAGTTCGGCGGCGGGCGCGGCGACGCTGGTATCCGGGATCGTGACGAAGCGGAGCTGCGCGTCGCTGGCCGACGGGATGACCTCCAGCCCGGTAGCATGGCGGACCTTGAATTCCATGTTCGACTGTCCGCCGCATAGGAAGACATCGCCGACCAGCACGTCCGACACCTGTTGCGCAGGTGCGGCCGCAGCACCGCCGACCGACAGGGTATAGGGACCGCCCGCCGGCATTGCCGGCAGGGTCGCACGCCATTTCCCGTCAGCGCTTGCAGTCGCCGTCACGCTGCGTTCGCCGAGCTTCACCGTCACCGTCTCACCCGGTGCGGCATTGCCCCATACGGTGATCGGACGGTCGCGCTGCAGTACGGCGTGATCCGCGAAAATATTGGCGAAGCTGGGCGCGGTCGCCTGCGCCTGTACCGGCGCGCTACCCGCCAGCAAAGCGACCGTCAGACCCGCCGCCCATCCCATGACCGAACGCATACCCTCTCCCCGATTCGTTGTGAGCGCTACCATGGCAAAAGCCGGGAGCGGGCGCCATCCACGCAACGCTATCGATCGGACAAGATCGTCAGCCCATGGCCGATCGGGTATCGTCCAACGCGAGTGAGACCAGCGCGTTCATCGCTTCCTCCGCCGCCTGCGCATCACCCGCGACCACCGCGTCGAACACGCGGGCATGATCCGGCACGGGATCGCGCGGCAGGGCGCGTTGGCGCTGCTTGAACTGCGTCGTCCAGTTGACTGCCGCGCCGATGCTGGCGCTGAGCGCGACAAACGTCTCGTTATGGGTGGCATAGATCAGCGCGTCGTGGAAATCGCGATCCGCCGCCCGCCCCGCTTCGGTCGCCAATGTGTGGCGCCGCATCCCGGCGAGCGCGGTCTTCAGCGCCTTGATGTCGTCCTTGTCCCGCCGCTCGGCCGCCAGTCGGGCTACCGCCGGTTCGACGACCGATCGCAGTTCGAACAACCCGCGGACGAACGCGAGGTTCGGCTCCCCCTCGAACGCCCAGGCAAGCACCATCGGGTCGAGGAAATTCCAGCGCCGCCGGGGCAGGACGCGGGTACCGATCTTCGGACGGCTTTCGACCAGCCCCTTGGCGGTCAGCACCTGAACCGCTTCGCGATAGGCGCTGCGCGATACGTCCAGCGCCTCGGCATTGGCGACTTCGCCGGTCAGCAATTCCCCCGGCGCGATGCGCCCCGACACGATCGCCGTACCCAGATAATGCGCGACCGCCCCGCGCAGGCGGCGGCCCGACCCTTTACGCGACGTACCGGCATGGTCGCCCAGCGCCCCGGCCGGCTCCTCCGCCGTCATGGCACGGTCCTCTAGTACATCCTCCCTGCTCACGCCGTTTCCTTCATCTTTGGCATCGAATACCTACCGGGCAGCGGTCTGCCGCTTCCGATTTGTATAACTAATTTCGCCGGCGCGACCATGAGACCGCTTCATCGAATACGCTAGGCACGCAAGAGCCTGCCGTCAAACCGTGCTGTGCAAATCAAAATACTGGGTAGAACAGCCGGCTTTCCGCGATCCGGCAAGCGCATCCGTCGCAGCGCTGCGAAAAGGGCGTTGACCACCCTTCGCCCAGCCAATACCCAGACTAATAGCGGGCGTCAGATACCGCCGTCAGGAGACAAGATGCGGGGATCGACGACAGGGGGCGCGGCCATTCTCGTGCTGGCGCTGCTGGGCGGCAGCGCAGCGTCGGCACAGGTGTGGCGATCGGACCAGGGCGATGGCAGCTACCGCAACCCTGTGCTGTTCGCCGACTATCCCGATCCCGACATCATCCGCGTCGGCAGCGATTATTATTTCGTCACGACGACCTTTGCCAATGCGCCGGGGCTGACATTGCTCAAGTCGCAGGATCTGGTGAACTGGCGGATTCTCAGTCACGTTGTGCCGCGTCTCGACGACCGGCCCGAATACCGGCTGGATGCGGGCCAGGATGCATATCGCCGCGGCCTGTTCGCGGCCAGCCTGCGTCATCATGCCGGGACATTCTACATCGTCGTGACCCCGGTCGGGCAGAATACGCGCATCTATCGCGCGCGCGATCCCCAAGGGCCGTGGACGATGAACGAGCTGGACCGGGCGGCGTTCGACCCCGGCCTGTTCATCGAGGGCGACGGCACCGGCTATATCGCGACGTCGATCGGGTCCGATGGTACGATCCGCCTGCTGAAGCTGGACCGTGATTTTCGCCGGGTCGTCGACGATCGCAAGGTACATTACATCGCGGGGGCGGAAGGATCGAAGATCGTCCGGCGTGGCGGTTTCTATTATCTGTTCAATGCGATCCCGCGCCGGCTCGGCCTGACGGTATCGCGCGCGCGCAGCCTGTACGGACCATGGGAGACCCGGCCGCAGATCGACGATCGCAGCGGTGGGCATCAGGGGGCACTGGTGGATACCGCCGATGGCAAATGGGTCGGGTTCGTAATGCTCGATGCCGGTGCGATCGGGCGGACCACCAACCTCAGTCCGATCTTCTGGCAGGACGACTGGCCGGTCTGGGGCACCCCGGATGCCCCCGGCCGCGTGCCGGCGCGAGCAACGAAGCCGGTCGTCGGCTTCCCCTTCGCCGAACCGGCAACGTCCGATGATTTCTCCTCGCCGCAGCTGGGAGGACAGTGGCAGTGGAACCACAACCCGGACGATCGCCGCTGGTCGTTGTCGGCGCGACCGGGTTTCCTCCGATTGCACCCGACACGGGCCGAAACACTTTGGCGGGCGCGCAACACGCTGACGCAAAAGGCACAGGGGCCGCGCAGCCGGGCAGAGGTGAAGCTCGATATTCGCCACGTCGGTCGGGGCGACCGCTGCGGCTTTGGCACGTTCGGGCAATATAGCGCGACGCTGGCCGTCACCCGCAACGACAAGGGGGCAGCCAGCCTGACGATGGATGTCCTCGAAAGCACCGATACCGGGCCGGTGACCGACCACCGGATGCCGGCGACGCCCTTTGCCGGTGGGGCGCTGTGGATCGCGCTCGACCTCGACTTCACCACCGATCGCGGTCGATTGTCGTACAGCGGCGACGGGGTACGCTGGCAGGCGGCCGGCGGTGACTTCCCCCTCGCCTTCGCATGGCGCACCGGCACGTTCCAGGGCGAGCAGATGGCGCTGTCCTGCTACAATCCCCGTCCCGGCAACGGCTATCTCGACGTGGACAGCTTTACGCTACGCGCGCCACCTGTCGACACCCCATGGAGCAAATGACGTGACCGCAGACATTACCCGCCGCAGACTGATTGCCGGGGCTGCAATCGCTCCGGTCGTCGCCGGCGCAGCCGCAACCGCAGCGCCACGAATCAAGCAAAGCCTCGCCCAGACACCGCCAATGGGCTGGAACAGCTGGAACAGCTTCGCCACGACGATTACCGAAGCGCAGGCGCTGGAGACGGCGACCATCCTGCGCGACCGGTTGCTGCCGGCGGGCTATTCGATCCTCACCATCGACATCCAGTGGTATGAACCCGGCGCCACCGGCTATACCTATCGCGCCGATGCCATTCCGGTGCTGGACGATCATGGCCGGCTGCAGCCCGATCCGAATCGGTTTCCCTCCGCCGCCGGGGGCAAGGGCTTTCGCGCCATCGCCGACCGGGTTCATGCGATGGGCCTGCAATTCGGTATCCACCTGATGCGCGGCATCCCGCGGGAGGCGGTGCGCCGTAACCTGCCCATTCTCGGCACCCGCTATCATGCGCAGGACATTGCCGACCGGACCAGCATCTGTTCATGGAACAGCGACATGTACGGCGTCGACATGCGCCACCCCGCGGCGCAGGCCTATTACGACAGTGTGTTCGCGCAATATGCCGATTGGGGCGTCGATCTGGTCAAGATGGACGACATGAGCCGTCCCTATGACGCGCACGCGCCGGAGATCGAGGCCGCGAGCAAGGCGATCGCCCGTTCCGGCCGGCCGATTCTGCTAAGCCTGTCACCGGGCGAAACCCCACTCTCCAGCGCCGACCATGTGCGGGCACATGCGCAGATGTGGCGGATCAGCGACGATTTCTGGGACGAATGGCCGCTGCTCGATGCGCAGTTCGTCCGGCTGGAGAACTGGCAGCGTTTCGCCGGCCCCGGCGGATGGCCCGATGCCGACATGCTCCCGCTCGGCCGGCTGGCGCTGGGCCAGCGCGATACCAAGTTCACGCCCGCCGAGCAGCGTACCGTAATGACGCTGTGGTCGATTGCCCGGTCGCCGCTCATCATGGGCGGCGACTTGCGCCACCTCGATGCGGCGACGCTCGACCTGCTGACCAATCCGGAGGTGATCGCGGTCAACCAGGCCAGTTCGGCCAATCGCCCGTTGCACGTTCAGGACGGGATGCGGGCATGGACCGCGCGCAGCCCGACTGGGTCGACCTATCTCGCGCTGTTCAATCCGGGCGACAAGCCGTCGCGGCCCGGCGTCGACCTCCGCTGGCTGAAACTGCGCGGGCCCGTCCGGGTGCGCGACCTGTGGGCACGCCGCGACGTCGGGACCGTGAACGGCCGGGTCGAGGCCGATGTGCCGCCGCATGGAGCCGCGCTGTTCCGGCTCGACGGGCCGGCTGCCTAATCTCCTCCCCCCTTCCAACCGAAAGATCCGCCGATGCTGCGTACCCTGATGACCGGCCTGCTCCTGACCGCCAGCGTGGGGGCGGCGTCGGCCGAACCGGCGCGGTTCAGCCGCTTTACCTATGACGGCCGCAGCGTCGAGCGGACGACGCACGGCCCCGACCAGTATCGAAATCCGATCCTGTCGGGCTATTATCCCGATCCGTCGGTCATTCGCGTGGGGCAGGACTACTATCTCGTCCTGTCGTCCTTCGCCCATTATCCGGGGCTGCCGATCTTTCATTCGCGCGATCTGGTGAACTGGACCCAGATCGCGAATGCAATCGACCGGCCGGAACAGCTGGACTTCAGCGGGCGGCGGGTGTCGGAGGCGGTCTTCGCGCCCGACATGAGCTTTCATGACGGCACCTTCTATATCGTCAATACGTGCGTCCAGTGTCGTGGGAACTTCGTCATCACCGCAAAGGACCCGAAAGGCCCCTGGTCGAACCCGATCTGGTTGCCGTTCGAGGGGATCGATCCGTCGATCTATTGGGAAGGCGACAAGGCCTATATCGTCAACAACCGCGCGCCGAACGAAACCCCGCGCTACGACGGGCACCGTGCGATCTGGGTGCAGGAATACGACTGGCGCGCAGGCAAGATGGTCGGCGAATCGACCCAGCTCATCAACGGTGGCGTCGACATCACCAGGAAACCGGTGTGGATCGAGGGACCGCATATCTTCCGTAAGGATGCTTGGTATTATTTGACCGCCGCCGAAGGGGGTACCAGCGTCAACCATTCGCAGGTGGTGTTCCGGTCGAAGGCACTGCGCGGACCGTTCGTGCCGTGGAGCGGCAACCCGATCCTGACCCAGCGCGACCTGCCGAACGACCGCGCCGATCCCGTATCGGCGGCGGGTCATGCCGAACTGGTCCAGACGCAGAATGGCGACTGGTGGGCGACCTTCCTCGCTGTACGGCCCTATGGCGACGATTATTACAATATCGGGCGGGAGACGTTCCTGTTGCCCGTGACGTGGAAGGATGGCTGGCCGACGATCCTGCCGGCCGGACAGCGGGTGCCGTTCGTCGCCGATCGGCCCAAACTGCCACGCCAACCCGCCCCCAAACTGCCGATCAGCGGCGATTTCGCCTATGTCGACGAATTCGACGGCTCGAAGCTCGCGATGCAATGGATCGGCGTGCGCACCCCGAAGGCCCCGGTCTATCGGCTGGCGAAGGGCGAGCTGCTGATCGATGGCGGAGCGGCAATCGGCGACCAGAATGGCGTGCCGGGTTTCGTCGGGCGGCGGCAACAGCACCATATCGCGTCGATGGCGACGACCGTGCGCTTCACCCCGTACAAGGACGGCGATCGCGCCGGACTGGCCGCGATGCAGAGCGATGAAAGCTATCTGTTCTTCGGGGTGACCCGGATCGGCGGCAAGCAGGTCGTCGCGCTCTACACCCGTGCCAAGGGCGCCGAGCAACTGGTCGCCAGCGCCCCGCTGAGTGGCAACATGCCGGTCACGCTGACGCTGCGCGCGGATCGTGGCACGATGGCCGTCGATTATGCGATCGGTGGAAATCGTCGGACGCTGGCGAAGGATGTCGACATCCGCTTCCTCAGCACGCGGATGGCCGGCGGGTTCACCGGTACCATCGTCGGTCCCTATGCCTATCGGCAACGATAGGCGCAGGACGGCGCGGACAAAGAAAACCCCGCCAAGTCAGCGGACCTGGCGGGGTTTTCCATGGCGCACCCGGAACGATTCGAACGTCCGACCCTCAGATTCGTAGTCTGATGCTCTATCCAGCTGAGCTACGGGTGCCCGGTGGAGGCCGCCTGTTAGAGAGGCTTTGTCCGTCTGGCAAGCCGTTTCGGCAGGGAAATTTCGAGCCGACCCGACATGCCCTTCACCAGACAAAGAAAGCCCCGCCAAGTCGATGGACCTGGCGGGGCTTTCCATGGCGCACCCGGAACGATTCGAACGTCCGACCCTCAGATTCGTAGTCTGATGCTCTATCCAGCTGAGCTACGGGTGCCCGGTGGAGGCCGCCTGCTACAGGGCACCTTCCCGGCTGGCAACCCCGTTGTGCCAACTTTTTTGCATGGCTATCGGTGGGCCATGACCCGCTCCGCGATCCCGTTCGTCCTGCCCGCTGCCCTGTTGTCGGCCTGTGCCGCGCCGGCAGGCGATTACCCGTCGCTGCTGCCGCGCCCGATCGAAAAGATCAGCCTGGCCGAACCGGTACGCCCAGTGCCGGTGGCAACGCCCGATCCCGCGCTCGACACGAGGATCGTAACCCTTGGTCGGGATGTGGCCGGCGCGAAGGCCGCGTTCGATGCTGCTGCCGAACGGGTGCGCAAGCCCGTCGCCGCAGCGAAGGGCAGCAGCGAGGGGAGCGAACGCTGGCTGGGGAGCCAGGTGGCGCTGGCCGAGCTGGATGTCGCGCGCACCGCGATCGACGTGCCGCTGGCCGAACTCGAACGGTTGGCGATCGACCGGGCGGCGGCCGGCGCGCCGCCCTACCCCGCGCTCGATGCAGCACTGGCCAGGGCAAATGCCGACGCAGCCGACCAGCGCACCACCATCGCGACACTAGGGGCGCAGCTGAAATAGTCGCTATTGCAGCGCACGCAGTACCGGCAGGATCGACGCATAGTCGTCGGTCCAGGGGGCGGTGTCGGTGATCGGCAGCGGTTCCCAATGCCCACCCGATTCCAGCAATCCGCCCAGCACCTCCGGATCGCGGGTCAGCGCGATCCACAGCGACCCCGTTTCCGCCGGGTCCTCCGTCTTCGGCTGATAGGCGAGCTGTGCCGCCATCCACCCGCTTGCCGTTCGCGCGACGACCGGCCCGAGGTCGAGATAGCGGTTGGACACATGCACCAGCAGCAGCCCGCGCCGTCCCAGCACCCGGCCATAGGTGGCGAACGCCTCTCGCGTCATCAGGTGCATCGGCACCGCGTCCGACGAAAAGGCATCGAGCGCCAACAGGTCGAGGCTGCCCGCCGGTTCCTCCGACAGGGTCAGCCGCGCATCGCCGACCGCGATCTGCGCATCCGGGGCACAGCGCCGCAGGAAGGTAAAGGCACCCGAATCCCGCGCGATGCGCACGACGACCGGATCGATCTCGTAGAAACGCCAATGCTGTCCCGGCTTGGCATAGCAGGCGAGCGTCCCGGTCCCCAGACCGACGATGCCGATACGGGCGGCCGGGCCGTAGAGCGACGGCACGGCGCGCAGCGCCTGCCCCACGCCCGAGTTCGGGACGTAATAGGTCGTCGGCGTCCGCTCCCGCTTCGGCGTACCGGTCAGCTGGATGCCATGCAGCGTCGTCCCGTGCTGCAACTCGTTGACATCTTTGCCCCGCATGATCGTGTAGACGCCGAAATAGCTGCGGGTTCGGGCGCCCGGCTCCAGCGACAGCGCGATCGCGCGATAGCCGCCGAACAGGAACAGCGCCGCGGTCAGCGCGAAGAGGAACGGCGCGCGTACCCCGATGGCGAACAGGCCGATCGCGACGATCCCGAAGAACGCGACCGCATCAGGCTTCGCCCCCAGCAACCCTCCGGGATTGAGCATTCCGACCGCGACCACCGCTGCGATGACGACGATCGCCGCCAACCGCAGCTTCAGCCCGCCCGCACCCCACACTCGCTGCGTCACCGGCAGCAGGAACGGTAGCGGCGCGAGCATTCCCGCCGCCAGGATCAGCAGCGGATATTCATAGGTCCAATCGAACAGCACCGGCGCGACCAACCCGGCGAACGCACCGCCCAGCGCGCCGCCGACCGACATGGCGAGGTAAAATCCGGTCAACCGTCCCGGCGCCGGTCGCAGTGCATACATATGCGCGTGCAGCGTCACCGACACCGCGAACAGCAGCAGCAGCGCCGCCAATGCGCTTAACAGCGGAAAGTCGTGGTTCCCGCCGATCATCATTCCGCCAAAGACCAGAATGGTGATCGGCGCATAGCGGGTGATCGCATCGGCCAGCCCCCGCCGCGCGGCAAATGCGACGGTGAAACTCAGCAGATATAGTCCGAGCGGCAGCACCCACAGCAACGGCACCGCCACGATATCGGTCGTCAGAAAGGTCGACGTCGCCAACATCAGCCCCGACGGGACCAGCGCCAGCACGATCCAGTGCAGCACGCGCCGCCAGCCCGGCGCCTCCCCCTTGTCGAGCGGCACCGCCTGTTCGCGCCGATGCGGCAACAACCAGCCGCAGCCGATGACCAGTACGAACAACAGCGCGTAACCGATACTCCAGCCCCAGCTTTGCGCGCGGAGCGGCAATAGCGGTTCGACCAGCAGCGGATAGGCGAGCAGCCCGGCGAAGCTGCCGACGTTCGACGCAGCATATAGCGCATAGGGATCGCGCCCCGGACAGATGAACGCGAACCAGCGCTGCAGCAGCGGCGCCTGCGCCGACACGGCGAAGAACAGCGGTCCGATCGATGCGGTCAGCAGCCACGGTGTCCACAGCGCCGGCTCGGTCCCGGTCGGTGTCGGGGTCGAATTCACCCCGATCGGCAACCATACCGCCGCGCAGAGCAGCAGCAGCAGATGCACCGCCGCCTGCGCCTTCGGCATCAGCTTCCCCAGCAGATGGGCATAGGCATAGCCGCCGAGCAACAACGCCTGATATACAAGCATTGCCGAATTCCACACCGCAGGTGCCCCGCCCAGCTGGGGCAGCGCCATGCGCGCGACCATCGGCTGGACCAGGAACAGCAAGAACGATCCGGCAAGGATCGTCGACACGAAGATCCAGCGGATCGGCCAGCCGGCGGTCCGGTCGGGTGTCGTCACGAACGCGCTTTCCAATAGGTGATGTGGCGCTTGAACGGGCTATCGTCAGGCAGGACCGGATGATCGAAATCGGCCGCAGGATCGCGGACCATGCCGATCCGCTCCATCAATCCCCAGCTGCGGGTATTGGCAAGGATGGTGATCGCACCAATCCGATCGACCTGCAAATGTGCAAAGCCCCAGTCGAGCGAAGCCGATGCCGCCTCCCGTGCAAATCCCCGGCCCCAGTGGTCGCGACCAAACCGCCAGCCGATTTCGACCGATCCCTCCAGCGGGGTACCAACGGCACCGGGTTTCAGTCCACACACGCCGATGAACGCACCGTTCGCGCGCTCTTCCACGCTCCAAAAGCAATAGCCATGGTCGCGCTGATACCCATTCTGCCGGGCGATCGCGGCATCGACATCCGCGTCGGTCGGCAACGCGATCAGGAACCGCATGACGTCCGCATCTGCAACGTGCGACAGGATTGCCGGACGATCGCGCACCTCATAGGGGCGAAGCACCAGCCGCTGCGTATCGATCATGCGCCTAGCAGCCGGGCCGCATGGGCGGCGTGGTAGGTCAGCACGCCCGAACAGCCTGCCCGCTTGAACGCCAGCAGCGTTTCCAGCACCATCGCATCGCGATCCGCCACGCCCGCCGCCACACCCGCCTCGATCAGGGCATATTCGCCCGACACCTGATAGGCGAAGACTGGCACCTCGAACGTCGCCTTCACCCGCGTGATGATGTCCAGATAGGGCATTCCCGGCTTGACCATCACGCTGTCCGCACCTTCCGCCAAGTCGAGCGCGACCTCGCGCAGCGCTTCCTCGCTATTGGCGGGGTCCATCTGATACGTCTTCTTGTCACCTTTGAGCAGGCCGTGCGTACCGACCGCATCGCGGAATGGGCCATAGAAGGCGCTGGCATATTTGGCGGCATAGGCCATGATCTGAACATTGTGGTGGCCGCCGGTTTCCAGCGCGCCGCGGATCGCCGCGACCCGCCCGTCCATCATGTCGGACGGGGCAACGATGTCGCTCCCGGCCTCCGCCTGCACCAGCGCCTGTCGCACCAGCGCGTCGGACGTTATGTCGTTCAGCACATAGCCCGTCGCGTCGACGATGCCGTCATGCCCATGCGACGTATAGGGATCGAGCGCGACGTCGGTCAGCACGCCGATTTCCGGCACTGCGTCCTTGATCGCGCGGATCGCGCGGCACATCAGATTATCGGGATTGAACGCTTCCGCGCCATCGTCGCTGCGCAGTTCGCGCGGCGTATTGGGGAACAGCGCGATGACCGGGATGCCCAGGTCGCGGGCCTCGCGGGCGCGATCGACGATCCCCGACAGGTTCCAGCGCGATACGCCCGGCAACGCCTTGATCGGTTCCCCAGCACCCTCCGTCACGAACAACGGCCAGATCAGATCGGCCGGGGTGAGGATGGTTTCGGCGTGGAGACGGCGGCTCCAGCTGGTGGCGCGGGTGCGGCGCAGGCGCAGCGCGGGATAAGCAGCGGACATGGCGCGACTTGTGGGCCAAGCGGTTCGGACGATCAACCGAAAGTCGCGTGGGTCCATTTTCGTTACGGAACGTTACCGACCCCATGAACCGCATCCGTACCGCCGCCATGATCGTCAACGCCCGGTCGCGCAGCGGCCAGGACCAGTTTGCGCAGGCATGCAGCGCGTTGAAAGGCGCCGCGTTCGAGGTCGACGCCCATGCCGTCGAGGATCCAGACCAACTGGTGCCGACGCTCAAACGTGCGCTGGAGGCAAATCCCGACCTTGTGATCCTGGGCGGAGGCGACGGCACGATCAGCAGCCTGGTCGACTATCTGCTCGGCCACGACGTGATCCTGGGCGTGCTGCCGCTCGGCACGGCCAACAGCTTCTGCCGGACGCTCGGCATTCCGCTCGACATTCCCGGCGCGGTCGAGGTGCTGAAGACCGGCCAGCCGCGCCGCATCGATCTGGGGATGATCGACGGCGACTATTTTGCGAATTGCGCCGCGATCGGCCTGTCGCCGCAAATCGCGAAAACCGTACCGCACGGGATCAAGAAGCTGTTCGGACGGATCGGCTATCTCGCCTGGGCGTCACTGCAATTCGCGAAGTTCCATCCGTTCGAACTGATCGTCGGGCAGGGCGACAATGCCAAGCGGATGATGGCGACCGAGGTCCGCATCTCGAACGGCCGCTTCCACGGCGGCACCGAACTGGTCGAGGAAGCGCGGCTCGACAGCGGCGAGATCATCGTTCAGGTCGTGGCGGGCAAGGGCAAGCGCAGCTTGGTGCGCAACTGGGCCGCCGGGTTCTTCCGGCTCGATTCGCGGCGGGTGGATACCGTGACGTTCCACGGGCAGGCACTACGCATCGAAACGCACCCGCCGCTGCCGATCTCGATCGATGGCGAGGTGCTGGCCAAGACCCCGGTGATGGCGAAGATCGCCGCCGGGATCATCGAGGTGATGGCACCGGTCGAACCGTAACGCCGGCGCCAGCCCGGTGTCGTCAGCCGCGCCCGATCAGGCGGCGGGCAATGGTATCGGCGACGTCCGAATGCGGCTTGCCGCTGGCTTCGCTCTCATCCCATACCTGCACCAGCCGGTCGGGAATGCGCGCGATCCGCGCCTCCACTTCGGCACGGTCGCCTTGGCCGAGATATTCGAGCGCCACGTTGATGATGCCGCCGGCATTGATGACGTAATCGGGGGCGTAGAGGATACCGCGATCGTGCAGCCGTTTGCCCTCTGCGGCGGTCGCCAGCTGGTTGTTGGCACCGCCGGCCACCGCCTTGCACTTCAGCGCCGCGATCGTCGCTTCATCCAAGACCGCGCCCAGCGCGTTGGGGCTGACGATATCGGCCTCCAGCGTCAGGACCGACGCCGGATCGGCGGTCGTCGCACCCAGTTCGCTCGCCAGTGCCTCGGCACGGGCTTCGTTGACATCGGCCAGCGTCAGGACGGCGCCGTCCTTCGCCAGCAGGCGGGCAAGCCCGCCACCGACCGATCCGACGCCCTGCACCGCGACCCGCACGCCACGCATGTCGTCGCTGCCCAGCGCGCGCTTCGCCGCCGCACGCACGCCCAAATAGACGCCCATCGCAGTGAACGGCCCCGGATCGCCGCCGGCATTGCCCGCGGCGACCGGCAGGCCCGAAACATACTTCGTCGACCCCGAAATCGTGATCATGTCGGCTTCCGACATGCCGACATCCTCGGCCGTCACATAGCGGCCGCCGAGCGATTCGACCGCTTGGCCGAAGGCGGCGAGCAGTTCGGGGGTCTTGGCGCCGCCCTCGGGCGCCAGCACGACGCCCTTGCCGCCACCCATGGGCAATCCGGCCATCGCGTTCTTGAAGCTCATGCCGCGCGACAGGCGCAGCGCATCGGTCACCGCCGCGTCGCTATTGGCATAGCGCCAGAAACGGACGCCGCCCGCCGCCGGGCCCAGCGCGGTCGAATGGACCGCGATGACGCAGCGCAGGCCGGTCTGGTGATCGGAAAAGAGGTGGATGCCCTCGTGTTCGTCGAAGTCGGGATAGCCCCAATCGGTCTGCACGGCGGCGGCTCCAGCGCTGTAAGGGATGGGGCGACCGACGGGACTTGAACCCGCAACTTCCGGCATCACAAGCCGGCGCTCTAACCAATTGAACTACGGTCGCCGTGGAGTGGCGCGCTTAGCGGTGCCTCGCGCATCGGTCAAGCAGTGGCGTAGCGATAATCGTTCTGGCAGAGAATTTGCCATGGAAACGCCCCCTGCCCTCGTCCGACCCAATCTGGGTTCTGGCCACCCGTCTGAAGCGGTCGTCGCGCATATCCTTGCCCAGCCGGGCGTACAGCGCGTGCCAAGTGGAAAGCTGTCGCTGTTCATCCGCCGCGCCCTGATCCCCACCGAACTTTGCAGCGCGCTGATCGAACGAATCGATGCAAAACGCCGCCCCTCGACCATCGCCGATGCCAATGGCGACCCGACCTTCCGCACCAGCGAGACCTGCGACCTCGATTCGACCGATCCGGTGGTCGCGGCAACCGAAGCGCTGATCTACGATTTCTGCGGGTTGGACCCGGCGCATGGCGAACCCCTGCAGGGACAGCGTTATGCCGTCGGGCAGGAGTTCAAGGCGCACACCGATTATTTCGACCCACAGGGCGGCGACTTCGTGAAATACTGCTCGGTCGCCGGCAACCGGACCTGGACGGTGATGCTGTACCTGAACGAACCCGGCGCGGGCGGGGCGACGCGGTTCAAGGCGATCGACAAGATCGTGCAGCCCGAAACCGGCAAGCTGCTGGCATGGAGCAACCTGCGCCCCGACGGCACGCCCAACCCCGCGACGCTGCACCACGGGATGAAGGTACGCGAGGGCACCAAATATGTCCTGACCAAGTGGTTTCGCGAACGCCCCTGGGGATAATCGAACGGGCCGCCGGCATTGCTGCCGACGGCCCGTCGCGTCGTTCGGTCCGGATCAGAACTGGGCGGTGATACCCAGCGAGAACATGCGGCCAAGGTCATAGCGGTTGATATAGACCGGATTGCCACCGAAATTCTGGCTTTCCGAATAGCGCGTGCCGGTCAGGTTGCGGGCTTCCGCCTTCACCTCGAGGTTCGCACCGGCCACTTCGAAGCCCTGCCGCGCCACGAGGTCGAGGCGGATGCCCGGACGCTCGACGATATCGGGCTGGAACCCCTGCCCCGACAGGTTCGACGGACCGCGATTGGTCACGCGGTCGCTGGCATAGTTGAACAGCAGGGTCAGCTGCGAGAGGTTGGCGGTGTCTTCCAGACCGACCTGCACGTTCACCAGATGATCCGACTGGCCGGTCAGCGGTGCGCCGTCGCGGAACAACAGGTTCGCCCGGCCGAAGCCCGCCGCGCAGCCACCGATCCCCGGTGAACCGAGGGCCGCCGCCGGATTGGGAACGCAGCTGCCATCCGCCGTGATCTGCGACTGGGTATAGGTGTAATTCGCCAGCAGCAGGAGCCGGCGGGCAGCAAAGAAATTGCCGAGGCTTTCGAGCGGAATATACTTCTGCGCCTCGATCTCTCCGCCCCACAAGGTCGCCTTGGGCAGATAGGTGAAGCCGGTCTGCAGCGTCGCGTCGGGGCTGGGATAGAAGCCGGCTTGTTCGATCGGGCGATCGATCCGCTTGTAGAAGCCGGCCGCGGTCAGCCGCTGGTCGCGGCCGAAGAACCATTCGTAGCGCGCTTCGAGGTTCCACAGTTCGGAGTCGCGCAGGTTCGGGTTACCGAAGAACAGGCGGTCCGAGTCCGGATCGCGGAACTGCTGCGGTGCGAGTTCACGGAATTGCGGGCGCGAGATCGTCTTCGCGCCGCTCAACCGGGCCTGCATGTCCGACGCGAAGTTCCACGTCAGCGTGCCGGCCGGCAGCCAGTAGCCATTCTTCAGGATGGTCGAAGGATTACCGATCGGCGTCACGATCTCGCGCGCCGTTTCATACCGCACGCCCGCCACCGCGCGCAGCCCGTCACTGACCTCTGCCTCCGCCTGGACATAGCCGGCATGGATTTCGAGACCCGCGTCATAGGCGTAGGCGCCGTTCTGCGTATTGAACTGCAGCTGGATGGTGCAGGCGCCGGTACCGCGCTGCGGACAGGCGTTGAACAGCGAGTCCGGCGACAACAGGTAATCGGGCCGCAACAGGTTGTTGGGGAAGCCCGGTGCGGTGCCCGCGCCATCGCTGGTCTGGTAGTTGAACTGAAGCCGCCGCGAATTGCGGTCGGTGTTCGAATAGAAATAGCCGCTCGACAAGGTGATCGGCCGGTCCGTCGCCAGCTTGTACGACAGGTCCGCCTGTCCCGTGTACAGGTTCTCGTTCAGCTCGCTGAACACGACGCTGGCGAACGGCGAGAAGCGCTGCGTCACCTGATACGCGCCGTTGCAATTGAACCCGCGCGAGAACGGTGCGCCATCGCTGGTGATCGGATAGCCATTGGTCGTGCGGTTCGAACACAGATAGTCGAACTGTCGCTCGTACGGCGCATTGCGCTTCGAATTGGCATAGGCGCCGCGCGCGTCGAACTTCAGCGCATCGGTCAGCTTGAACTCGCCGACCAGCTGGCTTTCGATCAGCTGGCGTTCGAACCAGTTGGTGTTCTGCTGAAGCCGCAGGCCGCTGAAGTTGTTGTATGCTTCCGACCCGGCAAGGCGCCCCTGCTTCAGCGTGTCGTGGATATAGACGTTGGTCCAGCGCAGGGTGTTGTCGTTGAATTCGTATCCCAGCCCGACCAGCGCATTCGCGACGATCCGATTGTCGGTCAGCACGGTGCGGAAATCGTTGCGGACGGTACCATTCTCGCTGACGCTGTCCTGCTGGATCGCGTCGCGGGTGCGGAACGTGTTCGACAGGCCTAGCGAGGCGATGACGCCCAGCCGGTCGCTGCCGACATCGAACACCGACCCGCCGGCGATCTCACCCGACAAATTGGCCGGCAGCTGGTTGTTGACCTGCAACAGCGTCGTACGCGCATTGTTGAGCTGCGCGACCTGCTGTGCGGTGAACATGCCCGATCCCTGGTCGGCGTTGCGGATGAACGCAGGCACGCCGCGCGTACCGTCGTCATAGCCCAGCCAGTCGGACTTGCCGCCGGCATAGACATAACCCAGTTCGCTGGTCGTCACCGTATCGGCGGCGATCGACCCGCCGATTGACAGGAAGTTCTTCTTTGGGATCGCCTTCGACGTCAGGTTGATGACGCCGCCGCCGAATTCGCCGGGGAAGTTGACCGAATAGGTCTTCTGCACCAGCGCCGAGCCGACGATCGACGTCGGGAAAATGTCGAGCGGGACCGAGCGGCGTAGCGGTTCGGGGCTGGGCAGCGGCGATCCGTTGAGGAGCGAAGACGAATAGCGATCGCCAAGGCCACGGACATAGACGAAGCCGCCGCCGACGACCGACAGGCCGGTGACGCGGGTCAGCGCGCCGGCGATGTCGCCATCACCGGTACGGGCGATGTCGGCTTCCGACAGTACCGACACGATCTGCGGCGTGGCGCGCACGACGTTCGGAATGTTGCGGCCGACGACGACGATCTCCTCCGCCGCCGATTCGTCGAAGCCGGGCGAGGAGACTTCGGCCGGGGCGTCGGTCGTCGTGCCGTCCTGCGGCGTAGTCGCGGTATCGGGCTGGGTTCCGGTCGGCACGACCGGCGGGGTCGCCGCCGTCGGTGCCGGCGCCGTCTGCGCCAGCACGGCCGGCGCGACCAGTTGCGATGTCAAAAGAAGGAGCGTTGCGTAGGCGCGACGGTGCTGCATGACCCGGGATCCACCTGTTCAAATCGTAAAGAGCGAATGCCGGGACGGGCGTATCGGCCCGCCCCGGCATCGGCGTGTCATCGCTGGAGCGCGATGGTGTCGCGGATCAGCGCCCGTTGCAGGCGAAGTAGACCGAGCTGAACACCGGCGGGCCGACGTCCTGCTTCGACGAATCGGCGGCCCGGATCGTGGAGCGATCCGACGCGCTGGTTTCGCCAGCGATCAGGTTGAGGCAGGTGACGCCCGACACCGACTTCACGATGCCGTTGACGTAGCGCATGTCCGAGCCGCCGCGCTGACGGATCGCCGACGGTGCCAGTGCGGTCTGGATGAAGGTGAAGTTGGCATAGGTGCTGTACGTGCGCGGGAGCAGGTCTTCGGCATTGTTCGAGTCGATCTCGGTTGAGAAGGAGTCGGCGGTCGCGCCGATCGTGCGCTGCGCCGCGATCATGAACTGCATGAACCCGCGATAGCCGTTGTCGATGTCGAAACCGTCATCGTCCGCACCGGTGATGGCAACGTACTTCAGGTTGGTCGTGCCGCCGAAGATTTCGATACCGTCATCGGCCGAATTGTGGCTCTGAATATGATCCAGCACTGTACCCGAACCGGTGCCGCCCAGCGTCAGGCCCTGCAGTTCGTTGCCGTCGCTGATCGCGATGCCCGAATAGCGGATCTGGACGTAGGACATCTGGCCCGAGCTGTCGGCGGCGTTCGGGCCACCGTAGAAGCGACCGGTCACGCCTTCGATCGCCTGCTGACAGGTCGTCGACGTGCCCGCAGCGACGTTCGGGCCGGTGCCGGTGGCGCAGACGGCGGTCGGTGCGCGGCCGAGCAGGATGATGCCGCCCCACTGGCCCTGGCTCGCGTCCGACACGCCGTTGTTGACCAGGTTCTGCTGCGAGGTGAATACGATCGGTGCGTCGCGCGTCCCGATGGCCGAAATCTTCGAACCGCGGTTGACCAGCAGCAGGTCGTTCGTGGCTTCGGTCGAGTCGGCAGCGATGACGACGCCGGCAGCAATCGTCAGCGTCACACCGGTGCCGCCGGTGGTGCCAAGGTCGGTGCCGACTTCGGTCTGACCGGTCAGGCGATAGACGACGCCGGCGATCTTCGGCAGCGTCAGGTCGGTGGTGATGTTCTGCGGCAGGCGGCAGAAACGCAGCGTCGGGCTGCTCGAGCTATTGGTGCCGGCATCGGTCGTTCCAGTCGGACAGACCGAGGTCGCAGCGGCATAGGTACCGATCGACGGGACCGCGGTGCAGCGTGCGCCCGAACCGCCGAATTCGGCCGAGGTCGAATTGCAGGTCCAGCCCTGGAACGCAGTATCGGTCGGGCCGTTGAGCGCACCGACATAGTTGGTGCTGGTGAAGAAGCTGTTGATCGTCGACGGATCGGTCGCCGTGGTCAGCGAGGCGCTGCCGACCGGATATACGCCGTTCATCGTCGAACCGACGCCGTTGACGTTGTTGTTCGTGCCGGCGTTGACGATGGCCAGCTGTTCATCCGACGTGATCGAGATGCCGTTGACCGTGGTCGACGTCGCGAACTGCGCTGCGGTGATCGCGCTCGGCGTGGCCGAAGCGGTCGGGGTCGGCGTGGGGGCCGGCGCGGGGATCGTCACATTGATGCTGCCGGCACCCGGCGACGCGACGCCATCGGCGCCGCTGCAACCCGCGAGCGCGGCACATGCCGTCGACGCCATGAGAATAAAGCCGATGCGCTTGCTGCTGGCCATCATCGAAGAACTCCCGAAACCTGGTTTTCGTTATGCGGGCACGGCGGCCCGGCGATCGTCCAAGGCTCCCCCTGCGGCCGATCCACAGCCGCCCCGTTAGGCGCCGTGGATGACGGGAACGTGCGATTTCGATGAAATTTCGGAGACGTTATGGTTTCGGATTTGTGACAGACGCCAGAATGGAACGCGGACATCGGAATCAGAAACGGCCGCCCGGCACAGCGCCTCTTTGCGAAGGTCGCAGTGCCGGACGGCCGTTGATCTGGTGGGCGCGACAGGGATTGAACCTGTGACCCCACCCGTGTGAAGGGTGTGCTCTACCGCTGAGCTACGCGCCCGGAAACCCGGAGGCCGGCTCCCTAGATGGGTCCGGCGATCGTGTCCAGAGGTTAATTCACCGAATCCTTCAGGCCCTTGCCGGCCTTGAACTTCGGCTGCGACGACGCCTTGATCGTCATCGGCTCGCCGGTGCGCGGGTTGCGGCCGGTCGACGCCTTGCGCTTCGATACCGAAAAGGTGCCGAATCCGACCAGACGAACCTCGTCACCCTTTTTGAGCGCCGCCGAGATGACGTCGAAAACCGCTTCGACCGCCTTCATCGCATCGCCGCGGGTAAGCCCCGAATGGTCGGCGACCTGCCCGATCAGCTCCTGCTTGTTCATCCCGTGGAACCCCCTTCATCCGTATGACAATATTGAAAACTCAAGTACGGCACTAAGGCCGCGCAAACGCGTGCTGTCAAAGCAAAATGGGCGAAACGATGCAATCCAATGCTTTGCATCCGGTCGCCCGGCACGTTCGATCCGGCGACAGGCGGGGGGCGGTTACCAACCGCCCCCCGCGGTCAGTGCGGTCGCGACTCGGCGATGCCGGGCACCGGGACCGGAGGCTGCGCTGCCAGATCGTCGGCCTCGGTCCAATCGATGGCCGTCAGCGGCTCGGTCAGCGCCAGGCGCAGCACTTCATCGACGTGGGCCACCGGAACGATCTCCAGCCCGGCGCGGATATTGTCCGGAATTTCCGCCAGATCCTTCTCGTTCTCGACCGGAATCAGCACTGTCTTGATCCCGCCGCGCAGTGCCGCGAGCAACTTCTCCTTGAGGCCGCCGATCGGCAGCACACGGCCGCGCAGTGTCACTTCGCCAGTCATCGCCACCTCGCGCCGTACCGGAACGCCGGTCAGCGTAGAGACGATCGACGTGACCAGACCGATACCGGCCGACGGTCCATCCTTCGGCACCGCGCCTTCGGGCAGGTGGATATGGACGTCCTTGCGATGAAACAGGCTCGGTTTGATGCCATAGCCGGGTGAGCGCGCCTTGACGTAGCTCCACGCCGCCTCGACCGATTCCTTCATCACGTCGCCCAGCTTGCCGGTCGTCTTGACCGATCCCTTGCCCGGCACCGTCACGCTTTCGATCGTCAGCAGCTCGCCGCCGACCTCGGTCCAGGCAAGGCCGGTAACCGCGCCGATCTGATGCTCCTCCTCACCCACGCCGAAGCGATATTTCCGCACCCCGGCGAACTCGTGCAGGTTGTCCGGCGTCACCGTGACCGACGTCGCCTTGCCCTCAAGGATACGCCGCAGCGCCTTGCGAGCGAGCTTTGCGATCTCACGCTCCAGCGTGCGTACGCCGGCTTCGCGGGTGTAGAAGCGGATCAGGTCGCGCAGCCCTTCCTGCGTCAGCTCGAACTCGCCCGGCTTCAACCCGTGCGCGTCGACCTGCTTGGCAACCAGATGCCGCTCGGCGATCTCGACCTTCTCATCCTCGGTATAGCCCTCCAGCCGGATGATCTCCATGCGGTCGAGCAGCGCCTGCGGCAGGTTCAACGTGTTCGCGGTGCAGACGAACATCACGTCCGACAGATCGATGTCGATCTCCAGATAGTGATCGTTGAACTTTGCATTCTGTTCGGGATCGAGCACTTCCAGCAGCGCCGATGCCGGATCGCCACGGAAATCTTGACCCAGCTTGTCGATCTCATCGAGCAGGAACAACGGGTTCGATGCGCCCGCCTTCTTCAGGTTGGTGACGATCTTGCCCGGCAGCGACCCGATATAGGTCCGGCGATGGCCGCGAATTTCGGCTT
>NZ_CAJYQD010000012.1 GCF_913776855.1 uncultured Sphingomonas sp. | reverse complement strand
CGACGAGGCTGGCGGCCTCGACGCTGGTCAGGCGGTCCTTGGTCTGGCTTTGGAATTGCGGGTCGCGGATGAAGACCGACAGCATCAGCTCGCAACCGACCGTCACGTCGTCGGCGGTCATGTCCTTCGCGCGCTTGTTGCCGACCAGATCGGCAAAGCCGCGCAGGCCGCGTACCAGCGCCTGCCGCAAGCCCTGTTCATGGGTGCCGCCATCGGGCGTCGGGATGGTGTTGCAATAATAGCTGTAGCTGCCGTCGCTCCACAGCGGCCATGCGACCGCCCATTCGACACGGCCCTGTTCACCCGGAAAATCCTGCCGCCCGGTGAAGAAATCCGCCGTCGCGCATTCGCGGCCGCCAACCTGTTCGCGTAAGTGGTCGGCGAGGCCGCCGGGAAACTGGAACACCGCTTCGGCGGGCACGTCGCTGCCCTCGACCAGCTCGGGCGCGCATTTCCAGCGGATTTCGACCCCGGCAAAGAGATAGGCCTTCGACCGCACCAGCTTGTGCAGCCGGGCAGGCCTGAATTGCAGGTCGGCGAAGATTTCGGTGTCGGGCGTGAACGCGACCAGCGTACCGCGCCGGTTGGGTGCCGCGCCGACATGCTCCAGCGGCCCGATCGTCTGCCCCTGCGAGAAACGCTGGCGATACAGCTGCCGGTCGCGCGCGACCTCGACCACCGTATCGACCGACAGGGCGTTCACGACCGAGATGCCGACGCCGTGCAGACCCCCCGATGTGGCATAGGCTTTCCCTGCGAACTTGCCGCCGGAGTGCAGGGTCGAAAGGATCACTTCGAGCGCCGACTTGTCGGGAAATTTCGGGTGCGGATCGACCGGGATGCCGCGCCCGTTGTCGATGATGGTCAGCCGGTTGCCCGTGTCCAGCTGCACCTCGATCCGGGTCGCGTGGCCCGCGACCGCTTCGTCCATCGCGTTGTCGAGGACTTCGGCGGCAAGATGGTGCAACGCGCGTTCGTCGGTGCCGCCGATATACATGCCTGGTCGGCGACGGACCGGCTCCAGCCCCTCCAGCACCTCGATCGAGGAGGCGTCATAGGTGGGCGGGGTAGGGACGTTCGCTTCGAACAGATTTTCGGCCATGGCGGCCGTATAGAACGAAACGGGGTCATCCGCAAAGCGGCGGGTGGGGTAGAATGCTGGGCGGGCATGGGTGAAGCCCATGCCGTCGGTCGCGGCTTCTCGCCGCGCCGGCCGTGCTGATCGCCGGGAGCGCGGCCGAGTTTGCTCGGCCTTGCGCGATCAGCGAACCCTAGGCCCACCATAAGGCAGCGGCGGCGGCGGGCGGCGATCGCGACGGGGCAGCTGCGCCTGATACGCATGACCGCAATGATCGACGCAATAGGGGAAGCCGGGGTTCACTTTTTCGCCGCAGAAGTGGAAGTCCGGCTCGCCCGGATGGCCGATCGGCCATTTGCAGATGCGGTCGTTCAGGTCGAGCAGCGTCGTCTTGCCCGCGATCGCATCGCTCGGCCGGGCCGGGACCAGCCGGCGTGGCGGGGCGGGGGTCAGCGGGGCGCTCTGCTCGCCGGGATTCTGTCGCAGGAAGCCGCCGGGGCCGACCGACCGCATCACGGGTTCGGCACGGCGCGGCGCGGCGACCGGTGCGTCATCGTCCTCTTCTTCCACCTCGTCGCCCTGATCCTCTTCCGGAAGCGGCGTGAACGGGTCGTTTTCGATCGGAGCAGCCGCGACGGGTTCGGGCTTTGGTTCGGGCGCTGGCACCGGCTTCGGAGCGGGCGGCGGAGGTGGCGGCGGTGCGGCGACGACCGGCGCAGGCTCCGAAGCGGCGGGCTTGGGCGCAGGTGCCGACGCCTTGGTCGTGTCGTTCGACTTCACCGGCGACGGCCGCGACTGCAGGCCCAGGCGATGGGCTTTGCCGATCACCGCATTGCGGCTGATCCCGCCCAGTTCCTCGGCGATCTGGCTGGCGGTCATCCCCGATTCCCACATCTTGGCCAGTGTCGCGATGCGTTCTTCGGTCCAGCTCATGCCCGTCTTCGTCCTTCACTTCGTGACCGCGCAGACGACCATGATCCTTGCCGCCGCGCGCGCCAGCGATTAGGCGACACAGCCATGCAGGAACAATCCCCGTCGCGCGCAAAAATCATCATCGCCGACCCCGGCGTGCCGGTCATCCGGAACGTGAACTGGGGTGGGCTGCGCACGCTCTATATCAAGGAGGTGCGCCGTTTCTTCAAGGTGCAGCTTCAGACCATCTGGGCACCGGCGGTCACGACGCTGTTGTTCCTCGTCATCTTTTCGGTCGCGATGGGCGGGGCGGGGCGTACCGTGCTAGGCGTGCCGTTCCCCGATTTCGTCGCGCCGGGCCTGATCGCCATGGCGATGCTCAACAACGCCTTTGCCAATTCCAGCTTCGCGCTGTTGGTCGGCAAGATCCAGGGCACGGTGGTCGACTATCTGATGCCGCCGCTGTCGACGGGTGAGTTGCTGGCCGCGCTGGTCGGCGGCGCGGTGACCCGCGCGTTCCTCGTCGGCCTCGTGCTGTGGGGCGCGATGCTGCTGTATCCGGGTGTTCATGTCCTGCCGCGGCATCCCGGCGCCGTGCTGTGGTTCGGGCTGTTCGGGTCGACTTTCCTCGCGCTTGCCGGTGTAATGACATCGATCTGGGCGGAAAAGTTCGACCATGCCGCGGCGATCACCAATTTCGTCATCGGGCCACTGACGTTGTTGTCGGGCACCTTCTATTCGGTAGAGGCGCTGACCCCGACCTTCCGCTCGATCAGCCACCTGAACCCGTTCTTCTACATCATCTCGGGTTTCCGCTACGGTTTCCTAGAGCGTGCCGATTCGCCGGTGCTGCTGGGCGGCGCGGTGATCCTCGCGGTCGACATCGCGATGGCGGTCGCCTGCTATGCGCTGCTGCGCTCGGGGTGGAAGCTCAAGAATTGACGAATCTAGTCAAGGAGCGGTACAGCGCCGCTCCGGGCGGCCGGCGTGGCCGCCCTTTTGCGTTTTGAACGCCGATATTTCTCATGAAGGAGCAGTTCGATGACGACCCCCGCGCTCATGCCCGTCTATCCACGGTGCGGCGTGCGTCCGGTCCGAGGCGAGGGCTGCTATCTTTATGGTGAGGACGGCACGCAATATCTCGACTTCGCCGCCGGCATCGCCGTCAATGCGCTGGGGCACGGCCACCCGCACCTGACGAAAGCGATCCAGGAACAGGCCGCGACGCTGATGCATGTCAGCAACCTCTATGGCTCGCCGCAGGGCGAGGCGCTTGCCGCACGGATCGTCGACAACAGCTTTGCCGACACGGTGTTCTTCACCAATTCGGGTGCCGAAGCAGTCGAGTGCGCGATCAAGACCGCGCGCCGCTTCCATTTCGCCAATGGCAATCCGCAGCGGCATACGCTGATTACCTTCAACCAGGCATTCCACGGCCGGACGCTCGGCACCATCTCGGCCACCAACCAGGCCAAGATGCGTGACGGGTTCGAACCACTGCTGCCCGACTTCAAATATGCCGAGTTCAACGATCTGGACGGCGCGCTGGCGCTGATCGACGACAGCACGGCGGGCTTTCTGGTCGAGCCGGTGCAGGGGGAGGGCGGCCTGCGCACCGCGACGCCTGAATTCCTGACCGGCCTGCGCAAGGCGTGCGACGAACACGGCCTGTTGCTGGTCCTCGATGAAGTGCAGTGCGGCTATGGCCGGACCGGCACGCTGTTCGCGCATGAGCAGTATGGTGTGACGCCCGACATCGTTTCGGCCGCCAAGGGGATCGGCGGCGGCTTTCCGTTCGGCGCGTGCCTCGCTACCGAGGAAGCGGCCAAGGGCATGGTGTTCGGCACCCATGGCTCCACCTATGGCGGCAACCCGCTTGCCATGGCGGCGGGGCAGGCGGTGCTGGACGTGATGCTGGAGCCAGGCTTCTTCGCCCATGTGAAGGCGATGGGTGATCGGCTGCGGTCCAGCCTGGAGCAGATGATCCCGAACCACGACCATCTGTTTCAGGAAGTGCGGGGCATGGGGCTGATGCTGGGTCTGAAGCTCAAGTCGGACAGCCGCCGCTTCGTCGCCCATCTGCGCGATCATCACAACCTGCTGACGGTGGCCGCCGGCGACAATGTCGTCCGCGTGCTGCCGCCGCTGGTGATTGACGAGAGCCATATCGCGGAAGCGGTGGAGAAGCTGTCGGCAGCGGCACGGGTGTACGTTCCGGTCGCCGACGATTGATTGACGCTCCTCCCCGGAACGGGGAGGGGGACCATGCGAAGCATGGTGGAGGGGGATGAAATCATGGCGCAGCACCGGTGGAGGCCCCCCTCCACCGTCCTGCGGCCGGTCCCCCTCCCCGTGCCGGGGAGGATTTTTACCCAGATGCGCCATTTCCTCGATCTTGCCTCGGCCGGTGCCGACGGCATCGCCGCCATCCTGAACGACGCCCTCGACGCGAAGGCGGCACGCAAGGGCTGGCCGAAGGGCCGCGCCGACGCCGATGCGTCGCTTACCGGCCACACGCTCGCCTGCGTGTTCGAAAAATCCTCGACCCGCACCCGCGTCTCGTTCGACATGGCAATGCGCCAGCTCGGCGGATCGGCGCTGGTACTCGACGCTGGCACGACGCAGTTGGGTCGCGGGGAGACGGTCGCCGATACCGCTCGCGTCCTGTCGGGCTATTGCGACGCGATCATGGTGCGGACCGACGATACGGCCAAACTGGACGAAATGGCGCGCTATGCGTCGGTGCCGGTCATCAACGGCCTGACCGACCATTCGCATCCGTGCCAGATCGTCGCCGACCTGTTGACCGTAATCGAATCGGGTAAGCCGTTGCCCGGCCTGAAATGGGCATGGCTTGGCGACGGTAACAATGTGCTGCACTCGATCGTCGAGGCGGGCGCGCTGATGGGCTTCGACGTCATTGCCGCCTGCCCGGAAGGCTATGATCCCGCCCCGGACGTGATCGAGGCGGCGGGTGGTCGCGCGACGATCACTCGCGATCCGGTCGCGGCGGTGCGCGATGCCGATGTGATCGTCACCGATACCTGGATTTCGATGGGGCAGGCCCATGCCGAGCAGAAACTGGTGGCGATGGCTCCTTATCAGGTTGATACGGCATTGATGGCACACGCGAAGCCGGACGCCGTGTTCCTCCACTGCCTGCCCGCGCATCGTGGCGAGGAAGTGACGCCCGATGTCATCGACGGGCCGCAATCGCTGATCTGGTCGGAGGCGGAGAACCGCCTCCACGCGCAGAAGGCGGTGCTACGCTGGTGCTTCGGCCTGATCGGCTGATCGCCGATTACGACCGGCAAAGCTGCCGGGCGGTCCGCGTTCCGTAACGGGACGCAGGCCGCCCGGTTTTTGCATGTGCGAACGCGGCAAGCGTCAAAGCGCTTGCGAAATGTCCCGCGCGCCACCATGTGAGTGATCGATCACAGTTTGCCCCTGAGGGGGCATGAGGAGCTTTCGTTTGTCCGATACCGTCCGCCTGCCCGACCTCGATCGCGCGATCGGGTTCACGCTGCCCGATCATCACGCCCGTGGCCGTGTCGTGCGGCTGGGTCCGGTCGTCCAGTCGATCCTGGCTGCCCATGCCTATCCCGCGCCGATCGAGAAGCTGCTGGCGGAATCGCTGGCGCTGACCGCGCTGCTGGGATCGACGCTGAAAGAAGCCGAGGGGCAGTTGACGCTGCAGGCGCAGACGCAGGGCGGAATCATCCGCCTGATGGTATGCGACTATAAGAATGGCGAACTGCGCGGCTATGTCGACTACGACGCCGACCGGCTCGCCGAACTGGGCGAGGATCCGTCGCTGTTCGCGCTGTTCGGGCAGGGGTATCTGGCGATCACGTTCGATCAGGTGACGTCCGGCGAGCGCTATCAGGGCATCGTGCCACTCGACGGCGAATCGGTCGCGCAGGCGGCGGAAAGCTACTTTCTCCAGTCCGAACAGATCCCATCGCTCGTCCGGCTCGGCATAGGTGTCGACGATAATGGCCAGCGGATTGCCGGCGGTATCTTCCTGCAGCATCTGCCGGAGGGTGAGGAGGGGCGCGAGCGGTTGCACACCCGGCTCGACCATCCCGAATGGCATCATGTCGAGGCGCTCGGGTCGACCATGGGGTCCGACGAACTGGCCGACCCGATGCTTCCGTTGGAGACGCTGGTCTGGCGGCTGTTCAACGAAGAGCGCGAGGTTCGCGTTCTGGCCAGCACCGACCTGTCGCGCGGATGCCGCTGTGACCGGGACTATATTGCCGGCGTTATTTCGCGCTTTCCTGCCGAAGAGCGGGTGGCGATGGCGGACGAACAGGGGATCATCACCGTCGATTGCGCCTTCTGTGCGACGAAATTCCCGCTCGCGCTGTCCGATATAGCGGCCTGAAGCGACCAAGGGGGACAGGCGATGGGGATGGGACTGCGGTGGGGGCTGGCGGCGTCGCTGGCCATTGGATCGGCCGGTGTAGCGCAGTCCGCGTCTGCGCCGACGCTGGCGGCGATGCGTGCCGTAACGCCTGGCAACTGGTCGCTGCGCAGTCCCGGTTCGGCCGAGGCTGCGCGCGAGAGTTGCGTTGCCGACACCGCCGTCCTGTTCCGGCTGCGGCTCCGGTCGGCGCAATGCACCCGGTTCGTGATCGAGGATACGCCGCGCATCGCCACGGTACATTATACCTGTCCCGGCGCCGGCCATGTTCGCACCACGATCCATGTCGACACGCCGCGTACGCTGCGCATCGAAAGCGAGGGGATCGTCGACGGGATGCCCTTTGCCGATGCGTTCGAGGCGCGTCGCATGGGTAATTGTGGTCCGCGCGGTCGTTAAGCGCATGTTTAGCGTCGGTGATGTAGGAAACGGTCATGTTCTGACGGGACATGCATGTTATCCCTAAGCATGAAACTCCTCCGGGCCGCCCTTGTGCGGCCCGCCCTTTTTCGGGGCGGTTGCCCTGACCTTGTGAAAGCCTTAGCAGGCGCAGCATGACGAAAACTCCCTTCAGCGTGGTGCTGGTGTCGGGCGGACTGGACTCGATGGTGTCGGCGGCGCTGGCGCGAGAGGCTGGCCATCGGCTGCTCGCACTGTCGATCGATTATAACCAGCGGCATCTGGTCGAACTGGCCGCCGCCCGGCGGATCGCCAAGGCATTGGGTGCCGAACGCCACGTCGTCCTGCCGCTCGACCTTTCGGCCTTTGGCGGATCGGCCCTGACCGACGCATCGATCGCGGTGCCGAAGGACGGCGTCGAAGCGGACGTGATCCCGGTGACCTACGTCCCGGCGCGCAACACGATCTTTCTCAGCCTCGCGCTGGGATGGGCCGAGGCCGCGGGCGCACGCGACCTGTGGATCGGCGTCAACGCGCTCGATTATTCGGGCTATCCCGATTGCCGTCCGGAATTCATCGCCGGGTTCGAGACGTTGGCCGAACTGGCCACGCGAGCGGGGGTCGAGGGCGACCGGTTCCGGATCCACGCGCCACTGCAGCACATGACCAAGGCCGATATCGCGCGCGAAGCGGATCGGCTGGGCATCGACGCCGGCATGAGCTGGTCCTGTTACGACCCGGTGGGTGAATTGCATTGCGGGCGCTGCGACAGCTGCCGCCTGCGCGCGCGCGGCTTCGTTGAGGCGGGGTTGCCCGATCCGACCCGCTACGCCGAACGGCCCGACGCCGGTCGATGACCTATTCCGTCAAGGAAATGTTCCTGACCCTGCAGGGGGAAGGGGTCCACGCCGGCCGCCGCGCGGTCTTCGTGCGCTTTGCCGGGTGTAATCTATGGACCGGGCGCGAACAGGATCGGGCGACGGCAGTCTGCCGCTTCTGCGACACCGACTTTGTCGGCACCGATGGTATTGGCGGCGGCAAGTTCGCCGACGCGGCCGCCTTGGTCGCTGCGGTGGTGGCGCAGTGGGGTAGCGGCGAAACCCGTCGTTTCGTTGTGCTGACCGGTGGGGAGCCGATGCTCCAGGTCGATGACGCGTTGGTCGAAACCTTGCACGATGCCGGCTTCACGATCGCGATCGAAAGCAACGGCACCATCGCGGCGCATCCCGGCATCGATTGGGTTTGCGTCAGTCCCAAGGCGGGTAGCGATGTGGTCCAGCGGAAGGGTGACGAGCTGAAGCTGGTCTGGCCGCAGGAGGGCATCGACGTCGACGCCATGGAACGATGGGACTTCGCCCACCATCTGGTCCAGCCGATGGACGCGATCGGCATGGAAGCGATCCATCGCGATGCGGCCGTCGATTTCGCGATGGACCGTCCGAAATGGCGCCTGTCGCTCCAGACGCACAAGCTGCTCGGGCTGCGCTGACGCGCTGGGTCAACCGGCGCGGGCGGCGATCACGATCTCATAGGCGCCGGTCAGCGGATCATGGTGCAACGGTGCCCGCAACTGGCGTGAGAGACCGAGGATGATCCGGCCGTACCGGCTGGCGACCAGCGCCTCCAGCTCCTCGCTTTCGACCAGTGCCGGCGATGTCGCACGCAGGACGGCCGTATCGGTGTCGGCGACATGGCGCAGCGAAATGCCGATCTGCGCCTGTGGGTTCACCGACACGGCAAGTTCGATCAGTTCGGTCAGCAGGAAAGAAACGGCTACCGCGACATCCTGCGTCACCAGCACCGATTCGACATGCAGCGTAATGCCGAGCCTGGTAGCGCTGCCCGACGCGGTGGCGCGGATGTTCGATGCCAGTTCACCGATCACCGACTTCAGCTCCAACCCGCGATTTTCCTCCATCTCGGCGTAATGGTGCCGGTGGACGACCGCCAGCGCATCTACCCGCCGCTGGATGGTGGCATAGGCATCGGCCGCCGCTGCACCATGGGCGCTGCGGGCGTGAAAATTGATGAGGCTGGCAATGACCTGCAGGTTATTCTTCACCCGGTGATGCACTTCGCGGGTCAGCTTCGTCTGGCGCACTAGCCCGTCCGCCATCGATTGTTCGTGGCGTTCGACGGTATGGGTCAGTTCCTGGAACGTCTCACCCAGATCAGCGATCTCCTGCGCCGGCACCGCGCCCAGATTGACGTCGGCCATCGAGTTGCCGGGACGATAGCGTTCGATATCATCGCGCAGGCGCCGCAGCGGCCGGATCAGCAGCCGGTCGACCACGAACCAGCCAATGCCGGTCGCCGCGATCCACATGACCAGCGGCAACAGCATCGCAATGATCGCGGAGGACGTGAACGGCGCGCGTCGCACCGCCATGGTAAAGGCCAAGTCGTCGATCCCCAGCGGAATCTCGACCCGTTCCCGCCGATCGATGCCGCCCTGTTCCGGCAGCTGCGACAGCAGCAGCTCTGCGTCGGTACCGTGGCGCAGGCCCCCTTCGTACGGGGTGGCGAATCCGCTGGGCTGTGCCAGTTCGCGCAACATCGTGACCGGAAAAAACGCCACGGCCCGTGCCGAACTGACGCCGCGAATGTCGAGGACCAGCCCCGCATCGGGAACGACCTGCGCCCGAACGCCGCCTGCGTCCGGCACGCCCACCATCTGCACCGGAATGGCGGTGCCGCAGACGAGGCGACCATCGGCCGAATAGATGCCGAAGCGTGCGCCGACCGAGGTCTGTTGCGCAAAAACGCCTTCGACACGGGCGCAGCTCGGTGAATTTGCCGGGTCGGTCGACAAGGCGGTCATCGCGACGCGAAGCGCGGTCATGTCGCCGACCAGTTCGATCGCCAGCGCGCGTGACGCTTCGGTCGCCGCCACGCGCAACCGCGCGCGCAGGTCGACGTCAGCGATACGCGATGTCTGCAACGTGGCGAACAAGGCAATCAGCGCGAGCGGCAGCAACGCCGCGCTGAGGATCAGCATTAGCTTGGCGCCGGTCGGCGCGCGGCGCAGCGCGGCAGCCGGGCTAGGCGCGGCACGCCGGGCAGGAGGGGATGTCGTCACACCGTTAGAGCTATTTCAGCTTGCTCAGCAGGTCGAGCATCTCGTCTGGCACGGCCTCGCCAGCGGCATCCTGATAGACGGCGCGCAGAGCGTTCCCCAGGCTCGACGAATCCTTCTTGTCCGATGAAAGCGTTGCCGGTGGGTTCGCGTTCGACTGCTTGGCCGCCTGTTCACCATCCTTCACGAAGCAATGCCTTCCCCCGATACCCGAACCAGATTTCCGGTACGAAACTGTAGAATCCCTTGCCGGACGGCTTCAAGGCGACCTTGGTTCAGCGCGTCAGGCGCACATGAAACTAAAGACGCGCTCGTTGGTTCCATGACCTGACGCGAACTCGGGGGAGGCGTCTTCTCCTTGCCGTTTCGTGGATATTTTTGGGATTCGCGCCGTCCGCCCCGCAGGCGGCGCATCGAAGGAGAATTACCTGACCATGTCGCTCGGACAGCAGCTTGCGCCGCACCTTCCCTTTCTCCGGCGCTACGCCCGAGCGCTTACCGGCAGCCAGACCGAGGGGGACCAGTATGTCCGCGCGACGCTGGAAGCGATCGTGGCCGCGCCGGAAGAATTCCCGCGCGACGTCGACCCCCGCCTCGGCCTGTACCGCACGTTCCAGGCGATCTGGGCATCGTCGCAGCCCGAGGCATTCGGCGCTGCCAGCGCGTCGGGCACCGACAACGAAGCCATCGCGCAGGCGCGGCTTGCGCGTATCGCGCCGCTGTCGCGCCAGGCGCTGTTGCTGACCGCAATGGAAGGATTCACGACCGAGGATGCGGCCTATCTGATCGAGGCCAGCCCCGAAGAGGTCGAGGAACTGGTCGCCGAAGCGTTGCGCGAAATCGAGCAGCAGACACGTTCGCGCGTGATGATCATCGAGGACGAGCCGCTGATCGCGATGGATCTCGAACAGATCGTCCGCGATCTGGGGCATGACGTGACCGGCGTGGCGGTAACCCGCGACGAAGCGGTGGCCCTGGCGATGCAGGATCGGCCGGGCCTGGTGCTGGCCGACATCCAGCTGGCCGACGACAGTTCGGGCATCGATGCGGTCAAGGACATCCTGTCGGAATTCAATGTGCCCGTGATCTTCATCACCGCCTTCCCCGAACGCCTGCTGACGGGCGAACGGCCCGAACCGACGTTCCTGATCACGAAGCCGTTCCAGCGCTCGACGGTCAAGGCCGCGATCAGCCAGGCGTTGTTCTTCGACGAAGCGACCGTGCCGGACGCTGTGGCGTAACGGTACGGACCCAAAACGACTTTCGGGGGTTGGTAGGTGATGGCAGACGATAACGAACGCATCCATGTCAGCGCGACCGAAGCGCGTGCCGGCGCAACCCCCGGCGTTACCCGCTATGTGTTGCTGGTATCCCTGGTCGCGGCGATCGCGGTCATGGCGTATATCCTGCTCACCTGATGCGGCGGGCGCGTCGACCCGGTCGGCGCGCCACGGCTGGCAATCGGCCATCGGCAACCCTATGTTCGGGTCCGCCCCACACCGGGCCGACTGCGTATCGAACGGATAAGAATGACTGAATCCGATATCAGCGAGGACGTGGCGGGCGAGGTGCGGGAGCATGTCGCGCTGCCGGACCCCGAGTTCAAGAAACAGCTGGCACAGGTCATCCCGCACCTGCGCGCCTTTGGCAGGTCGCTGTCGGGCAGCCGCGATCTTGCCGATGACCTCGTGCAGGAAACCCTGCTGAAGGCATGGGCCGCGCGCCAGCGGTTCCAGGCCGGCACGAATATGCGTGCCTGGACATTCATCATCCTGCGTAACCTGTACCTGTCGCAGATGCGTCGGGCGCGGTTCAAGGGAGAGTGGGACGATCTGGTTGCCGATCGTATTCTGGCGGCACCGGCCAGTCAGGATCGGCATGTCGAACTCGCCGACATGCAGCGCGCACTGCTCCACCTGCCGCAGCCGCAGCGCGAGGCGCTGATCCTCGTTGGCGCGGGCGGCTTTGCCTATGAGGAGGCCGCCGAAATCTGCAATGTTGCGGTTGGTACGATCAAAAGCCGCGTCGCGCGGGGCAGGGTCGCGCTGGAAGCACTGATGAACGACGGAAAGTTGCCGTCGCGTGCGGAACAGCCGGACAATAACGGACAGACCGTCCTCGATACGATCATGGGCGAAGTCGATGACCTCAGCCGCGAACGCTGAGGTCGTCTATTGCTGCGAAAGACTGTCGAGCGACCGGAGATACTGTTCCCAGTCGTTCGGCAACGCGGCCTCCCGCCCATAGACATGACGCAACGCGCGACCCACGCCGTCCGTCGGGCTGGGCGGCCGCACGATCTGCGCGGTGCAGGGCCGTTTTCCGGCTGAGGAGGTCTGCGGTGCCATGCGTTTCCAACGACCGCATAGGCGTTTCGTTTCATCCTTTTAGCCGATAGGTATCGCCGTCCGTCGTATTGATCGCCGGAGGAATGATGCAGTTTTCGTCCGACTTGTTGGCGCGCGTTCGTGCCGGTTCTCCCTTCCTGTCGACGCTCATCGATCGGGAAGCCGATTTCCTCAGTCGCGTCGATGGGTTCGATACCGATGTGCTGGCTGCCGTGGCTGCCGAACCCGACCTGCCACTGGCACGGCAGTTGCGGATCGAGCGGCGGCGGGTCGCGCTGCTGGTTGCGTTTGGCGACCTGTCCGGTGCCTACGACCTGACGCGGGTGACGCGAACGCTCAGCGACTTTGCCGATCATGCCCTGCACCGAGCGATCGTACAGGCGATCGAGGAACGGACGCCGGGCGCGGCTCCCATCGGCTTTACCGCTATCGCCCTTGGCAAGCAGGGCAGTCACGAACTCAACTATTCCTCCGATATCGACCCGATCCTGCTCTACGACCCTGTAGTGCTGCCCCGGCGCGAGAAGGATTCCCCGGCCGAGGCGGCGGTGCGGATCGCCAAACGTGCCGTCGAACTGCTGCAGGCGCGCGATGGCGATGGCTATGTCCTGCGGGTCGACCTGCGGCTTCGCCCGTCACCGGAGGCTACGCCCATCGCGCTACCGATTGATGCCGCCGTTTCCTATTATGAGTCTGCCGCGCTGCCATGGGAGCGGGCGGCATTCATCCGCGCCCGCGCGGTCGCCGGCGACGTGGCGCTCGGCAACCGTTTTCTCGACGCGATCCGGCCATTCGTCTGGCGCCGTGCGCTCGATTATGGCGCAATCGGCGAAATCCGCGAGATTACCCGCCGCATCCGCGAACATTACGCGCAGGGGCAGGCGTTCGGGCCGGGATACGACCTGAAGCGCGGGCGCGGCGGCATCCGCGAGGTGGAATTCTTCGCACAGGTGCATCAGCTGGTTCATGGCGGTCGCGACCCCCTGTTGCGGGCGGCGGCGACGCGCGATGCACTGGCGGCACTGGCGGCGAGCGAGCGTATAGCCGCGGAAGAGGCGATCGAGATGGACGCCGCCTACACGCTGTTCCGCACGATCGAACACCGGTTGCAGATGGTCGACGACCGGCAGACGCACAACCTGCCCGATCAGGCAGAGGCGCTCGACCGGGTTGCCCGACTGCATGGCGTGGCCGATGGTGCCGCGCTCCTCGCGCTGCTCGCGCCGCATGTCTTGGCGGTCGGCGCGATCTACGACCGGCTCGACGGTGCGGCCACCTCGCGCCTGCCCGCCGATCCGCAGTCGCTGGCCGATCGCTTGGAGGCGCTGGGCTTTGCGTCGGGTGAACAGGGTGCGCGGCGGATCGCCGATTGGCGGGGCGGCGGTTATCCGGCGTTGCGCAGTCCGGCGGCGCGGGCCGCGCTGGAGGACAGCCTGCCCGGACTGGTCGCGGGCCTTGCCACGGCGGCCGACCCGCAGGCGGCGTTGTTGCGACTGGACGCGATGCTGGCGCGGTTGCCAAGCGCGATCAACCTGTTCCGCCTGCTGGAGGCGCAGCCGGCGCTCGCCCGTCTGCTCAGCACGATCCTGTGCCACGCGCCGACCCTGGCCGAGGCGCTGGCCCGCCGCGCGGTGCTGCTGGATGCGCTGATCGACGCCCGCGCGCTGGAACCGGTGGGAACGGTCGATGATCTCGCGGGCGAAATGCAGGCGCGGAGTGGCGATGGCTATGAACGGCTGCTCGATCACGTCCGCGATGCGGTCAACGAAAAGCGGTTCATGCTGGGCGTGCAGGTCGTGGCCGGGACCGGCGATCCGCTGGCGGCGGCGGCGGGATATGCGCGCGTGGCGGAGGCGGCGGTCCGGGTGCTGGCCGCCGCCACGATCGACGAGTTCGCCCAGCGTCACGGGCGGGTGCCCGACAGCGAACTGATCGTCCTGGCGCTCGGTCGGCTGGGCGGCGGGGCACTTACCCATGCATCGGACCTCGACCTCATCTATTGTTTCACTGGCGATTTCGCAGCGGAATCGGATGGCGCCAAACCGCTGGGGGCGGTCCTCTATTACAACCGCCTCGCCCAGCGGCTGACGGCGGCACTGTCGGTCCAGACCGCATCGGGACCGCTCTACGATGTCGACACCCGCCTGCGCCCGTCCGGTGCGCAAGGGCCGCTGGTCGTCTCGCTCGCCGGGTTCGACCGCTATCAGCGCGAGGATGCCTGGACATGGGAGCATATGGCGCTGGCCCGCGCTCGCCCGATCGTCGGATCGGCGGCGGGGCAGGGACAGGCGGCGGAGATCATTACGCGCGTACTGGGCGGCGATCGCCCGTCGCGCGACATTGCGGCGGAAGCGACGGCAATGCGGGCGGAGATGGCACGGCACAAGCCGCCATCGGGGCCGCTCGATGCCAAGCTGGCGCCGGGGGGGCTGGTCGATCTCGAATTTGCCGTCCATGTCGTGCAGTTGTCGACCGGGCGTGGCCTTGTTCCGCAACTGGGCGCCGCGATCGATGCGCTTGCGAGGGAAGGGCTGCTTCCCGACACGCTTGTCCCGGCGCATGATTTTCTGACTCGGCTGCTGGTGACGATGCGACTGGTCGCGCCCGATGGACAGGTGCCCTCGGCGGCGACGCAGCCGATCCTTGCCGCCGCGCTCGGCTGTTCCGACTGGACGGCTACGCTTGCCCGGCTGGACGCGGTGCGGCAGATCGTCGCGGCGGCATGGGGCGCGATAGCGACAGGAGGACAGGATGGAGATCGGTGACAACCTACCCTCGGCCAGTTTGACCCGAGCGGATGGGACGCGCTTCGCGCTAACCGACCGGATCGGCCAGCCGCTGGTGGTGTATTTCTATCCCAAGGCCGATACCACCGGTTGCACGCGGGAAGCGCAGGACTTTACCGCACTGGCGGACGCGTTTGGTGCGCGTGGCGCGATCGTGATCGGCGTATCGCGCGATACCCCGGCCAAGCTGACCCGCTTCGCCGACAAGCACGCGCTCATCGTCGAACTGGCGAGCGACGCCGATGGAACGGTGTGCGACGCGTTCGGCACCTGGGTCGAAAAACAGATGTACGGGCGCAGTTATATGGGAATCGAACGGGCGACGTTCCTGTTCGACGCGACGGGCAAACTGGCCCACCAGTGGCGCAAGGTAAAGGTCGCCGGTCACGCCGCTGAAGTGCTGGAGGCCATACCCGCCTGAACCCGCGCGAATCGATTGCAGTCTAAAAGATCCGACGGCAATCGCCGGCAAAATCCCAGCGACATTCTATGGTTAAACGGCTCGCCGTGCGTGTACGGCACTTTAACGCGGCGAACCGGTGCCACGCTTGCGCCGCGTATCAAATTTCCGGCAAGTGCAGCCTCGGTCAACGCGGTGGGGCATACCGTCAAGACATTGGGGATCATCGTTCGTGTCGGCTCGTCCGGCGCGCATAACGCTCGGATAGCGGGACATAATGTCGATTACCTCCGTATTGAAAAACAACGTCGCTCCGATCACGGGGTTCCGTTCGATCTTTCGGACCCGCCATTTTATCCTGCATGACGGTAAGCAGCTGCGCCGCCACACGATTTCCGGTCGTAATCAGGCCGCGGCCGCCGGCCTCGCTGCTGTGATGATCGCCTTCTCGGCCTATGGCATGGGACAAGCGACCATCGGTACGGCGATGGCGGGTGCGGTCGCAAGCGACGACAAGGTCGCGGCGATGCAGCAGGAAGTGGCCGAGATGCGTGCCGATGTCGCCCGGCTTCACGCCGATGCGCGGGCCCATGCCGCACGTCTCGACAAGCGGCAGGCGGCTCTCGCTGCCGTGCTCACCGGTTCGGAGGATGCCAAGACGCTGGCGCTTGCCGCGCTCGACCAGCAGCCGGCCGGTGCCTCCAACAGCGTGACCCGCCCGTTCGATCGCGTCGCGCGGCAGCAGGCGGCGATCGCCGCACAGGCAAAGTCAGTCGCCGATGCGCGCTATGCCCAGACGGCGGGTTCGCTGCGCAAGCTGGGCCTGAACCCGCGCCGCGTGATGCCGGCGATGGGTGGTCCCTATGAACCCGTCGACGCCGCCACCGCCGCGGCGGCCGCTGCCGGATCGGCGACGGCGGATGCGCAGGCGGACGCCCAATTCCGCGCGCTGTTCATGAGCTGGAAGAAGCTCGACACGATCGAGCAGGCCGCGATTTCGATCCCGTCCTACCAGCCGGTGCAAAGCCTGTCCTTTACCAGCAATTTCGGCGTCCGTTCCGATCCGTTCCGTGGCACCGCCGCGATGCACGCCGGGGTCGACATTCCCGGGCCGATCGGCACGCCGATCTATGCGACCGCCGACGGCATCGTCTCGCGCGCCGAACGCGCCGGCGGCTATGGCAATCTGGTCGAGGTCAACCATGGCAAGGGCATCGCGACCCGCTATGGTCACCTCTCGAAAATCCTCGTCCGCGATCATGAGCGCGTGAAGCGTGGACAGCTGATCGCACTGATGGGATCGACCGGTCGTTCGACCGGCAGTCACCTTCATTACGAAGTCCGTATCGACGGATCGGCGGTCAATCCCGCGCCCTATCTGCAGGCCGGGCAGCTCGCCATGGCGGCCGATCGTGCCCAGCGGCAGCGTCTGGCGATGGGCGGTCCCGTCGTCGCCGAATGAGGCGACGCGACGGCCGTTGCCGTTGCAGGGCGGTGCGCCTATCTGGGCGGGATGGATATGACCATGACCGACGTCACCCTGTCCGCCGCCGCCGCCGCGCGCGTTGCGGCCATAGCCGAAAAGCAGTCGAAGCCCGCGATCCTGCGCTTGTCGGTCGAAGGGGGCGGCTGTTCCGGGTTCCAGTATCGCTTCGGTTTGGCCGAAGGCATCGAACCCGATGACAGCATTGCCAAAACCGATGGCGTGACGCTGGTCGTCGATCCGGTCAGCATCGATCTGGTTCGGGGCAGCGAAGTCGATTTCGTCGAATCGCTGGGCGGCGCGGCATTCCGCGTGACCAATCCGCAGGCGGCGTCGGGCTGCGGTTGCGGCACCAGCTTCGCGGTCTGACGTGCGGATCGTTTCCTACAACGTCAACGGGATCAAGGCGCGACTGCCCCGGCTGATCGAATATCTGACCGAGGAACAGCCGGATGTGGTCTGCCTTCAGGAACTGAAGGCCAGCGACGAAACCTTTCCCGAAGCCGATATCCATGCCGCCGGCTATGGCGCCATCTGGCATGGGCAGAAAGGCTTTAACGGGGTCGCGGTGCTGGCACGGGGCGTCGACCCCGTCGAACGGCAACGTGGCTTGGCCGGGGAGCCGGAGGACGAGCAGAGCCGCTATCTGGAGGCGGAGGTCAACGGCGTCGTCATCGCGTCGATCTATCTGCCTAACGGCAATCCGCTGCCCGGACCCAAATTCGACTATAAGCTGCGCTGGATCGACCGGCTGCGCGCGCGGGCGGCCGAATTGTTAGCGGAGGAGCGCGCGGTGGTCCTGGCCGGCGACTATAACGTCATTCCCAACGACGACGATGTGTTCTCGGTCCGGGCGATGCAGGCCGATGCGCTGATGCAGCCCGAATCGCGTGCTGGCTATCGCGCGCTGCTCGCACAGGGGTGGACGGACGCGCTGCGAACCCGCTTTCCGAAGGGGGGCGTCTGGACCTTCTGGGATTATCAGGCGGGTGCGTGGCAACGCGACGCCGGATTTCGCATCGATCATCTGCTGCTTAGCCCGATCGCCGCCGACCGCTTCGTCGATGCCGGTGTCGACAAGGGTTATCGCGGTCGTGAGAAGGCCAGCGATCACGCGCCGACCTGGGTTCGCCTGCGTTGAAGGGCGCAGCGTTCGCCATGGTCGGCATGGCGTTGCTGGTGCCGTCGGTTGCTGCCGCGCGGGATTATTGTCCGACCCGGCCCAGCCTCGGCCAATCGGCCTGCACCATCGAACCGGGCCGCTATGCGATCGAAACGGCGCTGTCGGATTGGGAGCGGTCGAGCGATAGCGACACGGTCCTGTTCGGTGACACGCTGTTCCGACTGGGCATGACCGCTCGGACCGAAGTGCAGGTCGAGTGGACTCCGATCGGCATTGCCCGCGACCGACCGGCCGGGCGCAATACCGCGCGGGTCGGCGATTTGCAGATCGGTACCCGCATTGCGCTGCGTAACCCGGACGGGAAAGGACTTTCCTATGGTCTGCAACCATCGGTGGTGGTGCCGGTAGGGCGTACGCCGATCGGCGGTGGCGGATGGGGCACGGGCGTAGTCGCGCCGGTTTCCTATGACCTCAGCGACCGGCTCAACCTGCAATTCTCGCCCGAAGTCGCCTGGCTGCCGCGTGAGGACCGCGGCGGCAATGCGGTCGTCACTACCGCAACGCTCGGGCTGGGCGTTGCGCTCAACGACGCCTGTCAGTTCACTACCGAGGTTCAGGTAGAGCGCGCCGACCATGTGACCGAGCATCGCGTCGCGCTGGCGGTGGCCTGGCAGGTTTCGGATGATTTCTTCATCGATACGGGCGGTGCGGCCGGTCTGGACGATCACACGCCAGAGCTTCGGCTCTATAGCGGGATTTCCCGGCGCTTCTGATCGCGGCAGCGCAAGTCGTTCGCGTGCGAACATCTGGTCTATCATGCTGTGTGTTGGTGGCGTATGCCACCAATGCTGTGGTGATTTGCCGCTAAGTAGTTGAAATCAGATGCGGCAACAGCTTGGCACGGTCGCTGCAATGCTTCCGGCAAGTCCGGCGAACCATCGCTGACATCATCGGGAGACACGTCATGATCGCCATCCATCTCATCACCTCGACCGTCCTCGGGCTGGTCGTGGCGACCACGCCGCCCTTGTCGGAACCACAAGGCGCTCCGATCGCGATGCCCCTATCGGCCGCGGCCGCTGGACAGGCTGCGGCCGTACCGGTCGTCCGGGAAAAACGCTACTGCATCAAGGATCGCCGTGAGGGTGCGGACATCCGCCCCAAAATCTGCCGGACGCGCGACGAATGGCGCGCGCGGGGGTTCGACCCGGTCGTGACGATCGGCGGGATATAACGTCCGATCAAGCAGGGACGGGGCAGCCTGCGCATCGGTTGCCAACCGGCGCCGGATGACCGGTACTCCGGAATATCCCAATCGGAATCGGCTATGCCTGCCTCTTGGGCCGCCGGGAAACGATCCCGGCGGCGGCGCTCACAGGGTCCGTTCGTACATCTGATAAACGCGGTTGATCTTGCTATCGATCGTGGTCGCAATGGCGTTCATGCCCTGATTGTCATCGAGGACCCAGCCGATCTCCCCGCGTGAAGCCCCGAACTTCGCCACTGCGTCGCGGCGAATATATTCGATCATCATGAAGGCCAGCTGGCTCGCCATGCGTGAGGCCTGCAACTTCTTGACCACGCCCATCAGCGGCACGCGCATCGTCCGCGCCTTGGGCGCGCGCAGCCACAACAGCAGCTTCAGCCAGTTGAACGGCAGCAGCGATCCGCCCATCGGCTTCAGCGGTTCGTTCATGTCGGGCAACGTGATCATGAACGCCACCGGCTCGCCATCCAGCTCGGCGATACGGATCAGGTCCTCGAACACCAACGGTTTCAGCTTCTTGCCGACGTCGTCGACCTCGGGCTGGGTCAAGGGCACGAAGCCCCAGTTGTCCGACCAGGCATCGTTCAGGATCGACACGATGATCTTGGCTTCGTCGGCAAAGCGCGACTTGTCGACGCGGCGGATACGGATACGCGCGTTCTTCTCGCCCGCCGCCACGATGCGCTGCACGATCGGGGGGAAGTCCTTGGTGATGTCCAGTTCGTACGTGACCATCTGCTTGACCGGGGCGTAACCGGCTGCTTCGATCCAGCCCTGATAGCTGGCAAGATGGTGGCCCATCAGGACCGTCGGGCTGTGATCATGCCCCTGGATCAGCAGGCCTGGTTCTTCCCATACCGACAGGCCGCATGGCCCTACCGCGCGGGTCATGCCCTTGCCCCGCAGCCACGATTCGGCCTGTGCGATCAATGCCGATCCCGTTGCCGCGTCCTCGGCCTCGAACATCCCCCAGAAGCCGACGCCGGGGCCAAAGCCCTTGTCCGTCGGCATGGTCAGCGCCAGCGTGTCGATATGGGCCGACACCCGCCCGACGACCTGCCCGTTCCGCTCCGCGATGTAGAGCTGGGCCTCGGCATGGCTGAACCAGCCATTCTTCTTCGGATCGATCTGCCCGGCCACTTCGCTCTTCAGCGGCGGGACCCAATGCGGGTCGTTGGCGTACAGCCGGTAGGGCAGGGCGATGAACGCCTTGCGATCGGCAGCGGTCAGGACCGGACGGACGGTGATCGACATGGCTATCCCCCAAACAGCAACGGGGCGGCAATGCGCCGCCCCGTGTCAAACTTCAAATGACAAATCGGTCATCCGATCATCCGCGATAGCGCGGGTGCCCCTTGGCGACGCCGCCCGATAGCTCGGCGACCTTCGGATACTTCTTCGCGACTTCCTCGGTATAACCGAGGTTGAAGACCGTCGGGCTCTTTTCCGGACGTTCCGAACGCTCGTAATGGGTGCCGAACATCTTGTCCCAGAAGAAGTTGGTGATGCCGAAATTGCCATGCTCGTCGTGGAAATGGTGCGCCATGTGCTTGCGCTTCCATTCCACCAGCAGCTTGTTCTTGGGCTTGTAAGCCAGATGCTGGATGCAGTGGCAAAATTCGTAGAAGCAGGTGGTTAGCAGGCCGGTCGCCAGTGCTGCCATCGCCCCGCCGAACCCACCGATCGCGTAACCGATCGGCGCGGTCGCGATCGCGATCGCGGGCAGCGTGGTGTGCAGCGCACCGAACAGCACCTCAAGGTGATTCGGGTCCTGATGATGATCGTAATGAATCCGCTTCCACGTCGCGGCGAGCGGCGCGAATTTGAACATCCAGTTCGAGTGCAGCACCCAACGATGCAGCACGTACCAGACGAGCGGATAGGCGATGATCGCGATGCCAACCGACGCCAGCGTCGGGACCAACGGCGCCGGGCGCCACGCGAACAGACCCATCGCGACGAACGACAGCGCGATGTAGGCGATGATCGCCGGATACTGAAAATACGCAACGACAAGCTGCCGAAAGGTCATCTTGTCGAGATGGTGCGACTTTTTCCAGAAGCCCTGCTTCTCGGTGATCGCGTTCATCGGCCTAACTTCCTCAATCCATTCCTTTAACCGGACGATTCGCCCATCGTTTCCGCTCTGCCCGCGCTTTGCGGCCAAAGTGGGACGATCCTGGGGCTATTCCTCGGTCCGGATCAGCACCGCTTCGCCGATCAGGAAGAACAGCAGGAACGGTGCCCACGCCGCTAGGAACGGCGGATAGGCCCCAAGGTTGCCCATCGCGAGCGCGAAATTGTCCGCCACGAAATAGGTAAACCCGAGCGCCATGCCAATGACCGCGCGGACGAACAGCTTGCCCGATCGGGCAACGCCGAACGCCGCGACCGCCGCCAGCAGCGGCATCAGCACCGCCGACAGGGGGCCGGACAGCTTGTGCCACAACGCTCCCTCAAGCGCCTTGGTCGGACGGCCGGCTTCGTTGAGGTCACCGATCGCCGTCGATAACTGGCCAAAGGACAGCCCATCGGGATCGACATTCTGCAACGTGAACTGATCGGGCCGCACGCCGCCGGCGATCTTGAGCGATCCCAGCCGCTCGCGAATGCCGGTCGCGACGGTGAAGCGCTCGGCGTTTTCGATCCGCCACGCCCCGGCTTCGCGCCGGCCGCTACTGGCGGTGACCAGCTCGCGCAGCGAACTGCCTTCGCGATTATAGACGGTGATGCCCCGCAGTCGGGTGGCTTCGCCGCGACCGGCAACACGGGCGACCTGGATCAGGTTGTCGCCATCGCGCACCCAGACATTGGTCCGTTCCCCCCGATCGATCGGCAACGGGCCGTAATCGACATTGTCCCAGATCGTCAGCGTTGCCGTCGCTCGCGCCACCACCCGGTCGTTGAACGCGAACGATAGCGCCGCCACGCCGAAGCTGGCGAGGATCAGCGGAGCCAGCACCTGGTGCGCCGACAGGCCGGCTGCCTTCAGGCTGATGATCTCGCTATTCTGGTTCAGCTGGGTCAGCGTCAGGATCGTGCCGAGCAGCACTGAAAAGGGCAGGAACCGCGCGATGATCTGCGGCGTGCGCAGCGAGACATAGCGCAGGATTTCTGCCTGGCCGTTCCCAGGCACCGCCAGGATCTTGCCGCTTTCGCTCAACAGGTCGAGCGCCTGCAACACCAGCACCAGCGCGAACAGGATCGCAAAGGTGCGGATCAGGAACAGTCGCGCCATGTATATCGCGACGGTCGAGGATGGAAAGAAGCCGCGCATCACGCCGCGGCCTTGCGCCGGCCGGGCAAGTAACGGCCGATGAATTTGCCGACCTTCGACGCGCCGCGTTCCAGTCCGCCGATCGGTTCACCGCCGGGCACCCGTGCAATGACCCAGTAGAGGCGGAATACCAGGGCGGCGAACAACAGGAACGGTCCCCATAGCGCGATGATCGGATCGATCCGGCCGAGGCCGCCGACCGCTTCGCCATATTCGTTGACCTTATGGTAGGTCACGATGATTACGATCGACAGGAACACGCCCAGCGCGGACGAGGACCGCTTGGGAGGAACGCCGAGCGCCAGTGCCAGCATCGGCAACAGGAACATCGTCGCCACCTCCGCCAGCCGGAAATGGAAGTTTGCCCGCGCCGCGTCGCGATCTTCTTCGCTGACCTTCGGATTGTGGCCCGTGATCGCCAGTTGCGGCAGCGTCTGCTCCAGATCGCGTCCGCCGCGCGGGCGGAAACTGCCGAACTTGGGCAGATCGATCGGCAGGTCGTGCGCGGTGAAGGTCAGCGTCCGGGGAACGCGGAAATCGGGTGCGTTATGGATCAGGGTGCCGTTGGTCAGACGAAAGATGATCGTGTTGGGATCGTCGGTGCGCAGGAACTGTCCGCGCTCCGCCGTCACGCCCAGCCATTGGCCGTTCGGGCGGCTCGCCTGCACGAAGATGCCGCGAAGGTCCGAACCCGAATTGCGGCTCTCCTCGATCCGCAGCGTCATCCGTTCGCCGAGCTTGGTAAATTCGCCGACCTTGATCGAAGCGCCCAAGGCACCGGTGCGCAATTCGAAGCGCAGCGCTTCGTAATTATAGCGCGCCAGCGGCTGCACGAAGCCGACGATGGCCAAGTTCGCCGCCGCCAACACCGTCGCATAGTAGAACGGCACGCGCAGCAGCCGCCAATAGCTCATGCCGACGCCCAGCATCACATCGAGTTCGGAACTGGTGGCGAGCTTGCGGAACGCCAGCAGGATGCCGAGCATCAGGCCGATCGGGATGCCCAGGCCCAGATATTCGGGCAACAGGTTGGCGAGCATCCGCCACACGACGCTGACCGGGCCGCCTTCCGCCGCGACGAAATCGAACAGCCGCAGCATCCGGTCGAGGACGAGCAGCATTGCCGATATCAGCAGCGTGGAGAACAGCGGCACCGCGATCAGCCGGGCCATGTAGCGATCGATCGATGGCATGGGCCAAGGCTATAGCGAAGGTGCGGCGGGATGCTAGTCCCTAGCGATCCTCCCCACACGGTGGGGAGGGGGCCATCCGCCGGATGGTGGAGGGGCGTTTCCACAGACTGAATGGTCGCGTTCGCGGCCCAGCCCCTCCACCACCGCTTCGCGGCGGTCCCCCTCCCCGCGAAGCGGGGAGGATCTCAGGCGAGAACCCCTACTGCCTTTCCGGCGGCCTCGAACATGCCGAGGATCGTCTCGACCTGTTCCGCGCTATGCTCGGCGCACAGCGAGCAACGCAGGAGGAAGGTGCCCGCCGGGGTCGCGGGCGGGCGGGCCATGTTGACGTACAGCCCGCCTTCGAGCAGCGCCTGCCACATCAGCACGGCCTGCTGCTGGTCCTCAAGGATTACCGCGATAATCGCCGATTGCGGCGTGTCGGTGCCAAGCTTGAAGCCGAGGTCCTTCAACCCGCCGTGGAGCCGCTTCGAGTTGCGCCACAGATGCGCGCGCTTGTCGCCAGCGTGCATCAGCTTGCGGATCGAGGTCGCAGCGGTCGCGACGACCGAGGGCGGCAGCGACGCGGTGAAGACATAGGGGCGGCACACCAGCCGCATCACGTCGAACTTGGGGTGGTTCGATACGCAGAAGCCGCCGACCGTCCCGACCGATTTGGAAAAGGTCCCGACGACGAAATCGACGTCCTTCTCGACACCCTGTTCCTCGTACACGCCGCGCCCATTGGGACCGAAGAAGCCCATGCCATGGGCCTCGTCGACCAGCACCATCGCGCCATGCTTCTTCGCCACCGCGACCATTTCGGGTAGCGGAGCGATGTCGCCGAGCATCGAATAAACGCCCTCCAGCACGACCAGCTTGCCCGGTTCCTTGGGCAGGCGACCCAGCCGCTTGTCGAGGTCCTCGACCGAATTGTGACGGAAACGGACGATCTCGGCATTGCCGAGCGAGCAGCCGTCATAGATCGACGCATGGCTGTCGGCGTCGAGGATGATATATTCGCCCTTGCCGGCCAGCGTCGAGATGATGCCGAGGTTCGCCTGGTATCCGGTCGAGAACACCATCGCATGATCGGTGCCGTAGAATTCGCGCAGCGCCGCTTCGCAGTCCTTGTGCGGGTCATAGGTGCCGTTCAGCACCCGGCTGCCGGTCGTGCCCGATCCGAATTCGTCCAGCGCCTGCTTGCCCGCCGCCACGACGTCCGGATCGAACGTCATGCCCATATAATTATAGGTGCCGAGCAGGATCGTGTCCTTGCCCCGGATTACTGCCTGGGTCGGCGACGTCACCTTGTCCATCACGATGGCGAAGGGATCGCGCACGCCCGTCGCCAGCAAGGCCTCGCGTTCGGCGATCAGCGCGTCGAACTTGCTGAACAGGTCGCGTTCGGGCGTGACCGTTTCCGGCGATGCGGGCAGGGCGTGGGGGGTGGCGGCGGCTTCGGTCATGATGTCGGTCTTTCGGGGCCGGGCAGGGGGATCAGGCGGTCTTCAGCTTCTCGACGGCATCGGCCAACTGGCCGACGGTTTCGATGTCCGCCTGCATGTTCATGGTGATGACGATGTCGAATTCGTCCTCCACCGCCGCGACGAAATCCATCACGGTCAGGCTGTCCCATTCGAGATCGCCGGCAAAGGTCGTCGCCTCGGTGAGTTCGACGCCCTTCTTGTTGAACGGTTCGATCAGGTTGGTGATCGTGGCGAGGGTTGCGGCGCGGTCGCTCATGCGGGTCTTTCCAGAATAGATGATTGCGCGGGGCTATAGCAGACGATGCGCGCGATACCATGCCGCGGTGTCGGCAAGGCCGCGTGCCGTGTCGATCCGTGGCTCCCACAGGTCGGGCGGTGGACGCCGTGCGGGATCGGCGGTCCAGTCGGGATGGGCAAGATAGCTGGCCCGATCGGGCGTCAGTTTCGCGCCCGCACCGCGCAACCTGCGGTCGATCCGTGCTCCCAGTTGCAACAGCCCGGCGGGCAGATGCATCGGCATTACCCGCCGCCCTACCGCATCGCCGATCAACCGGGCGAGGTCGGCATGGCTCAGCGGATTGCCGTCGTCGACCTCCAGCACGTCGCGCGGACCATCGCGTTCGGCCAGCGCCAGCAGCAGCCGGGCAAGGTCGTCGACCGCAACCAGCGCGACCATGCCCGGCGGAGGGAGAAGGGCGAGGCCCATCTGCGCCATGCGGAACATGTCGCGCATCTCGGTATCGCCGGGGCCATAGACGCCGCTCGGCCGGACGATGGTCCAGTCGCGATCGCTTGCCCGCACCAGATCTTCGCCCGCCCGCTTCGACGCACCATAGGCCGAAAGCTGCGGCTCGCGCGCCGACAACGAGGAAACATGGACGAAGCGCCGCACCCCGGCCGCCCGTGCCGCGTCCAGCACCGCCTGCGTCCCCGCGACATTGCCGGCGGTGAAGCCCGCGACATCGGGTGCGCTCACGACTCCGGCGACGTGCAGCACGACATCGGCGCCGGTCATCAGCTCAACGAGGCTGTCCAGCTTGTCGAGCGCGCCGCGCAGCCAGTTCACGTTCGGCTCTGCCGGTTGCGCGCGGCGGGTCAGCGCGCGGATGTGCCAGTCATGGCCGACCGCCTGCGCGATCACCCGGCGACCGACGAAACCGGTCCCGCCGGTCAGCGCCATCGTCCTCACAGCAAGGCCATATGGTTGCGATGGATCAGCGCGGAACGCGGCGCATAGCCGAGTAGCTCGGCCAGTTCCTCGCTGCGTCGCCCGACGATCCGCGCGGCATCAGCGGCGTCATATTCGGCCAGGCCCCGTGCGATCACGCGGTCCGCGCCATCGATGATCCGCACAAGGTCGCCGCGTGCGAAATCGCCCGCGATCTCGGTCGCTCCGGCGGGCAGCAGGCTGCGTCCGGTCGACAGCGCATGGGCCGCGCCCGCATCGATGCGGATCGATCCGCGATCGGTCAGCCCGCCCGACAGCCATGCCTTGCGCGCGGGCGCCTGGCCGGCGGTGGCGAATACCGTGCCATGACCGGTATCGCCGAACCGGGCGAGCGGATGGTCGATCCGCCCGGTCGCGATGGCGAGGTTCGCGCCGGCGGCGGTGGCGATCCGTGCAGCCTCCACCTTCGACACCATCCCGCCCGATCCCATGCCGGAGGACGACTTGCCATCGGCCATGCCCATGATCGTGGCATCGATCTGCGCGACGTGGGGGATCAGCCGGGCATCGGGGTTGCTGTGCGGGTTCGAATCGTACAGCCCGTCGATATCGGACAGTAGCACCACGCCGTTGGCGCGCGCCGCCGCCCCGACCCGCGCGGCCAGCCGGTCATTGTCGCCGAAGCGGATTTCCTCGGTCGCGACGCTGTCATTCTCGTTGACGACCGGCACGACGCCCAGCTTCAGCAGCCGTCCGAGCGTCGCCGACACGTTGAGGTAGCGCCGCCGATCCTCCAGATCGTCGAGCGTCACCAGCAGCTGCGCGGCGGTCAGGCCATGTTGCCCGAGCAGTTCGGCCCAGATGCTCGACAGTGCGATCTGTCCGGTCGCCGCCGCCGCCTGCGCATCCTCGAGGCTCGCTCGCCCGCCCTTGGACAGGCCGAGCCGTCGCGCTCCGAGTGCGATCGCGCCCGACGAAACGATGACGACCTGCTGCCCGGCGGCCACGCGCACGGCAATGTCCGCGACCAGCGACGCCAGCCATTCCCGCCGCGCCTGTCCATCGGGCGCGACCAGCAGCGCCGACCCGACCTTCACGATCAGGCGCGGGCAGGCGGCCGGGCTGAACAGGTCGTTCGCCCCTAGATTGGCGACCATTCGCGCGGTTCCTCGTCCTCGCCCGTGTCCTGCGCGTGCATCTCGCTCGGACCGATCGCCTCGATCAGCCGGTCGAGCACCGCCTCCAGCCCCTGACCGGTCGCGCCCGACAGCGGCAGCACCTTCGCCCCGCTTTCGGCTTCCAGTTCGGCGATCAGCGCCTCGGTCAGTTCCTCGTCGAGCAGGTCGGCCTTGTTGAGCGCGATCACCTCGGGCTTCTGGTCCAGGTCGGCGCCGTACGCCTCCAGTTCGCCGCGCACGATGCGATACGCCTCGACCGGATCGTCGGCATGGCTGTCGATCAGGTGCAGCAGCACGCGGCACCGCTCGATATGGCCCAGAAACCGGTCGCCGATCCCGGCCCCTTCGGCGGCACCTTCGATCAGTCCGGGGATGTCCGCCACGACGAACTCGCGCTGCTTGTGGCTGACCACGCCCAGTTGCGGCCGGGTGGTCGTGAAGGCATAGGCCCCGACCTTGGCATTCGCGTTGGTCACCGCGTTGATGAAGGTCGACTTGCCGGCATTGGGCAGCCCGACCAACCCGGCATCGGCCAGCAGCTTGAGGCGCAGCCAGACCCATGCCTCGTCGCCCGGCCAGCCGGTGCCGTGCTGGCGCGGGGCGCGATTGGTCGACGTCTTGTAGCTGGCATTGCCGCGCCCGCCGTCGCCGCCGCGCAGGAACACCTCGCGCTGGCCGGCAAAGGTGAAGTCGGCGAGGACGGTTTCCTTGTCCTCCGACAGGGCCTGGGTTCCCACCGGTACGCGGATGATCAGATCGCGCCCGCCCGGCCCGGTGCGATTGGCGCCCGAACCGCCGGACCCGCGCGGCGCGCGGAAATGCTGGGTATAGCGGAAATCGATGAGCGTGTTCAGGCCGGGAACCGCTTCGAAGATGATGTCGCCGCCCTTGCCGCCATTGCCGCCATCGGGGCCGCCATATTCCATGAATTTTTCGCGGCGAAAGCTGACGGCGCCGGGGCCGCCCCCGCCCGAACGGACGAAGATCTTGGCTTGATCGAGAAAATGCATGGCGTGCGCTTAGTCCGAGTCGCCCCAAACGGGAAGGGGATTGTGCTACAGCCGCCGGTACAGCACCAGCGCATCGACCTCGCCCGATGCCGGATGATCGAACGCTTGCGGCAGGCGCCCGACCTGTTCGAAGCCGAGCGACAGCCACAGTCGCACCGCGCGGTCGTTCGTCGCGACCACAAAATTATATTGCATCGCCCGAAAACCGGCGGCACGGGCATGGTCGAACGAATGGAGTGCCATCGCCCGTGCGATGCCGCGCCCGGTAGCTTGCGGGTGGGTCGCATAGCCGCAATTGGCGACATGGGCACCCCCGCCGGCCTTGTTCGCGCGACAGAAATAGCTGCCCAGCACTTGGCCCTCGACCTCCGCGACAAACACGGCGTTGCCGGGCGCGAACCAGAAGGCCAGCGCCGGTTCTTCGTCCATGTCGCGGTCGAGCGCATAGGTCTCGCCCGCGCGGATGATCGGCATGATGATCCCGGCGATCGCCGCCCGGTCGGCGGTCGTCGCCGCGCGGATCAACATGGCTGCGTTTCGTCGCGCACCGCGATCAGGCTGCGCATCGCCAGTTCGCGCGCCCGTTCGCGCGGCAGGCGAAGCGCCTTCGCCATCGCCCCGCCCAGCAACGCATCGCCCAACGCCATCAGTACCAGTTGCAGCGTCTCGTCTGCCAGCGGCATCCCGCTCAGGCTGTTCTCGCTGCCCAGCCGGTCGACCAGCGCGTGGATCGCATCGAGAATCGGGTTGAGCGCGTCGTCATTGCCCGACAGGATCATCCAGCTGGCCAGCGCCCCGGCACCCTCGCGGTCGAACGCGTCGAAGGTGAGGTCGACGATCTCGCGCGGGTCATGGTCGCCATCGCGCGCGCGCAGGACCGCCGCACCGATCGTCGCAGTGATCGTCGTCGCCATCCGTTCCGCCAGTGCCTTTTGCAGGCCCGACGCCGACCCGAAATGGTGGAGCAGATTGGCATGGGTCCGCCCGATCCGCGTCGCCACCGCCTTCAGCGTGACCGCCTGCGGCCCCGCCTCGATCAGCAGATCGCGCGCCGCATCCAACGCGGCATCGCGCGATGCCTCGGGCGACAGGCGGCGACGAACTATTGACATCCGTGTAAGTAATTCGCAATTGGCATGGGATGATGTGGAGCAGAACCGTGGCGAAAGCAAAGACTCCCGACGACCTGACCATCACCCCGCGCGACGTACGGTTCGGGCGGGAAGGCGGCTATCGGCGCTATTGGTTGAACGACGATCCGGTCGCTACCGCCTTCTACAACGCGCTGTCGGTGACCTTTCCGAAGGGCGAGGGTTTCTTCATCGACAGCGTGCGCCAGTTCCGCGACGACGTTCCCCCGCGCCTCGCTGCCGAAATCCGCGCCTTCGTGAAGCAGGAGGTGATCCACACGCGCGAACATGTGGCGTTCAATCGCCACGTCGCCGACCAGGGATATGACACTTCCCGGCTGGAGGCGCGGGTCGATCGCGAACTGGCGATCACGCGAGGCAGGCCTCCGATCGCCAATCTGGCCGCGACGATGGCGCTGGAGCATTTCACCGCCATCCTTGCGCATCAGCTGGTCGCCAATCCGCGCCATCTGGCCGGCGGGGACCAGGCTGCAGCCGACCTGTGGCGCTGGCACGCGATCGAGGAGATCGAACATAAGGGCGTCGCCTACGACACCTGGTTGCACGCGACGCGGCACTGGAGCCGGTTCAGGCGCTGGCGGATCAAGGCGCTGGTCATGCTGATCGTCACCGCCAAATTCTTTCGCGGCCGGACCGAAGGAATGCTGGACCTGCTGGCGCAGGACGGCCTGACCGGCCCGCGCGTGAAATGGCGCCTGTTCGCCTATGCGTTTGGGCGGCCCGGCATGGCGCGCAAGGTGATGGGGCTGTGGTTCGCCTTCTTCCTGCCCGGCTTCCACCCGTGGAACCATGACGACCGCAACCTGATCGGGCTGATCGACAGCGAATTCGAAGCTGCACGGCTTATCCGCGTCTAGAGGCTTGCTGCCCCGGCCGCGCCACGGCAGAGGGAAGGCCATGCGAACGGTTTCGGAAGACGCCTCGGTCCGGCTCTACCACCTCGATGACGAAGGTGGGGTTGCCACGACGATTCTGTACGGTACGCTGACCGAAGCGATGGCGGCGGCGGCGCGCGAGCCGGAGGAAATCCAGGCCGGGCTGTATCTGCAGACCAGCAACGACGTGGTCGGCTATCTCGATCTGCTGGAGGGGTAACCGGGGCGACGCACGACACGCGCCCCGGCCGCCGACATCACTGATAGCCGCCTTCTTCCTCGCGTTCCTCGGCGGCCTCTTCCTGAACCTCTTCCATTTCCTGTTCTTCGGGCGTTTCGGGATCGATCATCGGGGCGTCCTCTCGATACGGCAGCAGCGCCGCCCGGCATCAACCAGCCGGGCGGGCGCCGCGTTCCGTCGCGATCAGGCCGCGAGCCGCGGAACGTTGTGACGATCGGACAGGTCGATGGCATAGTCGATCGTCTCGACCGTCATGCTCCGGCCGCGCGAATGGATCATGCTGCGTGTGCCGGTCGCGACGAAGCCCAGCCGCCGCAGCACCGCACCCGATGCGGGGTTGTCGACATAATGGCCGGCATCGATCCGGCCGATGCCCAGCGTCGCGGCGATGTCGAGCGCGGCGCGCCCCGCCTCGGTCGCATAGCCGTGCCCCCATGCCGACGGGGTCAGCCAGTATCCCAACATGTGTGGCACATCGCCCAGCGGCCCGATCCCGATCCCGCCGATGAGATCGCAACGCCCGCCGTCATGGGCAAAGATCAGGAAGGTCGGTCCCGCATCGCCCGTCCAGCCGGCGATGAATGCTTCGGCATCGGCCAGCGTGTACGGCCAGGGGACACGCGACAGGTTGCGCACGACCGGTTCATGGCCGATCGCGGCAAGCAGGGCGGGGGCGTCCTCGGTCCAGCCGGGGCGCAGCGTCAGGCGTTCGGTACGGGCGAACATCAGCGTCTCTCCAATGCGCCACGCCTCCGCTAAGAGGCGGGCAGGGGCCGGAGAGAGCAATAAAAAAAGGGAGCCGGGGTGACCCGCCTCCCTCTTGTTGGCTGGTTCCGTCGCCGGAACCCGGATCACCCTGGTGGGCGACCCGTGTGGTAGCCCGTTATTCTGCGGCCTGCGCCAGCATTTCGACATACGCGAACTTGCGGCCCAGCTTACCTTCCTTGAACGCCACGCGGCCATCGACCAGAGCGAACAGGGTGTGGTCCTTGCCCATGCCGACGTTCACGCCCGGATAGAACTTGGTGCCGCGCTGACGCACGATAATGTTGCCGGCGACCACTTCCTGGCCACCGAACTTCTTCACGCCAAGGCGACGGCCGGCCGAGTCACGACCGTTACGCGACGAACCGCCTGCTTTCTTATGTGCCATGGATCAAACTCCTCGTATTCGCTCAGGCGCTTATGCGGCGGCGCTGTCGTCGGCGCGCTTGTCGCCGATCGCGGTGATCTTCAGGATGGTGTGCTGCTGGCGATGACCGTTCTTGCGACGGTAGTTGTGCCGGCGGCGCTTCTTGAAGACGATGACCTTCTCGCCCTTCGCCTGCGCGATGATTTCCGCCGAAACCGTCAGCCCTGCGACCGACTTCAGTTCCGAACCTTCGCCAGCAAGGAGCACGTCACCGAGCGTCACGTTGCTGCCAGCTTCGCCATCGAGCTTCTCGACGACGATCTTGTCTCCTGCGGCAACGCGATACTGCTTGCCGCCCGTGCGCACGATTGCGAACATGGCCCTTGCTTCTTTCCCAAATGCATATGTCCGCGCGGAGATACCCCACGCGGCAAGTGGATTGTGACTAGGCAAGCCTACGCACGCTGTCAATGGCGAAGGCGCGATTCGACGACGAAAGCCGTGTTGCACTGCCGCAACGGTGCTGTGACAATCGAGTTACGGATGGCTGCAAAGGCTTGCCTCAGAAAATTGCGCAAGGGAGGGTTGCGGCGCAACGGCCCGGCCAACACGCCGGGTCAGGGGGAGATTTTCATGCGTAAATCCGTTTTCACGGCATTGGTCCTGTCGAGCGCGCTCGTCGCGGTGCCAGCCATCGCCCAAGTCGCCGATGCGCCGCCGCCCGCCGATCAGGTGCCCGCTGGCGAGGAAATCCTGGTCGTCGGCACGCGTGCGCAGGGACGTACGGTCGCCGAAAGCCCGGTGCCGGTCGACGTCATCACCGGTGATGCGCTGGTCAACGCCGGCTATACCGAAACCAACAAGCTGCTGAACCAGCTGGTCCCGTCGTTCAATTTCCCGCAGCCATCGATCACCGACGGTACCGACGTGGTGCGCCCGGCGACGCTGCGTGGCCTGTCGCCCGACCAGACGCTGGTGCTGGTCAACGGCAAGCGGCGCCACACCACGTCGCTGCTCAACGCCAACGGCTCGGTCGGGCGCGGATCGTCGGCGGTCGACCTCAACACCATCCCCAGCCTCGCGATCGAACGGATCGACGTGCTGCGCGACGGCGCCTCGTCGCAATATGGTTCGGACGCGATCGCCGGCGTCATCAACGTCCAGTTGAAGCGCCGCGAAGGCGGTCGGGCGACCATGACCTACGGCAAGTACGTCTCGTCGATGGAGGGTGTCGCCGAAGTATCGGGCGTCGCGCGCCAGGCGAACGGCCAGCCGCAGGTCCGCGCCGATGGCACCTATGTGCTGGAGGAAACCGGGCGTGATCGCGAAGTGCGCGATGGCCGCACCGTCACCTTTGCCGCCAATATGGGCCTGCCGATGGGTGAAACCGCCTATCTGAACCTGACCGGCGAGTATCGCGACCGCAATCCGACCGACCGGGCCGGCTATGATCCGCGCCGCATCTATCCGCTGTCGTCGACCGGCACCGTCGATCCGCGGGAGTTCAGCGTCAACCGTGTGAACCACCGCTATGGCGATGCGAAGACGACCGACTTCAACTTCTTCCTGAACGGTGGCGTCGACATCGGCGCGACGTCCGAACTTTACATCTTCGGCAGCTACGGCGTACGCGACGGCGAAAGCGCGGCCTTCTATCGCCGGGCATCGGGACGCGACAGCAACAGCAACATCCAGGACCTGCGCAACTGCACCTTCACCGGTACGGTCTGCACGCCCTTCTACGACGGTGGCTTCCTCCCGCTCATCACCAGCCAGATGGAGGATTTCTCCGGTGCGCTGGGCGTGAAGGGCGAAATGGCCGGGTTCAAATACGACCTGTCCTATGTGTACGGCACCAACAGCTTCGATTTCCGGATCGAGAACAGCTACAATGCTTCCTTCGGTCCCCAGTCGCAGCGGGCATTCAATGCGGGCGGGACGCGGTTTGGGCAGCAGACCGTCAACCTCGACCTGCAACGTGAACTGAGCGTCGGGTTCCTGTCCTCGCTGTCGCTGGCGCTGGGCGGTGAGTATCGCAACGAGAATTACAAGATCGTCGCCGGCGAACTGCAGAGCTATGCGGCCGGACCGTTCGCGTTCAGCAATGGCGCGGCCGCCGGGTCGCAGGGTTTCCCCGGCTTCTCGCCCAATAGCCGGGTCGACGCGTCGCGCGACAGCTTTGCCGGCTATGGCGAACTCGATGCGAAGGTCAGCGATGCGTTCAACATCGTCGCCGCCGGCCGCTACGAACATTACAGCGATTTCGGCGATACGGTAAACGGCAAGGTCGCGGCGCGTTTCGCCCCGACCGACTGGATCGCGGCACGCGGGTCGATCTCGACCGGGTTCCGCGCGCCGAGCCTGGCGCAGCAGTTCTTCTCGTCCTTCGCGACGCAGAACCTTGGCGGCACGCTGGTCGAGATCGGCACGTTCCGCGTCGGCGATCCGGTCGCCCGTGCGCTGGGGTCGCGCCAGTTGCAGGCGGAAAAGTCGGTCAACATCGGCGGGGGCCTGACGCTCACGCCGCTGCGCGGGCTGACGCTGACCGCCGACTATTACAACATCAAGATCGACGACCGCATCATCCTGTCCGAAAACCTGCAGGGTACGGCGGTCGTCGCGGTGCTGCGCGCGGCGGGTATCCAGGACATCACCTCGGCCCGCTTCTTCATCAACGGCATCGACACCCGGACGCAGGGCGTCGAGGTGGTCGGCACGTACCGCGTGCCCGACCTGGGCATCGGCAGCGTCACGCTGACCGCCGGCTACAATTATAACCAGACCGACATCACCAACCGGTCGACGCTGTCGGCGATTCCAGGCGTCACCCTGTTCGGGCGGCAGGAATCGCTGCGCCTGACGCAGGGGCAGCCACGTTCTAAGATCAATGCCGGTCTCGACTGGTCGCAGGGCATCTTCGGCGTCACCGCGCGTACCAACCGGTTCGGCAACACCCTGTCGCCGGGCGGGGCGGCGATCACCGACGTCGAACTCGCGCCGAAGTGGCTGACGGACCTTGAAGTCCGGGCGACGCCGGGGCAGTTCGAGCTGGCGATCGGCGCGAACAACCTGTTCGACGTGTATCCGACGCGCAACCCGATCCTGGGCGCGACGGCGATCAACAACTACTTCATCCCCTATTCCAGCTTCTCGCCGTTCGGCTTCAACGGGCGCTATCTGTACGCCCGTGCCGGCGTGAAGTTCTGACGGGGGCAGGCGGGCAGGGGCATCGCGCCTGCCCGCCGCTTATTTTGCGGGGAGCTTGGTTCCCAGCAGCACCAGCCGGTCTCCGGTGATCCCGAACCAGTGCGGGACGCCCGCCGGGATCAGCAGGACATCGCCGGGTTTTAGCGGCCGGTCGACCGCATCGACGATCCGGTCGCCTTCGACCAGTCCGGGCTGTGTTTCGCGTCCACCCTCCATGCGGCTGCCGGTGCGCAGCGTCCCTTCTCCAGCGACGACGATCGCATATTCGGCCTGTTCTGGGTGGACCGCCGGACGTCCGGGGGCCTTCCAATATTCCAGCGCCGCGACGCGATCGCCATCGCGCACGACCGGCTCCCACGCAAAGCCCTGACCCGGCTTCATCGCCTTGCCCATCGCCTCGACACGGGCGGCGATGTCGCTGCCGCTGGCAAGGTCCTGTCCTATCGCCGGGGCGGTCGCCAACAGGAGCAGCGGCGCGATACGCAAGCCGATCCTCATGCCCGGCCATCCAGCCGGATCGTCCGCCCCTCGCGTGCGGAGCGGTAGATCGCCTCGATGATCCGCATGTCGCGCAGCCCTTCCTCTCCCGACACGATCGGGGTCCGCCCGGCGCGGACACAGTCTGCCATATGGTCGAGCTGTCCGGCGAACTGCGTCTTGCCGGGACCCGCCGGCGGGGTAACCGCGCGGTCGCGGCCGTTCCCGACCCACATCTGCTGCCTGGCATAGCCGGTCGCCGGTTCCAGCTCGATCCGGCCCTTGTCGCCCATCAGCAGGATATGGTTGTGGTTGGCGCTATAGGAGGACTGGCAACTGCCGATCGCGCCGGAGGGAAATTCCAGCGTCCAGTCGATCATGTCCTCGACCTCGGCAAAGCGCGGGTCGTGGCGATCGGTCGATTCGCGCGCGGTGACCGCGACCGGTTCCTCGCCGGTCAGGTAGCGTGCCGCCTGCAGGCTGTAGATACCCATATCCATCAGCGACCCACCGCCCGACATCGCGCGCTTGAGCCGCCACATCGTCGGGTCGCCCGCGACGAAGCCGTGTTCGGACCGGACATAGCGAATCCTGCCCGCCGCCCCGCTGCGCGCCAGCCGTATCGCTTCCAGATTGTACGGTTCGAAATGACAGCGATAGCCGATCATCAACTTGCGATCCGCCTTGCGACAGGCGGCGATCATCGCCTCGGCCTCGGCGACCGATACCGCCATCGGCTTTTCGCACAGCACATGCTTGCCCGCCCGCGCCGCGCGGATCGTGTATTCGGCGTGCATCGCGTTAGGCAGGCAGACATAGACGATGTCGACATCCGGATTGTCGCGGATGCGGTCGAAATCGCGATAGTGATAGATCGCATCGGGCGAGAGCCGGTGATCGGCCGCGACCTTCGCCGCCTTGGCCCGGTCGCCGCTGACCACGGCAGCCAGGCGGCTGTGTCGACAATTGGCGAATTCCGGGATGATCCGGCCCAGCCCGTAATTGCCGAGACCGACGATCGCATAGCCGAGCGGCCTGTCGCGGGCGACAACGGCCCGTGTGCTGGAGGCCAGCGACAGCGCGGCCGCGCTGAGGATCAGGTCGCGGCGGGCAAGGGTCATGTCGGCGTCTCCGGCGGTTGCATGGTAACGATGCCGCCGCAGGAGATGCCGTTCAAGCCATTCGTATGATTATACTTTATTGTTCGTCTGGATCGTCTGCGCGGGCCAGGCGCAGCTTGCGTTGTTCGGTCAGCACCTGCCACCCGGTCAGGAACAGCGCCCCGGCGACCGGCCCGACGACGATGCCGCTCAGTCCCATCAGGTCGATCCCGCCCAGTGTCGTGACCAGCACCAGCCAGTCGGGCAGGCCGGTATCGCGCCCGACCAGTATCGGCCGCAGGATATTGTCGGCCAGCCCGATGACCAGCACGCCGGACAGGATCACGACCACGCCCTGCCAGATCGCGCCCGTCGCCAGCAGGTAGATCGCGACCGGGGTCCAGATCAGCGCCGGCCCTACCGCCGGCAACAGCGCAACGATCGCCATCACCACGCCCCACAGCAAGGCGGCGGGCAGGCCGACGATCCAGAAGGTGATTGCCCCCAGCGCCCCCTGCACCAGCGCAACGACGCCCGACCCCTTGATCGTGGCGCGGACCACCGCGACGAACTTGTCGGCCAGCCGCCCGGCGACGGCCGGCTCCAGCGGCAGCGCCCGGACGATCGACGGTCCGATCCGGTCGCCGTCGCGCAGCAGGAAATAGGTGACGTACAGCCCGACACCGAACGCCAGCAGGAACGCGGCGGCATTGGCCCCGATCGACAGGGCGCTGCGGGCCAGCACACTCGCGCTCGCGCTGGCCGCCTGCGAAATCTTCAGCTGGGCGCGTTCGAAACTGCCGAAACCCGCGCTGTCGATCGTGCGCTGGAGCTTGGCGGGCAGGGCGCCATGAACCTGTTCGAAATAGGTGGCGAAATTGATCTGCCCGCTGCGCAACTGGCTGTACACGCCCGCCGCCTGGTCGATCACCATGCTGACGATGACCATCGCCGGGATGACGACCGCGACCGTGATGATCAGCATCGTCAACGCAGCGGCCAGATTGCGCTGGCCCGGCCGCCAGCGCAGCAGGCGCTGGAACAGCGGCTGGAACAGCAACGCCGCCAGCGCCGCCCACAGCAATGCGCCGATAAAGCTCGATACGACCAGCGTCAGCGCAACGGTGACCAGCGCAAGAAAGAGTAGGAACCCGCCATTCTCGACGCGTTGACGGACGATTGCCATGCTGGACAGCCTCGGTTTCGGTCATGCCGGCGCTGCTGCCGGACGATTTCGTTGCGGGGGCGGAACGCCTCGAGCGGCTCTACGCTCCCTGTCGCAGTGTCGAAAGTCCGAAATCGGCCGGGCGTGGGACCGCGCTCAGGCTGTGATCGTCGCGGACCGGGCGGACAGGGCGCGCCAGTTCAGCAGATGGGCGATCGCCAGCGTCACCGCGCCGATCGACGTCACGATCCGCTCAAGGGCTTCCCCCTCGATCGCGAAGGCGCCCAGGCCGAGCAGGATCAGCCCCACGGTCGCCAGCATCGCCGGCTGGTGGCGACCGTGCCGGGCACGGCCCGATGCCATCGCGAGGAAACTGGTCGGCAGCGCGACGGCGAACGCCACGGCGTGAAACGCTTCGGGCACGATCAGCACCGTCGCCAATACCGGAAGCGCGATCAGCAGCATCGGAAGCAACAGGCAATGGACAAGGCACAGTAGCGACGCGGTAACGGCGAATCCGTCGAGCAAGCGTTGCCGACGCGGCATGGGATGGGGCTGGAGGGCAGGCGGGGGACTGGACATGTCGCGGCGTCACCTTTTATAGAATGATACAACATATCATTATGGAGCCTGCATATGGCAACCCCCGTTCCGATTGATCATCGCCTGCCGGTTACGGTGCTGTCCGGTTTCCTCGGCGCCGGAAAGACCACGCTGCTCAACCATATTCTTGCCAATCGGGAGGGTCGACGCGTCGCAGTGATCGTCAACGACATGTCCGAGGTGAATATCGACGCCGATCTGGTCCGCGGGGGCGAGGCGGCACTGTCGCGATCGGAGGAGGCGTTGGTCGAAATGACCAATGGCTGCATCTGCTGCACGCTGCGCGACGACCTGCTGGCAGAGGTGCGTGCCCTGGCCGAGGCTGGGCGGTTCGATTACCTGGTGATCGAAAGCACCGGCATTTCGGAACCGCTGCCGGTCGCCACCACCTTTTCGTTCCGCGACGAAACGGGCGTCTCGCTGGGCGATGTCGCGCGGCTGGATACGATGGTAACGGTGGTCGACGCGGTGAACCTGCTGGCCGATTATTCGAGCCAGGATTTCCTGGCGGACCGGGGCGAGACGCTGGGCGAGGACGACACGCGCAGCTTGGTAGGATTACTGGTCGAACAGATCGAGTTCGCCGATGTGGTGGTGGTGAACAAGGCGTCGTCGGTGCCGGCCGATCACCTGGCCATCGTCCGCAAGCTGGTGGCCAGCCTGAACGCCGATGCGGTGATAGTGAATGCCGATCATGGGCGCGTCGCGCTCGACCGAATCCTCGCCACCGGATTGTTCGACGAGGAGAAGGCGGCCCGCCACCCGCTTTGGGCCAAGGAATTGTACGGCTATGCCCATCATCAGCCAGAGACCGAGGAATATGGCATCGAAAGCTTCGTCTATCGTGCCCGTCGCCCGTTCGACCCGGCCAGGTTCCACGCCTTTCTGACCGATGGCGGCCTCGATCATGTCGTCCGGGCAAAGGGGCATTTCTGGCTTGCGACCCGGCCCGACTGGGTCGGCGAACTGGCGGTCGCCGGCAGCCAGACGATGACATCGCGCATGGGGCGGTGGTGGGGATCGATCCCGAAACATCATTGGCCCGACGATGGACGGTTCGAGCAATTCGTCGCGAAGCACTGGGACCCGCTCTGGGGCGACCGGCGGCAGGAGCTGGTGTTCATCGGGATCGGGATGGACGCGGCGCGCATTCGCCGGCGGCTGGACGCCTGCCTGTTGCCCGCGGCGGCCTTTACGCCGGCGCAGTGGCGTGACCTGCGCGATCCGTTCCCGTCATGGGCCGATGCGGAGGCGGCGGCGGCCGAATAGCCGGGCTGGTGACCCCTACGAGAATCGAACTCGTGTTTTCGCCGTGGAGCCAATTTGTTGAATAGAATCAATGTTGGTTGCCCTATACGGCTTAGAAAGCTTACCATTAACTATCAACGGCTTAGCGCGGGCGGGGCATAGTGGGAGCCGTCGGATTGGGTGTGCTCCCGCACCGTCTCACGGGGTTTCTTGCCTCGGGGGGCAGGCTGGGAAACGCCGTTCGCTTTGGGCACGCTAATGCGGGTGTTTGGCCCAATTAACGCTGCCTATCGGTTGGTTTAGGGGCGCGCTTGCTTGTCATCGTCGGGCCAGCGCACAAGCCGCAGTTCGACGCGTATCTCGACAAGGTGCACGAGGTCGCCATGCGGGGTACCGTTAACGCTCTCCGATAAGGGGCGGCACGGGCGGGGCGTATGCCAAAATCGAACCTCCGGTTTTCCATTTCAGCATCCTTCTGGGAAGCCGCAGCGGTCCCGATCGGGAAGGCAGCTTCTATGCGAGCAGCGAGAATGAGTTGCCGAAATTGTGCAGCAGGATCGGCAGGAGCAGGCTACCCGTTCGCAGACGGATCCAGACGGCGACAAACGAAGGGATAGCCGTCAACGCCATAGTCATAGGGTCGAAGGAAAAGCTGCCGTGCGAAAAGCCGAATGCGTGCGCCATCCCGAAGAGGAAGCATGACAGCACGGCACCCCAACTCCAGTCGACCCCGAGAAGACGCTTCCTGCCGGTGAACGCCTGATCGAGCGCGAGGAGCAGGATGCCGCGATAGAAGGGTTCCTCCTCTAGACCAGGCATGGTCAACTGGAATGCGATTTCTTCGCCGCTGGACCTGCCGCCTTGAAAGGCGATCGCTATCACGGCGAAGAAGGCACAGTAGATTGCCGCGACCGGCAATGCGGCCTTCAGGCTACCCGGTTCCTGCGCGATCGTCAGACCGACACGGCGAAAGCCGAATGCCGGCACCGCGGCGATGGCGAGCGTGGCGATCAGCGACAGAAGTTTGCCTTGCCAGTTCCATTCCCCGCCGATCAGGTCAGGCAGCAAGCCGTAGGCGCGGGTCAGGAGCCCATCGTTGACCGCTACCAGTAGCGCCGCGATCAGTAGCCAACGCGGTGAAAAGCGTTGCCGATCGGTGCATCCTACCAACACTCCCAAGACAAGGAGGATCGCCAGCGTTCCTCCCAAACTAATCATTCCGTTCACGCGCCCACCTTCATGCCATGCAGTAGAAGCGTGCTACTCGTATGGAGACGATGCGCCTTCTCAGAAAGCTGCATCTCGCTCCTCAAAACCCGGCTTTTGCCAAGTGCGGGTCGTTAGTTTCGCCTTGGCGTGCAGCGGCTCGGTAATCGCTGGGGGCGCATCCTTGGATGGCTCTGAAAGCGCGGTTGAAGCTGGCAAGCGAGGCGAAGCCGCTGTCCAGCGCGATGGTGATGAGCTTGTCATGGCCCTCGTCGCTCAGCAACCGACATGCCTCCGCCACCCGGTAGTGGTTCAGGAACGTGCGGAAATGATCGTAGCCCAGCTCGTGGTTGATGAGCGTTCGCACGTTGCGTTCCGATGCTCCCATGCGCTCGACGAAAGCCGCAAAGGTCAGTTCGGGATCGAGGAACACACGCTCGGTTTCCATCAGGCCGGACAGCCGGCGATGCAGCTCGCCGTCATGCCGCAGGCCGGGCTGCGGCGTTACTTCCGCCGGCGACGATGCTTCCTCGATGATGCCGAACGTCAGCACATCGGCACGTACGGTCAGCAGCCTACCCGCCAACCAAAGGGCAAAGGCGAGCGCCATTGCATTCTGGGTCATGGCGAACGCGAGCGGGCGCCAGGTGAAGCCGAACAGCGCATCGGCCGCTAGGTCGATAAAGAGCATTCCGCCTAGAAGAACAGCAACCATGATACGGGCGTTGGAACGTTGCTGGATTAAATCGCCCTGACGTTCGGCCAGCAGCCGCCAGACCAAATGGCCAACGATTGCGAAACCCATAGGTACGAGCAGGAGAGAAAGCCCCTTTCCCGCGAGCGCGTCGCCAAGCAGCCCGCGATCCACTGCGGCGACGGCGGCCCAGGCCAGACCGACGCCCAGCACGCCCCCTCCCAACCTGAACCGGCTATCGAAGCACGACAGGCAGAACCACCATAGGAAAACGACTGCGAAACCGCTCGCGGTGTGAGCAATGGTGCCAAAGATCCCGGCCGGGGACAGCGCAGCGATCGGAGTGTTGCCTATTACGAAGCCGGATAGGCAGAGCGCCAAAGGCGCGAAGAGCGCCGCGGGCAAGCCAACCCGCCGATGTGCGCTGAACAGCAGCCAAGCCAGCAGGAGGATCGTGCCGACAGCACCCGCCCGGATCGCGGCGTCAAGTTGGGCAATGTTCATGCCTTCACGATACGGCAGGGTGTGGCACCAAGCCACTCGCCAATCTGTAACCGGCTGATCCGCAGGCTTCTCACCAGCGGTAAGTTTTGGGAACGCTTTTCCGTTCTTGATCAGCCGTCGTTTTCAAGAGAGGCTGTGCCGCGCTAGGTCGGTTATCGGGGCAGCGTCTCCTTGAGCGGTCGCCCGTCGACGGCTGTGCCGCGCTACGTCGGCTATCGCCCTTGGGGTTCCCGTAAGCGGTCTTTCCGCCTTTCACCATCAGGCGACGCATCCTCCCGCGCCCCCGCCCGTTTGCTATCACCTTCATCCGGGAAAGGACCCGCCATGCGAAATGTTCGACTACCATCGGGCGAGACCGTACCTTCGCTGGGGCAGGGCACGTGGATGATGGCAGAGCGGGCCGATCGCCGCGACCATGAGATCGCAGCACTGCGCGCCGGCGTTGAGCTCGGTATGACGTTGATCGATACCGCCGAGATGTACGGCGACGGTGCGGCCGAGGTGCTTGTCGGTGAGGCGCTCGGGGCTGTGCGGGACGAACTTTTTCTAGTGAGCAAGGCCTACCCACAGAATGCTTCTCGGCATCGCTTGCAGGCGGCCTGCGAAGCGAGCCTGCGACGCCTGGGGACGGATCGCCTGGATTTGTACTTGCTCCATTGGCGCGGATCGGTGCCGTTGCACGAGACGGTCGAGGCGATGAACGCGCTGAAGTCCGCCGGCAAGATCCGCCAATGGGGCGTCAGCAACCTCGATGTCGACG
>NZ_CAJYQD010000011.1 GCF_913776855.1 uncultured Sphingomonas sp. | reverse complement strand
TGGGTCGCCGCGGCGGGCACGACATGGTGGGCGGCCAATCGCGCGGTCGATGCGATGGCGCCGCGCTTCGAAACGCACGGGCTGGTCGACGATGCGTCGATCGCCACCGCGCTCGACACCGCGTTGTCCGGAGAGGGCGCGCGGGTGCATGAGGCGGGCGATATCGACGCGGCGTTCACGGGGGGACGGACCCAGACCGCCACCTACCGCGTCGCCGCCGCGCTGCACGGTGCGATCGAGCCGACCAGCGCCACCGCCGAATGGAGCGACGGCACGCTGACATTGTGGATGCCGACCCAGGCCCCGACGCTGGCCCGCGCCGCCGCCGCGCGCGCGATCGGCATCTCCGAAAGCAGGGTCGTGCTGCACCCGACGATATCCGGCGGATCGTTCGGCGCGAACCTCGACCACCGGGTGGCGGAGCAGTCGGCGGTGCTGGCGCGCAAGCTGGAAAAGCCGGTGCAGCTCAGTTGGTCGCGCGGCGAGGATTGCCTGGCCGACCGCTACCGCGCGCCGGCCGCCGCGCGGATGACGGCGCGGCTGGGGCGGGGGGGCATGATCCTTGGCTGGCGGGCGCAGGTGGCAGCGCCGCGCACGGGGCGCGATCTGGCGCGGCTGTTGCTGGGCGGCGATGTCGCGGCGTCGCTGGCGATGGCGTTGCCGGGCGACCGGGGCGATGCGCTGGCGACCGATGGCGCGGTTCCGGCGTACGGCATTCCCAATCTGGCGGTCGATCATCACCCGGCCGAACTGGGCCTGCCCGCCGGATGGTGGCGATCGGGGGCGCACAGCTATACCGCGTTCTTTACCGAATGCTTTCTCGACGAGCTGGCCGGGTTCGCGGGCATGGAGGCGCATTCGTTCCGCATCGCCATGCTGGGCGGTGACGTGGCGCTCGCCCGCTGCCTGTCGACCGTCGCGACGATGGGCGGCTGGCAGGGCGGGGTACCCGGCAGCGCACAGGGCATCGCCTGCCACCGGATGCGCGGATCGGCCATCGCCTGCATGGCGGAGGCGCATATCGGCGACAACCAGCGGGTGAAGGTCGACCGACTGGTCGTCGCGGTCGATTGCGGGCGGGTCGTCAATCCCGATCTGGTGCGGCAGCAGATCGAAGGCGGGCTGTTGTTCGGCATGGCGATGGCGACGGGCGCGTCGACCGGGTTCGAGGCGAATCTGCCGAATGTGCGGGGTTTTGGCGGCCTCAACCTGCCACGCCTGGCCGACAGTCCGGAGATCATGATCGAGATCGTCGAGTCCGACGCCGATCCCGGCGGTGTCAGCGAGCTGGCGGTGCCGGTGGTGGCGCCCGCCATCGCCAACGCGCTCCACGCCGCGACCGGGCGACGCTACCGGTCGTTGCCGCTGCTGGGGTGACAGGCTGGTAGGAAGATTGGTTCACGCGGAGGCGCGAAGGGGGCGCATCCGTGGCGATGCCTCACGATCGGGAGACGACTTCGTTCGCTGATCGCAGGAGAAGAGGCGGCTAGCGGGGAAGAAGATTCCTCCGCGCCTCCGCGTCAAAATAACTTCTTCTGCGAACCCGCCCTCGCCAAAATACGGCTTGCCCCGAACCACGCGGTCGCGCGTTAACCGACCCCATGGAACGCCCGTCGAATCACCCCGCCATCCCCAAGCGCCGCGTCGGCGTATTGCTGATGAACCTCGGCACGCCCGACGATCCGTCGCCGCGATCGGTCAGGCGCTACCTCGCCGAGTTCCTGTCCGACCGGCGCGTGGTGGAGATACCGCCGATCGCGTGGCAGCCGATCCTGCGCGGCATCATCCTGAACACCCGTCCGAAAAAATCCGCCCATGCCTATCAGCAGGTGTGGAGCGACAAGGGTTCGCCGCTGGCCGCGATCACGCGGGCGCAGTCCGACGCAATGCAGGGCGCGTTCGGCGAGGACGTCGTGATCGACTGGGCAATGCGCTATGGCAATCCATCGATCGCCAGCCGGATCGACGCGTTGCGGGCGCAGGGCTGCGACCGCATTCTGCTGGCCCCGCTCTACCCGCAATATTGCGCAGCGACGACCGCGACCGCCAATGACAAGGCGTTCGCCCATCTGGCGAAACTGCGCTGGCAGCCGGCGATCCGTACCCTGCCGCCCTATTATGACGATCCACTCTATATCGATGCGCTGGCCGCGACGCTCAGCGAGGATCTGGCCAAGCTCGATTTCGAACCTGATACGATCGTTGCCAGTTTCCATGGGATGCCCAAGCGGACGCTGGACCTAGGCGATCCCTACCACTGCCATTGCCAGAAGACAGCCCGGCTGGTGCAGGAAGCGATCGGCCGCCCGCTGACGGTCGCGTTCCAGTCGCGCTTCGGCCCGGCCAGGTGGCTGGGGCCGGCGACCGACGACACGCTGGTCGAATTGGCGAAGGCGGGGAAGCGCCGTGTGGCGATCTTCGCGCCGGGCTTTTCGGCGGACTGTCTGGAGACGCTGGAAGAACTGGCGATCCGGGGCAGGGAGAGTTTCATGGAGGCGGGCGGAACCGATTTCGCGTATCTTCCGTGCCTGAATGCCGAACCAACAGGCAATAAAATGTTGCGCAACATTATCGCGCGCGAACTTGCGGGATGGATCGACCCGGCCTAGCAGGGTTGAAACTTTCGTAGGAGAGAATGCATGGCACGGGTAGCGATCGTCACCGGCGGCACGCGCGGTATCGGCGAGGCGATCAGCCTTGCGCTCAAGGACATGGGCGTCACCGTCGCCGCCAACTATGCCGGCAACGATGAAAAGGCGAAGGCGTTCAGCGACCGCACCGGTATCGCCGCATTCAAGTTCGACGTGGGTGATTTCGACGCGACCCAGGCGGGCGTGAAGGCGATCGAGGAAGCGATCGGCCCGGTCGATATCGTCGTCAACAATGCCGGCATCACCCGCGACGGCACGCTGCTGAAGATGACCTACGACATGTGGGACGACGTGATCCGCACGAACCTGGGCGGGTGCTTCAACCTCGCCAAGGCGACCTTCCCCGGAATGCGCGACCGCAAATGGGGTCGCATCGTCAATATCGGGTCGATCAACGGCCAGGCGGGCCAGTACGGCCAGGTGAACTATGCCGCCGCGAAGTCGGGCATCCATGGCTTCACCAAGGCGCTGGCACAGGAAGGTGCGCGGTTCGGCGTGACCGTCAATGCGATCGCGCCGGGCTATATCGACACCGACATGGTGGCGGCGGTGCCGGCCGACGTGCTCGAAAAGATCGTTGCCAAGATTCCGGTCGGCCGTCTGGGCCAGGCGAGCGAGATCGCGCGCGGCGTGGCCTTCCTGTGTTCGGAAGAGGGCGGTTTCGTCACCGGTTCGACGCTGAGCATCAACGGCGGCCAGCACATGTATTGATCGGGCGGCGCGGGTATTTCCCCGCGTCATCCCAACAGGCCGGCGGCGGCGATCATCGCCGCCCCGGCCAGTATCGCGGCGGCGATCCAGCGCGGTCCCGCCCGGTCGGGCTGCACCGCGGCCGGCGCGGCCGGTTCCACCTCCAGTCGCCGGACCAGCAGCCTGAGCAGGCGTGGCGCATCGTCGCCGATCCGACCCAGCTCCCACGCCATTTCCTGCACGACCGGCATCCAATGGTCCGCCGACAGCCGCGACCGCACGATACGCAGGCTGGCACGACGTAACGCGGCCGACAGGTCAAAATCGGGCTGGATCGCGGCCAGCACGCCGTCGATGGTGATGAGCGCCTTGAAGACCAGCAGCAGGTCGCCGGGCATGACCAACCCGGTTTCGCGCATCACCGCCAGCAGGTCGGTGACGATCGCACGCAACACCAATGGTCCGCCGTGGCGCGCGATCAGCCGATCGGCGGCGGTGCGAACGGCTTCCGGCGCGACGCCGGCCCCTGCCGACCATGTGCCGAGAATGTCGGCCAGCAGTGCCGGATCGCCGCGTTGCAGCGCCTGGACGAAACCGATGAACTCCTCGCGGCGGCGTGGCGACACATGGCCGATCATGCCAAGGTCGAGCAGCGCGATCCGGTTGCCGGACAGGCATAGCAGGTTGCCCGGATGCGGATCGGCATGGAAGCGTCCGTGGACGAGTACCATGTCGAGTACGACGTCGGCGCCCAGTGCCGCGATTACCGCCGGATCGATGCCGGCCGCCTGCAACGCTGCCGGACCGGTCAGGCGGATGCCGTCGACATAGTCCATCACCAGCAACGCGTCGGAGGTGAACTGCCAATGGATCGCAGGCACGACGACCCGCGGCTCGCCGATGAAATCAGCGCGCAGCCGGTCTGCGTTGCGCCCCTCCTGCGTGAAATCGCATTCGTCGAGCATCGCGCCGGCCAGCTTGCGGACCAGCGCGACGGGCTGAAACCGCCGCGTCTCGGCGCTTGCCCGTTCGGCCAGCAACGCTCCTTGCGCGATCAGCCGCAGGTCGGCCTCGATCCGGGGGCGGATATGGGGGCGGCGAATTTTCAGCACCACGGCGCGTCCGTCCTGCAGCGTGGCGCGATGGACCTGCGCCATCGACGCGGCGGCAAGCGGGTTCGGGTCGAAGCTTGCGAACGCGGTTTCGGGGGGTTCGCCCAGTGCCGTCTCCACCGCGTCGCGCAGATCGTCGAACGGCAGCGTCGGCGCGCTGCTGTGCAACCGTTCGAACTCGGCGATCCAGTCGGGCGGTAACAGGTCGCCGCGTGTCGCGAGGATTTGACCAAGCTTGACGAAGGTCGGACCCAGCGCCTCCAGCGCCAGCCGGGTGCGGCGGGGCAGCTCGGCGGGATCGGCATCTTCCTCCGTCGACCCCAGCCCCAGTCGTGCGGTCAGGACGCCCAGTCCGAATCGCCCGGCAACCTGCGCGATTTCCTGCAACCGATGGCGATCCCGCCCGGCGACGATCAGCGTCTGCAACATGGACGGGATGTAGGTCGGCCGCCGTGCAGATGGAACCGCCCGATGTCAGCCCCGAAAGACGACCGTCCGCGCGCCGTGCGGGAATAGCCGGTCATCCAGATGCAGCCGCACCGCTTCGGCCAGCACGCGGCGTTCGATGTCGCGCCCCTTGCGCACGAGATCGTCGGGCGTGTCGGCGTGGCTGATCGGTTCGACATCCTGGTGGATGATCGGACCTTCGTCGAGGTCGGCGGTGACGTAGTGCGCAGTCGCACCGATCATCTTCACGCCGCGGGCGTGGGCCTGGTGATAGGGTTTGGCGCCCTTGAAACCCGGCAGGAAGCTGTGGTGGATATTGATGCAGCGTCCAGCGAGAAAGGCGGCGAGGTCGTCCGACAGGATCTGCATGTAGCGCGCGAGGACGACCAGTTCGGCACCGCTGGCGTCGACCAGCTGCTTGACCTGCTCCTCCTGCGCCGCCTTCGTCTCCCGCGTCACGGGCAGGTGGTGAAACGGGATGTCGTCCATCAGCTCGGTATGCAGCGCCTCGCGCGGATGGTTGGAGGCGATCGCCACCACCTCCATCGGCAATTCGCCCAGACGGGTGCGATAGAGCAGGTCGATCAGGCAATGATCCCATTTGGAGACCATCAGCAGCACCCGCTTCGGCGTCGCCTGATCGCGTAGTGACCAATGCATCTGTGCCGCCTGTGCGATTGCCGCAAAGTCGGTGCGCAGTGTGTCGATCGATCCGGCTTCGCCGAGGGTAAAGGCGACGCGCATGAAGAATTGTTGCGACAGGGCATCGTCGAACTGCTGCGCATCGACGATATTGGCGCCGCGATCGGCCAGGAAACCGGCAACCCGCGCCACCAGTCCGGGGCGGTCGGGACATTGCAGCCGAAGCGTGTAGATGCTGCTCACGATCAATCTGTCCCCCAAAGGTCGGCGTCGGTCCTGCCTTTCGATCCTCCGGGCGCTTCGGTCCAGTGTTTTGCGTGTGGCCTTCCGATGTCAATCGCTGCGGGATCGACCCGCCGGGCAGTCGTCGGTGCTGTGCATGTACCCCCCGGCCATGGTCGCTCCACCGCGCGCGGTGCGGGCCGGCATCCGCCTGAACCGTGGCAGCATGTTGGGATAGCTCCACATGAACGATACCGCATCGCCGCCCGGCGTGATTTGCAGAATGTCGCCTACCGGCAGGAACGCCCGCTGTCCGATGGTGGAGCGTGGCATCGTTTGGATGCTTATGAGTTCGGCAAGATGTTTGCGCCAAGGGTTGCTGTGCCGGAGGGTATCTGTTCGCGATCGGTCCATTTCTGACCGGATCGCAGGACATGTCGGCGTTCGTCGCTACGCATCGCCCGGTGCGCGGGCGGGGCCGCCGTGCGTTCGTACGACGTGCCGCAGGCCGTGCAGACATCGATGATGACCGCCTTCTTTTCCCCGCCACGGTCTATCGGTCGAACAGCCGTTCCGGCAGCCGGCGTAGCAGGATAGCCAGCGCCATCAGGTCGAGCGCGACGATACCGGACGCGACCAGGAACGCACCCGGCATCCGTTCGCCGGCGCTACCGGGTGCCATCATGAAATACACCGTCGCGATCAAGGCGGTTCCCAGCGCGCCGCCGATTTGCTGCACCGTCTTGTGCATCGCGCCCGCCACCCCGGCATGGTTGCGATCGACCCGAGAGAGCGTGATCGGTCCCAGCGGTCCGCTCAGGCTCCCCATGCCGATCCCCGCCACCAGCAACAGCACACCAATTACCACTGGGGAAAGCGCCAGCAAGACGGCCGATGCGGTAGCAAGGCATCCGGCCGCCATTACCATCGCACCGACGATCGGCACGCGCCGGCCCTGTCGGGGCAGCGCCTTCCGTCCGATCTGGCTGATTCCTGCCATGACGCCGAGTCCGAACGGGATGTGGAGCAGCGCAACGTCGATCGGGGCATAGCCGAGTCCGCGCTGCAACGTCAGGCTGAACGTCAACAGGAAGCCGCCCGAGGCGATCGCGAAGCCCATGGTAGCGGTCAGCCCGATGCGGAAGCTGCGATCGGCGAACAGCGCCGGTTCGATCAGGGCCGAGCCGAGCAGCGCGCGCCGCCTGCATTCATAGCGCCAGAATGCCCACCACAGCGCGATGCTGGCAAGGCCCATCGCGCCGGTCCACCATGGCCATCCCGCCGCGCGCCCTTCGATCAGCGGCAGCAGCAACGCACCGAGCGCGGCGAACAGCAGCAGCGATCCTGGCGCGTCCGGCCGCAATGCGTGGCCCGAGCGGCCCGGCGGTAGCAAGGTCAGCCCGGCGATCAGCGCCATGACGCCGAAGGGCAGGTTGATCAGGAACACACTACGCCAGCCGAACCCCAGGGGGCTCCATTCGATCAGCAACCCGCCGAGTACCGGCCCGCCGATAGCTGCCAGGCCGCCGATCACCCCGAATGCCGCCAGCCGCCCGATGCGTTCGGTCGGCGAGTAGAGTTGCTGGACCAATGCCACCCCTTGCGGTGCCATGATCGCGGCGGCGGCCCCCTGCACCAGCCGGGAGATCGACAGCGTGCGCCCGTCCAGGGCCAGTCCGCAGGCAAGCGAGGCGAGGGTGAAGCCCACCACGCCGATCACGAACATGCGCCGATAGCCGAACAGGTCGCCGAGCCGCCCGCCGACGACCAGCAGGACGGCAAAGGTCAGGAAATAGCCCGACACCACCCATTGCATCGCCCGGTCGGAAGCGCCGAGCGCCGACTGGATCGCGGGCAGGGCAGTGTTGACGATCGTCGAATCGACCACGTCCATGACGAATGCCACGAGGATCGTCGCAAACGCGAGACTGCGCTGCCGATCGCTCAACTGATCCGATACTGCTGTCGATGCCAAGTCGCCGATCCTTGCCTACGGGGTAGCCGGTCAAGACGATAACGCGTATAGGAATACAAGTTCTAATTAGCTCGACATACCGGTCGATGAATGTCGAAAAGGATCGGGTGACCGCATTGCAGCCCTTGCCTCGATGAGGGCTGGCAGTCGTCGGTGCCTGGCTTAGGCATCGCGATCTTTCCGCCGTCCGCCGGCAGCTTGAAGGCACCGGTGACGGTTTCAGGATCAAGGCGCAGATGGAGCGCGGATAGCGCGACCATTCGCATTTCGGCGAGAGGGCCATGGCCGCCGTGAAGCGTGCCGGCGGAAGGGCATTTGGCAACGATCGCATCGATATCGCGGACCGGATCGGGGAAGGGGGCGGTGGCCAACGGGACACCGTCCCCTTCTTTACCGTGTCCGGCTGGCTCCATCCTCTGAAAGCCGCTCCGGCGTTTGGCCATCAGGCCGGTCGTGCAATCGCGGGATAGCGTGCGATCACCGCCATCTGCGCGACCAGACACGCGACGATCGGCGCGTAGTACAGCCAGCGCAGCCCGGACACGACCTCCGCGCCGCCCTTGCCGGGTATATAGCCGATGCTGGCCAGCCCAAAGGCGATCAGCGCGCCGCCCAGCGCCATGCCGATCTTGGTCGACAGGCTGATGCCCGACGAGAGCAACCCTTCGTTGCGGCTGCCGGTATGCTGTTCGTGATACTCGATCGCCTCGGCCGCCATCGCGAAGATCGCGGTCATGGTGATGCTGAGCAGCACCGATCCGAGCAGATACAGCGTCAGGAAACCGGCGGTCGATCCCTCGACCAGCGGCAGCGCGGCGAACAGCGGCAGCGCCGCCAGCAGCGCGATCAGGTTGCCGCGCCGCATTCCCAGCCGCTTGAGATAGGGCGGCGCGAGGATCGACCCGATCAGCAGCGTGCCCGATACCGCGGGCAACAGGATCGAGATCATCCAGGGTTTGCCCAGCACGTTGATCGCGAAGAACGGCGTGATCGCCAGCACCGCACCGAAGCGGACGAAGTTGAGCAGCGCGAACAGGAACACCGTGCTCCACGCCCGGTTGCCGATCATCGCCCATACCTGCGGCAAGACCGCCTGGTTGCGGGGCGCTTCCATCGCCTCGACCTGTTCGGGACAGCGCAGCAGGTTGAGCGTGGTCAGCGTGGTGACGAGGCCGAACAGCGCGGCAACGATCAGGAAACCCTGCCGCTGGTCCCCGCCGCCCAATGCACCCACCAGCGGCATGGTCGCCGCCGTTGCGACGATGACCGAAATCGCGGTGCCGGCGGCGCGCAGGCTGCCCAGCGTCAGCCGCTCGCCATTGCGGTTGGTCATCATCGGCAGCAGTGCGCCGTACGGGATGTTGATCGCCGAAAACAGGATGCCGAGCAGCGCGAAGGTCGCGATCGCCCACACCAGCCGGCCGCTTTCCCCGACCGGCGGCATCCAGAAGGTGGCGGCACACAGCAGCCCGAACGGGATCGCACCCCATTTGAACCACGGCCGCGCCCGCCCGCTGCGCCCGCGCGTCCGGTCGACCAATATGCCGATCACCGGATCGATCGCCGCATCGGCCAGCCGCGATACGAGCAGCAGCGTGCCAACCGCCGCGGCGGGTAGCAGCGCGACGTCGGTGTAGAAGAACAGCAGGAAGGCGCCCACCATGTTCCACGACAGGCCGAAGCCGAAATCGCCCAGGCCATAAGCGAGTTTCGCTGTCCCCCGCAGCGGCGGCGACGCGGCGGGAAGCATGTCCCGACCCCCCTCCATGGCGTCAGACCCCCGGCGCGTTGCGGCGGCGGTCGGCAACGAACGGTCCTTCGATACAGGCGGCACGGTACATCGTCATTCACTCCGGGCGGCACCGACGCTGCGGCACCTGGCGGGATGTGCCCGCTAGCAGACTGGGATCAGAGCGCGCCTTCCTTCAGCATCGACACCGCGGTCGCGCAGGCGCGCGCGGTCAATGCCATGTAGGTCAGCGACGGGTTCTGGCAGGCCGAGGAGGACATCTGCGCGCCGTCGGTGACGAACAGGTTGGCGACATCGTGCGCCTGGCTCCATTTGTTCAGCACGCTGGTCCGGGGATCATGCCCCATGCGCGCGCCGCCCATCTCGTGGATCGCGGAACCGCCGGGACTCGGCTGGTCGAGGCCCATGATGACATGGCCCCCGGCGGCGGTCAGCATCGCGGCTGCCTCCGCCTTGGCATCGGCCAGCGCGGCGCGTTCCTCGGCACCATGATCGAACGCGATGCGCAGCGCGGACAGGCCGATCGAATCCTTGACGGTCGGGTCGAGTGTGATGCGGTTGGTCGCGCGCGGGATCGAATCGGCAAAGGCGACCAGCACCATCCGCCACGGACCCGGCTCCTGCAGGCCGTCCTTATAGTCGGCACCGATGCCCGCGTCGCGCTTGCCGCGCGTCCATGCGGCGCGAAACGCCCCGCCCTGATAGGAAAAGCCGCGCGAATGCCCCTTGCCGTCGATGGTATCGAGATTGCGGAACCGGGGGATGACCACGCCGGTCGGGCGGTTGCCGAAATAGGTGTGGCCTTCGAACCCCGGCATGATCGCGATGCCGGCGACCGTCTGCGCATGGTCCATGATGTGCGTGCCCAGCACGCCGCTCGAATTGGCCAGCCCGTTCGGATTCGCCTCGGTCGCGGAGCGCAGCAGCACGCCGACGCTGTTGAACGATCCCGCGTTCAGGAACACGATCCGCGCCGTCGCGCGCTTGCGCTCGCCGGTCTTCGTATCGATGAAGCGGACGCCGGTCGCGCGACCGGTGGCGGGGTCCTGTTCGATCGCCTCGACCGCCGCATCGGTGATGAGCGTCAGGTTGCCGGTCTTCTGCGCGGCGGGCAGCGTCGAACTCTGCGTCGAGAAATAGGCGCCGTAGGAGCAGCCGCGCGGGCAGATCGATCGATACTGGCACGCCGCGCGTCCCTGATCGGGCTTGGCGACCGTCAGGTTCGCGTTGCGCCCCACCGTCAGTCGTCGCTCCGGCCAGCGCTCGCCGATCACCGAGCGGACATGCTCCTCGACCGGGTTCAGCGCCATCGGCGGCAGGAAACGACCATCGGGCAGCTGCGGCAGCCCCTCCGCCATCCCCGCCACGCCGACGAACTCCTCGACCTTGTCGTACCACGGCGCGATGTCGGCATAGCGGATCGGCCAGTCGGTGCCGTGCCCGTCGCGGCGATTGGCGTCGAAGTCGTAATCGGACCAGCGATAGCATTGCCGCCCCCATGCCAGCGAGCGTCCGCCCAGCCCGTGGCTGCGCCACCAGTTGAACTGGGTATCGCCCGCGGTCGTGTACGGATTCTCGCGGTCGTTGACGAACCGGTCCTGGGTGAATTCGGTAAAGTGGCGGTTCTTGCGCTGGACGGCATAGTCGGTTTCGTACAGCGCGGCGTCGCCCAGCCCCCGGAACTCCAGGTCCCATGGCGCCTTGGTCTCGTTCACATAGCCCGCGCCGTGTTCGATCATCGGCCCGCGTTCGAGCATCAGGACCTTCAGCCCCGCCTCGGTCAGTTCCTTGGCCGCCCAGCCGCCGGTGATTCCCGACCCGATCACGATCGCGTCGAACAGTGTTTCGCTCATCAGCTGAACTCCACCGCGGTCCAGTCGCTCGACCATGCGCGGCTGCCGGGGATAAAGGGGAGGTCCGGTTCCCATTTGCCGGGAACCAGCTCATATTGCAGCTCGCGCGAGCCGCCGGTTTCGGACGTGTAATAGGCGGTCAGGATCAGCGCCTTCAGCTTCTTCCACGGCGACTCGGGCGCGTCGCGGTCGGCTTCGGCAAAGCCCGCCTTGTCGATCGCCGCGACGGCGGCGATCCGTCGAGCCGGGCTGGCACCCAGGAAGTTGCCATGGGCATTGGCATCCAGCTGCCATTCCAGCCAGTCGAGATAGTCGAGCGATCCATCGCTGCGCAGATGGCGGGTGACCGTCGCCGGCAACGCGGTGCTGGACGCCGGAGTGCGGGTGCCATCCAGCCCGTGCGCGAGCGCGAGGATGACGAATTCATGCGCGCCAATGTCGCCCGCGCCAGGCGTAGCGGTGCGCGGGATGACCGCCTGCGCCGTTTCACGCAAGATCGCCCGCTGTCGATCGCTGACCGTATCGGACGTGTCGGTCGCCCGCACCACGGCAACGGGCAACCCCACCACCAGCGCGAATAACGCTGCCCCACCCAACGTATCGCGCCGGGTCCAGCCCTTTTCGGCCATGACGCTCCTCATCCTTCGTTCGCGCCGCTTGTTGCGGTCATAATTAGAACTTTTGTTCTATTAAACGAGCGTTGGAGAGCGGGCAAGAGGAAAGGCGATCGATTTTCCAGAAAGGATGGCTGCGGGGGGAAGGGCGGCGGGAGCGCCGGGGGGCGTTTACAGGGGCGGCGTATCCGGTGCTTCAGGCGGCCGTCCGGCGGCTCTTGGACGCAATCGACAGATAGGCGGCGCGCATGTTGCCCAAGTCGTTCTTCTGCTGGCGCCAGTCGCCTTCCCCGGCCGCATCGAGCGACGACCCGAAACCCGGATAGCGGGCGATCGCGGCATCGGCGGCATGGCGGCGCAGCACGTCGGCGATCGACTGGACGAGATCATCCTGGCTGTCGAAACGGCAATAGATCGATCCGATCGAGGCGTCCCGTGCTTCGCGACCTCGTTCGGCGTGAATCCGTTCGACTCCCGCTGCACCATCAGTTCCTCGGCAGTGGCCAGCATTGGCTCGAAGCCGGCGTTGCTGCGACCCCGCTACGCCGGACGCGCCTTGGCGATCATCGTTTCGATATCCACTGGCACACCATTGACAGCCCCCCACAAGGCAGAATATCAAAATAGCAGTTCTAATTTTAGTTTAGTCCATCCTACAGCGGGTGGTAACCGCGCAACCGGACGACCGGGCGCGAAAAGGGAGAGGTCGGATGCGTTTTTCGGTGTTCCTCAATGCACGCTCGATGGCGCCGGAACAGGACCGCGCACTGATGCATGACCTGATCCATCACGCCGATCGCGCCGCCGCGCTCGGCTTCGATGCGCTTTTCCTGCCGGACCACCATTTCAACGGCTACATGCCGATCGCCAGCGACAGCTACATGTTCGCGTCCTATCTGGCGGCGAAGCATCCGCACATGCATTTCGGCTTTTCGGTGACGTCGGTGCCGCTGCATCACCCGGTCCGCTTCGTCGAACGCATCAACATCCTCGACCAGCTGACCGACGGAAAATTGCTGGTCGGGGTCGGATCGGGCACCACGCCCGAGGAGATGATCGGTTTCGGCGTCGATTACCGCGATGCGGGTGCGATCTCGGAAAAGAACCTCGCACTCGCCGAGCAGCTCTGGGCCAAGACGATGGACGGCCCGGCAGTCGAAATCGACAACGGCCCGCACCAGGGCCGCGTCCTGCAACGCATCGCCCCTGCGGCCTATAGCGAGGGTCATGCCCGGCTGATGCCGGTTGCGATGAAGGAATCGAGCGCGCGGCGCGCCGCCGAGAACGCATGGCCGGCGTTCATCCCCGCCTTTACCCCGCCCAACATCGGCGGCACCGAGCCGATGACCCATGTCGCCAAGTTCTTCGGCATCTATCGCACGATGCTGGAGGGGGCGGGGCATAGCGCCGACAAGATCGCCCGCGCACTCGACTGGACGACGCATACCTATCAGCTGGTCCACGTCGCCGACAGCGACGAACAGGCCCGCGACGAGATGATGGCGATCCTGCGCGCCTATCAGGACGCGATCGAGCGCGAGGCGGAATTCAACGCCCGCGCCGAATCGAACGACGCGAACAAAAAAACCGACCGGACGCCCAATGCGCTGACCGAGGACTGGATCGGTACCTGGTGCCTCTACGGCTCGCCCGAGACGGTGATTGAGCATCTGAAGCCGTATGAGGAACTGGGCATCGGCAACATCCTGTGCGGCACGACCACCGGCCCGCTGACCGAGGAGCGGCTGCGGCTGGGTGACCAGACGCTGCGGCTGCTGTCGGAAAAGGTCATGCCCGCGTTCAGGAAGGCGTGAGCGCGATGGCCCGGCATATCGTGGGGATCGGCGGCACCTTCCGCCCGCGTTCGTCGAGCGAGATGCTCGTGCGCGCAGTGTTGGGCGAATGTGAGGGGCTGGGCGCGCGGACGACGATGTTCGACGGCCCGGCACTCGCCGCGCTGCCGCACTTCAACCCCGAACGTCCCGAACGCACGCCAGAGCAGGCAGCGTTCGTCGCTGCGCTGCGCGCGGCGGACGCGCTGGTGATCGGCACGCCGGGCTATCACGGCGGCGTGTCGGGGGTGGTGAAGAACGCCATCGATCTTCTGGAGGATCTGCGTGGCGACGAACGCGTCTATTTCGACGGGATGCCCGTCGGGCTGATCGTGTCGGCGGCGGGCTGGCAGGCGGGCGGCGTGACGCTGGCGGCACTGCGCGGCATCGTCCATGCCATGCGCGGCTGGCCGACGCCTGCCGGTATCGCGATCAATTCGATCGCACAGAAGCCGTTCGGCAGCGCGGGTGAACTGGCCGATACCGCCGTCGCCGGACAGATCATGACCATGGCGCGGCAGATCATGGCATTCCGGCTGGAGCAGGTGGCATGAGCGCGCTGACCCTGAGCGAGGCGGCGAGCCTTACCGCAGGCGCGGCGATGTGGCGGACGGTCGCCATCCCGCACGACGGCATTCCGTCGTTGCACATGAGCGACGGGCCGATGGGGATCGCGAGCGGGCGGGTCGACGAACGCGACGTCGCGCGCCTGTCGCCCTGCGCCACGGCGCTCGGGGCCAGTTTCGACATCGACCTGATCGAGCGCATGGGCGCGCTGGTCGGTGGCGAGGCGATCCGCTGCGGCGTCGACATGGTGCTGGCGCCCAACGTCAACCTTGCCCGCAGTCCGCTGGCGGGGCGCGCGTTCGAATATTTTTCCGAGGATCCGCTGCTCACCGGCGCTGCCGGGGCGGCGTGGACCCGAGGGTTGCAGTCCACCGGCACCGCCGCCTGCGCCAAGCACATGGTATGCAACGACAGCGAAACCGACCGCGACCGGATGAATGCCGTCGTCGACGAGCGGACGCTGCGCGAAATCTACCTCCTGCCCTTCGAGCTGTGCGCGGCGGCGGGGGCGGGGGCGCTGCTCACCGCGTACAACCGGGTCAACGGATCATGGTGCGCGGAACAGGGCCATGTCTCGACGATCGTGAAGCAGGAATGGGGCTTTGACGGCCCGCTGATCTCGGACTGGTTCGGGACCCATTCGACGGCGGGCAGCCTGAACGGCGGGCTGGACCTGGAAATGCCGGGGCCGGCGCGGTTCGTGGGTGCCAAAGCCGTCGGTGCGGTCGAGGCCGGCGAGGTTGCCGCCGAGCGGGTGATCGACGCTGCCGACCGGGTGGCGCGCGCCGCCCGGCGCTGGACCGGCACCAAGACGCCACCGGTCGAGGACGCCGATGCGCTGCTGATCGAAGCTGCGGCGGCGGGAATGGTTCTGCTGCGCAACGACGGGGGCCTGCTGCCGCTGGTGCCGGGCCGCGACGCGAGGATCGCGGTCATCGGGCCGAATGCAGCCGCGCCCTGTTATCAGGGCGGCACCTTCGCCAAGATCGCGCTGTCGCCGGATGCGGCGCGTCCGCTCGACGCGATCGTGGCGCGCTATACGGGCGTCGAGGTCGTGTACGAACCCGGCGTCGATCCGCAGCCGCGCCTGCCCTCAATGCCGGTGACGCCGGTCGACGGCGACGGGCGCGGCATGACCATCGACTATTTCGCCGATACCGATCTGACCGGTGAACCGATCTGCCGCGAGGTGCGCGACACCAACTCGCTGGTCTGGTTCGTCGGCGTCCATGAGGAAGGCGTGTTCGACCGCCCCGCGGCCGTGCGTGCATCGGGCTGGTTCACCGCCGAGGCAAGCGGTGCGCACCGCTTCTATGTCGGGGCGACCGGCGCGGTGCGGATGGCGATCGACGAGACGGTCATCCTCGAACGGGCCGAGCGGATGGCGGCATCCGACGTGATGGGATCGCTCAAGCGCGGCGATGCCGACAGCGCTGAGGTAATATTGACCGCCGGACAGCGGGTGCGGGTCGAGGTCGCCTTTACCTATGAGGGCGCACGGGTCCATGGCCTGTGGTATGGCGTGCGGGGGCCGGACAGCGCGGCGGCGATGCTGGCGCGCGCAGTGGATGCGGCGCGGGCGGCGGACGCGGTCGTCCTGATCGTCGGCGAAACCTCCGACTCCAGCGTGGAGAGCAAGGACCGCCCCGACACTGCGCTCGCGCCCGAACAGGTGACGTTGATCAATGCGGTCTGCGCGGCCAACCCGCGCGTCGCGATCGTCGCCAACATCGGCCACGCCTTTGACGCGAGCTGGGGCGAACGGGCGGCGGCGCTGCTGTCGGCATGGTATCCGGGGGAGGGCTTCGGGCCGGCGCTCGCGGCGGTGCTGGCGGGCGATCGGGAACCGGGCGGACGGCTGCCCGTCACGCTGGCCCGCCGCGAACAGGATTATCCCGCGCTGGGGCTGACGCCCGATGCGGCGGGCGATCTGCGCTACGACGATGGTGTGCTCATCGGCTATCGCGGCCTGGCCGCGCGCGGCACCGCACCGCTTCACGCCTTTGGGGCAGGGCAGGGCTATACCCGGTTCGACTGGATCTCGGCGGAGGCGGAGGGCGGCGACGTACTGGTTACGCTGCGCAATGTCGGTGACCGCACGGGTAGCGAAGTCGTGCAGCTATATCGCCACGATCCCGAATTCGCGCTGGTCGGCTTTGCCAAGGTGCGCCTGCGCGCCGGGGAACAGGCGGTGGTCCGTGTGACGCCCGAGCCGCGCCTGTTCCGAATCTGGCGCAACGATCGCTGGACATGGATCGACGGCCCGGTTCGCCTGAGCGTCGGTCCGGCGAGTAACCACAGCCTGTTCACGATCGAGACCAATCGCTGAACGACGATCGGTCGTGCGCCAGCACGGCTGCCCGCACCCAAATGTGCCGAAGGAGAGACCGATGGCTAGAGTGTCCGAGATCCGTTTTGTCGGCTATGCCGTTCCCGATCTGGCGGCGGAGCGTCGCTTCTACGCCGATGTGTGGGGGCTGACCGAAGTCGCGTCCGACGACGGCATGGCCTATTTCGCCGCTGAAGGGACCGACGAGAAATACGTCGTCCGCCTGCGCGAGGACGCGACGCAGCGGATCGACGTCATCGGCTGGGCCGCCGAGACGCGCGCCGATGTCGACGCGCTGTTCGAACAGGTGAAGGCGAACGAAGGTAAGATCATCAGCGAACCGCATGATCTGGAGACGCTCGGCGGCGGCTATGGCTTCCGCTTCTTCGACCCCAACGGCTTCACGCTGCAGATTTCGGCCGATGTCGAGCGCGGCACTAAACGCGACCTGGCCAAGGGCGAGGCGATCCCGGTCAAGATCAGCCACGTCGTCATGCACTCGCCCGACCACAAGGCCCTGGTCGCATGGTACGAAAAGGCGCTGGGCTTCCGCGTGTCGGACTGGCTGGGCGACTTCATGTGCTTCATGCGCTGCAACAGCTGGCATCATCGGCTGGCGTTCCTGCCGGGGCCGCCGTGCTTCAACCATGTCGCCTATGACGTGTTGACGATGGACGACATGATGCGCGGCGTCGGGCGGCTCAAGCGCAACGACGTCGACATCAAATGGGGGCCGGGGCGGCACACGGCGGGCAACAACACCTTCAGCTACTTCACCACGCCCAACGACAATGTCGTCGAATATACGTCGGAGCTGGAGGAGGTCGATGACGACCATCACCAGCATCAGGTGCATGTCCCGAAGGCCGATACGATGGACCAGTGGGGGTCGGGCTTTGGCGGCCCGCAGACCATGCCGAAACCGTCGCCCGATGCTGGGCTGTGGCAGGCGGCGGTGGTGTAACGGCGATGGCGCTGTACGAACCCTTCCCGAACTATATCTGGAACCTGTCGGTTGCGATTGCGATGGAGTCGGGCGCGCAGCTCGGCGAGATCATCGATATGTGCCAGCCGCTGAAGGATGCGGCGGCCCGTGGTGCCGACGCCGGCACGCCGCAATTCATGGCGGCATGGGCATCGGTCGGCGAGAAGCTGATCGGGCTGGCCGCCGAGGACGAGGCGAAGGGGCGTGCCTTTTCGGCGTCCAACAAGCTGGAGCGGGCGTCGCTCTATCTCTTCACCGCCGAACGGATGCAGGGGCATGGCGCGCCGGGTCGCAAGGAAACCTATGCCCGGGCGAGGGAAGCGTTCGATCGGTCGACGGTGCTCGGGCAGCTGAACCGCGAGCGGGTGGAGATCCAGCTCGAAACCGGCACGATGCCCGCGCTCTATACCCGGGCACCGGGCGAGGGCCGAAAGCCGGTCGTGGTGTTCTGCAACGGTCTCGACAGCTGCAAGGAGCTGTTGTTCTGGACCCGCCTGCCGCACGAACTGGCGCGGCGCGGCATCTCGACGCTGTGCGTCGACCAGCCCGGATCGGGCGAGGCGCTGCGCCTGCAGGACTTGGCCGTCGATCCGCACAGCGAACATTGGGCGAGCAAGGCGGTCGACTGGCTCGAAGCACGGGACGATGTCGATCCGCAGCGGATCGGCATGACCGGTATTTCGCTGGGCGGTCATTTCGCCCCGCGCGCGGTCGCCTATGAACCGCGCTTCGCCAGTGGCGCGGTATGGGGTGCAAACCATAATTGGCGCGAGGTGCAGGACAAGCGCATGGCGCGCGAGGGCGAGAACCCGGT
>NZ_CAJYQD010000010.1 GCF_913776855.1 uncultured Sphingomonas sp. | reverse complement strand
GAATAACGATCGGCGATATAGCCGACCTCCCACGCGCTCTTGGCCAGAAACACCGGATTGCCGTCGCGATCCTTCGCCATCGCGCTGCGATGCAGGTCGGTGAACGCCTTCAAATCCGCCGGATCGCTCGCGGACACCCAGCGCGCGGTTTCGAACGGCGCCATTTCCAGCCCCGCCGCGACCTTGTATTCGACGTCCAGCCGGCTGAGCAACACTTCGAGCTGCAACTGCCCGACCACGCCGATCACCCAGTTCGACCCGATATCGGGATAGAAGACCTGCGTGACGCCTTCCTCGGCCATGTCGTCCAAGGCTTTCCGCAACTGCTTCGTCTTGGTCGGGTCCTTCAGCACCACGCGGCGCAGGATTTCCGGCGCGAAGTTCGGCAGCCCCGTGAACCGCACATCGGCCCGTTCCGACAGCGTATCACCGACGCGCAGCGTGCCATGGTTGGGAATGCCGATGATGTCGCCCGGATAGGCCTCGTCGGCCAGTTCGCGTTCGCGCGCGAAGAACAGGATCGGCGAATGAATCGCGATCGGCTTGCCATGGCCGGTCGGGGTCAGCTTCATGCCGCGCTTGAACGTCCCCGAACACAGCCGCATGAACGCGATCCGGTCGCGGTGGTTGGGGTCCATGTTCGCTTGCACCTTGAACACGAACCCCGTCACGCGATCATCGGTCGGGTCGACCGGCGCGGGTTCGGCAGGCTGCGGGCGGGGCGGGGGAGCGTGTTTGGCGATCGCGTCGATCAGCGAATCGACGCCGAACTCTTTCAGCGCCGACCCGAAATAGACCGGGGTCAGGTCGCCCGCACGGTACGCCGCACCGTCGAACGCGGCATAGCCGCCGGTCGCCAACTCCGCCTCCTCACGCAGCCGCTCGGCCGCTTCCGCCGACAGCACGCTGTCGATGCGTGCGTCATCCAGGCCGGTGAACTGCTCGACCTTGCCCTGGAAATCCTTCGTTCCCACCTCCGGCTGCAACAGCCGGTTGTCGACCAAGTCGTAAATCCCCTCGAACTGCCCGCCCATGCCGGCCGGCCACGTCATCGGGCACACGTCGAGCTGGAGCATGTCGGCCACTTCATCCAACAGCGCGAACGGATCGCGCCCCTCGCGGTCGACCTTGTTGACGAAGGTGATGATCGGCACGCTGCGCAACCGGCACACTTCGAACAGCTTGCGCGTCTGCGGCTCGATACCCTTCGCCGCGTCGATCACCATCACCGCTGAATCGACCGCGGTCAGCGTGCGATAGGTATCTTCGGAAAAATCCTCGTGGCCCGGCGTGTCGAGCAGGTTGAAGGTCAACCCGTTCCGCTCGAACGTCATCACCGACGACGTGACCGAAATCCCGCGCTGCTGCTCGATCTTCATCCAGTCCGACCGGGCGCGGCGGGCGGCACCCCGCGCCTTCACCTCACCCGCCAGATGGATCGCACCGCCGAACAGCAGCAGCTTTTCGGTCAGCGTGGTCTTGCCGGCGTCGGGGTGGGAGATGATCGCAAAGGTGCGGCGATCGGAAATATGGTCCATCGCCGGCCTTTAGGGCTGCGCGGGGAGGGCGGCAAGATTGGCGTCACGCTAGGACGGAAGAAGAAGGCGGGTTCACGCGAAGGCGCGGAGAGAAGAGGGGGATGGTTGGCGTAGAGATGCGTAGAGGTGGTGTTTGCAGCGACCGGGTGCGTGCGGCAGACAACTCCGCTCGATGCGACGGGTGATAAAGCCTGCTGTCGCGGCGGAACCTCATCGCGAACGCAACCCCTCCGCGTCTCCGCGCCTTTGCGTGAAAATCAACCTTCCAACGTCACCGACATAGCCGCCCGATGCGATTGCCCCGGCGCAACCCGATTAATCCCGGGCTTGTCGAAGATGTCACCGGCAAACCCTTCCGGGTCCGCAATCCCGTCCCACGGCTCGATGCAGACAAAGGCCGCACCCGGCTTCGTCCAGATGCCGAGCTTCGGCATCCCCGGAAAATCGACCCGCAACTGCGGCCCGTCCTCCGCCCCGTACTGCACCCAAGTGCTTCGAACCGGGTCATACACCAGCGCATCGTTCGCAAACAGATCGTCGGTCAGCGTCAACACACGATTGACCGCCGGATCGGGCCGCCGCTCCGGCGCGATCGTTCCGTTGGCCGCAATTGCGGCGACGGTGCCAACTTCCGCGTCCGAAAACACCATCCGATGCGCCGCCCGGTCGCGCCCATACGGTAGCGGCCACGCAAACGCCGGGTGAAAGCCGATGCTTGCCGGCAGGTCGCGGTCGCCGATGTTGGTCACCGTCACCTCGCTGTGCAGGGTCGCCCCCTCCAGCCGGTGTTCCACGTGGAGCATGAACGCGAACGGATACACCTTCCGCGTCTCCGCATCGTCGACCAGCTCGAACCGCACCGACGTATCGGTTTGCGCAACCTTCGCGAACATCCGCCGCCGCGCAAAGCCATGCTTGGCCAGGTGGAAGACTTCGCCATCGACATGATAGCGATCGTCCTGCACCGCGCCGATGATCGGGAACAGGATCGGCGCATGGCCGGTCCAGAACGCCGGATCGGCGTTGGTCATCAGCTCGCGACCCTCCGCATCCCTGATCGAATGCAGTTCGGCACCCAGCGGTTCGATGGCGACGGTCAGCGTGCCGTTGCTCAGCGTCACGGTCATGCGCGCAGGCTCCCGCCGACCTTCTTCGCCGCAGCCACGATCTTGTCCGAAATCGCCTTCAGTTCGACATCGGTGAAGCTCTTCGCCCCCGGCTGCAACGTGACCTCGATGGCGAGGCTCTTGTGGCCCGGCTCGACGCCCTGTCCGGCAAAAACGTCGAACAGCCGCGCATCGACGATCGCCGCCTTGTCCGCGCCGCGTACCGCGCGCACCAGCTGGTCGCCGGTCACGTCGTCGACGACGAGGAACGCGAAGTCGCGCGTCACCGCCTGCAGTGCCGGCGGCGCATAGGCCGCGCGCATGAAGCCCTGGCCCCGCTTCGCCGGCAGCGCGTCGAGATAGATCTCCGCCGCCACCACGCCGCCGCCCAGATCGAACGCCTTGGCCGTGGTCGGGTGCAGCACGCCGAAGCTCGCCAGCACCGTCTTCGGCCCCAGCCTGAGCGTCGCCGACTGGCCCGGATGGAACACGTCGCCCGCACCGTCCATCACCTGTAGATTGCCGACCGGCGCCCCCGCCGCTTCGAGCAGCGCCAGCACTTCGGCCTTGGCATCGAACGCGTCGAAGCCCTGCGCCTTGCCCCCGCGCCAGCCACGCGGACTACGCTCGCCCGATAGCACGATGCCGAGCGTCGCGCGCTCGCCTTCGGCCAGATAGCGCCGCCCGATCTCGAAGAGCCGCACGCTGCTTGCCCCACGCTTCGCATTGCGCGCGGCGGCGCTGAGCAATCCGGGCAGCAGCGACGGACGCATCACGCGCATGTCGCTGGCGATCGGGTTCACCACCTCCCACGCGCCGCCACCGAACGGCGCGGCTTCGTCGTCGGCGATGAAGCTCCAGGTGATCGCCTCGGCCAGCCCACGCGCCGCAGCCGCCCGGCGCATCCGCCGCTCCAGCTTCTGTTCAGGCGTCGCGGTCGGCACCGCCACCCCGGCGGGGCGGTCGAGCGGCGTCGAGGGCACGTTGTCCAGCCCCTCGATCCGAATCACTTCCTCGACCAGATCGGCCACGCCCTCGACATCGCGTCGCCACGACGGGACGGTCACCTGCCAGCTGTCACCGACCGCGAAGCCCAGCCGTTCGAGGATGTCGCGCTGCCGGTCCTCGGCGACGTCCAGTCCGCCCAGCGTTGCGACGCGGCCCGGCTGGTGGGTGATGACGCGCGGTTCGCTCGGCGGGGTGCCCGCCTTCGTCACGCCGCTCGCCGTCCCGCCGCACAGCCGCAAGACGTAATCGGTCGCGATTGCCAAGCCTTGCTCGAGGAACGCCGGATCGACGCCACGTTCGAACCGGGTGCGCGCATCGCTGGTCAGCGCCAGCTTCTGCCCCGTGCGCGCGATGGCTTCGGGGGTGAAGTACGCGCATTCGATCAGCACGTCGGTGGTCGTCTCCGACACGCCCGAATGCTCGCCGCCCATGATCCCGCCAATGTCATGCACCGCGGCGGCGTCGGCGATCACCGTCTCGCCACCGTCCAGCGTATAGGACTTGCCGTTCAGCGCGACGACGTTCTCGTCCGGCTTCGCTTGCCGCGCGACCAGGCCGCCATCGAGTTTTGCCATGTCATAGACATGCAGCGGCCGCCCGAGATCGAACATCACGTAATTGGTGATGTCGACCAGTGTCGAGATCGGCTTCTGCCCGATCGCGTTCAGCCGCCGCCGCATCCACTCGGGCGACTCACCATTGGTGAGGCCCCGTACCGCTCGCGCATAGAAGGCCGGGCAGCCGGCGGCATCCTCGACCCGCACGTCGGGACCGTCACCCTCGCCGGCCACGACCGGCACCACCAGCGCCTTCAACGTGCCATAGCCCGCCGCCGCCAGATCGCGCGCAACGCCGCGCACGCCCATGCAGTCCTGCCGGTTGGGAGTGATGCTGATGTCGATGACCGGATCGTCCAGCCCGGCATAGGCGGGGAAGGGGGTGCCCACCGGCGCATCGGCGGGCAGCTCAATGATCCCGTCATGATCCTCGCCCAGCTCCAGTTCGCGGGTCGAACACATCATGCCGTTCGATTCGACCCCCCGGATCGCCGCGACCTTCAGCACCATGCCGTTGGCCGGCACCGTCGCGCCCGGCATCCCGAACACGCCGACCATCCGCGCGCGGGCGTTGGGCGCGCCGCACACGACCTGCAACGGACCGTCCCCGGCATCGACCGACAACACCTGCAACTTGTCCGCCTGTGGATGCGGTTCGGCGGTCAGGACGCGGGCGACGCGGAATGCGGCCAGCTTCTCCCCCGGATTCTCGACGCCCTCGACCTCCAGCCCGATCGCGTTCAGCGCGCCGAGGATCGTGTCCAGCGAGGCATCGGTGTCGAGATGCTCGTGCAGCCAGCTCAGGGTGAACTTCATGCGCCTACTCCCCCCGACAGCGTGGGAACGTCCAGCGCCGCAAAGCCATAATGTTTCAACCAGCGCAGATCGCCGTCGAAGAACGGGCGCAGGTCGTCCATGCCGTATTTCAGCATCGCCAGCCGGTCGACGCCGGTGCCGAAGGCAAAGCCCTGCCACTCATCGGGATCGAGGCCGCACGCCGCGATGACCTTCGGGTGGACCATGCCGCTGCCCAGCACTTCCATCCAGCCGCCATTGCCCTTGCTCGGATCACCGCCGACGACGCGCCGGCCCTTTTCCAGCGTATAGCCGATATCGACCTCTGCCGATGGTTCGGTGAACGGGAAATAGCTCGGGCGCAGGCGCAGGACGATGTCGTCGCGTTCGAAATACGCCTTCAGGAACGTCTCAAGCGTCCATTTGAGATGCCCCATATGGATGCCGCGATCAATCACCAGTCCTTCGATCTGGTGGAACATCGGGGTGTGGGTCGCGTCGCTGTCGCTGCGATAGACGCGGCCCGGCGCGATGATGCGGATCGGGGGTTGCTGGGTCATCATCGTGCGGATTTGGACCGGCGATGTATGCGTGCGGAGGACGTAGCGTTCGGTGGCGCCGGTGGCGGAGCCACCGTCGTCGGACGGCGCTTCGGCGCCGCCGGCCGCGCTTGCGGTTTCCTCGCCCTGCGGGCTTCGGCGCTGCGCGTAGAACGTGTCATGCATCGCGCGCGCCGGATGCGTCTCGGGAATGTTAAGCGCGGTGAAGTTGTGCCAGTCGTCCTCGATCTCCGGCCCCGTCGCGACGGCAAAGCCCAGATCGGCAAAGATTTCCGCCAGCTCGTCCATGACCTGCGACACCGGATGCACCCCGCCCGGCGCGATCCGGTCGACGGGCAGCGTCAGGTCGACCCGCTCGCTCGCCAGCTTCGCCGCCAGTGCGCGTGCCTCGAGGTCCGCCTTGCGCGCGCCGATCGCGCTCGTCACCGCCTCGCGCAGGGCATGAATGCCGGGCGCGACGGTCTGGCGCTCTTCGGGCGACAGGCTGCCGAGCGTCTTGAGCAGGCCGGTCACCGCCCCTTGCTTGCCCAGCGCATGAACACGCACCGCCTCCAGCGCGTCAACGCCCGCAGAGGCATCGATGGCGGCGAGCAGGTCGGCACGCAATTGGTCGAGATCGGGGGTCACGGTCGCTCCGGTGGTCGGGATAGGCGACCGGCTTTATTGCGGAACGGCAGAGAAGCCTAGCCCCGAGGACAGGTCGCGCCAGTGGGAGTTGGTCCGCTCGACCATATTCTGCTTCCAGTCGCGGTTCCACTTCTTGATCCGCTTCTCGCGCTGGATGGCGGTTTCCATGGTTTCGTGGCGTTCGAACCAGACGAGGCGGTGGCAGTTGTGGTCAGCGGTGAAGCCGGGAAAGGTGCCGGCGCGATGCCGGTGCAGCCGCTGGGTGAGGTTGCTGGTGACGCCGGTATAGATGGTGCCGTTGCGACGACTGGCGATGATGTAGACGCAGGGTTCGAAGATGCGCTCCATGCCAACCCCCTTCGTTGTTCCCGCGTAGGCGGGAACCCATACACGCCGACGTTGATACTGGAGCCGAGACGGTAGCGTCTATGGATTCCCGCCTTCGCGGGAATGACGATGAAGGTGAGGCTGCCTTCGCCGGGACGGCGACAGGCGGGGTGGGAAGGCACAAAAAAACGCCGGCGGGTCACCCCACCGGCGTTTCTCTTACCCTAAAACAGGAACCGTTCGCTTACGCGGCGGCCTGTTCCGGCAGGGCGGCCTTCGCCTGCGCGATGATCGCCTTGAAGGCGGCTTCCTCGTGCATCGCGATGTCGGCCAGGACCTTCCGGTCGAGTTCGATGCCGGCCAGCTTGCAGCCGTGCATGAACTGCGAATAGGTGATGCCTTCCGCGCGGACACCGGCGTTGATGCGCTGAATCCACAGACCACGGAAGGTCCGCTTCTTAACCTTGCGGTCGCGATAAGCGTACTGACCGGCCTTTTCGACGGCTTGGCGAGCGATGCGGATCGTGTTCTTGCGACGGCCGTAATAGCCCTTCGCCTGATCCAAAATACGCTTGTGCTTCGCCTTGGTGGTCGTGCCGCGCTTGATACGTGCCATTGCTCAGTACTCCTTAACGAAGGCCGTAGGGCGCCCACGCCTTGACACGGGCGGTGTCGGCGTCGGCCAGGACCGAAGTCCCGCGGTTCTGGCGGATGTACTTCGCGTTGTGCGAAATCAGGCGGTGGCGCTTGCCCGCGACACCGTGCTTGATCTTGCCGGTGGCGGTGAGCTTGAAGCGCTTCTTCACGCCGCTCTTGGTCTTGAGCTTGGGCATTTTGGTCTCCTCAAATATCACGACGTGCGGATTGCCGCGGCAGCCCCAGATGGCCGGGCGAATCCCTGAAAGGTCGTGGAAAGAGCGCGCCCCTAACCCGCCCGTCACGAAAACGCAACTGCCGGAACTCGTTTCGCCCCCGAACGCTTGTGGAGGCGATGGCCGAAGTTTCCGCAACGACCGGCACCCCCGAGGCCCCCCGCCGCCGCGACTGGCGGCGGATTGCGGTACGAACGCTGATCGGGATCGTCGCGACGATCGTCCTCGCCTGGGCGATCCTGTTCGTTACCAGGGGCCGATTCCTCAAGGGCACGTTCGAACGCATCGCCTCGTCGGCCAGCGGGCGAACCGTCCGCGTCGCAGGCGATTTCCAATTCTATTTCAATCCGATCGACCTGAAGTTCCTTGCCGAAGGACTGTCGGTATCGAACCCCGACTGGGCCGGTGGCGGCAATCTGTTCGAGGCGAGGAAGCTCGACAGCTCGACTGCGACACTCACCTTCCTGTTCGGGCGGCGGCGGGTGAACTGGCTGGAGCTGGACGGCGCGCGGGCGGATTTGCACTGGGACGCCGAGCGCAAGCGCAACACCTGGACGTTCGGCGACCCTGACAAGCCGGGCAGGAAGCTCGAACTGCCGGTCGTGCGCAGCGGCATCTTCCGGAATACTCGGATTCGTTACCGCGACCCGCAATTCCTGCTCGACGGGACGTTCGACCTCGACACGACGATCAGCGAAGGCACGCAGTTCGCCAGCGCGATCCGGGCGACCGGGCGCGGTACGGTGCGCGGCCGCCCGTTCCGCCTGACCGGCCAGCTGCAATCACCCAACGCGACGATTCGCGGCGGCGAGAATCAGCTGACCGCGCGGATCGAAGTCGCGCGATCGGTCGCGATCCTCGCCGGCACGCTGCCCGGCCCGACCCAGCTGGACGGATCGAACCTCGCCGTCCGGCTGCGCGGCGCTAACCTTGCCGACGTGTTCGCCACGCTCGGCATCCTGACCCCCAATACCCGCGCCTATCGCCTGACCGGGCGGATGACCAAGGACGGGGCCGACTGGAAGTTCACGCGGCTGAAGGGCGTCTTCGGCGACAGCGACCTCGCCGGCAGCCTGACCGTGACCCAGCGCGAACCACGCCTGCTGCTGAGCGCCGACCTGGCGTCGCGCACGCTCGATATCGTCGATATGTCGGCGTTCGTCGGCTACGACCTCGAACGGGTCGAGGCGCAGGGCGCGGCCGGCGTCATCACGCGCGAAGGCGGCGCCCCGCGCCTGCTGCCCGACGCCAAGCTCAACGTCGAAGCGCTGCGCAACTTCGACGCACAGGTCCGCTACAAGGTCGGCACGGTCCGCGCGCGCAGCCTGCCGGTGTCGAACGTCGACCTGACGCTCGACCTGAACGACCGGCTGCTGAAGCTGTCGCCGCTGACCTTTGCCATGGCGCGCGGCAACGTCGCATCGGACATCGTGATCGACGCCCGGCGCCGTCCGGCCGTCACAGATTACGACATCCGCCTGTCGCCGACGCCCATGGGGCGGTTGCTGGCCGGATGGGGCGTGGAGGAAGCGGGGACGAGCGGCACCGTCAAGGCGCGGATCAAGCTGACCGGCGCGGGCGATACGATCCACGATTCGCTTGCCAGCTCGAACGGACGCATCGCGGTGATCCTGCCGGCCGGGAGTTTCTGGACCCGCAATATTCAGCTGTCCGAACTCGACCTCGGCACCTTTGCGCAAAAGATGTTTGAGGGGAAACTGAAGGAACCGGTGCGGATCAATTGCGGGCTGATCGGCTTCACCGTGCGTGGCGGGGTGGCGGCGGCGGACCCGATCCTGATCGATACGCAGAAGAATGTGATGATCGGGCGCGGCGGTTTCAGCTTCCGCAACGAATCGATCGATCTGGCGGTACGCGCCGATTCGAAGAAATTCTCGCTGTTCGCCGGCCAGTCACCAGTCGGCATCGGCGGCCATTTCGCGGCACCACGCTATTCGGTCATCAGCCCCGAACTGCTCGGCCGCGCCGGTGCTGGTCTCGGCCTCGCGATCGTCGCCAGCCCCGTTGCGGGCGTGCTGGCGTTCGTCGATCCGGGCGATGCGAAGGGTGCGGCGTGCGGCCCGGTCCTTGCCGGCGCCACCGCCCGCGCCCAGCGCACGACCAAGGGCGAGGCACGCGACGACGTCGGTCGCGGCACGACCGCGAAGGCAGAGGATGGCCGCTCGAACCGGGGCGAGCGCAAGGAACAGCGCAAGAAGTTTCTCGGCATCTTCTAATGGGTCAGAGGATGCCGGGGAACGCTCCGCCATCGATCAACAGGCTCTGCCCGGTGATGAACCCGGCCTTGTCCGAACACAGAAACGCGCAGGCCGCGCCGAACTCCGCCGGATCGCCGATCCGCTTCGCCGGGATCGACTCCGCGCGCTTCGCCTTTTCCTCGGCTGGGGTCGTGCCGTTCTTCTTCGCCGCCGCTTGCGTCATCGACGCGATGCGCGCGGTATCGAACGATCCGGGCAGCAGCCCGTTGATCGTGACGTTCGATCCCGCCACCTGCCGCGCGATGCCGGCAACGAAGCCGGTCAGCCCGGCGCGCGCGCCGCTGGACAGGTCGAGTCCGGGCAGTGGCATCTTGACCGATCCGGAGGTGATGTTGACCACCCGGCCGAACCCACGCGCGACCATGCCGGGCAACACGGCCTGGATCAGCAGGGCAGGGGTCACGAAATTCGCCTCGATCCCAGCGCGGATGCCGTCGGCCTCCAGCTCGGTATAGGGTTTGAGCGGCGGACCGCCATTATTGTTGACGAGGATGTCGGGGTCCGGACAGGCGGCGAGCAGCGCGGCGCGGCCTTGCTCGGTCGACAGGTCGCCGACCACTTCGGTCACGCGCACTCCGGTTTCGGCGCGGATCGCCGCCGCCGTTTCGCCCAGCTTCGCTGCATCGCGTCCGTTGACGACCACATCGACACCGGCCCGCGCCAGTTCCAGCGCGCACGCCCGGCCAAGGCCGGCGCTCGACGCGCACACGATCGCCTTGCGGCCGGCAATTCCTAGATCCATCGCTCGTCCCTTATTTCTTGAGCCGCCATCCGGTGCGGAAGATCACGGTGATCGCTGTCACACAGATGCACAGGAAACCGAAGGTCGCGCCCAGACTGGCGCCGACCGACACGTCGCCAACCCCGAAAAAGGTCCAGCGAAACCCGCTGATGAGATAGACGATCGGATTGAACAGGCTGATCGTCCGCCACACGCCCGGCAGCATGTCGATCGAATAGAATGCCCCGCCCAGGAACGTCAGCGGGGTGACGACCAGCAGCGGGATGACCTGCAACTGCTCGAATCCCTTGGCCCATAGCCCGAGGATGAATCCGAACAGGCAGAAGGTGACCGCCACCAGTACCAGATAGCACAGCGCCCAGATCGGGTGCGCGACCGTCACGTCGACGAACAGATGCGCGGTCGCGAAGATTACCAGTGCCACGATCACCGACTTGGTCGCCGCCGCGCCGACATAGCCGACCAGCGTCTCCAGCGTGGAAACGGGGGCGGACAGCAGTTCGTAGATCGTGCCCGACCATTTGGGCATGAAGATGCCAAAACTGGCGTTGAAGATGCTTTCGGTCAGCATCGTCAGCATCATGAGGCCCGGCACGATGAACGCGCCATAGGGTACACCCGACACCTCGTTCATCCGGCTGCCGATCGCAGTGCCGAACACCACGAAATAGAGCGAAGTGGTGATGACCGGTGTCATCAGCGAGGTCCAGATCGTCCGCCCGAACCGCGCCAGTTCGAAGCGATAGATCGCCAGCACGCCATGCCAGTTGAAGGTCATGCCCGTGCCTCCTGCTCATGGACCAGCCCGACGAAGATATCCTCGAGGCTCGACTGTTTCGTCGCAATATCCTTCCACGCGATGCCGGCTTCGTCAGCGGCGCGCAGCAGCGCGCGGACGCCATTGTCCTCGGCATTGGCATCGAAGGCGAAGGTCAGCGCATGACCTTCGTCGGTCAGCTCCAGCGGCCAGTGCGCCAGTGCGGCCGGGACCTCCGCCAGCGGGTCGGGCAGCGTCAGGGTCAGCGTCTTCTTGCCCAGCTTGCGCATCAGCGCCTGCTTTTCGTCGACCAGTATCAGCCGGCCCTTGGCGATCACCCCCACCCGATCGGCCATCTCCTCGGCCTCCTCGATATAGTGCGTGGTCAGGATGATGGTGACGCCGCGTTCGCGCAGTTCATGGACCAGTCGCCACATGTCGCGGCGCAGCTCGACATCGACGCCGGCGGTCGGTTCGTCGAGGAACAGGATGTCGGGTTCGTGGCTCAGCGCCTTGGCGATCATCACGCGGCGTTTCATGCCGCCCGACAGCTCTGTCATCTTCGCATCGCGCTTGTCCCACAGCGTGAGGTCGCGCAGCAGCTTTTCGATGAAGGCCGGGTCGCCATGCCGCCCGAACAGCCGGCGCGAAAAGGTGACGGTCGCCATCACCGTCTCGAACGCATCGGTCAGCAATTCCTGCGGCACCAGCCCGATTCGGGTCCGCGTCTCGCGATAATCCCGCACCGTGTCGAACCCGGCGGCGGTGATCGTCCCCGCGCTGGCGGTCACGATGCCACAGATTATGCTGATGAGCGTCGTCTTGCCCGCGCCGTTCGGCCCCAGCAGCGCGAAGATTTCGCCCTTTGCAATGTCGAGGTCGGTCGGCTGGAGCGCGACGGTGCCGGACTTGTACGTCTTGGCGACGCCCCGGATCGAAAGGATGGTTTCCATAAGACCAGCTTGTTTCACGCTTCGATGACCGGGGGAAGTCGCTATCCCAACACGTCGGTCAGCAACCGTCGCCAGTTGCCGCCCATGATCGCATCCACCTCGCGCGCGCGGAAGCCGGCGGCGGACAGCGCGTCGGCGATACGCTGCATCCGGTCGATATGGTTCAGCGCCGGAATGACGACATGCTCCGGGGTCCAGTCGAACCCGGCAATCCCCTGCGACCGCATCGCCCGCCACCATTCCAGATACTCGGCGACGCCGCGGGCATTGTCGTTGTGCAGCTTCAACAGGTTTTCCTGCCCGCCCATCGGAAAATCGTTGGCGACGCCGACGGCATCGATCCCGCCGACCCGCACGACATGCCGGACCTGTGCGACATAATCCGCGACCGTCGGCACCTTTTTACGGGTCAGCCAGAAGCTCATCATGAAGATGCCCATCACCCCGCCGCGCTGTGCGATCGCGCGGATCACGTTGTCGGGCGCGCAGCGCGGATGGTCGACGATCGCGCGGACGGCGCCGTGGCTGAGCGCGATCGGCGTGGTCGATCGCGTCGCCGCCTCCAACATAGTGGCATCCGATCCGTGGCTGACATCGGGCAGGATGCGTAGCCGGTTCATCTCGGCCAGCCCGGCGATGCCGAGCGGCGTCAGGCCGCTCTGTTTCGGTTGCAGCGCACCGCCGGCGAACCGGTTGTCATTGTGGTGGGTGAATTGCAGGACGCGCAGGCCCTTGGCATGAAACCGTTCGATCCGGCCCAGATCGTCCTCGATCATCTCGGTCGACTGGAATTGCAGGAACGTCGCACAGCCCGGCCGCGTACCGATGTCGCTGCCTTTCAGCGCGACATAGGCGTGGGGCGATTGCTTCAGCCGGGCGACGGCCGTGTCGATCGCCGCGTCATTGGCGCGAAAGCCACGCAGGTAGCGCGGAATGCCCGCTGCATCGCGAACCTCCTCGACCTCCGATATGTCGGCGATCATCGCGTTCAGCCCGGCGCGGCCGATATCAGCTAGGTCCTTGGGCAGGAAACTCAGCGAATCGATGAACAGGCGGTGCGGCGCCCCTGTCCGCCGGGGCGATGCCGCCGCACCCGCGATGCCCGGCAGGATACCGCCCGCAACCAGGCCTCCGATCGCCGTGCGCCGTGTAACCCCCGTCATTGCCCTGCTCCCCCGTTGCCGCCCTAACCCGGTTTCCCGGTGCGGCGCGCTTCTGCCACCGCCGTCTGCAGCGCGGGTAGCGTCTGCGCCCCGCTCAGCACCTGATCGCCCACCACCCATGACGGTGTACCGGTAAAGCCCAGCGTGCCGGCGGTCTTCAGGTTGCGCTCGATCTCCGCCACCACCTGTGGCGACTGGATCGCGGCGCGGGCGGCGGCGATGTCCAGCCCGGCGGTCGTCGCGGCCTGCTGAATCGTCCCGGCGTCCACCCGGCCGCTGGCATAGAGCGCGTCGTGGAACGGCTTGAACTTGCCCTGGAGCGCTGCGGCCAGCGCCCATTCGGTGGCGGTGCGGCTGTCGGGCGACAGGATCGGCAGCTCGCGATAGACGATCCGGACGTTCGGGTCGCTGGCGATCAGGCCGGTAATCGCCGGCAGGCTGGCGCGACAGAATCCGCAGGCATAGTCGAGATAGGCGACCACGCTGACATCCCCCTTGGGATTGCCCGCGATCGCGCCGGGAAACGGCTCGACGATCGCGCTGCGATTCGCCGCCACCGCCTTGCCCGATTCCTTTGCCTGCAACCGGCGCATCGCTTCGGGAAGGATTTCGGGATTGGCGAGGATATAATCGCGCACCACCGTCTCGGTCGCGGCACGGTCGCCCGTTCCGCCGCGCTGGGCCATGATCGCGCCGCCCGCACCCGCCAATGCCGCCGCGGCGAGCATCAGCGCATTTCCAATTCTACCCATCATTCCCCCCGACGCCGGCGATGGCGACGTTCTTCCTCGAACGCCGTCTGCGACGTCATTTGAATATCCTGCGCCCTGATCCAGTCCCGCGACCCTTGCGGCAACAACGCCATTGCCCGTCGCGCACTGGCCAGTGCCATGCCGGTATCACCCGCCAGCGACGCATATTCGGCCATTGCCAGCGCGACCCGCGCCGGATCGCCGCGCCGTTCGTACAGGATGCTCAGCTGGTACCACGCGAACGGGTTCTGGTTGTCGCGCGCGATCGCCTGTTTCAACACCCGTTCCGCCTCGTCCAGCAGCGTCGGGTCTTCGGCAGCGATCAGCGCGTGGCCGAAGGTCGCGGCGATCAGCGGCGACGACCGCGTGCGCTCGGTCGCCTCGCGCAGCGCCGCCAGCGCATCCTTCGGCTTGCCCGATTCGAGCAGGATCTGCCCTTCGAGTTCGAGGAAATAGGGGTCGTCGGGCGCCGCCTTCACCAGTGCCAGCGTTTCCGCCGCCGCCTGCTCCGGATAGCCCGATTTGTGATAGGCATAGGCGCGGGCATAATGGGCATAGATGCTCTGATCGCTCGCCGGATAGCGGCGCAGCGTATCCTTGGGGTCGCTGACATAGCCGCGCAATTTCGCCTGCACCCGCTTGAAGCGCGTCTCCAGCGCCTGATCGGGCGGGGCCTTGAATGACGGCGACGCCTGTACGTCCTGCGTCAGGTTGGCGATCCGCTCGCCGGTCAGCGGGTGGGTGCGCTGATAGCCATTGTCCTGCGGGATCGCGAGGCGATATTCCATGTTCTGGAGCTTCTTGAAGAAGTCCAGCATCCCCTGACCCGAGATGTTGGCGCTGCGCAGGAACCGCGCGCCCGCCGCGTCGGCCGAACTTTCCTGCGTCCGGCTGAACGCCAGGTAGCTGCCCATCGCCGCCTGCTGGCCCGCTGCAAGGATGCCCGCGCCCGCCTCGCCCGCGCCCGCCGCCATCGCCGCGACGCCCAGCAACAGGCTCAGCACGGTGATTCCGGTGGCCGGTGCCATGCCGCGCCCGGCCAGCGGCACGTGCCCGCCGACGATATGACCGATTTCATGGGCGATGACGCCCTGCACCTCGTTCGCGTCGTCCGCCGCGTCGATCAGTCCGCTATGGACATAGACCGTCTGCCCGCCCGCCACGAAGGCGTTGATCGACTTGTCCTGCAACAGCACCACGTTGAAGTTGTGCGGGTCGAGGCCGGCGGCAACCGCGATCGGGCGCGACATGTCAGTGAGGAGCGCCTCTGTCTCGGCATCGCGCAGCATCGACTGGGCGGCAGCGGGCTGGGTGGACAGGAGGATGGCGGCGACGATGCCGCCCAGCGCGCGCTTCATGAGGGTCCTTATCGGCCAGGGGGCGGACACGGGTCAACGCCGCGATGCCGCCAGCCGGCTGAACCGCGCGTTAAGCGGAGGCGCGATAGCCGTGCGATGCCTCGAACAGCTTGATACCGGTCGGTGGCTGCGACAGGTCGCCGTGTCGGGCGCGCACCGCGAAATTGACGAGTTCGCCGATCGATTCATACCCGCACGGCTTTGACACGACGCCCAGTGTTCCGGCGATACCCTCATCCAGCATTGCGGGATTGGCGGTCAGGAAAATGACGGTGGTGCCATAGGTCTGACCCAGCATCCGCCCGATCGTCGGACCGGTCGGCCCGTCGCGCAGATTGCAATCGACCAGCGCCACATCGGGCCGGGTCGATGCCAGTTCGAGCGCGCGGGACATGTCGGCGGCGATCCCGACCGGACGATAGCCATGCTCCTCCAGCGACGCCTCCAGGTCGATCGCGACCAGCATCTCGTCTTCGACGATCAGGACGGTTGGGGTTTGCATGGGATTTCCGGATATAATCTCGATCAACGCAACGCGGAATCTCCCTGCCGGTTCCCTCATGTCGCCGCATCCTGTCGCAACAATGTTACGCCGATCGTGCTTGTGCCGCACCGCAGACGCCGCTAATGGCCGCGACGGGCCACGCTGTCCCAACGCAGCGCGTGCTCTCTGTGAGGAGAGACTACATGACTGATCTTCCGCCTAAGCCGGCTACGACTCCCGCTCGCCCGTATTTCTCGTCCGGGCCTTGCGCCAAGCCGCCGGGCTGGTCCGCCGACCGCCTCAACCCCGTCAGCCTCGGCCGGTCGCACCGCTCGAAGATCGGCAAGCAGCGTCTGCAATATTGCATTGACCTGATGCGCGAGTTGCTGAAGCTGCCCAACACCCACCGTATCGGCATCGTTCCCGGTTCGGACACCGGCGCGTTCGAAATGGCGATGTGGACGATGCTGGGCGCACGACCCGTCACCGCGCTGGCCTGGGAAAGCTTCGGCGAAGGCTGGGTCACGGATGCGGTAAAGCAGCTCAAGATCGATCCGACCGTCGTGCGCGCCGATTACGGCCAACTGCCCGACCTGACCGCGATCGATTGGACCAACGACGTCCTGTTCACGTGGAACGGCACCACGTCGGGTGTGCGCGTGCCGAACGCCGATTTCATCCCCGCCGATCGCGAGGGGCTGTCGTTCGCCGACGCGACCTCGGGCGTGTTCGCCTATGACATCGACTGGGCGAAGATCGACGTCGCGACCTTCAGCTGGCAGAAGGTGCTGGGCGGCGAGGGTGCGCATGGCGTGCTGATCCTCGGCCCGCGCGCGGTCGAGCGCCTCGAAAGCTACACCCCCGCCTGGCCGCTGCCGAAGATCTTCCGCCTGGTATCGAAAGGCAAGCTGACCGAAGGCATCTTCAAGGGCGAGACGATCAACACGCCGTCGATGCTGGCGGTCGAGGATGCGATCTTCAGCCTCGAATGGGGCAAGTCGCTGGGCGAAAACGGCCTGATCGCGCGCAGCGATGCCAATGCCGCCGCGCTCGACCGGATCGTCGAGGCGCGCGACTGGCTCGGCCACCTTGCCGCCGATCCGGCCACCCGGTCGAAGACCAGTGTCTGCCTGACCGTCGAGGGGGCCGACGAGGCGCTCATCAAGAAGATGGCGTCGCTGTTGGAGGCCGAAGGTGCTGCCCATGACGTCGCGGGTTATCGCGACGCCCCGGCGGGCCTGCGCATCTGGTGCGGCGCGACCGTCGATACGGCCGACATCGAGGCGCTCGGGCCGTGGCTCGACTGGGCCTACGCGACGGCGAAGGCTGCCTGAAATCAATAGCCCTCTCCCCTTCAGGGGAGAGGGTTGGGAGAGGGGAAAAGCCTCTCCGGTAATCCTGACAATCGATAGGGCCGGGTTGTGCGGCACTGCCCCTCTCCCCGGCCCTCTCCCCTGCAGGGGAGAGGGAGAAAAACATGCCTAAAGTTCTGATTTCCGACAAGATGGACCCTAAGGCCGCCCAGATCTTCCGCGAACGCGGGGTCGAGGTGGACGAGATCACCGGCAAGACGCCGGAAGAGCTGATGGCGATCATCGGCGACTATGACGGCCTCGCCATCCGCAGCTCGACCAAGGTGACCAAGGCGATCCTCGACGCCGCCAGGAACCTGAAGGTCGTCGGCCGCGCCGGCATCGGCGTGGATAATGTCGACATCCCCGCCGCCTCGGCCGCCGGTGTCGTCGTGATGAACACCCCGTTCGGCAACTCGATCACCACCGCCGAACATGCCATCGCGCTGATGTTCGCGCTCGCCCGCCAGCTGCCCGAGGCCGACGCCTCGACCCAGGCGGGCAAGTGGGAAAAGAACCGCTTCATGGGGGTCGAGCTGACTGCCAAGACGCTGGGCCTGATCGGTGCGGGCAATATCGGCTCGATCGTCGCCGACCGTGCGCAGGGGCTGAAGATGAAGGTCATCGCCTTCGATCCGTTCCTGTCGCCCGAACGCGCGATCGAGATCGGCGTGGAAAAGGTCGAGCTGGACCAGCTGCTGGCCCGTGCCGACTTCATCACGCTGCACACGCCGCTCACCGACCAGACCCGCAACATCCTGTCGGCGGAGAATCTGGCGAAGACCAAGAAGGGCGTTCGTATCATCAACTGCGCGCGCGGCGGATTGATCGACGAGGCGGCGTTGAAGGCCGCGCTCGACAGCGGTCATGTCGCGGGCGCCGCGCTCGACGTGTTCGTGCAGGAGCCGGCGAAGGAATCGCCGCTGTTCAACACGCCGAACTTCATCTCGACCCCCCATCTGGGCGCGTCGACCAGCGAAGCGCAGGTCAATGTCGCGATCCAGGTCGCCGAACAGATGGCCGATTTCCTCGTGTCGGGCGGCGTCACCAACGCGCTCAACATGCCGTCGCTGTCTGCCGAAGAGGCCCCGCGCCTGAAACCCTATATGGCGCTGGCCGAGAAGCTCGGCTCGCTGGTCGGGCAGCTGACCACCGGTGCGATCGCCCGCGTGTCGGTGCATAGCGAAGGTGCGGCGGCCGAGCTGAACCAGAAGCCGATCGTCGGTGCGGTGCTGGCCGGGTTCCTGCGCGTCCAGTCGGACACGGTGAACATGGTCAACGCCCCGTTCCTCGCGAAGGAGCGCGGCATCGAGGTGCGCGAAGTCCGCAACGACCGCGAGGGCGACTACCACACGCTGATCCGTGTGAGCCTGAAGACCGAAGCCGGCGAACGCTCGGTCGCGGGCACGCTGTTCGGCAACGCCCAGCCGCGCCTAGTCGAACTGTTCGGCATTAAGGTCGAGGCCGATCTGGCGGGCCACATGCTGTACGTTGTCAACGAAGATGCGCCCGGCTTCATCGGCCGCATCGGTACGACGCTGGGCGAGGCGGGCGTGAACATTGGCACCTTCCACCTCGGGCGCCGCGATGCCGGTGGTGAAGCGGTGGTGCTGCTGTCGGTCGACGAAGCGGTGACCCCGGAACTGGTCGCCAAGGTCCGCGCGCTTCCGGGCGTCAAGACGGTGATGCCGCTCAAGTTCTGATCGGTTCCGGTCGTCAAACGAACGGGCTGTCGGAGCGATCCGGCAGCCCGTTCGTGTATCGGATGCGGTGACGGTTTCACCGACCGGCAACTCGCGCTAGGGGACGTCCCATGAACGATACCGGCCTCCTGCCCGAAGGGTTTCACGACCGCCTGCCCCCCGCCGCCGATGGCCTGCGCCGTTTCGAAGGGGCGGTGCTGGGGGTCGCGCATGGCTATGGTTACGAGCAGGTCGACCCGCCGCTCGCCGAGTTCGAGGCGGGGCTGGCCGGACGGCTGAAGGGCACGGCCGCAACCGATGCGGTGCGCTTCGTCGATCCGGTCAGCCAGCGCACGCTGGCGATCCGGCCCGACATCACCGCACAGGTCGCGCGGATCGCGGCAACCCGCATGGGGCATCACCCGCGCCCGGTACGGCTGTCCTATGCCGGGCCGGTGCTGAAGCTGCGCGCAAGCGAGCTCAGTCCGCGCCGGGCGCTGCGGCAGATCGGGGCGGAACTGATCGGCCTCGACAGCGTGGGCGCCGCGATCGAGGTCGTGACCGTCGCGGTCGAATCGCTGCGCGCGGCGGGGGTGAGCGGCATCTCGATCGACTTCACCCTGCCCGATCTGGTCGCGACGCTGGCGGGCGACCCGCCGGGGCCGCAGCACGACGCGCTGATCGCGGCGCTCGACGCAAAGGATGCCGGGCGGGTCGCGGCGATCGATCCGGCCTATCTGCCGCTGGTCGAGGCCGCCGGCCCGTTCGCCACCGCGCTTGCCCGCCTGCGCGCCACCGATGCCGCCGGGCGGCTGGCATCGCGGCTCGACGCGATCGAGGCGGTGGTGGCGACCCTGCCGGCCGATGTCGGCGTCACGCTCGATCCGACCGAGCGCCACGGCTTCGAATATCAGAGCTGGCTGGGCTTCTCGCTGTTCGCGCGCGGCGTGCTGGGCGAGGTCGGGCGCGGCGGCAGCTATGCGGTGTGCGATGCCGACGGGCGGGAGGAAGCGGCGATGGGCTTTTCGCTCTATGCCGATGCGCTGCTGGATGCCGGGCTGGGGGCGAAGGAGCGGCGGCGGCTGTTCCTGCCGCTCGGGACCGATCCGGCCGTGGCGGCACGGTTGCGGAGCGAAGGCTGGGTCACGGTGGCAGCGTTGGCCGAGGGCGACAGCCCGCAGGCGCAGCTATGTACCCATCACTGGGACGGCGACAGCGCGCGGGCGATCGCCTGAACGAAACGGGGCGACCAGATGGCCGCCCCTCGTCGTCGCTTATTCGGCGGCCTTTGGCTTGCGGCCGCGGCGCGGCGCGGCGTCGCCGGCGGCTTCCCCGCCCTCGCCGGTCGTGCGGGCCTTGCGGCCCAGGCCGATGCGCTTCGCCATGTCGCGACGGCTCTGCGAATAGGTTTCGGCGACCATCGGATAATCGGCGCGCAGGCCATAGCGCTCGCGATAGGTTTCCGGGGTCAGGCCGTGGCCCGCCAGGTGACGGCGCAGCGTCTTGTACGGCTTGCCATCGATCATCGAAATGATGTGGTCTTTCGACGCCAGCGACTTGCGCACCGATACTGCGGCAACATGGTCCTGCTGAGCGGTCGTTTCCTCCGGTTCGGTCGTTCCCGACGCCAGGCCCAGCACCGTTGCGTGCATCGTCTGGAGGAATGCCGGAACATCCTCTGCCGCGACGCGGTTGTTGCCGTTGTTCAACCAGGCGATGGTCAGTTCGGCGGCCAGTTCGATCGCGTTAAGTTCGGAACTGTCTTCGGTCATGGAGATCTCCTCAATGGCGGCGAAATGCGACGTGGCGGGGGACAGGTCAATGGCTGTGGCACGGATAAACTTAAATTCGATAGAATTAACGCAAAAAATGGTCGTACGGGGCGATGACGTACGAATTGTTTATACGCTTACCTACGCCAAGGGTAGGCGACCGGCCTTTATCGGCGGTACAGGTCGCAACGGCGGTCGGGTGAATATTCTTGGCACAGAGACGTTGCCGATCACGGGCGCGTCGCCCTTGGACAAATGATGTGACTATGACAGCCGGCACTATCAATCCATCATCGGCGATCTGGTACGATATTGCCGATACGATGCCGATATTGAGCTGGGTCGCCGATGACGAAGGGCGATTGCTATGGGGAAATCGGTGCTGGCGGGCCGATTTCGGCGATACGATCGGACGCGACCTGGCGGATTGTTGCCATGACGGGCCTGGGCGCGATGCCATGCGGCGGACATGGCGGGCGGGGACTTGCGAAGAGGCACCCTTTACGCTGTCGCTGCCGCTGATCGCCGGGCATATCGACACGCCTATCGGCTTTCGCGTGCGACCGGACGGTATCGGTCGCTGGATCGGCATCGCATCGGGCGAGGAATCGCGGCGGCAGGCCGAAACCGCCCGTGCCGCCACCCGCGCCGAACTCGACACGCTGACCAACGCCATGCCGCAGATGGTGTGGGCGACCCGACCCGACGGCCATCACGACTTCTACAATGCGCAATGGTATCGCTTCACGGGGATGCCCGAAGGGTCGACCGATGGCGAAGGGTGGAACGGCATGTTCCATCCCGACGATCAGGATCGTGCTTGGGCACGCTGGCGACACAGCCTGATGACCGGCGACGATTACGAGATCGAATATCGTCTGCGCCATCGCAGCGGAGTCTATCGCTGGGTATTGGGGCGGGCGCTGCCGGTACGCGGGGCCGATGGGACGATCGTCCGCTGGATCGGGACCTGTACCGATATTGATTCGGCCAAGCGCGCCGCCGAACAGAATGATATTCTCAGCCGCGAGCTGAGCCACCGGATCAAGAACATCTTCGCGATCATCAGCGGGCTGGTGCGAATGTCGGCGCGGCGGATGCCGGCGGTGCGCGACTTCGCCGACGATCTGGCGCAACGCATCGCGGCGCTGGGCGCGGCCCACGACCTTGCCCGACCGCATAGCGATATCTCGCGCCCGCTGATCGGTGAGGCGACGCTGCACCATGTCCTGCGCGACCTGTTGTCGCCCTATGCCGCCGAGCAATGGCGGATCGCGGGCGACGACGTGCCGATCGACGACCGGGGCGCGACGCCGATCGCGCTGATCTTTCACGAACTGGCGACGAACGCCGCCAAATATGGCGGGCTGTCGGTACCCGAAGGCCAGGTGGAGATCGTCACGCGACTGAAGGGCGATGCGCTGCGCGTCGACTGGCGTGAAACGGGGGGACCGACGATCACGGGCGAACCGCACGCGACCGGGTTCGGTACGCGTCTGGCCGCGCTCAGCATCGAGCAGCAACTGGCCGGCACGATTGTCCGCGAATGGCGATCGGAGGGGTTGGCGGTGCGGATCGATCTCGGCCGCAGCGCACTGGTACGCGAACCGCCCGCCGGCGAATAGCGCTGAACGCAAGAAGGGGGCGGCACCCGGTCGGATGCCGCCCCCTTTCTCGCTATCCCAGGCGATCAGTTGCCGAAGGTGCGCTGCCACCAGCCGCGGCGCGGCGATGCCGAGCCGTAAGAGGCGTCGTCGGCGGGTGTGTCAGGCGTTTCCGCCTCGACCGGTGCGGCGGCTTCGGCCGGCGCCGCTTCTTCCACCGGTGCCTCTACCGGTGCGACAGCCTTGCGGCGGGGCGCACGGCGCTTCTTGGGCGCGACTTCGGCCTCGGCGGCGACCGGGGCAGGCGTCTCGGCCTCGGCTTCCACGACCAGCGCGGCATCGGCCTTGCGCTTGCGGGTGCGCTTCGGCTTGGGCGCTTCCTCCGCCGGCTCGACCGTGACCTTCGGCGTTTCGACCGGTTCGGGCGTGACGATCGGCGCGGCGTCGCCAGCCTCGGCGGTAGCCGGTTCGGCCGGAGCCGCTTCGGTCACGCCTTCGACCTTGGCACGCGCGCTCGGGCGGCGGCGGGTGCGCTTGGGCGCCGGCACGGGAGCCGCCTCGGCGACCTCCGGTTCGGCGACCGGCTCCGGCACGGCCGGTGCTTCAGCAACCGCGTCGCCCGCATCGTCGTCGGCAGGCAGGTCGGCCACGGTGCCGGCGCCATCGGCGGCATCGAACGCGCCATCGCCACGGCGACCACCGCGACGGCCACGACGGCGACGCTTGCGCTTCGTGCCCTCGTCGCCCTGCTCGGCTTCGGGAGCGGCGTCCTCGGTCGATGCCTCGCCTTCATCATCGCCGGTCTCGCCCTCGGCATCGTCGGCGTCTTCGGTCGAGTCGACGTCATCGCCGGCCTCGCCTTCCTCACGGTTGCGACCGCGACGCCCGCGACGGCGGCGGCGGCGCTTGCCACGGCCTTCGCCTTCGTCGTCATTGCGCGGGGTGCGGGCGACTTCCTCGACCGCGTCTTCCTCGACCTCCTCGTCGATCTCGTCCTCGATGTCCTCATAGGCATCGTCCTCGTCGTCGATGACGACCAGCGGCTCGATCTTGGGCGGATGCGCGGGCGGCGGGCCGGACGCTTCGACCGCCATGCGCGCGCCCTCGATCTCGGCATCGGGCACGATCTCGACGGTCACGCCGTACCGATCCTCGACCTCGGCGATGTCGGCGCGCTTCTTGTTGAGGACATAGAACGCCGCTTCCTGGCTGGCGCGCAGCACGATCAGCGAGCCGCGACCGCGTGCGGCCTCGTCCTCGATCAGGCGCAGCGCCGACAGGCCCGCCGACGATGCGGTGCGGACCAGACCGGTGCCTTCGCAATGCGGGCACTGGCGGGTCGAAGCCTCCAGCACGCCGGTGCGCAGCCGCTGGCGGCTCATTTCCATCAGCCCGAAGGCGGAGATGCGGCCGACCTGGATGCGGGCGCGATCGTTCTTCAGCGCCTCCTTCATCGCCTTCTCGACCTTCCGGACGTTCGATCCGTGGTCCATGTCGATGAAGTCGATCACGACGAGGCCCGCCATGTCGCGCAGGCGCAGCTGGCGCGCGATTTCCTGCGCCGCTTCGAGGTTGGTCGCAGTCGCGGTCTGTTCGATATTATGTTCGCGGGTCGACCGACCGGAGTTGATGTCGATCGACACCAAGGCTTCGGTCGGGTTGATGACCAGATAGCCGCCCGACTTCAGCTGCACGACCGGATTGTACATCGCGGCCAGCTGATCCTCGACATGCGCGCGCTGGAACAGCGGCACGGCGTCGGCATATTGCTTCACCCGGCGGGCGTGCGCGGGCATCAGCAGCCGCATATATTCCTTGGCGTGACGGAAACCGTCTTCGCCCTCGACGATCACCTCGTCGACATCCTTGTTGTAGATGTCGCGGATCGCACGCTTCACCAGGTCGCTGTCGCCATAGACCAGCGCCGGCGCCGAAGAGGTCAGCGTCTGTTCGCGAATCCCGTCCCACAGGCGGGCGAGGTAATCGAAGTCGCGCTTGATCTCCTGGCGCGAGCGCTGCAGCCCGGCGGTGCGGACGATGCAGCCCATCGATGCCGGCAGCGTCAGTTCGGCCATGATCGACTTCAACCGCTTGCGGTCGGCGGCCGAGCTGATCTTGCGCGAAATGCCGCCGCCATGCGCGGTGTTGGGCATCAGCACGCAATAGCGGCCGGCGAGCGACAGGTATGTGGTCAGCGCCGCACCCTTGTTGCCGCGCTCTTCCTTGACGACCTGCACCAGCAGCACCTGCCGGCGGCGGATCACGTCCTGGATCTTGTAGCGGCGGCGCAGGTTCAGCCGGCGCTGGCGCAGCGCCTCGACTGCGGCGTCGTCGCCACCGCCCTTGCGCGGACGGCGCGCCGGGGCCTCGCCCTCTTCGTCGTCATGATGGTCGTCGTCTTCCTCGTCGCGCTCGACGACCTCGACGCCGCCTTCGGCATCGTCGTCGTGATCGTCGTAGTCGAGGTCGTCGTCATGCTCGCCGGCACGCAGCGCGGCTTCCTCGGCGGCATGTTCGGCCTCTTCGGCCAGCAGCGCGTCGCGGTCTTCCTTCGGGATCTGGTAATAATCGGGGTGGATTTCGGAAAAGGCGAGGAAGCCGTGGCGGTTGCCGCCATAATCGACGAACGCCGCCTGCAACGACGGTTCGACCCGCGTCACCTTGGCCAGATAGATATTGCCCTTGAGCTGCTTGCGCTCGGCCGATTCGAAATCGAACTCCTCGATCCGGTTACCCTTGACGACGGCGACGCGGGTTTCTTCCCGGTGGCGAGCGTCGATCAACATCCGCGTGGTCATGATAATGTCTCCGGGCGCGCGGGACGGCTCGGCCAGTCGGCGCGCCTAAACGCGCGGCGGGGGTCAAGCCCGGTGCCTGCGCGCGATTGCTGGGATATGCGTCTGCTGGCATGGGCAGCCCGGACAGTTCCGGGTGGACAATTGTCGGCCCGACGCCGGCCGCGACAGCGGCACAGGCGGTACGGGACGGAACTTGCCACATGCGAACATCAACCTGGTTAAACCCCCTGGAGCGGGTACGCCTTTGGGGGGTGTCGCGTCGGTTTCCCCGAACCATGTCCGGGACCGACGTAATAGGGGGCGTAGCACCCGGTATCGTCAACGGCAACAGCGTCCGCAGGTTCGTTTCGGTAGCGAAGCAAATCCGAATAAATGGTTAAAGCCGGATTCAGCGTGCTGGTTCACCGCAGGTTGAACCGCACGGGCCTATGCAAACGCTTCGGAAAAAGGAAGCGGGCACCACGTCCATGGATTTGCGCTGGACCGAAAATGCGATTGGACGGCATAGCGCACCGATGGGCGCATGGCTGGCCTTCCTGTCGATCTGGTTCGGCTTCCCCGTTGCTGCGCAATCGGTGGACAGCGTCGACGCCGGTTCGGACCGCATCACCATCCGCCTCGATGCGCCAGCCAACGGCGCCTCCAGCTTCGTGCTGGGTGGACCGGACCGGCTGGTCGTCGATCTCGACGGCGTGCGTCCCGGTGGGCGCAGCGAATCGGGCGGCGGCGTGCGCGCGGTGCGGCAGGGGGTGCGCGACGGCGGCAGCCGGATCGTGTTCGACCTCGACCGGCCGCTGGTCGTTACCGCCGGGCGCTTTTCGGAAGACGGGCGGCGGCTGACCCTCACGCTGAGCGGCGTTGCGCCCGAACGCTATGCCCGTGCCACCACCGCCGGGCGGATGCGGTTCCAGCCGCAGATCGCGGTGGCGACCGTCGTGCCGGCTTCGTCGTCGGCGGCGATGATCGTCGACGCCCGGCAGCGTGCGACCGTATCGGTCCCCGTGCCCAGCCGCCGCCGTGGTCAGCGCCTGCCATCGGTTCAGGGTGATGCCGACCGGCCGCTGGTGGTGATCGATGCTGGCCATGGCGGGCATGATCCCGGCGCCATCTCGCCGCACGGCGGGATGCAGGAAAAGGATCTGACGCTGAAGACCGCCCGCGCCGTGCGCGACGCACTGCTGGCGAGCGGGCGGGTACGCGTGGCACTGACCCGCGACCGCGACGAGTTCCTGGTGTTGCAGGAACGCTATGCGATTGCGCGGCGGCTGGGCGCCAGTCTGTTCATCTCGATCCACTGCGACAGCGCCGACAATCCGCAGGCGACCGGCGCCAGCATCTATACCCTGTCCGAAGTCGCCTCCGACCGCGAAGCCGCACGCCTCGCCGCGCGCGAGAACAAGGCCGACATCCTGGCCGGCGTCGACCTCGGCCGGCAGAGCGCCGACATCTCCTCGATCCTGATCGACCTGACCCAGCGCGAGACGATGAACGCCTCGGCCGGGTTCGCCCGGCTGCTGGGACGCGAGGCGACCGGGGTCATCCCGCTCAAGCCGAATTATCATCGCATGGCGTCGCTGATGGTGCTGAAGGCGCCCGACCTGCCGTCGATCCTGTTCGAAACCGGCTATCTGTCGAATGACGCCGACGCGCAGCGGCTCGATTCGGTCGAAGGCCGCCGCGCGATCGCCAAGAGCGTCGAGCGCGCGGTCGAGGTGTATTTCGCGCGGCGGCTGGCGGCGCGATAGTACGGTTCGTCCGGCCGCGGATCAGATTGGGGTCAGCGGCCCGCTCGCGACCACCGGTCCCGTCGGAGTCGGCTTCGGCGACCCGCCCGGCGGCTCGATCGAAATGGCAAGCACCAGTCCGGCCTGCAACGCCGTCCGCTCGGTCGTCGGCACAGACAGGCGCGTCGTCCCGTTGCCCGCCAACAGGCCAAGCGAACGGGGCACCCCGTCGCGTATGACCCATAGTTGCGCCGCCTTGCCAGCCGGTGCGATGCCGGTGGCAACGACGCGGATCTGTCCCGTGTCGCGATCGACGATCGCACTGATTGGCGTCCCCGTTCTATCGGACGGCTGGAGCGCAGCCAGCAGCGTTGCCGCCGCCGGTCGATCGACCGGCGGCAAGACGGTCGGGCTTGGCCGCAATACCAGCACCAGCGTTGCCGCGGCGACGGCGGACAGCGCAGCCGGCAGGACCAGTCGGAGTTGGTTGCGCGGTTTCGGTGCGGTCTGGGCCCCGATGTCGCGGATCAGGCCTGGGGGAGCGGGAACCGGGCGAACCTCCGCCAACATGCTGGCGAAACGCACGCGCCACCCTTCGACCTCGCGCGCGAAGTCGGGATCGGACAGCGTCCTGCGCAGGGCCTGCGCCCGTTCATTTCCTTCGAGAAGGCCGAGCGCAAGTTCACCGGCAAGCATATGGTCTTCAGGCGTCACTGACGCATCCCCGCAAGTTCAGCAGGCCCCGGCGCGCCCAACTGCGTACCGTCGGTTCGGGTACGCCCTGAGCTTCGGCCAGTTGGGCATAGGTCAATCCGCCAAAAAAGGCGGTACGCAGGGTATCGCGCTGCCGAGCGTCCAGCGCGTCGAGGCAATCGTACAGCCGCTGCGCTTCCTGCGAACGCTCGAGTACGGCCAGCTGGTCCGGCGCGTCGTCGGCAATCTCGCCTGCGTCCTCGATCGGCCTGGTCCTGCGTCTGCCATGGCCACGAGCCCAGTCGATCGATCGGTTGCGGGCGATGGTGCCCAGCCACGCCATCGGATGGGCGGCGGTCGGAACGAAACTACCCGCGCGTTTCCAGATCAACTGGAACACCTCGTGCAGCACATCCTCCGCCTCGCTTCGTTCCCCACAGATCCGCAGGCAGATACCGAATAGCGAGGATGCGGTGAGTTCGTACAACTGCCCCAATGCCGCACGGTCCGCCGTTCCGACACGCTCGAGCAGTTCGCAGATCGCGGCGCGTGCGTGATACGGGTCGGCGGGATGATCCTTCACGGACGGGGACGTAGCGTAGCCATCGATGCCATGCAACAAACGGGGATCGTACGGATCGCCGTCAACCGTCAGTCGTGGTTCGGCCCCAGCGACGGATCGAGGTCGCGCGGCCGGACGAAGCTGGTGAGGTGGCCGCAGCCGTCGCACGCCCCCGCCCAGTCGCCGTCCAGCTCCAGCACCGCGACGCTGGCGGTCGGGAACTTCTCCTCTACCGCGCCGCGCAGCGGATTTGTTTCGGCCGACAGCAGCAGGACCAGATCCTCCAGCCCCGGATTATGCCCGACCAGCAGCGCGCGGTCGGCATCGGCGGGCAGTGCGCGGATCATGTCGAGCATCGTGCCGGCCGAGGCGAGGTACAGCGTGCGGTCGTGCCGTGCCTCGGGCAGGGTGCCGTACCCACGGCGAAAATGCTCCAACGTCTCGACCACGCGCTTGGCCGAACTTGCGACCACCGCATCGAACGTCAGCCCGGCCTGTCGCACATGCGCACCCATCGCGGTCGCGGCGCGCGCGCCCTTGGCGTTCAGGGGGCGATCGTAATCGCTGAGTGCGGGATCGTCCCAGCCCGACTTGGCATGGCGCAACAGCGTCAGCGTCTTCATGGCAATCGCTCCATCGGCAGGGCTTGCGCCCCATGCCCGACTTCGTGCCCCAAGGAAAGGGCACGCGCCACCGCTTCGTCCAGCGTGCATCGGAGGATCGGCGTGCCCTCCGGAAAGGCGCCCAGCAGTCGCGACGGCATGGCGGCGGACAGCAACACGAACAGCCCGCGATCGTCGGCGCGGCGGATCAGCCGCCCGAACGCCTGTGCGAGGCGCGCGCGTACCATCCGGTCGTCATAGGCGCTGCCGCCGCCCGCCAGCCGCCGCGCGGCGTGCAGCACACCCGGCTTCACCCACGGCACCCCCTCCATCACCACCATCCTGAGCGAGTGGCCGGGTACGTCCACCCCGTCGCGCAGCGCATCGGTGCCGATCAGCGAGGCACGGGGATCGTCGCGAAAGATGTCGACAAGTGTGCCGGTATCGATCGGGTCGACATGCTGGGCGTAGAGCGGCAGTCCATCACGCGCCAGCCGGTCGGCGATACGGGCATGGACGCCGCGCAGCCGCCGGATCGCGGTGAACAGCCCGAGCGTGCCGCCGCCCGCCGCGACGATCAGCCGGCCATAGGCATTGGCGAGCGCGGGCAGATCGCCCTTCTTCACATCGGTGACGATCAGCACCTCAGCCTGGTGCGCATAGGCGAACGGGCTGGCCGCTTCGAAATGGGTTGGCTGGCGCAGCAGATGCGGCGCCCCGACGCGGGCGTCGGCTTGGCTCCAGTCGCCGCCGGCGCGCAGGGTGGCGGAAGTGACCAGCACGCCATGCGCGGGCTTCAGCACGGTTTCGGCAAAGGGTCGGCTGGGGTCGAGCCAGTGGCGGTGCAGCCCCATGTCATATTCGCGCCCCTCGACCCGGTCGACCGTCATCCAGTCGACGAAATCGGGATCGACCGGCCCGCCGATCCGCGCGAGCAGCCGGCCCCAGGCCGCGACCGTCTCCGCCCGCCAGCCCAGCGACGCGATCGCCCCCTCGATCCGCGCGCGCGCCGGCCCGTCCATCCAGTCCGGCCCCTCGGTCAGCACCGCTTCCAGCCGCTTGCCGAGCGCAATGAGGGGGCGGAGCAGCGCGTCCAGCGCCTGCGCGGCGGGGCCGGCGGCATCGACCAGTTCGGGTCGCGGTTCGCTGAGTTCGGTTTCGAGGCCATAGCCCGCCTCGCCATCCTTGGCGCGGGCGAACACTGCGCCGCGTACGCAGGCGAGCAGTTCCTCGACCGGGCCGAACGGGTTGCCCTCCTGAATCCGTGCCAGCCAGCCCTCGGCGGGCAGCAGCCGCGCGGCATCGACCGCCGCCGCCACCGCCTCACCCCCCGCCGCATCATAGCTCGCCACGTCCGACAGCCGAGCGGCAAGGCCCCGCCGCCGGCCGCGCCCGCCGCCTTCGGGGCCGAGCACCCAACGGCGGATCTCGATCGCCTCCATGCCGGTCAGCGCGGCAGAGAACATCGCGTCGGCCGCCTCGAACAGATGATGGCCTTCGTCGAAGACATAGCGGGTCGGGCGCGTGCCGGTCTCACGCCCCCGCGCCGCGTTGACCATCACCAGCGCATGGTTGGCGATGACGATATCCGCCTGCGCCGATGCCCGCGCCGCGCGTTCGATGAAGCATTTCCGGTAATGCGGGCAGCCGGCGTAGATGCATTCGCCCCGCCGATCGGTCAGCGCGGTCGATCCGTTGCGCCGGAACAGCGTCGGCAGCCAGCCGGGCAGGTCGCCGCCGACCATATCGCCATCGGCGCTATACGCCGCCCAGCGCGCGACGAGGTGCGCCAGCACCGCCGCCCGCCCCTGAAACCCGCCCTGCAACGCATCCTCGAGGTTCAGCAGGCAAAGATAATTCTCCCGCCCCTTGCGCGTCACGACCTTTGCCCGTCGCTCGGCCGGATCGGGATAGACGCGGGTGCTTTCCTGCGCGAGCTGGCGTTGCAGCGCCTTGGTAAAGGTCGACACCCACACCGCGCCATCGGCCGCCTGCGCCCAGAGCGAGGTCGGCGCGAGATAGCCCAGGGTCTTGCCGATGCCGGTTCCGGCCTCCGCCAGCACCAGGTTCGGCGTGTCGCGCGCGGCACGCGGGGCGAACGCGTCGGCGGCGGCGGCGGCAAAGGCGCGCTGTCCCGGCCGCGCCTCCGCCGCGCTGCCGGTCAGCGTCGCCAGCCGCTCCGCCACCGCATCGGGCGTCAGCGTCACCGTGCGGGGATTGGCGCGCGGTGGCGCCTCCTCCCATTCGGGCAATTTGCTGAACAGCCAGCGTTCGGCGGTTTCGGGTTTGGGCAGCACCTGCCCCAGCGCCGGTGCCCATGGCCAGCGCAGGCGGAACAGCGACTGCGCGGCGGTCCATGCCCCTTCCTGTTCGGCCCATGGTGCCGAAGCGGTCGCGATCAGCGCCGCCGCCGCCGCCCGCAACAGATCGGCGATGCCTGCTTCCTCCGCAGGCAGCGGCAGGTCGAGCGCCTGCGCGATCCCCTTGGGCGTCGGTACCGCGAAGCGCGCGGGATGGACGAAGGCGAACAGTTCGAGCAGGTCCAGCCCGGACAGCTCGGCATAGCCCAGCCGCTGCCCGATCAGGGCAGCATTCAGGACGATCGTCGGCGTATCGGCGACCAGCGCGATCGCTTCCCCCCGACTGACCTCGCGCGTGCCATCGGCCGTCGCGATCCAGACGCCCGAATGGCTGGCGTGCAGGGCGGGGTAGGGGAGCATCGCACCGCCTTAGCGCGGCAAGTGCCAGAACGGAAGCGGAACGGGACCAAGTCCTCCCCGGCACGGGGGGGGCAGCGTAGCTGGTGGCGGGGGCGGACCGCGAATGCCGCCGTTCCGTATGCGAACATCCCCCTCCCCGCAGGCGGGGAGGTTTTTAGCTGTCGAGCTTTTCGTGCTGGCGTTCCGCCCAGTCGCGGCCTTCATCGCCGCCCCAGAGCAACCACGCGATATACCCGGCCGACGGATCGTTATCGTCACCCCAGCGATGCGCCTTGGTATCCTTGTCGACCTTGTGCCGCGCGAAATAGCTGTGCATCGATTTGACGTCGGCATCGGACATCGGGCCACCATCGACGATCTGTTTCGCGCGTTTGACGCCGACATCCGTCCCGCCGCGATCGAACTTTTCGCGCAGCTTCAGGCCCTTTTCGGCGTTCGCCGCCATCTTTTTCGTCGGTTTATGTTCGTCCGCCATCGATCATCCTCTCGACGGCAACAGCGTTTCAGTCACCGACGCGTTCCGTCACCACAGCACACCCTTTTCCGGCTTGAGCGGTTCGGGCGCAGGATCGCCAATCGCCTGCAGCAGGTCGATCTCGATCGTGCGGCACATCGCGGTCAGCGGCAGGTCGTGGACGGTGTTGGCGAACGGGTCCGCCAGATCCTCGCCGATCTGCAGCACCGCGAGGAACATCAGCCCCGCCAGCCCCGACCCCAGCGGCGTTGCGATGCCCAGCGTCTCGACCAGCCCGATCGGCAGCACGGCACAGAACAGGCGGGTGAACAGCGACGGCAGAAACCGGTATTGCACCGGCAGCGGCGTGTTCTTGATCCGCTCCATGCCGCCCTGCGCATTGGCGATGTCGATCAGCACGCTTTCCAGGCTGGTCTGCTGGATGCTGTCGATCCAGCCGCGCCGCTGCGCCTCGGCGATGCGGGCGCCGGTGCCGTCGAGCAGGCCGTTGGCGACATTGGTGCGGCCCAGCGGCTCGCCCGCCTCGTCCCGCGACAGGAAGCGATGCACGTCGTCCTTCGAATCCAGCCGCCGCAACTGGCAGCGCAGCGCGTTGACATAGGCGATGTGGCGCAGCACGATCGAACGCTTCAGGTCGCGCTTCTGTCCTTCATCCTCCGGCCCGATGAACGAGATCGACCCGCGCGCAAGGTTGCGCGAGGCGTTGATCATCAGCCCCCAGAGGGATCGCCCTTCCCACCACCGCGCATAGGCCGAATTGACGCGAAAGCCGAGGAACAGCGCCAGCGCCGACCCGAACAGCGTCAGCGGCAGCGACGGCGCCTTGAACGGCAGGACGAAATACACGATCGTGACGATCACGTCCCAGATGAACAGCGCGAGGGCCGGTTTCCAGACTTCGGCGACGATGCGGGGCAGGCGGGGTGCGTCGGATACGATCATCGCAACACGCTACGTCCAACCGTGCGATTGGTTGCATCGCAACCGGTGGAAATCTGTCGGCCAACCGCGTATCTGGAGCGGATGACCGACCCCACACTTCGCGATGCAGCATTGGTTTCAAAGGCTTGGCCGTATGAGGAGGCGCGCAAGCTGTTGAAGCGCTATCCGCACGGGAAACCGGGCGGTGCGCCGATCCTGTTCGAAACCGGCTACGGCCCGTCGGGTCTGCCGCATATCGGTACGTTCAACGAAGTGCTGCGCACGACGATGGTGCGCAAGGCGTTCATGGAACTGTCGGACCAGCCGACCCGGCTGATCGCGTTTTCGGACGATATGGACGGGCTGCGCAAGGTGCCGGACAATGTGCCGAACGGCGACATGCTCGCCACGCATCTGGGCAAGCCGCTGAGCGAAATCCCCGATCCGTTCGGCACGCACCCGAGCTTTGCCGCGCACAACAATGCCCGGCTGCGCGCGTTCCTCGACCAATATGGGTTCGAGTATGAGTTCGCGTCGTCGACCGACTATTATCGCGGCGGCCGGTTCGACGACGCGCTGAAGGGCGTGTTGCGCAACATGCAGGCGATCCTCGACATCATGCTGCCGACGCTGGGCGCCGAACGTCGCGCGACCTATTCGCCGGTGCTGCCGATCTCGCCGACCAGCGGGATCGTGCTGCAGGTGCCGGTCGAGGTGCTGGACGCCGATACCGGCATGGTGGCGTTCATGGACGGGGACACCCGCGTCGAACAATCGATCCTGTCGGGCGGCGCCAAGCTGCAATGGAAGGTCGACTGGGCGATGCGCTGGGCGGCGCTCGGCGTCGATTACGAGATGGCGGGCAAGGACCTGATCGATTCGGTCACGCAATCGTCGAAGATCGCCCGCGTGCTGGGCGCCCGCCCGCCCGAAGGCTTCAACTACGAAATGTTCCTCGACGAATATGGGCAGAAGATTTCGAAGTCGAAGGGCAATGGCCTCAGTCTCGAACAATGGCTGACCTATGGCCCGCCCGAAAGCGTCGCCTTCTACGCCTATCGCGAGCCGAAAAAGGCCAAGCAATTGCACCTGGGGGTGATCCCGCGCGCGATCGACGAATATTGGCAGTTCCGGGCGAATTATGCCGGTCAGCCGGTCGAACAGCAGCTGGGCAACCCCGTCCACCATATCCATGGCGGCCCGCCGCCGGCCGATACGCTGCCGGTGACGTTCGGCCTGCTGCTGAACCTGGTCGGCGTGATGGGGGAAGCGACCAAGGCGCAGGTCTGGGGCTATCTGGCGAACTATGTCGAGGATGCCAGTGCCGATCGGTATCCGGCGCTCGACGCGCTGATCGACCATGCGCTGGCCTTTGTTCGCGATGTCGCGGAACAGCCGGTGCGCCGCGCCCCGACCGAAGTGGAGCGTGCCGCACTGGAACGGCTGGACGTCGAGCTGGCGGCGATGCCGGCCGATGCCAGCGCCGAGGACATCCAGAACGCAGTGTACGAGATCGGCAAGACCGCCGGGTTCGAATCGCTGCGCGACTGGTTCAAGGCGTGCTACGAAACGCTGCTGGGCACGCCGCAAGGCCCGCGCATGGGCAGCTTCATCGCGCTGTACGGTATCGACAACAGCCGCAAGTTGATTGCCGAGGCGCTGGCGCGATAGGGGCGCGCCTTCCGCCGTACGGGGCGGGGGATCGGATCAGAACCATGCCCGCACGCCGGCGACGACGCTCAGGCCGCCGGTATCGCGCCCCCTTGCCCGGCTGTACCGCGCGGTGTCGCCGACCTGCCGTTCCCACGTCACGCCGAGATAGGGCGCGAATTCGCGACGTCCTTCGTAGCGCAGCCGCAGCCCGGCCTCGACGTCGGTCAGCCCCGCGCCGGTGCCGACGTCGGGCAGGTCCTGCGCCGACAGGTTCGCCTCGATCCGCGGTTGCAGCACGATGTAATTGGTGATGCGCTGGTCGTAATAACTCTCGACCCGGCCGAGCAGCTCGCCCCTGGTCGACAGGAACAACGCGGCACCGACCTCGAACCAGCCAGGTGCCAGCCCCTCGACCCCCAGCGTCGCATAGGTCCGCGACGGGTCCGGGCGGATGTCGTGGCGGATACCGACCTGCAGGTTCCAATAGGGGTCGAGCGCGCGGGAGTAGAGCGCCTGGACCTCGGCGGTACCGAGTGCGCCGCCGATATCCCCTTCGCCCTCGGACTTCAGCCATAGCCGGTGGATGTCGCCGCCGATCCATGCCTGCCCCTCCCACCGATAGCCGTCGCGGCCCTTGCGCAGCTGTATCTCGGCCAGGTCGAGCAGCAATTGGCGGAAGGTCATTCCGCCATGTTCGCGCGTCAGATGGTTGGTACGGGCGGCGGCCATTGCCTCGGCACCCCAGAAGCGGTCGGCGAGATGGTCGCGGGCCGGGGCGGGGGCGGGCTTGTCGCCCGGCGGCAGGTCGGTCCCGACCGGATCGCCACCCATGCCCGCCATCGCAGCCATGGCGTGGCCGGCATGGGGGTCCGGCATGGTCATGCCCGACATGTCGTGCCCGGCATGGGGATCGGTAGCGACCGGTTCGGATGCGGGCATCGCCATCCCCTGCATCGCCGACATGGCATGGCCTGTGTGGGGATCGGGGGGCGTCACCCGCTTGGTCGCCCGCTTCGCCGGGACGCGCGCGGCGGGCTTTCGCTTCGCCACGGGTTTGCGCGCGGGCTTTGCCGCCGGTCTGGCGGGCATCATCATGCCGGGCATGTGCATGTTATGGTCCATCGTCTGCGCGACCGCCGGGGCGGACACGAGCGCTACGCTGCCCAGGAGAATGCGGATCATGCCGCCGCCTCCGCGCGGCGGACCTGCACCACGCGCATCATGCCCGCGTGCATGTGATAGAGCATGTGACAGTGGAACGCCCAGTCGCCCTCCTCGCCGGTCACGTCCCAGCTGACGGTGCCGCCGGGCTGGACCAGCACGGTATGCTTGCGCGGCGCATGGTCGCCCTTGCCGGTCACGAGGTCGAAAAAATGGCCGTGCAGGTGGATCGGATGGCCCATCATCGTATCGTTGATCAGGGTGACGCGCACCCGTTCGCCATGCAGCAGCGTGATCGGATCGGGGTTCTCCGACAGCTTTTCGCCATCGAAGCCCCACATATAGCGTTCCATATTGCCGGTCAGGTGCAGCCTGATCTCCCGCTCCGGCGCGCGGGTGTCAGGGTTGCGGTCCAGCGCGACGAGATCGCGATAGGTCAGCACGCGGTGGCCGACATCGGCAAGGCCCTGTCCCGGCTCGCCCGTGCGGTCGACGGGCATCGGGGAAATGGTCTGCACGCCCGGCCCTTTGCGCACCTCCGGCGCATTCGAAAAGTCGCGCATGTTCATGTCGCCCATCGCCATTCCGGCCATCGGCGCTGCGGCGGTCGCGCCATGGTCCATCGTCGCGTGGTCCATTCCGGCCATGCCGCCGGCACCATGGTCCATACCGGCCATGCTGCCATGGTCCATGCCCATGTCCTTCATCGTCGCCAGCGGACGGGGGCGTAAGGGGGGCACGGCGGCGGCCAAGCCGACGCGCGGAGCCAGCGTCGCACGCGCCATGCCCGACCGGTCGATGCTCTCCCCCACCACGGTATAGGCGCGCAGGTCGTTCGGCACGACGATCGCGTCATAGGTTTCGGCCGGGCCGAACTGGAACTCGTCGATCTCGACCGGGCGCACGTTCAGGCCGTCGGCAGCGACGATCGCCATCGGCAGCCCCGGTATCCGCACGTTGAAGGTCGTCATGGCCGAGGCATTGACGAAGCGCAGCCGCACGCGTTCCCCCGGCCGGAACAGCGCGGTCCAATTGTCCTGCGGGCCGTGGCCGTTGACCAGATAGGTATAGGTCGATCCGGTCACGTCGGCGACGTCGGCCGGGTCCATCCGCATCGCGCCCCATATCGCGCGCTCCTTCGCCGACTGGTCGCGCCCGGCGAGCAGCCCGGCCAGTGTCTGGCGCTGGCGGTTGAAATAGCTCGGCTCCTTCTTCAACCGGTCGAAGATCACGTGCGGGTGACGAAAGCTGTGGTCGGAAAGGACGATCACATGCTCGCGATCGAACGCGACCCGGTCGGGCGCCCTGGGGTCGATCACGATGGGACCGTACAGCCCCTCCTGCTCCTGCAACCCGGAATGGCTGTGATACCAGTAGGTCCCGCTCTGGATCACCGGAAATTCGTAGGTGAAGCGCGACCGCGCGGCGATGCCGGGAAACGACACGCCCGGCACGCCGTCCATCTGGAACGGCAGCAACAGCCCGTGCCAATGGAGCGAGGTCGGCTCGTCCAGCGTGTTGACGACGGTGATCCGTGCGTTCTGCCCCTCGCGCAGGCGGATCAGCGGGGCTGGGGAGGTGCCGTTGATGCCGATCGCATGGGCCATCCGCCCGTCGACCTGCCGCATGACATGGCCGATGGTCAGCGTGATGGCGTCGCCCGACACGGTCGGGACCGGGGCGGCGATTCCCATCAATCCGCTCTGCGCCCAACCCGGCCACGCGCTCCCCAGTGCCAGCCCGCCACCGCCGAGCGTGGCACCGCGCAACAACTGGCGACGATCGAAAACAGGCGACATGCACGCTCCTGACTGGGAATACCTCCTTTACGCGGGCGACCCGCCGCCCCCTTGGAACCGGCGCAGTTTTTCCGCCAGTTGCGCCCGCGCACGATAGATGCGGGTTTCGACCGCCTTGGCCGAAATGCCCAGCAGCTGCGCGACCTCCGCCTGGGCCAGCCCCTCGATCGCGTGCAGGATCAACGGCGTCTTGAGCTGGTCGGGCAGGGTAGCGATCGTTCGTATCACCCGGTCCAGTTCGTGGCGATCGGCCACGGCGTCGTCGATCGGTGCGGCAGGATCGGGGATCGCCTCACCCTGTCCAGCATGGTGCAGCCCGAACGACAGGAACCGCCGCACCGCCCGCCGCCGCGCCCAGTCGCGGCATTTGTTGAGCGCGATGGTCGACAGCCACGCCTGCATCGCGCGATCGCGATCATAGCGTGCCAGCGCGCCATGCGCCGCGACGAAGCTTTCCTGCACAATGTCCAGCGCCTCGTCCGCATCGCCGGTCCATGCCCGCGCGACGCGGAATATGGGCGTGCGATAGCGGCGCAGGATTTCGGCAAAGGCCGGTTGCCGCCCGGCAAGGCTCAGCGCCGCCAGATCGCCATCGGACAGGGTGGACCAGTCGACGCTCACCCCCGGCCGTCGGTCAGCGCCCGGACTACCGCCGCATCGAACCGTGTCGCCTGGTCGGGGCGCAACAGCCGGCGCATGGCGAAGAGATGTGCCAGTGTCGCCTTTTGCAGCGCGCCCATTGCCGCGTGGCTCTGGTCGACGGCGGCGGCGACGCGCGGGCCGGCGGCATGTTCGGCGGCGATCGCCTCCGCCAGGCGGGCATTGGCGGCGCGCAGTTCCAGCTCGAGCGCGCGACGCCGCTCCGCGAACCGGTCCTCCAGCGTAGCGATCTGCGCCGCCTGGT
>NZ_CAJYQD010000009.1 GCF_913776855.1 uncultured Sphingomonas sp. | reverse complement strand
CCGCCGGCCCCGCCGCCACCGCCTACAAGGCATCGCCCAACGCCCGCTACTGCTTCAAGACCGAAGCTACCGGCAGCCGCATCCTGACCAAGGTCTGCAAGACGCGCGGCGAATGGGAAGCACGCGGCGTCGATCTGGACCGCGCACTCGCCGGCCGCTGATCGACATCGATCCGCACCCGCGCCACACCCCCGCCGCCCCTGCTGCACCCGCAGCGGGGGCGGTGTCGCGTTACCAGCCCATCGTGCCGGGCGGACCCTTGAACGGACCGGCAAGCTCGGGCGTGATCCACCCGCCATAGAAACCGCCCGGTTGCGGCATGACGGGGATACCGTCGACGGTGCAGACCTCGAACGGCCCGGCATAGAAGGCGATATGGCCGGCGATGCTGCGAAACGCGGGGGTCGGGTCGGCATAGCTCCAGCCGACACGGGGCAGGACGACGCCGTCGACGACGACATCCCAATAGCGCGCCTGTCCCTTCCATTCGCACAGCGATCGGCCCGGTGCGGGGCGCAGAAAGTCCATCGCGATGTCGTCGGGTGGCAGGTAGTAGCTGGGCGGATGGCTGGTTTCCAGCGTGCGGACCGCACGGATGGTGTCGGCGATGGCGATCCCGCGATGCTCGATCCGGATATGCCGATCGCACGGCTCGGCAATCGCCGGGCGGGGAAAATCCCATACGCTGACCTGTCCCGGACCAACGGGATCGCGGCGCGGCGTCATCGCACCCACCGTTGCAGTGTCGGGCGAACGCGCAGGAACCGCAGATACAGTGCCTCCAGCCCGCGCAAGACGTTCCGGTTGCGGGCGAACAGACCGAGGGGGCGCAGCAGGGGGATCGCACGCCACATCGCCGCGAACGCTGCCGCGCCGGACAGCATCCGCCCATCCTCCCGCGCGTGAAAGCGTTCGAGCAGCAGCCGGCGCTCGATCGGGCACGCGGTTTCCGGCGCGCCGACATCGACGAAATCGATCCGTCGCCCCCGGTCGAGCCGCCGCATCACCGCGATTTCCCGCGTGCAAAGCGGGCAACCGCCATCGAACCAGACGGTAAGCCGATCAGCCATGCTGAGTCCGGTGAACGACGACGCGTGTCATCAGCATTTGATCCATCCGATTGGAAACGTCGCTTGGGCAACGTCCGGACCCACGCCGCGCCTGTCCTGTTGCCAACGGACGCGTGGTTCGAACCAGGCAAGCAGGGGTACAGAACGACAGCGCGCCTGAGAAAGTTGCCGGTCAGCCGGCGCTCCTCCGATGAATGTGGCGGGTTCGGACGTTTTCCGTACCGATCACGTCCTGTTCTGAAACGGAAATCGGTTTGCATCGTTATGCCATGTGCTGGGGCGTATTCCGTGCAGCATTCGGGGCCAACGGGAAATTCCATTATGGGCGAAACGTCCGACTATGAACTATCGCGCCGGGGCGTGCTGGCCGCCGGGGCGGCGGGCGCGGCACTGGCAGCGCATCCGCTGGCGGCAGCGGCACAGGGGGCGACGCCGGCGGCGGCCCCGCCGACGATGCCGGTGCGACTGACGGTCAACGGGCGGCCGAGCGAATTGACGCTCGATACGCGGACAACCTTGCTCGATGCGCTGCGCGAACACCTGAACCTGACCGGTACCAAGAAGGGCTGCGACCACGGCCAGTGCGGCGCCTGCACGGTGATGGTCGAGGGGAAGCGGATCAACAGCTGCCTGACGCTGGCGGTCATGCATGACGGCGACCGGATCACCACCATCGAAGGGCTGGGCACGCCCGACAGGCTGCACCCGATGCAGGCCGCGTTCGTCAAGCATGACGGCTATCAATGCGGCTATTGCACGCCGGGGCAAATCTGTTCGGCGGTGGCGGTGCTGGACGAGATCAGGCGCGGGGTGCCGAGCCATGTGCAGGCCGACCTGACGAAAAAGCCCCAGGCCACCAACATGGAACTGCGCGAGCGGATGAGCGGCAATATCTGTCGCTGCGGGGCCTATTCCAACATCGCCGATGCCATGGCGGAGGTCGCGGGCGCATGAGAGCCTTTACCTATGAGCGCGCGAAAGACCCGGCCGAAGCGGCGCGGATCGTCGCCACCCGGCCAGAGGCCAAGTTCATCGCCGGCGGTACCAATCTGCTCGACCTGATGAAGCTTGAAATCGAGACGCCGGCGCATCTGGTCGACGTGCAGGACCTGAAGCTCGACCGGATCGAAAAGACGGCGGATGGCGGCCTGCGCATCGGTGCGCTGGTCAGCAATACCGATCTGGCTGCCGATGAGCGCGTGCGGCGTGATTATGGCGTGCTGACCCGTGCAATCGTCGCGGGGGCTTCGGGACAGCTGCGCAACAAGGCGACGACGGCGGGCAATCTGCTGCAACGGACGCGCTGTCCCTATTTCTACGACACCAACATGGCGTGCAACAAGCGCAAGGCAGGGTCCGGCTGTGCCGCGATCGGCGGCTATTCGCGTCAGCTGGGCGTGATCGGCGTATCGACCGACTGTATCGCGACCTTTCCCGGCGACATGGCGGTGGCGATGCGGGTGCTGGACGCGGTCGTCGAAACGATCGACGGCAGCGGCGTCACGCGGCGGATTCCGATCGCCGAGTTCCACCGGCTATGGGGTAACCGGCCCGATCTGGACACGGTTCTGCAACCGGGCGAGTTGATTACCGCCGTCACCCTGCCGCGCCCGATCGGCGGCAGGCATTTCTATGAAAAGGTGCGCGATCGGGCATCCTATGCCTATGCACTGGTGTCGGTTGCCGCCGTCATCCAGCGCGACGGCACGGGCCGTGTCGCGTTCGGTGGCGTGGCACCCCGACCCTGGCGGGTCGAGGCGGCCGATGCGCTGTTGTCGCAAGGCGCCGCCGCTGTGACGGCACGCGCCTTTCAGGGTGCGACGCCGACGAAGGACAATGCTTTCAAACTGCCGCTCGCGACCCGCGCGCTGGCCTCTGTCATCGCGCAGGCGAAGGGCTGATCCCATGAAGTTCGAAACCCCCGCCGGCACCAATCCGATCGACCGGCAACAGGTGGTCGGCCGCGCGCGCACCCGCATCGACGGCCCCAAAAAGGTCGCTGGCCTCGCCCCCTACGCCTTCGAACATGCCCGCGACGTGCCTAACGCCGCCTATGGCGTGATCGTCGGCGCGGGTGTGGGCAAGGGCACGATCCGGTCAATCGACCTCAGCGCCGCGCGCGCCGCGCCGGGCGTGCTGGCGGTCGTCACCGCCGACACCGCGGGGCCGCTGGGCAAGGGGCGGATGAACACCGTCAAGCTGCTCGCGGGTCCGTCGGTCGATCATTATCACCAGGCGGTGGCGGTGGTCGTCGCCGAAACGTTCGAACAGGCGCGCGCCGCCGCCAATCTCGTCCGTGTCGATTATGCACGGGCAAAGGGTCGGTTCGATCTCGAGGAAGGGCTGAAATCGGCCAAGCCGGCGCCCGGCGACGATGGCAAGGCCGAGGCGCGGGTCGGCGATTTCGAGGGCGGCTATGCCAGCGCCTCGGTCAAGCTGGACGCCGAATATACCACGCCCGACCATAGCCATGCGATGATGGAGCCGTTCGCCTCCACCGCGCGATGGGAAGGCGACCGGCTGACGATCTGGACCTCGAACCAGATGGTCGACTGGGGGCGCGGCGACCTGGCCAAGACGCTGGGCATCCCCAAGGACAAGATCACGCTGCAATCGCCCTATGTCGGTGGCGGATTCGGCGGAAAATTGTTCCTGCGGGCCGATGCGGTGCTGGCGGCGCTGGGCGCGAAGGCGGCGAAGCGGCCGGTGAAGCTTGCCATGGCGCGGCCGATGATGATCAACAACGCGACCCACCGTCCGGCCACGCGCCAGCGGGTGCGGATCGGCTGTACCCCCGACGGGACGATCACCGCGATCGGCCATGAAAGCGGTTCGGGCGACCAGCCGGACGGCGGCCCCGAAGCGGCGGTCAACCAGACCAAGCTGCTCTATGCCGGCGCAAACCGGCTGGCGGCGATGCGACTGGCGGTCCTCGACCTGCCCGAAGGCAACGCGATGCGTGCGCCGGGCGAGGCACCGGGGATGATGGCGCTGGAAGTCGCAATGGACGAGATGGCGGAAAAGCTGGGAATGGACCCGGTGCAGTTCCGCATCAAGAACGACACGCAGGTCGATCCGGCCAACCCGAAAAAGCCGTTCTCGCAGCGCCAGCTGGCACGGTGCCTGACCGAAGGTGCCGAACGCTTCGGATGGGCAAGGCGCAACGCCAAGCCGGGGCAGGTCCGCGACGGCAAATGGCTGCGCGGGGTCGGCATGGCGTCGGCGTTCCGCAACCACGTCAACATGAAGTCGGGTGCGCGGGTGCGGCTGGAGGGCGGCCGGGTCGTCGTGGAAACCGACATGACCGACATCGGCACCGGCAGCTACACGATCCTCGCGCAGACGGCGGCGGAGATGATGGGCGTGCCGGTCGAGGCGGTCGATGTGCGGCTGGGTCATTCCGCCTATCCCGTCTCCGCCGGGTCGGGCGGGCAATGGGGCGCACCCAACAGCACGGCGGGCGTCTATGCCGCCTGTGTCGCGCTGCGCGGTCAGGTTGCGCAGAAGCTGGGCATGGGCGATGACGCGGTGTTCGAGGGCGGCAAGGTGACCGGCGGCGGACGCTCGGTCCCGCTTGGCGAAGCCGGGACCCTCACTGCCGAGGACAGCATCGAATTCGGCGCGCTCGACAAGCAATATGCCTTTGCCACGTTCGGCGCGCATTTCGTCGAGGTCGCGGTCGATGCCTATACCGGCGTGACGCGGGTGCAGCGGATGCTGGCGGTGTGCGCCGCCGGGCGAATCATCAACCCGGTATCGGCGCGCAGCCAGGTGATCGGCGCGATGACGATGGGCGTCGGGTCGGCGCTGATGGAGGAACTGGCGGTCGATCCGCGTTTCGGCCTGTTCGTCAACCACGACCTCGCCAGCTACGAAGTGCCGGTCCATGCCGACATCCCGCACCAGGAGGTCGTGTTCCTGGCGGAAGCTGATGAGAAGGCCAACCCGATGAAGGCGAAGGGGGTCGGCGAACTGGGGCTGTGCGGTGTCGGCGCGGCGGTGGCGAATGCGGTCTATAACGCGACCGGCATCCGCGTGCGCGAATATCCGATCACGCTGGACAAATATCTCGACAAGCTGCCCGCGATCGCCTGATTTCTCAGGCATGGGCACGGCCTGAACGGCGGCCGGTCGCGCGGAAAGGGGGCCTTCCTTTCCGCGTGCGCTGCACCGGAACTGCGCATCGCCTGCGCCGAACTTCGTTGCGCTGCGGATCAGGGGTCGATGGCATCGGCCTAACGCGGTTGCTCCTGTTGTCGGGGGGAGCCGCACGATGCGTTTCAGTTTCCTGGTCAAGATCGCCGCGATGGTCGCGCTGGTCCAGTTGTTCCACTGGTTGTTCCCCGATGGATTCGAAGGTGCGCGGGTCGGCGCGCTGGCCGCCGCGTGGCTGGTGCTGCTGGTCGTGGTGCGGCGTGATGTGCGGCACCGCCGGGCCGCATGGGGTGCCGTGGCGGTGGCGGGGCTGTTTGCCGCAGTCCTGTTCGACGATCCGGGGGTGCTGGCATGGGTGCTGTTCTGGACCGCGTTGTCGGTCGCGGCGCTGTTGCCACGGGTGCGCGGGTTCGACGATGCGTGGCGCTGGACCGCGCGGCTGCTGGTGCAGGGGCTGAGTACGCCGTTCGCGTTGCTGTCCGACCTGAAGCAGGTGGGGGCGGTGCGTGGCCGGGGCGTGTCGCCGGCGCGGGTCGCGGCGACATTGGCGCTGCCGGTGATCGGCGGAATCGTGTTCCTGGCGCTGTTCGCCCGCGCCAATCCGGTGATCGAACAGGCGCTCTACACCGTAGCCTTACCCGGTCCATGGCAGCTGGCGCTATGGGCGTTCGTCGCGGCGGTGGCGTGGTCCGCCTTTCGTCCGCGCGGCATCGCGCTGCGCCTTGCCGCACGGCTGCCCGACCCCGAACCGCGGATACCGGGGACGTCGCTGCCATCGGTGCTGCTGGCGCTCGGTCTGTTCAACGCGATCTTTGCCCTCCAGAACGCGCTCGACATCGCGTTCCTGTGGAGCGGAGGGGGACTGCCCGACGGGGTGAGCGCGGCGGACTATGCCCATCGTGGCGCCTATCCGCTGATCGTCACCGCGCTGGTCGCCGGTGTGCTGGCGCTGGCGATGCTGCGACCGGGCAGTGCGAGTGCGGGCAATCGCTGGGCGCGGCGGCTGGTGACCTTGTGGGTCGCACAGAACCTGGTGCTGGTGGCGTCCAGCGCGCTGCGCACCACCCGTTATATTGACGAATCGATGCTGACTGCGTGGCGGATCGCGGCGTTGCTGTGGATGGCGCTGGTGGCGCTGGGGCTGGTCCTGATCGGCTGGCGGATCCTGGCGGGCAAGAGCGTGACGTGGCTGGTCAATGCCAATGCGCTGGCGGCGGGCGTGGTGCTGAGCGTGTGCAGCGTGGTCGATCTGGGCGCGGCGGCGGCCGCGTACAATGTGCGGGCGCAGCAGTCCGAGGCGGTCGACCTTTGCTATCTTCAACAGGTCGGGGACGGCGCATTGCTGCCGGTGATCGCACTGGAACAGCGGCCGATGAACGCAAATACGCGGTTGCGGGTGCGCCAGCTCCGCCAGACCTTGTTCGCCGATCTGGCATGGCGGCAGGCGCAGTGGGGCAGCTGGACCCCACGCGGTGGACGCCGCCTGTCTGCCGCCCGTGCGCAACTGGGGGGCGTGGTCACGATGCCGACCCTTCCCCGGTTGCGCAGCTGCTACGTACTGGATGCCGAACAGGTGCAATCTTGACGTGCGCCCCGCTCGCGCTGATCCCGTGTCCCATGCCGCGCACCATCCTGATCGCCGATGACGACCCGCACATCCGCCAGCTGTTGGCGTTCGCGCTCAACAAGGCCGGGCTGGCATCGATCGAGGCCGGCGATGGCGAGGCGGCGCTGGCCATCGCCACCGAACAGGCACCCGACCTGATCGTGCTGGACATCAACATGCCGCGCATGGACGGGATCGAGCTGTGCCGCCGCTTGCGGGCGACCAGCGACGTGCCGATCCTGTTCCTGTCGAGTCGCGACGACGAGATCGACCGGGTGCTGGGGATCGAGCTGGGTGCCGACGATTATGTCGTGAAGCCGTTTTCCCCGCGCGAGGTGGTGGCGCGGGTGATGGCGATCCTGCGGCGGGTCGGGACACGGCCGCCGGCGGTGGAGAGCGCCGCCGCGCCGCTCACCCACGGCCAGCTGCGGCTCGATCCCGACGGGTGGCAGGCGAGCTGGGCGGGGGCCCCGGTCGCGCTGACCGTGACCGAATTCGGCATATTGCGCACGCTGGCGGCGATGCCGTCGAAGGTGTTCAGCCGCGACGCGATCATCGACCGGCTGCACGGGCCGGGCTTTGCGATCACCGACCGCACGATCGACAGCCATATCCGCAACCTGCGGGCAAAGTTCGCGAGCGTGGGTGGTGGCGACGTGGTAGAGACGCGCGCCGGGGTCGGCTATCGGCTGGGCAGCTGCGGCGCATGATCGGCCGTGCGAAGGCGGTGGTCCGGCGGCACTGGCCCCGGCTGCGGCTGCGCACGATCCTGCTGACGACCTTTGTATTCGTGGCGGCGTTGCCCGGCATCGGCGCGCTGTTCCTGCGGGTGTATGAAAACAGCCTGCTGCGCTAGACCGAGACCGAGCTGGTGGCACAGGGCGCCGCGCTGGCGGCGGTGGCGGCGCGCGACTGGCCCGGCGGACAGGGGGCGGGGATCGTACGGTCGGGCTATGGTTCCAGCCTCGACCTGCGGCTGTCGCGCATCCTGCCCGAACGACCCGCCGCCGTGGCGATGCCGGGCGCCGATCCCCGCACGCTCGGCTGGGCGGGGCAGGTCGCGCCGGTGCTGGCGATGACGGCGGCGGCGACGCTGGCGTCGATCCAGCTTTTGGACCCCGATGGGCGTATCGTCGCGCGGGGACCGGCGGGCATGGGCTATCCGAGCCTGCCGGAGGTGCAGGCGGCGCGGCGGGGGCGGGCGGTGACGACGTTGCGCCGCAACGCCGCCTATCGCCCCGATTACCCGTTCGAATGGCTCAGCCGGGCATCGAACCTGCGCATCCATCATGCGCGGCCGGTGATCGTCGACGGACGGGTGGTCGGCGTGCTGCTGCTGGCGCGATCGCCACGCAGCCTGTTCGTCGGGCTGCACGAGGATCGCGGCAAGATCGCGTTCGGGATCGTCGCGATTTTTGCCACGCTGGTGGGCCTGAGTGGGCTGTTGTCACGCGGGATCGTGCGCCCGGTCGAGGCGCTGCGCGATGCGACGCGCGCGGTGGCTGGCGGCGGGGGGAGCGTTCCGGCACCGCCCACGACCGCCGCAGTCGAGATCCAGGCGCTGTACCGCGATTTCGGCGCGATGGCGGAGGCGATCGCGCTGCGTTCGCGCTATCTGCGCGACTTCGCCCATGCGGTCAGCCATGAATTCAAGACGCCGCTGGCGGGCATTCGCGGAGCGGTCGAACTGTTACAGGACCATGGCGACATGGGCGAAGGCGACCGGGCGCGGTTCCTGTCGAATATCGCCGCCGATGCCGACCGGCTGAACCTGCTGGTCAGCCGGCTGCTGGAACTGGCGCGGGCCGACATGGCGACGCGGGAGGCGGGGGCGACGACCGACCTGACCGACGTGCTGCGCTGCGCGGCGGATGCCAGCGTGCTGGCGGTCGCGCTGCCGATGGAAGCGCTGCCCGCCGTCGCGGTGCCGCGCGGGGTGGTGGAAACCGCGCTGTCGACGCTGATCGACAACAGCCGGCAGGCGGGCGCCGGGCGGATCGACGTGACGGCGGCGGTGGAGGGGGGAGCGGTCGTGCTGACCCTGGCCGATGACGGCCCCGGCATCGCGGTGGGCGACCGGGCGCGCGTGTTCGAACCGTTCTTCACCACGCGGCGTGCCGATGGCGGGACGGGCCTGGGCCTGTCGATCCTGCGATCGCTGGTCGAGGCGCATCGTGGCGGCATCGCGCTGGTCGTGGCGGGGCGGGGGGCGGCGTTTCGGCTGACGCTGCCGATCGCCGGGTAGCGGACCGGAATGGCCCGCGCGCTGCGCATCGGGGAGGGTGCCCCCGATGCGCAGCGTTCGTGCAGGCAGGATCAGAAGTTGAACTTGGCGCCCGCGCTGAAGCTGCGGCCGACCAGCCCGGCATAGTGCCAGCTGCTGAGATAATTCGGATTGCTGGTATAGGCGCCCGACGCCAGCGGGGCGCGGGCGTTGGTCACGTTCTGGACGTTGACGAAGAAGCGGAACTGGTCGTTCACCTCCACCGCGGCGTTCAGGTCGGCATAGATGAACGGCCGGATATAGCATTGCGCGGTCAGCGCCTTGCTGCACGACAGGTCGATCACCCCGTTGACCGGCGTGATATTGTCTGCCGCAACCTGCTTGATCCGGCCGACATAATAGGTCGTCGCGGTCACGGCGAGGTTGCCGACTTCGATCGAGTTCTGCCAGTTGCCGCGGGTACGCGGCGTGCCGCCACCCGACGACAGCTGGTACGGCCCAAGCGTACCGGCATATTTCTGCACCACGCCGTCCGGGGTCACCAGGTCGAGATTGATGACCTGCGTAACGTCGAGCCGGCTGATGAGGCGCAGCTGGTCCGTCACGGGGACGTTCAGGTTCGCTTGCATGTCGACGCCCGAGCTGACCTGATAGTTCGCGTTGACATAGGGCACGTCGAACACGAGCAGGCGGGGCAGGGCGTTGGGGTTGTCGGGATCGGGCGCGTCGATGACGTTGCAGCGATAGCCTTCGCCGACCGCCGCCAGCGCGGCGCAGCCGGCAGCGGACGTCGCCTGCCCGTAGTAAGCCGCGATCGCATCGGCGCGACGCGGGCCGGTGACGATCAGGTTCGACTTCTTGATGTTGTAATAGTCGACCGTCAGGTTGAACCAGCGCACCGGCTTGAAGATCGCGCCGGCCGAGAAGCTGCGCGAGACTTCGGGCAGGATGTCGGCGTTGCCGGTCGCACCGCTGCCGATGTTATAGGTGTTGGTATAGGCGGCGTTGCCCGGATGCGCGGCGACGAAGCTGGCCGGCGGGGTGAACGACGAGAAGCCCGAATAGCTGCTGGCCGGATTGTTTTCGGCAAAGGTCGGTGCGCGGAACCCCTTCGAATAGGTGGCACGCAGCGAGAACTGGTCGATGGGCATGAACTTCATGCCGACCTTGGGCGAGAAGCGGCTATAGCCCTGCGAATAATTGTCGTAGCGGCCAGAGACGTTCAGGTCGAATTCGCGCACGAACGGGGCGTCGATCTCGAAGAAGCCTGCGGTCACCGTCTGCGCGCCGCGCGCCGACGACGTGTTCAGCCCATAATAGCTGAGGTCGCGGTTCTGGTTACGGTTCATCAGCGTTTCGCGACGGACCTGGAACCCGGCACCGACGTTCAGGTCGCCCCCGCCCAGCGGCAGCAGCGCCTTCAGCAGCGAACCGCCGATCGTCGCGACCGTCGAATAGGATGGCGTGGTGCGATCGGGCGAGATCTGTGCGCGCGCCGCCGCGCTGTTCTGTTCCGGATTGACGAAATTGTAGGCACCGGTGTTGATCGCGTTCAGCAGTCCCTGGATATTCAGGAAGCCGCGCTGCGTGACGGCGAAATTGTCGCGGGCATAGACGCCGTTCAGCCGGAACTTGAACCCGCTGCCCAGATCGCCCGAAATGCCCGCCGTGGTGCGGAACACGTCGACATAGCGGTGGCTGTTCGCCGGAATGTCGCCGAACGAATAATAGATGCGCGCCGCACCCTGGCCCGGATTGGCGGCAAAGGCACTGGCATAAGGGTTGTTCGGGTTCAGCCGCCGATCCGCCGCCGTCGCGCAGTTGGTGCCGGCCGCACAGATATAGACCGGCAGCACGATGCCGGGGCTGCTGGACGCCAGTGCCGCCGAACCGCCGAAGGGCTGGGTCTGGCGGATGCCGGTCGGAGCGCCCTTGATGTCGACTTCGGAATGCGAATAGCTGCCGCTGGCAAACATCTCGAGGTTGTCGCTGAGCCGGATGCTCAGGCGGCCGGTCGTCGAATAGCGCTGCTGCTGCGGCTGAATGATCGAATATTCGCCGGGGATGTTGTGGGCACATGCCGTCCCCCGTGCCGCCGTCGTGTTCACCGTATAGGTGCCGAACGGGCACGAACCGGGGTTGAGCAGCTGATACTGGTTGGTCAGCGGCGAACCGATCTTGCCCGACAGCGGGTTGTTCAGGTCGCTCTGGCTGACGCGGACGACGACCGCCTGCGGGTTCTGCGCGGTCAGCGATTCATCGTTGAGGTTGCGATCGCTCAGGCCGCTCGGCCGCAGGTCCAGGGTGTTGAACGGATAGCCGCGCGAATTGTTGGTGATGTAGGCGTCATAGGTATATTCGCCGTTCAGGTAGAAATTGAACCCCTGTTCGCGATAGTCGCCATAGCCGGCGGTCAGCGTCGCGCGGTAGCGCGAGCCATCGGCCTTTTCGGTGGTGCCGCCCTGCACCGATCCTTCGACGCCCTGAAAATTCTTTTTGCTGATCAGGTTCACGACGCCGCCGATCGCGTCCGCGCCATAGGTCGACGAGGCGCCGTCCTTCAGCACTTCGATCCGGTCGACGATGCTGAACGGGATCGAGTTCAGGTCGACATAGGCGTTATGGCCGTCGTCGTTCAGCGGGAAGTTGGCCGAACGCAGCCCGTCGATCAGTACGACGGTCGACGATACGCCCAGACCGCGCAGCGATACCGCGGCACCGCCGGCGGAAAAACCGTTGCGGAAGCCGGTCGAGATCGACCCGGCGCTATCGGCCGAAACCGACCGGATCGCATCCTGCGCAGTGGTGATGTTCGCACGTTCGAGCGTTTCGGAGCTGAGGACGGTCACCGGCGAGATCGAGCTGGCGTTCGAATCGCGGAACAGCGTGCCGGTGACGATGATCGTCGCGGGCTGACCGGCATCGGCGGTGGCCGCCGGTGCTGCCGGAACCTGTGCGACGGGCGCCGCCGCCGCATCCTCGACCACCGGTTCGGCCGTGGCTGCTACCGGTGCCGATACCGCATCCTGGGCCAGTGCCGGAAACGCGGTCGCAGCCAGCAACGCCGCCGTCGAGATGCCGAGGCGCAGCGCGCCACGAGCCGAATGAATCACAACCACCAGGAATTTTCCCCCAACATTTACACGGCGACTTGTAGCGCCCGTCCCCCATGCGCCGTGCAGGACGGCGCGGGGCTGCGTTATGGCGGGGGGCGTTACCGGGGCGTTAAGGAGCCGGTTGGGTGCGTATGGAAATTTATCCGCTGCAGCGGCGCGGTCGCTATGACAGGCGAAAATGGCCTGCCGCCGCCGCACGCGCGTCCTGTGCGACGATTCGGGCGGGCAGGTCGGGGTGCGGCGGCACCATGCCGGTCAGGAACAGGGTGGCGCGGGCCTCTGCCGACACGGGGTCGGCCAGCACCTGCGCCAGCACCGTGCCGAGCAGGGTCGCGACGGCGGGCGGGGCAGCGGTGACGAAGGCGGGGGTGGCCGCCGGATCGGTCGTATCGAGGATGCGCAGCCGGCCGGTCGCGACGGGATCGTGCCGGGCGAGCGCGGCAAAGGTCACTTCGTCGATCGCGGCGACATCGGCTCGGCCGTCGCCGACTGCCACGACGCTGTCTGCATGGGCGCCGGTGGTGATGACGCTGCGGAAAAAAGGTACGCCGCCCGCCAGCGGGGCGATCCGGTCGCGCAGCAACGCCATGCCGGTGTTCGATCCCGCATCGTTGATCGCCGCCACCCGCCCGCGCAGCGCTGACAGGTCGCGCGCCGGATCGTCCCGCCGCACCACGATCAGGCTGCGATGCTCACCCGCCCGATCGGTGCCGGCATAGACCGGATGGCCAAGCAGCCGCAGTCCGGGATGCTCGCGCGCCCAGGGGCGGGTGCAGATCATGCCGAGCAACAGGTCTGGATGCGACCACACCGCGCCGGTCGCGACCCCGCGCGTCAGGCGATCGGGCACGTCGGGCAGGCCATGGTCGCGCAACCGGTCGCGAATGGCTGCCCAGAACCGGTCATTGGCGCCGTGTTGTGCAGGGTGGTCGTACATGCTGAGCCATGCGATCCTACCCATGGCCATCTCCCTCCAGCGCCGGATGACGAACGGTATCGTGCGGGGTGAGCGCGAAGCGGCGCAGGACGTCGCGATAACCGCGATAGCGCGGTTCGGGGCGATCGGTCCGCGCCCGTTCGACGGCGGGCAGGCGATACCATGGCGCGGCGGGGGCGGCATGGTGCGCGGCATGGAGGTTGTTGTTGAGGAACAGCAGCGCCAGCGGCCCGCGCGACGCCACCGTTGCCGCGCGCGACGGGCCGGGGGCATCGGCGCGATGCTCGGCAAAGCCGCGCAGCAGCGATGCGGCCTGTCCCGGCAGCACGAAGCACAGCAGATAGGTCCCGATCGGCAGCGCGACGAACGACAGCCATGCCAGCACCAGCGCGACCCCGATCAGGTGCGGTCCCCATTCGCGCGCGACTCCGCCGGGATTGGAACGGACCCGCCGCGCTTCGTCCAGCAGGAACAGCGCGATCGCCGCGATCGGGCCGATCAGCAACTGGCCGGCCAAGGTCGCGCGCACCCGCGCCACCGCCGCGCCGATCCCGCCACCGGTCACATAGCGCGATTCGGGATCATGGGCCGGATGGGTCGGGTGCGGCGATCCGTGATGCGCGACATGCGTCCGGCGATAGGCGCCATAGGGTAGCCATAGCGATAGCGGCACCCCGCCGATCATGTCGTTGACCTGCCGCCAGCACGTGGGATGGCCGTGGATCGTCTCATGCTGCAGCGACCCGTGCCACGCGACGAACCATCCACCCAGGAGCGCCAGCACCGGCCAGGCGAGCGCACCATGCAGGGCGGTCAGCGCCAGCCACCCGCCATGAATCACCACCGCCAGCAGGACGGTCGGCCACTCGATCGATCGGACCCGTTTTGCCATATTCCCATCGTAACAGTATGAATATGGCGATGGCAAGGTCCGCGGCTTCCAGCTACCTGCCCGGTCGAGGCAGCGGTGGAGGGGCGCACCGACCCTTCGCCGCCCGGCGCCGGATTCTCCTGGCGGCTGCCCCCGCCATTCCCTCTTGTCGACGTATCGATAAACGGCAATGATGGCGGCGATACCGGGGGGAATTTCGGATGCAACATGCCCTGCGCCTTGACGGCGTGGTGAAACGGTTCGGCGCGATGACGGCGGTCGACCATTTGAGCTTTGCGGTCGCGCCGGGCGAAGTGTTCGGCTTCCTTGGCGGCAATGGCGCGGGGAAGACCACGTCGCTGCGCATGGTGCTGGACATCATCCGCCCCGATGCGGGGCAGATCGAGGTGCTGGGCAAGCCGCCGGGGCGTGAATCGAGCGGGCTGCTCGGCTTCCTGCCCGAGGAACGCGGGCTGTACCGGTCGATGACCGCGCTGGAGACGGTGGTCTATTTCGGGCGGCTGAAGGGCATGACCGCCGGTGACGCCCGCGCCAGAGGCCGGGACCTGCTCGACCGGTTCGGCCTTGGCGCGAACCTGAAGACCGGGGTAGACAAGCTGTCGAAGGGCATGGCGCAGAAGGTGCAGCTGGCCACCGCCGTCATCAACGCGCCGCGCCTGCTGATCCTCGACGAACCCTTTTCCGGGCTGGACCCGGTCAATCAGGGACTGTTGGAGGAGGAAATCCTGAGCGCTGCACGTGGCGGGGCGGCGGTCGTGTTCTCGACCCATGTCATGCAGCACGCCGAACGGCTGTGCGACCGGCTGCTGCTGCTGGCCAAGGGCGCGAAGCGGTTCGAGGGCACGCAGGACGAAGCGCGCGCGACGCTGCCGGCGCGGCTGGACGTGGTGGCGCGCCAGTCGCCCGCCGGTCTGGCGGGCGTCGAATCCGCCACGGCCAAGGGTGACCTGGGCGAGGGGTGGACCGCTTGGGACGTAGCGCTGGCGCCGGGGCGCGATCCCGCCGACCTGTTGCAGCATTGCACGACGGCGGGCGTGCCGCTGCGGCGGTTCGAGCAGCATCGGCCCGGCCTCCACGACGTCTTTCTCCATATCGTCGGATCGGCGGAGTCACGCGCATGATGAACCATATCCTGCTGGTCGCCGCGCGCGAGTTTCGTCAGATCGCCGCGACGCGCAGCTTCTGGGTCACGCTGCTGATCCTGCCGCTGGCGTTCGCGATCGGACCGGTCGCGTCACGCTTCCTCGACGATTCGGACACGCAGCGGATCATGCTGATCGACCGCAGTGGCGGTACGACGGCGCAGGCGATCGCGGCGCGGATCGACCTGGACGAACAGCGCCGGGTGCTGACCCAGTTCTCCCGCTACGTCGAAAGCAACAGGCTCGAAGCCGTCGATCCCGAGGCCCCCTGGGCGCGGCACGACCGTTGGTACAGCGACGCCGATGTCGCGGCATTCGTCGCGGCGGGCGGGGCCGACGGCGCGCTGGCAAAGGTCAGGGCGAAGGGCGGGGAGGTGCCGGACTTCGACGCGCCCGATCCGGCCTATACCATCGTGCCCGTGCCCGCACCGGTCGCCGCCGCCCCGCCCGAAGCGATCGGGCAGGCGCTCGAAGGACTGCTGCGTCCGGGGGAAGGGAGCAAGGCCAAGCCGCTCGACTATGCCGTCTATATCCCCGCCGATTTCGGTCGTTCTCCCGACGTCAGGCTGTGGGCCAACGGTGCCCCGTCGAGCGGGTTCGTGACGATGGTGCAGGGGTTGCTCGCGCAGGAGCTGAAGGTCCGCTATCTGCAGGCGAACGGTGTCGCCGCGCCGGTCGCTGCCGCCTCGACACAGATTGCGCCGGCGATCGCGGTGGTCGTGCCGCCGCGCGGCAGCGGGCGTGAACGGGTGCTGATCCGATCGATCCTGCCGCTCGCCTGCGCATATATCCTGCTGATGTCGCTGATCCTGTCGGGCAGTTGGATGTTGCAGGGGTCGGTCGAGGAACGCAGCAACAAGCTGATCGAGACGGTGCTGGCGTGCGTCAGCCCCAACGAACTGATGTACGGCAAGCTGATCGGCACGGTCGGCATCGGGCTGTCGATGGTCGCGACCTGGGCGGCGTGCGGGATCGTCGCCGCCTTTGCCACGCAGGGCGCCATCGCCGAGATGATCCGCCCCGCGCTGGAGCCGGTGTCGTCGTTCGGGGCGATCGCGACGATCCTGTACTTCTTTGTCGCAGGCTACATCGTCGTGGCGATGATCTTCCTCGTGATCGGCGCGGTGTCGGATTCGATGCGCGATGCGCAAGGGTATCTGACCCCCGTGCTGATGGTCATCATGATCCCGGTCACCGTGCTGGTGCAGGCGGTGCTGCGCGGCGCCACCGGCCCGGCGGTCGAGCTGCTGACCTGGATCCCGATCTGGACACCGTTCGCGGTGCTGGCGCGGCTCGGCACGGGGATGCCGCTGTGGCAGGTCTGGGCGGCCGGTGCGCTGACCGCCGCGTTCATCGTGGTGGAGGTGATCCTGCTCGGCCGCATCTTCCGCGCGAGCCTGTTGGCCGGGGGCGGGCGGCCCAAATTGGCCGGTCTGATCGGGCTGATGCGCCGGCCGGGGTAGGGGGCAAAGCGTCCGCGCCGCCCATTGCCGCCGCCGATGACCTGCGCCACACTTCCCGACAATCGCATCCGTTCGGAGTTCGCCGTTGATGAAGCGCCTGATCCTGCCCGCCCTGCTAGTGTCGACCGCCGCGCTCGCCGCGCCTGCGCCAAAGGCGCCGACGTTCGACGTGCAGCGGATTTCGCGCGACATCCAGACCCTGTCGAGCGATGCGTTCGAGGGGCGTGGACCGGCCACGCCGGCGGAGGCGAAGAGCATTGCCTATATCGCCGAGCAGATGAAGGCCGCCGGCCTGCAACCCGCCGGGGACAAGGGCAGCTGGTATCAGGACGTGCCGCTGCTGAAGTCGGACATCGTCGGCACGCCGCAGCTGTCGATCACCGCCGCGGGTACGAAACAGGCCCTGACGCAGGGCGACCAGATCGCGGTGCGCGCAGCGATGACCGGGCAGCAATCGGTCGCGATCGCGGATGCGCCGCTGGTCTTCGTCGGGTATGGCGTAAAGGCGCCCGAGCGGAACTGGGACGACTTCAAGGGGGTCGATCTCAAGGGAAAGATCATGGTCGTCCTGATCAACGATCCCGATTTCGAAGGGGGCGAGGGTGATTTCGGCGGCAAGGCGATGACCTATTACGGCCGCTGGACCTATAAGTACGAGGAAGCCGCGCGGCAGGGCGCGGCGGGTATCCTGATCGTCCATGAAAGCGCGCCGGCCTCCTATGGCTGGGCCACGGTCAAGAATTCGAACACCAACACCATGTTCGACATCGTGCGCAAGGACCCCGCCGCGTCGCACGTGCCGATGGAGGGGTGGATCCAGCGCGACCTGGCGGTCGAGCTGTTCAAGCGGTCGGGGCTGGACTTCGATGCGGCCAAGGCGGCGGCGCGCAAGGCCGATTTTCGGGCCATCCCGCTCAAGGCGACACTGGATGCGCGTTATACCGTCAAGCCGGAGGTCATCACCTCGCACAATGTCGCGGGCGTATTGCCGGGCAGCAGGCATCCGAACGAGACCGTGATCTATTCGGCGCATTGGGATCACCTGGGCATCGGACAGCCCGATGCGAAGGGCGACCGCATCTATAACGGCGCGCTCGACAATGCGTCGGGCGTCGCCGCGCTGCTCGAACTGGCGCGGGCTTACGGCAAGGGGCCGAAACCCGACCGCTCGGTCCTGTTCCTGGCGGTGACGGCCGAGGAAAAGGGGCTGCTCGGCTCCGAATATTATGCCGCCAACCCGCTCCGGCCGCTGGCGACCACCGCCGGGGTCATCAACATGGATGGTCCGTTCGGGGCCGAAAAGACCCGCGATTTCAGCATGTACGGTATCGCCAAGCTCGACCTGCTGACGATGCTGACCGAAACGGCGGCGACGGAGGGGCGGCGCTACACGCCCGATTCGCGGCCCGAGGCGGGGCTGTTCTATCGCTCCGACCATTTCTCGCTCGCCAAGCGGGGGGTGCCGGCGCTGTCCTACAGCCCCGGCCGCGACCTGCTCGTCGGTGGCGCGGCGCGGGGCAAGGCACTGGAAGACGCCTATACCCGCGACAGATATCATCAGCCCGCTGATGAATTTGATCCAAACTGGAATACCGGCAGCGTGCAGAGCGACATGACGATCCTCTACACGCTCGGCCGTCGCCTGGCGGACGGGCGGGTCTGGCCGAACTGGTCGAGCGACAGCGAATTTCGCGCGACGCGCGACAAGACGGCGACGGCGCGGGGGAAATAGGGGAAGCGCGACGTCGCCTCGCCGACCGTGCCTCCGCGCAGGCGGGGGTATGGCGGTTGGCTGTCGCGGACTGCCCCTATCGCACCGGTGCTTTCCATGGCACCGGTGCGGTGGCCGGCTTCCAGCACCCTTCCAGGCTCTTCGCAAAGGCATCGGCCCATAACCCGGCCGTGCCGGGCTTAAGCCAGCCTTCGTAGCTTGCACGGAGCAGATAATCGCCCATCTCGAACCGGATGGTATCGGCGTGCAGCACGATTTCCGACAGCCGCCGGTCGAAATCGATCCCCGTGGCAAACCGCAATTCGCCGATCGTCGCCAACTGGGCCATCGCCTTCGGGCATCGCCGCACGTCCGCCTCGACCCATTCCAGACCTACGCCATCCAGTTGCCGGCGCAGCGCCTCGTCGCTGTCGGGGCGACCCTGTTCCAACGTTCGGATCAGGCGATAGCCGCGCTCGCGCGGGCGGCGCGGCGTGCCGGGAAACGGCGCGCGGAGCATCCGGGCGATCAGCCGCTGGCCGCAATCGAGATCGCCATCGACCGTCCCCGGATCGGTCCGGCAGCCATGCCGCACGGCAATCGCATAGACCGGCACGCTGCGATCGTCGCCGACATAGCGGATCGCGATTGCCGGTTGCGGCGTATCGGCAAAGAACCGTCCCGGATCGAACGCCAGCGCGCGCGTCCGTTCGGCAACATCGTAGCGGAGCGCTTCCTGCGCGAAGGCGGGGGCGGTGAGGGCGAGGGCAGCAAGCGGGGCGAGGCGGAGCATGGCCCATCCTGTCACGGCACGGGACAAGGCGACAGGGTATATTGCATCACGGAACCTCACCCCCGTCCGCCGGTTCGACACGCCAGTATGCCGACATGCGCGCGGCGCTGGTCCCGCAACGCTTTCCCGCTATAGGCTGCCCCGATGAACGAACTGTGGAACCATATCGTCGCCGATTTCGCCAATATCGGCAGCCCGTCGGCGCTGGCCGCCTTTGGCCAGGTCGTGCTGATTGACATCATGCTGGCCGCCGACAATGCCATCGTCGTCGGTGCATTGGCCGCCGGCCTGCCCGCCGACATGCGGCGCAAGGTGATCCTGATCGGCGTCGGCGCGGCGCTGGTGCTGCGGGTCGCCTTCGCGCTGGTGGTGACGCAGCTGTTGCAGGTGACCGGCCTCGTCTTTGCCGGCGGCTTGCTGCTGGTGTGGGTCGCGTGGAAGATGTGGCGCGAGCTGAAGGAAGGCGGCGATGCCGGCGACGAAGCGGTCGAGCTGAAGGCCCGCGCACCGCGCACCTTTGCCAGCGCCGCCTGGGCGGTCGCGGTCGCCGATGTCAGCATGAGCCTCGACAATGTGCTGGCCGTTGCCGGTGCCGCGCGCGAGCATCCCGGCATCCTCGCCATCGGGCTGATCCTGTCGGTCGCGCTGATGGGCGTCGCCGCCAACGTGCTGGCCCGCGTGATCGAACGCTATCGCTGGGTCGCCTATATCGGGCTGGCGGTGATCGTCTATGTCGCCTGCAAGATGATCTACGAAGGGCTGGTTGATCCGTCGCGCGGCGTACTGGCGCTGTTCGGCTGATCGGTAACCCCCTCCCTTTCCGGGGAGGGGAGGCGAGGCGTTACCCGAGCGTCCTTAGCAGCGATTCCCACCACGCGACGCCCGGATCGAACGTCGCCACCGGCACGCGTTCGTTCAGCCCGTGGGCGAAGCTGTCGCCAGGCTTCATGAACACGCCGCCCACCCCGAAACTGGGGATGCCATGGGCGCGGAAGTGCATCGAATCGGTTGCGCCCGCTTCCTGCGCCGGCACGACCAGCAGGCCGGGCGCGCGTTTCTCCACCGCCGCCTTGACCGCCGCGACCACCTTGGGATCGAGCGGGGAGGCACCGGCCTCGATCGTGCCGTTGTCGTTGAAGCTGACCGAAATCTTGGGATCGGCGGTCAGTTCGACCAGCTTTGCCTCGATCGCGGCGCGCGGGGTGCCGGGAAAGATGCGGCAGTTGATGTTGGCGACCGCGCGCTGCGGCAGGGCGTTGGGCGCATGGCCGCCGTTGAACATCGTCGGGACACAGGTCGTCCGGACCTGCCCGATATAACGCTTGTCTGCCGACAGCGCGTCGGCGGCGGCGGTGTCGTTCGGATTGGCGGCAAACGCCTTCATCGCCGCGCCCAGCGGTCCCGGCGTCATCGTCGCGGTGCCGGCCAGCGATGCCCTGGTGATTTCGTTCTGCTGTGGCGGAAAGCGATAGGCGGCGATGCGCCCGACCGCCGCCGCCAGATGGACGATGGCATTGTCCGGCCCCGGACGGCTGCTGTGCCCGCCGGGATCGGTGATGGTCAGGTGCCAGTCGCCATAGACCTTTTCCGCCGCCTGCAACGCGTACACCACCGGCTTGCCATCGTCGCCCAGCTGCCCGCCGCCGGCATCGGCGTTCAGCACCAGCGCCGCATCCTTGAACGCCGCCGCCGCCGCGCGCGTCGTCTTCATGGTGGTTTCCTCGTCACCGGTCAGCACCAGCACGACGTCGCGCTGCGGCACCCATTTCGCGCGGCGGAGCTTCATCAGGGTGGCGACCGCCATCGACAACCCGGCCTTGTTATCCAGGCTGCCGCGTCCGAAGACATAGCCGTTCTCGACCACCGGCGTGAACGGATCGCGGGTCCAGTCCTTTGGATCGGCGGCCACCACGTCCATATGCGCCAGCACGATCGTCGGCTTCGCTTTGCGGTCGCGGCCGGGATAGCGCGCGGTGAGATAGCCGGTTTCGCCGATGGGCACGAACTGCACATCGGCAGGTGCGAAGCCGGCGGACAGCAGCTTCGCCTTCAGATACGCGGCATAGGCCGGCACCTGCCCGTTGCCGGCGACGGTCTGGAACTTGACCCCGTCGACCAGCAGCGTCAGCGCTTCCTTTCCTGCCGGCGTAGTGGCGGCGTCCTGTGCCTGTGCGGCACCCGCGCACGCCATGGTGGCCCCGATCGTCGCAAACAGCACGCGCATGGCAGTCTCCCAACCCCTTTTGACCAAAGGGTGCGCGGTTCGCCGCGATGGCGCAAGGGGCTGCGGCAGTCGCTTACCGACCGCCCTTGCAGCGATGCGCCAGCGCGGTCTGTTCCAGTTCTTCCAGCTCGGCGACGGTCTGCTCCAGCGCCTGGCGTTGCAGGTTCAGCGCGTCGATCCGGCTGCGGCAGCGCTCGGCCAGCGTGCGCATCTGTTCGTCCTGTCCGGGGTCGCTGCTGTAGAGGTCGAGGAATTCCTGTATTTCGCGCAACGAGAAGCCCAGGCGCTTGCCGCGCAGGATCAACCGCATCCGCACGATGTCGCGGTGGCTATAGGCGCGGTTGTTGCCGACCCGGACCGGGTGGATCAGCCCCTTGTCCTCGTACAGGCGGAGCGTGCGCGGGGTGATGCCGAGCGTATCGGCGACGGCGTGGATGCCGGTCAGTTCTTCGTTCATCGCTGCGTCCCCGCCGGCCATTGCGCCTCGTCCATATACCCTATAGGTAACATAGCTATCGTATAGGTCATATAGCCATGGCAAACATGGCCAGACACCGGGAAGGATCGCGTCGATGAAGGCCGTAATCGCAGGCTATGTTCGTTCTCCCTTTCACCTGGCGGGCAAGGGCGCGCTGGCGCGGGTGCGGCCGGAGGATCTGGCGGCGCAGGTCGTGCGCGGCCTGATCGAGCGGACCGGCGTCGATCCGGCGGAGATCGAGGATGTGGTGATGGGCTGCGCCTTCCCGGAAGGGGAGCAGGGCTTCAACGTCGCGCGGATGGTGGCGCTGCTGGGCGACCTGCCTCTGTCGGTCGGCGGCATGACGGTCAACCGCTTCTGCGGATCGTCGATGAGCGCGATTCACATCGCCGCTGGGCAGATCGAGGTGGGGGCAGGCGAGGCGTTCATCTGTGCCGGCCTCGAATCGATGAGCCGGGTGCCGATGGGCGGCTACAACCCGCTGCCCAACCCCGCCTTGGCCGCCAAGAGCGCCGGGGCCTATATGGGCATGGGTGACACCGCCGAGAATGTCGCGACGAAGTACCAGATCACCCGCGACGAACAGGACGCCTTCGCCGTCGCCAGCCAGCGCAAGGCCGCCGAAGCGCGCAGTTCGGGCAGGCTGACCGACGAGATCGTGCCGATCCAGACCAAGGGTGGTGTGGTGAGCGAGGACGGCACGATCCGGCCCGACACGACGGCCGAGGCGCTGTCCGGCCTGAAGCCCGCTTTCCGCCAGGACGGGTCGGTCACCGCCGGCACATCGTCGCCGCTGACCGATGGCGCCAGCGCGGTGCTGGTGACGTCCGAGGAATTCGCCACGAAGCACGGGCTGACCATCCTCGCCCGGATCAAGTCGATCGGCATTTCGGGCTGCGCGCCGGAGACGATGGGGCTGGGCCCGATCGGCGCGTCGAACAAGGCGCTGGCGCGTGCCGGCCTGACCATCGACGACATCGATGTGGTCGAGATCAACGAGGCGTTCGCGGCGCAGGCGATCGCCTGCATCCGCGACCTTGGCATCAAGGACGAGGCGATCAATCTCGACGGCGGGGCGATCGCGATCGGCCATCCGCTGGGCGCGACCGGCGCGCGGATCGTCGGCAAGGCAGCGGCGCTGCTGGCGCGCGAGGGCGGGCGCTATGCGCTGGCGACCCAGTGCATCGGCGGCGGGCAGGGCATCGCCACCGTGCTGGAGCGCGCATGATGGACGCGGCGATCCGCAAGGTCTGCGTCATCGGCGCAGGGGTGATGGGCGCTGGCATCGCCGCGCATGTCGCCAATGCAGGGGTGCCGGTGCTGCTGCTCGATATCGCCAAGGACGGCCCCGACCGTGATGCGGTGGCCAAGGGCGCGGTCGCGCGGATGCTCAAGACCGATCCCGCGCCGTTCATGTCGAAATCAGCGGCGAAGCTGGTCGAGACCGGCAATATCGACGACCATCTGGAGCGCATCGCCGAATGCGACTGGATCGTCGAGGCGGTGGTCGAGCGACTGGACATCAAGCAGGCGCTCTATGCCCGGATCGAGGCGCTCAAGCGCCCCGGCACGGCGGTGTCGTCCAACACCTCGACCATCCCGCTCGACCATCTGGTCGCGGGTCGGGGCGAGGGGTTCCGCGCCGACTTCCTCATCACCCATTTCTTCAACCCGCCGCGCTATATGCGGCTGATTGAGATCGTGCGCGGAGCCGATACCGATCCGGCGGTCGCGGGCCGGGTCGAGGATTTCGTCGACCGTAACCTCGGCAAGCGGATCGTGCGGGCGAAGGATACGCCGGGCTTCATCGCCAACCGCATCGGCACCTATTGGCTGGCGGTCGCGATCAATGCGGCGATGGACCAGGGCCTGACCGTCGAGGAGGCCGACCAGATCGGCGGCCGTCCGATGGGTGTGCCCAAGACCGGCATTTTCGGGCTGATCGACCTGGTCGGCATCGACCTGATGCCGTTGCTCGCCAAGTCGCTGTCCTCGACGCTGCCGGAGGGCGACGCCTATTTCGACACGATCCGCCCGCTGCCGCTGGTCGACAAGATGATCGCGGAAGGGTTTACGGGCCGCAAGGGCAAGGGCGGCTTCTACCGCCTCGACCGCAAGCCCGACGGCACCAAGGCCAAGCAGGCGATCGACCTGAAGACCGGCGAGTATCGCGCGGAGAAGAAGCCCGAGCGTCTGCCGGGCCGCGCCGAAAAGGACCTGGCCGCGCTGGTCGCGACGCCGGGCAAGGTCGGCGACTATGCCTGGGCG
>NZ_CAJYQD010000008.1 GCF_913776855.1 uncultured Sphingomonas sp. | reverse complement strand
ACGGCATGTTCCCGGCCAACTTCCTCGATGTCGGCGGCGGCGCCAACAAGGAGAAGGTGACGGCCGCCTTCAAGATCATCCTCGCCGATCCGGCGGTGAAGGGCATCCTCGTCAACATCTTCGGCGGGATCATGAAGTGCGACATCATCGCGGAGGGCATCGTCGCCGCCGCGAAGGAAGTGAACCTGTCGGTGCCGCTGGTCGTCCGCCTCGAAGGCACCAACGTCCAGGCCGGCAAGGACATCCTCGCCAATTCGGGTCTGGCGATCGTTCCGGCCAACGACCTGGGTGACGCCGCCAAGAAGATCGTCGCGGAAGTGCAGAAGGCGGCCTGATCGCCCTTTACCTGCGACGGATAAAGGGGTCCGGGCGGAAACGTCCGGGCCCTTTTTCGTTGGGGTCGCAAGGCGATTCGCGCTAGGGTCGCCGCCTGCTGCTACGGCGTCCCGGCGTTTCCGTACCGGACTTGCGAAACCCACGCAAAACCGCCACAGAAACGCGCGATGCCACCGCGTAAAACGTTTTGAGAGGGAGTGCCCATGAAGGTGCTGGTGCCGGTCAAGCGTGTGCTTGATTACAATGTGAAGCCCCGCGTGAAGGCGGACGGGTCGGGTGTCGACCTGGCCAACGTCAAGATGAGCATGAACCCTTTCGACGAGATCGCGGTCGAGGAAGCGATCCGCCTGAAGGAAAAAGGCGTGGCGACCGAGATCGTCGTCGTGTCGATCGGCGAGCAGAAGGCGCAGGACACGCTGCGCACCGCGCTGGCGATGGGTGCCGACCGCGCGATCCTGATCACCAGCGAGACGAAGGTCGAACCGCTGGGCGTGGCCAAGCTGCTGAAGGCCGTGATCGACGAGGAAGCGCCCCAGCTCGTGATCCTGGGCAAGCAGGCGATCGACGACGACAACAACCAGACCGGCCAGATGCTGGGCGCGCTCACCGGCTATCCGCAGGGCACCTTCGCCAGCAAGGTCGAGGTTGCGGGCGACAAGGTGAACGTGACGCGCGAGGTCGATGGCGGGCTGGAGACGGTTTCGCTCAACCTGCCGGCGATCGTCACCACCGACCTGCGCCTGAACGAGCCGCGCTATGCGTCGCTGCCCAACATCATGAAGGCCAAGTCGAAGCCGCTGGCGGCGAAGACCGCCGCCGATTTCGGGGTGGACGTCACCCCGCGCCTGACGACCGTGAAGGTCGAGGAACCGGCCAAGCGCCAGGCGGGCGTGAAGGTCGCCGATGTCGACGAACTGGTGGGTAAGCTCAAGACGCTGGGAGTGGTCGCATGAAGACGCTGGTTTGGGTCGAACATGACGGGCAGTCGGTCAAGGACGCGACCTATGCCACTGTCACCGCTGCTGCAAAGCTGGGCGAGGTCGAACTGCTGGTCGCGGGCCAGGGCGTCGACGGCGTGGCGCAGGCCGCGGCACAGATCGCAGGCGTTGCCAAGGTGCTGGTCACCGACGATGCCGCCTATGCCCACAACCTGGCCGAAAACGTCGCGCCTTTGGTCGTCGAGCTGATGGGCAGCCATGACGCGTTCCTGGCGCCCGCCACCACGACCGGCAAGAACATCGCGCCGCGCGTCGCCGCTTTGCTCGACGTGATGCAGATCAGCGAAATCCTGTCGGTGGAAGGACCCGATAGCTTCACCCGCCCGATCTATGCCGGCAACGCGATCGCGACGGTCAAGACCAGCGATCCGAAGCTGGTGCTGACGGTACGCGGCACCGCGTTCGACAAGGCGGAAGCGACTGGTGGGTCGGCGGCGGTCGAAGCCGTCGCGTCGACCGGCGACAAGGGCGTGTCGAGCTTCGTCGGTGCCGAGATCGCGGCATCGGAACGTCCCGAGCTGACCAGCGCCAAGATCATCGTCTCGGGCGGTCGCGCGCTGGGGTCGGAAGAGCAGTTCCATACGCTGATCGATCCGCTGGCCGACAAGCTGAACGCCGCTGTCGGTGCATCGCGCGCAGCGGTCGATGCCGGCTATGCCCCGAACGACTATCAGGTCGGCCAGACCGGCAAGATCGTCGCCCCGGAAGTCTATATCGCGGTCGGCATTTCGGGTGCGATCCAGCATCTGGCGGGTATGAAGGACAGCAAGGTCATCGTCGCGATCAACAAGGACGAGGATGCGCCGATCTTCCAGGTCGCCGATGTCGGGCTGGTGGGTGATCTGTTCAACGTGGTGCCGGAGTTGACGCAAAAGCTGTGAGGCGCGCAGCATAGCTGCACGCCGATGCGCGATGGGCAACGCCCCAAGCGCACACAGCGACTGCCGGCCGGCGTCGCCACAGCGACGACCGACGACGCGGGATTTACTCCCGCGTCGGCTTTTGAAGGAGGTCCTCCCTCAATTGGCGAAGGGGCTGACAAAAGGCGGCCGGGAAACACTGCCGTTTCCGTTTGCGGACACCCCTCTCCACCATGCTGCGCATGGTCCCCCTCCCCGTGTCGGGGAGGATTTCCGGCCCCCTACTTCGCCGCCACGGGCAACGGCACCGCCGGGTCGAGCGGGATCGCGACGCGCTTTGCCCGCTCCTTCTTCGACGGGCCGCCCTTCACGCCGCGGATGATGTCGCCGACCAGCTTGCCGACATCCTTATATTCGCCGGGTTCCTCGCAACAGCTGTCCGGATCGATCAGCTTGCCGATCGCGCGGATGGCAAAGGTGCCGCCGCCGAAAATATCGACGCCCGTCGTGCAGCCTTCCGACCGGGTGGCACAGGGATCGATCGACGCCAGTTCCGCACCGCGCCCATCGGCATAGGGATTGGACGCAAGCGGCCGGTCGGGCGGGGTCCGTTCGGCGGGCAGGGGCAGACGCGGGTCGAGCGCACCTTTGCCGCAGACGAGGATTTCGTCGTCCTGCGAATTGCGGCGGCGCGACGCGCAGGGGTCGACCAGGATCGAGATACGTTCGGGCGGGGCGTTCAACGGTATGGCAGGCGTCGCGGCCTGTCCGAGCAGCACCAGCATCGCATACATCGGCCCGTCTCCCATATCCGTGGCGCATGGCCGATGTCGTGCGTAGCACTTGTCGGGGCCATCCGCGACGGATTAGCGTGGCGGCCATGATCCTGCCGCTCCTGCTGCTCGCCGCCGCCCAGGCCCCCGCCCCTTCAGCACAGGACCGCGCGCGGGCCGAACGCGTGCTGGAGCGCGCACCGATCATCGACGGGCATAACGACCTGCCCTGGGGCATTCGCGAACATCATCATGCCGCGGTCGAGTCGGTCGACCTGACCAGCGATACGAGCCGGATCGACCCGCCGTTGCAGACCGACCTTGCGCGGTTGAAGCGCGGCCATGTCGGCGGGCAGTTCTGGTCGGTGTGGATTCCCGCGACGACGACGGGTCCGCAAGCGGTCGAGACGACCATCGAGCAGATCGACATCGTTCGTCGGATGATCGGCGCGAACCCGACGCGGATGGCGCTGGCACGCGATACGGCGGACATGGCGCGGATCGCGACGAGCGGGCGGATCGCCTCGCTGATCGGCGTGGAGGGCGGGCACCAGATCGACGGGCGGCTGTCGGTGCTGCGGCAATATTACAATCTCGGCGTCCGCTACATGACGCTGACACATACCAAGAGCGTCGGCTGGGCCGATGCGTCGACCGACACCCCGCAGGCGAACGGACTGACCCCGTTCGGCCGACAGGTGGTGCGCGAGATGAACCGGCTGGGGATGCTGATCGACGTCGCGCACGTATCCGACGCGACGATGGCAGCGGCGCTGGCGGAATCGAAGGCGCCGGTGATCGCGTCGCACTCCAACGCCCGCGCGCTGGCCGACCGGCCGCGCAACATTCCCGACGATTTGTTGCGCGCGATCGGTGCCAAGGGCGGCGTGGTGATGGTCAATGCCTATCCCGCCTTCCTGTCGGCACAGTGGAACGAATGGGACAATCGGCGCGGCGCCTTCGCCAAGGCGCAGGGGCTGCCCAGCAACCTGTATAACGCGCAGGCACCGGCGGCGATGAAGGCATGGGAAGCGGCCAACCCCGCCCCGCGCGTGACCGCCGCGACGATGGCCGATCATGTCGAGCATGTCGCGAAGATCGCGGGTCATGCTTCGGTGGGCATCGGCGGCGACTATGACGGCATCTCCGGCACCGGGCCGGAGGGCATGGGCGGGGTCGACGGCTATCCGCTGCTGTTCGCCGAACTGGCGCGGCGCGGATGGAGCGATGCCGACCTGGCCGCGCTGGCGCAGGGCAATGTGCTGCGCGTACTGGGTCAGGCCGAAGCGGTGGCCAAGACGATGGCCGGACAGCGGCCGGTCGACGCTACCTACCCCTGACCGGCGCAAGGCGCAGCAGCGCCGCTCCGAGCAGCGCGGACAGCAGCGACCCCGCCAGCACGCCGATCTTGACCTGATCGATCGCCGCTGAGTCGCCGGCAAAGGCGAGACCGCCGATGAACAGGCTCATGGTGAAGCCGATACCGGCCAGCGCGGCGACACCCCAGAGCTGCATCCAGGTCGCGTCGCCCGGCCGGCACGACAGCCCGGTCCGCACCGCCAGCCAGATCGCGCCGAGCACGCCGACCTGCTTGCCGATGAACAGCCCGACCGCGACCGCCAGCGGCAGCGGCGCCCACAGGATCGACAGCGGCACGCCGGTCACCGCGACGCCTGCGTTGACGAAACCGAACAGCGGCACGACGCCGAACGCGACCCAAGGGTGGATGGCGTGTTCCAGCCGGTGCAGCGGTGAATCGACCGCTTCCGGTGCACCGGGGGTCGGCTTCACCGGGATCGTCATCGCCACCAGCACGCCGGCAACAGTCGCGTGGATGCCCGACAGGAACACGAAATACCACAAGGGTATGGCGAGGATCAGATAGGGAGCGAGCCGCATTACCCCGGTGCGGTTGAGCGCGACCAGCATCGCCAGCACCAGCGCCGCGCCGCCCAGCGCCATCAGGTCAAGCCCGCTGGTATAGCCCAACGCAATGATCGCCACCGCGCCCATGTCGTCAACGATGGCGAGGGTGGTCAGGAACAGCTTCAACGCGGCGGGCACGCGCGGTCCCAGCAACGCCATGACACCGACCGCAAAGGCGATGTCGGTCGCCGCCGGAATCGCCCAGCCCTGCGCGATCCCCGGTGTCGACCGCGCGACCAGCAGGTACAGGATCGCCGGCACCGCCATGCCGGCGATGGCGGCCAGCACCGGCAGGCGGCGCTGTTCCCAGGTCGCCAACCGCCCGTCGACCAGCTCACGCTTGATCTCCAGCCCGACGAGCAGAAAGAACAGCGCCATCGCCGCATCGTTAACCCATAGATGCAGGGTCATCGGCCCGTGACGGTCGCTCAGCACCGGCCCGGTCACGATGTGCAGCGCGTGGAAATAGAAGGTGGCGGTGCCGGGCAAATTGGCAAGCAGCAGCGCGACCGCCGAAGCGATCATCAGGACGATACCGCCCGATGCCTCACCATGAAGGAACGCGCGGAGCATGGAGCGGGGGCGGGTCATGCGTCGCCCTATCAAATCCTCCCCGGTACGGGGAGGGGGACCGCCGCGCAGCGGTGGTGGAGGGGGTCTTCCGCGTTCGGAACGGTTTCGTATGCGGACACCCCCTCCACCATGCTGCGCATGGTCCCCCTGCCCGCGGAGCGGGGAGGATCAAGGGCTTAGTCGCGCAGCAGGTCGTTGATGCTGGTCTTGCTGCGGGTCTGCGCATCGACCCGCTTGACGATCACCGCGCAGTAGAGCGCCGGCTTGCCGTCGCCGCCGCCAATCGATCCGGGCACCACCACCGCATAGGGTGGGACTTCGCCGCGGAAGACTTCGCCGGTCGCGCGGTCGATGATCTTGGTCGATGCGCCGAGATATACGCCCATCGACAGCACCGCGCCTTCGCCGACGCGCACGCCTTCGGCCACCTCGGCACGCGCACCGATAAAGGCGCCGTCGCCGATGATGACCGGGTCGGCCTGCAGCGGCTCCAGCACGCCGCCGATGCCCGCCCCGCCCGACAGGTGGACGTTCTTGCCGATCTGCGCGCAGCTGCCGACCGTCGCCCAGGTATCGACCATTGTCCCTTCGCCGACATAGGCGCCGATGTTGACGAAGCTCGGCATCAGGATCGCGCCCTTGCCGACGAACGCGCCGCGGCGCACGATGCTGCCCGGCACCGCGCGGAAGCCGGCGTCACGGAAGCGGTGTTCGCCCCAGCCGGTGAACTTGCTCGGCACCTTGTCGAACCAGTTGGTGCCGCCGGGGCCGTCCATGATGGCGTTGTCGTTCAGGCGGAACGACAGCAGCACCGCCTTTTTCAGCCACTGGTTCACCTGCCAGCCGCCCTCGACCGGTTCGGCCACGCGCGCCTCGCCCGAATCGAGCAGCGCCAGCGCGGCGTCGACCGCGTCGCGGACCTCACCCTGGGTGTGGACGGTCAGCTCGGCACGGTTTTCCCAGGCGGCGTCGATCTGGGCGGCAAGGTCGGTCATGATTCCTCCACGAAGCGTAGCCACGCGACGATGTCGTGCGTGGTGTAATCGATATGGTCGCGGGCCACCGGCGGCCCCTGTTCCGACCCGTTGTCGACCCAGACCGTCGTCATGCCCACCTGCTTGGCGGGGACGAGGTTGCGGGCCATGTCCTCGGCGAACAGCGCGGCACCGGGGTCGATCTCCCACGCCGCGCACAGCCCGTCATAAGCGGTGGTATGCGGTTTGGGGCGATAGGCGGTGGCGTGGATGTCGTGGATGCCGGCAAAGCTGTCGGACAGGCCCAGCCGCTCCAGCACCCGCCGCGCATAGGGCGCATCGCCGTTGGTGAAGACCAGCTTGCGCCCCGGCAACGCGGCCAACAGGCGCGGCAGGTCGGGATCGGGCACCAGCGGCGACAGATCGATGTCGTGGACGAAATCGAGGAAATGATACGGATCGACCGATTGTTCGGCCATCAACCCCGACAGCGACGTGCCGTGGTTGTGGAAATGCATCTTCTGCACGCGATGCGCTTCCTCTGCGTCGCAATCGAGCAGGTCGCAGATATATTGCCCCATGCGCGCCTCAACCTCGGCGAACAGGTTGGACGACGCCGGATAGAGCGTATTGTCCAGATCGAAGATCCAGTCGCGGACATGGGATAGCGCGGGCAGCATCGGGTCGGGGCTGTAGGCGCAGGTTACGATCGTCGCAAGCGCCTCCCCACTCTGCCGGGAGGCGCTGTTACGCCGCCTCCGTTTCCTCGATCCAGCCGCCGCCCAGCACCCGGTCACCGGCATACAGCACCGCCGCCTGCCCCGGTGCGACGCCAAATTCGGGAGCGTCGAACACCAGCCGCTCACCCTCCAGCCGCGCAGGCACCGGCTTTGCCATCGACCGCACCTTGGCGGTCAGCGGACCGACATGGTCGCCACCGATCCAGTTGATGTCCGACAGCCGTGCCGCACCGACCGCCAGCGCGCTGCGCGGACCGACCACCAGCCGCTTCGTCGCGGGTTCGAGGCGGACGACGTAGAGCGGTTCCGCAAGCCCCCCGATCTCCAGCCCGCGCCGCTGCCCGACGGTATAGCCGACCAGCCCGCCGTGGCGACCCAGTACCTGGCCCTGCAGATCGACGATCTCCCCGCCGTCCCTTGCCTCCGGACGCAACTTGCGGACGAGGCCGGCATAGTCGCCATCGGGCACGAAGCAGATGTCCTGGCTGTCGGGCTTGCCCGCGACGCCCAGCCCCAGTTCGGTCGCGATCTCACGCACCCGCGCCTTGGGCATCGCGCCCAGCGGAAAGCGCAAGAAGTCGAGCTGGCCTTGCGTCGTCGCGAACAGGAAATAGCTCTGGTCGCGGGCGGGATCGATCGCGCGGTGCAGCTCGGCACCAGCCGGCCCCATGACCCGCCGGATATAATGGCCGGTGGCGAGGCAGTCCGCGCCCAGGTCGCGGGCCAGCGCGAACAGGTCGGTGAACTTCGGCCCCATATTGCACTTCACGCACGGAATCGGCGTGCGTCCGGCCAGATAGGCATCGGCGAAATCGTCGATCACCGTCTCGCGAAAGCTGCTTTCATGGTCGAAGACATAATGGGCGATCCCCAGCTTGTCGCACACCGCGCGCGCATCGCGGATGTCGCGCCCGGCACAGCACGAGCCGGCACGCCCCACCGCCGCACCGTGGTCATAGAGTTGCAGCGTGACGCCGATCGTCTCCGCCCCCGTCGCATGGGCAAGCGCGGCCACGACCGAACTGTCCACCCCGCCCGACATCGCCACCACGATACGACGGGCGGAAACGGGGGCGTCCAGCTGAAATTCACCAAGGTCCATCGCCGCCAGATAGGCGTTCCGCGCCGTGGTTGCAAAAATGCGGCGCCATTTACCGGACCTTCAACAGTGTGACGTTATTACCGTGGCATAGCCCTTGTTGCTGGATGATGATTTGGATCTGAGCTTTGCCCGTTTCGACCGTGGTTCCACGGTCACCACCCTGCCGACGGAGCTGGCCGTGCTGCTGGCGTCCGCGACGGGGCGGCAGGCGGCGACGCCGACGGCACGGCTGCAGACCCGCCTCGCATGGAACCGTGCGCCGGTGTCCCTGCTCAATCCGGTCGACGGGGCGTTCAACGGATGGACCGCCGCCTTGCTGCGGGGGTGCGTCGTGCCGGGATACCGGCCCGTCGCGAAGGGGTGGCAGGATGCGAGCGGATGAAGACGATGTTTACCTAGCCGTTTTAGCCGATGTTCAACCGCGTTCGCGTATGACCGCGCAAGAAGGTTTCAGGGGAATTTCCCCGGCTCGAGGTCCAGTATGATTGAGAACCACAAGATCCGTCCGGCAAAAGTGATCGGCCCGCTCGGCGAACCGCTGACGATCGATTCGCTGCCGCCGCCCGACACGACCCGCTGGGTCGTGCGCCGCAAGGCGGAAGTGGTCGCGGCGGTCAATGGCGGCCTGCTGAGCGTCGACGATGTCTGCCAGCGCTACAATCTGTCGGCAGAGGAATTTGCCAGCTGGCAGCGCGCCGTCGACCGGTCAGGGATGCCCGGCCTGCGCGTGACCCGCATCCAGCATTACAAATCCCTCTACGAACGCCAGCAGCGCAAATATTGAGCCGCGAAGTTAAAACGCAGGTGGAACAAGCCAGTCTTTGAAGAGTCTTTCCCTCAGTACGCCCGGTACGCAGGTCACCGGGTTGCAGGCTTCAATGGAGGGACGTCTCATGGGTATCATCATCTGGCTGGTCGTTGGTGGCGTCGTTGGCTGGCTGGCCAGCATTGTCATGCGGACCGATGCACAGCAGGGCATCATTCTGAACGTCGTCGTGGGTATTGTCGGTGCGGTGATCGCAGGTTTCGTGACCGGTGCGAACATCAACAACGGCATCACCGTCATGAGCTTCCTGTATTCGCTGCTGGGCGCGATCGTCCTGCTGGCGATCGTCAACCTCGTCCGTCGCGGTTCGGTGCGTTAAGCATCCACCGACCGATAGGTTCGATACGGGCCGTCCCTACCGGGGCGGCCCGTTTTCGTTCAGGCGTCAGCCGCCGGTCAGTTCCGACAGCGCCGCGCCCATCGTGACGCGCACGCCAGCCGGATCGTAGCAGATGTCGCTGTCGCCGGCGCCCGCCAGCCCCAGCCGCAACAGCTTCGATCCGAACCCCCGCCGTTCCGGTTGCCGCACCACTGGCCCGCCGCGTTCCTGCCACGTCATCCGCAGATGCCCGTCGGCTACCGTCCAGTCGAGCAGGACCGCACCGTCGGCAGTCGACAATGCACCATATTTGACGGCATTGGTGCCCAGTTCGTGCAGGATCAGCGCGAGCGCCAGCGCCGCGCGCGCGCCAAGCGCGACATCCGGCCCTGTCAGCGTGATGCGATCGTTGCAGCCGAACACGCCCACCACCTGCCCGATGGTGGTGCGCATGTCGGCCCCTACCCAATTGCGTTCGACCAGCACGTCGTGCGCGACGCCCAGCGCCTGCAACCGGCGTTCGAACGCATCCAGTGGCGCCCGGTCGACCGATCCACGCAGCGTCTGCGATGCGATCGCCTGGACCATCGACAAGGTGTTCTTCAGCCGATGGGCCAGTTCCTGGATCAGCAGGCTTTGCCGCGCCTCCGATTCGACCTGCGCCACGCCGACCTCGACCCGATCGGCAACCTTGCGCAGGAACACGATCTCTTCGCTGTTCCAGCGGCGGGGGCGAGCGGTGTGGACGGCGAATGCCGAGACGATCCGCCCGTCGCGGCGGACGGGCACGATCACGAACGCCCCGATCCCCCGCGCCGCCAGCGCATCGGCGTGCCCGGCGGTGCGCCGGTCACTTCGCACATCGTCGACCGCGATCGCGTCGCCCCTGGCAAGGTCGTCGGCAAGGTCGCCGAGATCGTCGATCGCGTGTCGGCCGGTCAGCGAGGTACCGCCCTCCGCCGTCCAGTCGGGACCGATCTCGATCTGTCTGACGCCCGCGTCGATCCGGCCGAATCCCGCACAGGCGACGTCCAGCGTCCGCCCGGCCAGCGCCGATGCTGCCCGCGCTACTTCGGCGACGTCGTGGCAGTCGCGCAACGCATCGCCCAAATGGATCAGCGCCGACTGCCGGCCTTCCGCCGCCCGATCGAGTGTGATGTCGCGCAGGATCGCGCCGAAACGATCGCCATCGATACGGAAGCAATGCCCCCGGAACCAGCGGCCGATATTCGGCACATGGTGGACGAAACCGGTCGGCGCGCCGTCTGCCAGCATCCGGCGCAGGTCCTCGACCCACCGGTCGGGCGCGGCGGGATCGAGCTGTCGTCCGGTCAGCGCGAGCATCCGGTCGCGATCGACACCGGACAGCGCGAACCATGCCGGATTGGCATCGACGAACTGCCAGTCGATCACCTGTCCGTCGGCATCGCGGATCGCCTCACCCAGCGCGAAGCCGTCGCTGATGTTCTCGAACAAGCGTTGCCAGCGCTGTTCGTTACCGGTCAGCGCCGCTTCGGCCTCGGCGATACGCTGCAGCGTTTCGTCACGTTCGGCGAGGAGACGGCGCAGTTCGAGCGTGGTCGCCGCCTGTCGCGCAAGCCGCAGCAACATCTCACGTTGCGTGTCGGTCAATCCCTGCGGTCGGGCCACGACATCGATCACGCACAGGGTGCCGACCGGCACGCCACCGGCGATGCGCAGCGGTACGCCGGCATAGAAACGAACATGCGGCGGCCCGGTCACGATGCCGCTGTCACGGGTCCGAGGATCGATCGACAGGTCGGAGATGACTAGGATGTCGTCGACGCCCAGCGCATGGGTGCAGATCGCATCGCCCAGCGACGTACCGCACAGATCGGTGCCGACCGCCGCCACGAACCACTGTCGATCCGCCGCCAGCAGGGTGACCAGCGCCACCGGCGCTTCGCATATTTCGGCGGCAAGCCGGGCCAGATCGTCCTGTCCGCCGTCGCCGATCGCCTCGATCAGCCGATAGTCGCGGATCGCGGCGAACCGCCGGTCCGATCCGGTCGTATCGATCGTCGCCCCCATCGTTGTCCTGCCCCCATGGCCATGATCGGAATACCAATTCCCCGGCCATGGCACAAGGGCCGCGCCATGGTTGGCACGACCCTTGCTAACTTCCATCAACCTGTCCGGGAACGCGCCAGCGGCCGGGTCTGCGACAGGCGCAGCTCAGGCGGATTCGACCGTCCGGCTGCGCGCGGCGAAGCTCTTGCGGAGCTTCTGCAGCTTGGGCGGGATCACCGCGAGGCAATAGGGATTACGCTGCCCCTCGCCGTCCCAATATTCCTGGTGGTAATCCTCGGCCGGATACCAGGTGGTCAGCGGTTCGATGGTGGTGACGATCGTGCCGCGCCCTTCGCCCGCACGCTCGATCCCGGCGCGCGCTTCAGCTTCCTGTTCGGGCGAATGGGGAAAGATCGCCGAACGATACTGGGTGCCGACATCGTTGCCCTGCCGGTTCAGCTGCGTCGGATCATGCGTCGCGAAGAAAATGTCGAGCAGGTCGCCATAGCTGAGGACCGCGGGATCATAGGTGATGCGAATCGCCTCCGCATGACCGGTATCGCCGCCGCAGACCTGCTTGTAGGTCGGGTGTTCGACCGTGCCGCCGATATACCCGCTTTCGACCTGTTCGACGCCGATCACATCGCGGAACACCGCTTCGGTACACCAGAAACATCCGCCGGCAAAAGTCGCCTGTTCGGTAGCCATTGCGTAATCTCCTTTGGTCAAAGAGATAGGCGCGCAGGACGTCGGTGCAATCGGGGGTACGGTAATGGGCAAGGTTCTGGTCACGGGCGGCGCGGGCTATATCGGCAGCCATGCGGTGCTGGCGCTGCTCGATGCGGGCCATGACGTGGTGGTGGTCGACAACCTCGTCACCGGCTTCGACTGGGCGGTCGATCCCCGTGCGGCGCTGGTCGTGGCGGACATCAGCGACGATGCCGCGGTGCGCGCGGCGATACGCGATCATGACGTCCATGCCATCCTGCACTTCGCCGGGTCGGTCGTGGTGCCGGAATCGGTGGAGAACCCGCTCAAATACTATCGCAACAATACTGCCGCCTCGCGCAGCCTGATCGAAAGCGCGGTGACGGAGGGGGTGAGGCACTTCATCTTCTCCTCGACCGCCGCGACCTATGGCATCCCCGGAGTCGTGCCGGTGCGCGAGGACAGCCCGAAACAGCCGATCAACCCATATGGCATGTCGAAGCTGATGACCGAGATCATGCTGGCCGACGTCGCCGCCGCGCATCCGATCAACTATGCGGCGCTGCGCTATTTCAACGTCGCCGGCGCCGATCCGCAGGGTCGCAGCGGCCAGTCGACGGCGGGCGCCACCCACCTCATCAAGGTCGCGGTAGAGGCGGCGACGGGCAAGCGTGCCCATGTCGGCGTGTATGGCACCGATTTCGCGACGCCCGACGGGACCGGGGTGCGCGACTATATCCATGTCAGCGACCTGGCCGACGCGCATGTTCATGCGCTGGACCTGCTGATGGCCGATCCGGCAAGGAGCCACACGATGAACGCCGGCTATGGCCGGGGCTATTCGGTGCTGGAGGTCCTCGACGCGGTGGACCGGGTGACGAACCGGACGATCGAACGCCGCCTGGAGGGACGCCGCGCCGGCGATCCCGACGCGCTGGTCGCCGACAACGGCACGATCCTCGCCACCCTGCCCTGGCGGCCGCAGCACGCCGATCTGGACCAGATCGTGCGCGACGCGCTGGCGTGGGAGCGCACGCTGGCGGAACGCAGCGTGGGGTGAAATCCTGCGCGAAAGGGCGTATGGGCGGCGCATGACCGATCCCTTTGCCCTGTTCGACCAATGGTTCGCCGAGGCGCGCGCGCGCGAGCCGAACGATCCCAATGCGATGGCGCTCGCCACCGCCGATGCCGCCGGGCGGCCATCGGTGCGAATGGTATTGTTGAAGGGGCATGGCCGCGACGGGTTCGTATTCTACACCAATCGCGAGGGTCGCAAGGCCGCCGACCTTGCGGCCAATCCGAACGCCGCGCTGCTGTTCCACTGGAAATCGCTGCGTCGGCAGATCCGGATCGAAGGGCCGGTGACACTGGCATCGGACGCCGAATCGGACGCCTATTTCGCGTCGCGCGGTCGTGATTCGCAGCTGGGGGCGTGGGCGTCGGACCAGTCGCGCCCGCTGGCCGATCGCGCCACGTTCGAGGCCCGCTTTGCCGAAGTACAGAACCGGTTCGAGGGGCAGGATGTTCCCCGCCCGCCCTTCTGGGGTGGATACCGGGTGACGCCTGCGGTCATCGAATTCTGGCAGGACCGGGCGCACCGGCTGCACGAACGCCGCGTGTTCACCCCCGATGCCGATGGCAGCTGGAGCGAAGGATTGCTGTTCCCGTGACCGAAACCGAACGCAGGCGGGTGATCCCGCTCGCCACCCGCGCCGCCATCGCGTCGGTGACGACGGCGCTGTTCCTGCTGGGGCTGAAGGGGTTTGCCGCGTGGCACACCGGGTCGGTCGCGATGCTGGGCAGCCTTGCCGACACAGCACTCGACCTGCTCGCGTCGCTGGTGACGCTATACGGCGTGCGCCTCGCCGCAACGCCGGCCGACCACGACCACCGCTTCGGCCATGGCAAGGCGGAGGCGCTGGCGGCGCTGTTCCAGGTCATGCTGATCACCGCATCGGCGGCGGGTATCGCGTGGCGCGCGATCGCCGCGTTCGGTGAACCGGGCAAGACGCAGGATGTCGAATTCGGCATCGGCGTGTCGGTGATCGCGATGGTCGCGACCTTCGCGCTGCTGGCCTACCAGAAATCGATCATCGACCGCACCGGATCGGTCGCGATCCGCGCCGACAATGTTCATTACCAGAGCGATCTTCTGCTCAACTTCGCGGTCATTATCGCGATGGTACTCGACCAGTTGTTCGGCCTGCGCGGCGCCGACCCGGTGATGGGCATCCTGATCGCGCTATGGTTGGCATGGGGTGCGTTCCAGGCGTCGAGCCAGGCGATCGACCAGCTGATGGACAAGGAATGGCCGGAAGAGGAGCGCCGCGCGTTCCTCGACGTCGCCGCCCGGCAGGAGGGGTTGCGCGGTATCCACGATTTCCGCACCCGCCGTTCGGGCAGCCACGACTTCGCGCAGTTCCATATGGAGGTCGCGCGCGACATGACCGTCGCCGACGCGCATGACGTGGTCGAGGGAGTCGAGCGCGCCCTGCGACAGGCATTCCCGAAGGTCGAGGTGCTGATCCATCTCGATCCCGAAGGCCATGTCGACACCGACAATCCGCTGGTCGAGGCGGACGTGACCCCGCACTGGTTCGGCAAGCGCGTGGGGAGCCTGTAATGGCGATGCCGTTCACCGTGGTCGATGCGTTCGCCGACCGGCCGTTCGCGGGCAATCCGGCGGCGGTGATGCTGCTGGACGCATGGCCCGACGACACACTGCTCCAGTCGATCGCGCTGGAACATAATCTGTCGGAAACCGCATTCGCGGTGCCGGTCGACAGTGACGACGCGGACTTCGAGCTGCGCTGGTTCTCACCCACCGTCGAGATCGCGATGTGCGGCCATGCGACGCTGGCGAGCGGGCATGTGCTGATGGGGACGCGGGATGCGGTTCGCTTCGCCACGCGCAAGGCGGGCGTGCTGGTCGTCCGTCGCGAGGAGGACGCCTATACGCTCGACCTGCCGGTGACGCGGGTCGCGGCGGCGCCGGATGCGGCGCTGTTGGCGGCGCTGGGGTGCGAGGGTGAAGTGTTCGCCAGCGTCGCGGGCGCACAGGAAACCAGCATCATCCTGTTGCCCGATGCGGCGGCGGTGCGTGCCTGCACGCCCGACATGGCGGCGCTGTCGGCATGTCATGTGATGGCGATCGTCACTGCGCCGGGCGATGTCGCCGATGTCGTCAGCCGCGTGTTCGTGCCGGCATGGGGCGTGGATGAAGACCCGGTGACCGGATCGGCCCATGCCGCGCTCACCCCATTCTGGACCGAGCGCCTGGGTCGCGACCGCTTTACCGCGTTTCAGGCAAGCGCGCGCGGCGGGCATCTGACCTGCACCTTGGCCGGGGATCGCTCGGTGCTGGGCGGGCAATGCGCAACGGTGATGCGGGGCGAGTTGCTGCTGTAAGCTCGGCTTGGGCGCGCGCAATGCGGGATTGGTAGCAATTCGCAACCCGGTCCCCATCTAGCTGCCATGACCCGCTATTCGATGCTCGACCTCGTCCCCGTCCGGCAGGGCAGCACGCCCGCCGAGGCGCTGGCCGCCGCCGCCGACCTTGCCGCCCATGCCGAGGCGGAGGACTTTCACCGCTATTGGGTGGCCGAACATCACGGGATGCCCGGCATCGCCAGCGCGGCGACCGCCGTCGTGATCGGCCACATCGCCGCCGCGACCAAGGCGATCCGTGTCGGCGCGGGCGGCATCATGCTGCCCAACCATGCGCCCTTGAGCGTCGCCGAACAGTTCGGGACGCTCGACGCACTGTATCCGGGGCGGATCGACCTCGGGTTGGGCCGGGCGCCGGGATCGGACCAGATCGTCGCGCGGGCGATGCGGCGGACGCTGGATAGCGATCCCAATGCCTTTCCGCAGGATGTGGTCGAGCTGCAGAGCTATTTTGCCGACGATGGCCGCACCGGCATTCGCGCGGTGCCGGGCGCGGGGGCGAAGGTCGACCTGTGGATTCTCGGCTCCTCGTTGTTCGGGGCACAGCTGGCGGCGATGCTGGGGCTGCCCTATGCCTTTGCCTCGCACTTCGCACCGGCCGCGCTCGATCAGGCGCTGGATGTGTATCGCCGCAACTTCACGCCGTCGGCGGTGCTCGACAAGCCGTACGCCGCCGCTGCGTTCAACGTGCTGGCGGCCGATACCGACGAGGAAGCAAGGCTGCTCGCCAGTTCGACCGAACAGATGTTCGTGGCGATCCGTACCGGCCAGCCGATCGAGCTGCCACCGCCGGTCCCAGGTTATCGCGCGCAGCTTGGCACGCAGGGGAATGCGGTCCTCGACCATGTGCTGGAATGTTCGGCGATCGGCGGGCCGGAGACGGTGCGCGACGGACTGGCGAAGTTCATCGAACGGACGCAGGTCGACGAGGTGATCGTGACCGGAGCGATGTTCGATCCGGAAGACCGCAAGCGGAGTGCGTCGATCGCGGCGGCGGCGATGCGGGGGTTGTAGGACGCGCTGCCGGTCCCCTTCCTGACCTTGCGCGCCCCTTATCCATCCTCCGTTTGCTTCGAGCGAAGGTTCGAGCCTGTCGAGAACCGTAATCGAGAAGGGGTTGCCCCGAACGCAGGGTTCTCGACGGACGCTTCTCGACAAGCTCGAAGCTGCTCGAACCAAACGGTTTGGATAGGGGGACGGGGGTGAACGGACGGTCAGGCCGCCGGCAGCCTGAGCCGTACCAGCAGCCCGCCCAGATCCTCGCTCTCCTCCAGCGACGCCGTACCCTCGTAAATCTCTGCCACGTCGCGGACGATGGCGAGGCCGAGGCCGGTGCCGGGCTTCCCCGAATCGAGCCGTACGCCACGGTCGAAGATGCGCAGCCGGTCAGCCTCCGGAATACCGCGCCCGTCATCTTCGACCAGCAGCTCGACGAAACCGGCGTCGGCGCGTGCGGTGACGAACACGCTGCCCCCGCCATATTTGGCGGCGTTCTCGACCAGGTTGCCGAGGATCTCGTCGAGGTCCTGCCGCTCGATCCGCGCGATCAGGTCCTTCTGCCCATCCACATCGATGCGGACATTGGGATAGAGGCGGGCGACAGCACGCTCGACCGCCTCGACCGATGCCCAGACGTCCGCGCGGCTGTGCGCCGATCCGCGCCGCCCGACCGCGCGGGCGCGGGCGAGGTGATGGTCGACCTGGCGCCGCATCGTCCGCGCCTCGCGGATCACGGTATCGGCGAGGTCGTCCTGCCCCGCCGCCGACGCGTTCATGATGACGGTCAGCGGGGTCTTCAGCGCATGGGCGAGGTTGCCGGCATGGCGCCGCGCTTCTTCCGCCTGCTTGTCGTTATGTTCGACCAGCGCGTTCAGTTCCTCGACCAGCGGCGCGACTTCGGCCGGCATCGAACCCTCGACCCGAGCCGATTGGCCGGCACGCAGGCGGGCGATGGCGTCGCGCACGGCACGCAGGGGGAGCAGGCCGTACCAGGTCTGGAGTGTCGCCATGACGATCAGCCCCAGGCCCAGCAGTGCGAACGACCGCACCAATGTCTTGCGCAGCGCCGCGATCAGCCCGTCGAGGACGTCGCGCGATTCGGCGACCTGAAATCGCCACACGGTCGGCGATCCGGGCAGGGTCAGGTCGCGTTCGACGATGCGCAGCTTCTGGTCGGGGAAGGGGCGCGCGTCATAGACATGGACGTCGGTATAGCGCTTGCCGTCGACCGGCAGCTTGCGGTCCCACAGCGACCGCGACGGCCATGCCTCATGCCCCGGCCCGCTCACCTGCCAGTAGAGGCCGGAATAGGGTTCGAGGAAGCGCTGATCCGACAGCTGCCGGTTGAACGTCACCTCGCCGGTCGAATCGATCTCGGCGGACACGATCAGCGAGTTGAGCAGATATTCGAGGCCGTCATCGGTGTTGCGCGTGACCGCCGACACCAGCACCCGGTCGAGCGCGAAGCCGCCACCGGCGAGCAGCAGCATGATCCACAGCGCCGCGACGAGGATCATCCGCCGCGACAGCGATCCCGTCACCCGGACATAGGCACGCGGGGCAGGATCGGCGCTGCTGGCCATCGCCTTGCGCTCAGTCCTCCGCGCCCGCCGGCTTCGGCGCGCCCGGTTCGTCGAGGCTGTAGCCCAGGCCCCGGATCGTCGTGATGACGTCGGCGCCGAGCTTCTTGCGGATGCGCGTCACGAACACTTCGATCGTGTTCGAATCGCGGTCGAAATCCTGGTCGTAGATATGCTCGATCAGCTCGGTGCGGCTCACCACCTTGCCCTTGTGGTGCAGCAGGTAGGACAGGAGCTTATATTCCTGCGCGGTCAGTTTCACCGGCTCGCCCGCCTTGGTCACCTTGCCCGAACGGGTGTCGAGGCGGATGTCGCCGGCGGTCAGTTCGGCCGACGCATTGCCCGAGGCACGACGGATCAGCGCGCGCAGGCGGGCGATCAGTTCCTCGGTCTGGAAGGGCTTGGCGACGTAATCGTCGGCGCCCGCGTCCAGCCCCGCCACCTTGTCGGACCAGCTGTCCCGCGCGGTCAGCACCAGCACGGGCGCGGTCCGCCCCTCGCGCCGCCAGCGGTCGAGCACGGTCAGCCCGTCGATCTCCGGCAGGCCGAGGTCCAGCACGATCGCATCATAGCTTTCGGTGGAACCCAGATAATGCCCCTCCTCGCCATCGGTGGCGAGGTCGACGGCATAGCCCGCCCCCTCCAGCGTGTTGCGCAGTTGCTGACCCAGGTTGGGCTCATCCTCGACGATCAGAACACGCATTGTCTTTCCTCATCCATACGAAAACGGCCGGCATCCGCTATCACGGAGCCGGCCGGTACGGAAATGCCGCTGTCGCGCGGCTTAACGAAACCCGGCGGCCCGATCGCGGGCCGGCCGGGCATCGCGGGC
>NZ_CAJYQD010000007.1 GCF_913776855.1 uncultured Sphingomonas sp. | reverse complement strand
TCGATCGTCAACCTCGTCGCCTCCTCGGTGCCGGGGATGAAGGCCGATCAGGTGACGATCATCGACCAGATGGGCGCGCTGCTGAGCAAGCCGACCGACGGCAGCGAAGGCTCGACGCTCTCCGACGAGCGGATCGATTACCAGCGGCGCATCGAGGACAAGTATCGCGCGCAGCTCAACACGCTGCTGACCCCGCTGCTGGGCGCCAACAATTTCTCGGCCGAAATCCAGGCCGATGTCGATCTGGACCAGAGCCAGGCGACGCGCGAAAGCTATGACAAGCAGGGCGTCGTCCGCGCCGAACAGGGCAATTGGCAGGGCAACACCCCCGGCGAGACGACCCCCGGCGGCGTACCCGGTGCGCTGAGCAACACGCCGCCCGCCGCATCGACGCTGGCGACCGCGACCCCCGGCCCCGCCGGTGCCACGGTCCAGCCGGGCACGGCACCGGGCGCCACGGCGCCGGTCAAGACCAGCGAGAATTTCAACCGCGCCTATGACCTGGGCAAGGAAGTGTCGGTGACCCGCGCCGCCCCCGGATCGATCCGTCGCCTGTCGGTCGCCGTGCTGCTGCGCGAACCCGAAGGCGCCAAGCCGCGCACCCCGGCCGAAATCCAGCAGATCAACGACCTGGTGAAGGCAGCAGTCGGTTATAACCAGCAGCGCCAGGACACGGTGACGGTCATCAGCCGGAAATTCTCGCCCGATGCGGTCGCGACCGACGTCGCCCGCCCGTGGTATGATGCCGACTGGGTGCCGCTGGCCGCCCGCAACGGCACCGCGCTCATCATCGCGCTGCTGGTGCTGTTCATGGGGGTCCGCCCGATGGTCAAGGCGATCAACGAGAAGCGCAAGGCCGATGCCGCCGCCGAAACCGCGCGCGCCACCGCTGCCGAGGCCGCCCAGCAGGCCGCGCTGGCCGCCCCCGCCGGGCCGGAGCCGGTCAGCATGGAGATGCTCGAAACCGCGCAAGGATATGACGACCGGGTCGGGCTGGTCCGCGGCTTCACCCGCGACAATCCGACGCGCGCCGCACTCGCCATCCGTGACATGATCCAGTCGGATACCAAGCAGTGAACGCCCCCGTCCGTATCCAGACCGGCGTCGAGCGCGCCGCGGTCCTGATGATGCTGGTCGGCGAGGAGGAAGCCGCCGCCATCCTGCAGAAGCTGGAACCCGAAGAGGTCCAGCAGCTGGGCAAGGCGATGTTCAGCGTCGCCGATGTCAGCGAGGACGAAGTGTCGGTGGTCCTCGACGATTTCGTCGAAAAGGCCCGCGAGCGCACGACCGTCGGCTTCGACCCGCGCCCGCATATCGAACAGGTGATGAACCGGGCGCTCGGCGCCGACAAGGCGGAGAGCGTGCTGGCCCGGATCACGCCGGTCGAGACCGCGTGCCAGATCGAGCTACTCGACTGGATGGACGCGGCCGAGATCGTCGGCCTGATCAAGGACGAGCATCCGCAGATCGCCGCCGTCCTGCTCGCCAATCTCGACCCCAGCGTCGCGGCGCAGGTGCTGGAGGGGCTGCCCGAGGCGTCGCAGCCGCAGATCCTGCACCGCATCGCCAAGCTGGGACCGATCACGCCCGAGGCGATCGATACGCTGAAATCGATGCTGTCGCGCCGGTCGACCGGCCGTTCCAGCGGCACCGGCGTACAGCTGGGCGGGGCCAAGGATGCCGCGAAGATCCTGTCGTCGGGCCGCAAGGCGACCGAGACGCGGGTCATGCCGAAACTGGCCAAGATCGACCGCGACATTGCCCGCCAGATCGAGGACCAGCTGTTCGTCTTCGACAACCTGCTGGAGATGGACGACAAGAATCTGGGCGTGCTGATCCGCAACGTCGACAGCGACCTGCTGGTGCGCGCGCTGAAGGGCGTCGACGAGAATGCCCGCAACCGGTTCCTGGGCTGCATGTCGGCGCGCGCCGCCGACGGCATCCGCGACGAGATGGAGGCACGCGGGCCGATGAAGCTCGCCGAGGTGCTCGACGCGCAGAAGGGCGTCATCACCGTCGCGCGCCAGCTGGCCAAGGACGGAACGATCATGATGGGCGGCGGCGACGACGATTATGTTTGAGAGCGCCGCATCCCCCCTGCCCGCCGGCGGTTTCGTCGCCGGGTTCGCCAGCCGCCACGTCGCGGCGGCCGACATCCTAGCCCGCGCCTTCGGTACGCCCGATCCGTTCGCGGCGACCGGCGTCGTGCCGGTGCGCCCGGCCGATTTCGGTGCCGCCGTCGAACCGGTGCAGCCGACGGGTCCGAAGCATTTCCGCCCCGCCGATCCCGATGCCAACCCGACCGAGGGCTGGGACCCGTTCAGCGCGGTCGTCGACGAGGTTTCGCACACGCTGGACCCGGTCGCCGAAGCCCATGCGGCGGGCTATGCCGAGGGACTGGCCGCCGCTGCCGCCGCGAGCCAGTCCGACACCGCGCGCGATCAGGCGCTGCTGGCGAAGCTGGCCGATGCGCTGGGCACCGCGACCCATGTCGACCGCGAGGCGATGGCCGCGCGGCTGCGCCAGACCGTCCTGACGCTGGTGCGCCAGATCGTCGGCGAAGTCGGCGTGTCGGCCAACCACCTGGTCGAGCGGATCGATGCCGCCGCCGACCTGTTGGCCGATGGCGTCGAATCGGCGATCCTGCGGATGCACGAAGCCGACATGCCGCTCGTCGAAGGCAAGCTGCCCAAGGCGGTGTTCCCGGTCGCCGACGCCCATGTCGAGCGCGGCGGCTTCATCCTCGAATCCGCCTCGACCGTGGTCGAGGATGGTCCGTCGCTCTGGCTGGAACAGCTGGGTGCCGCGATCGAAACCGTGCAGGTCCCCCGCTGATGCTCAACCGTTTCGCCGACGATTATCTGGGCGCGCTGGCCCCGACCGATTTCCGCCCGCGCGCGCGGGTGGCGGGCAAGCTCGCCAGCTATGACGGGCTGCTGATGGAAGCGGTCGGGCTGTCGCTGCCGGTCGGGACTGTGTGCCAGGTCGGCACCGGCGATGGCGGCCATGTCGAGGCGGAGGCGATCGGGTTTCGCAACGGTCGCACGCTGATGATGAATCTGGGCGGCCCTGCCCCGCTCCTCCCCGGTGCGCTGGTGCGGCCGGGCGACAAGCCGGGCGAGGCCGAGGTCGGCGATGCGATGCTCGGCCGGGTGGTCGACGGCGCGGGCAAGCCGATCGACGGCAAGGGGCCGATCCGCGGTGCGGGTCGCTGGCCGCTGGCCGGGCGTATCCAGTCGCCGCTGGACCGGGGCCGCGTCCTCGAACCGATGGACGTCGGCGTGCGCGCGATCAACGGGCTGCTGACGATTGGTCAGGGGCAGCGCGTCGGGATCATGGCGGGGTCGGGTGTCGGCAAGTCGGTGTTGCTCGGCATGATGGTCCGCGCCGCCAAGGCCGATGTGATCGTCGTCGGGCTGATCGGCGAGCGTAGCCGCGAGGTGTCCGACTTCCTCGAAACCAAGCTGAAGGGCGATGCGCGGGCGCGGTCCGTCGTGGTCGCGGTGCCGGCCAACCATTCGCCGGTGCTGCGCATTCGTGGAGCGCTGCGCGCGACCGCGATTGCCGAGGCGTTTCGCGAACAGGGCAAGAAGGTCCTGCTCATCATCGATTCGCTGACCCGCGTCGCCCATGCGGGGCGTGAGATCGGGCTGGCGCTGGGCGAACCGGCTTCCGCGCGAGGATATCCGCCCTCGGCGATCGCGATGCTGCCGGGGCTGATCGAGCGGGCCGGCACCTGTGTCCGCACCGGCGGGTCGATCACCGCCATCTATACCGTGCTGGCCGATGGCGACGACAACAGCGATCCGGTGGTCGATTCGGCGCGCTCGATCCTCGACGGGCATATCGTGCTGAGCCGCCAGCTGGCCGAACGCGGCGTCTATCCCGCGATCGACCTGGGGCCGTCGGTCAGCCGCGTGATGACCGACATCGCCGACAAGCCGCATCTGGCCGCCGCCCGCGTGCTGCGCCGGCATCTGGCGACGTATGAGGAAAATCGCGATCTGGTGCTGATGGGCGCCTATCGCCCCGGCACCGATGCTGCGATCGACGGCGCGCTCGCCGCGCATCCGGCGGTCATGGAATATGTGAAGCAGGATTCGGACGAGGTGGTGTCGCTGGACGATGCCGTCGCCGAGCTGGTGGGGGTGTTCGGTGTCTGACAAGGCGAAGCGCCTGTCGCGCGTGCTGCGCGTGCGGACCATGCAGCTGAACCTGACCCAGGCCGAAGAGGCGCGCGCCGCCGCCCGCGTGGCGGAGGAGATCGCGCTGCGCGACCGCATCCTCAATCTGGCCCAGGCCGTGTCGCCGGTGCCGACGCCGAGCGCCAGCGCGCAGACGCTGGGCGCCGCCGCCCATTACCGCGAAAAGCTGCACGCGACGGCGCGCGTCGTCGAACATCGCGTGGCGCAGGCCGATGACGGGCTGACCCGCGCCAAATCGGCCACCATGGCCGCCAAGCGCGACCAGAGCGCAGTCGAAAAGCTGCTGGAGCGCGCCCATGCCGCCCGCGCGCTGCGCGAACTGCGCGCGCTGGAGAATGCGCCGCCGGTCCGTCGCCTCAATCGGCACGATCCTTGCTGATCGACCGGTCGAACGCCTTGACGGATCGACCCATGCAATTGCTCTCGGCCCTTTCCAGCACCACGTCCCCGCTTGCGATGCAGGCGATGCCGCTTGTCGGAACGCCGGCCGGCGACTTTGCCGCGTTGATCGCGGGGATGGTGCCGGCCGGCGATGCGACGGCGGTGACGGCTCCGGCCGAACGGCAGGCGGTTGCCCCGACCGGCAACCCCTTGCCGGTACCGCTTGCCACGCCGGTCGCACTGGACGGCGTGGTCCCGACCGAGGCGGTTGCGCCGATGCCCCCGCCGCTGCCGGTATCAGCGACCGAGGCGGTGCTGATGCTGCCGCAGGAGGCAACTGGACCGGCGGCGACGCTGGTCCGGGCGGCCGCCCCGGTGCTGGTAACTGCCACCACCGGCGTGCTGGCGGACGTGCTGCCCGACGAGATGACGGTCGAAACCCCGCCGCGTGCCGAGGATGTCGCCGCCCGCGTGCCGGCCATGCCGGTGCCGACCCGCTTTGCGGTGGTTCCGCCCCGTACGAAGCGGGCCGAGATTGCGACGCCTGATACCCCGCATCCTGCGCACGACGAGGACGGCGCCGATTCCGACCAGCCGACGGCGGATGCCGCGGTGCCGATCATCGCCGCGCCGCCGATCGTGCCGCAACCCGCCGCAGCGATCGTATCGCCGGTCGTGGCGCCGGTCGTGGTACAGGCTGGCGATCCTGCCGCTGCATCGGGGGATGACCCGACGCCCGCCGCCGCGCCGGTGATCGAAGGGGGCGAGGTCGTCGCCGCCGAACCGGTATCGACCAGGGCGTCACCGATGCGGATGGCAAAGCGGGTCGACGCCCCCCTGCCCCCCGCGACCGCCCGCCGGGGCGCAGTGGTCGATCGGACCGCCGGGGTCGATAAGGAAGAAGTCGCCAGCGGCGCCGAACCGGCGATCGGGCGCGTGACGCCGCTGCATACCGACAAGGTGGTCCCGGTGCATGTCGTGGTGCCACCGGTCGCGGACGACGCGCCCGTTCGGAACGCAGGGTCCGCCGTCCTGCAACCTGCAACGCGCACCCCGGTCGCGGCGTCGTCCGTCGTGTCGCCGGCGATGCCGATGCCGGACAGCGCACCGGTCGTATCGAGCGTTCGCCCGACCGGGCCGGTGCCGACCGCCGGCAGCCCGCCGGTCGCTTCGGTAGCGCGAGGTGGTCTTGCGGGAGGAATGATCGACCTGTTGCCGGTCGAAGCGGCTGCGGCAGTGCCCGCTGCGCAGGAAGGGGTAGAGGTCGTGCCGGCCACGCGCGCCGATCGCGCGGCAGCGCCGGGTACCGTCGACGTCGCTCCGTCCGGCCGGGCGACGAACGCCGATGCGATCGCGCGATCGACGGCGGTGCCGCTCCCGCCCGGTGCTTCGGCGGCGCTATCGCCCTCCCTCCGGTCCCCCCCGCCGGCGCGCACAGGGTTCGCGCCTGTCGCCCCTGCGCCGCGCCGCGCCATGGTGCCTGACGCCGCGATGGTCGAGCGCGACACGATCGTGTCAGCGCCGGCTGCCGATCCGGGCGCAGCCGTGCCGATGACGGAAGCGGGCGTTGATCGCGAGCCGACAGGCCCTGACGCCGCTGTGCCAACGGCCCAGCCCGCAATCCCCGTGCCGACGGAGGAAGCGATCGCCGAACGCCCGCCGATCGCACGCGAAGCCACGGCGCCGATTGCACCGATGGCGTCCCCGCCGACCATGGTCGCGCCTGCCGGAGAAGCGGTCGTTACTCGCCAGCCGATCGCGCCTGACGCCATCGTGGCGGACGCCACCCGGCCGCCCACCCTCGCGCCGTCGTCCAGCGAAGCGATCGCCGATCGCCCGCCGATCGCCAGCGAAGCCGCTGCACCCGTCGTTCCGGTCGCCGCCCCGGCGGCCCAGCCGACCGTCCTGGCGTCGCCGGTCACGCGAATCGCCAGCCTGCCGATATCCGACGCCGCCCCGGTTACGGACGCGAACCCGCGCGAGGGTGACGATAGCACGCCGACCGTTCGTCGCGTAGCCGATGCCCCGCCCGGCACGCCTGCGGTGATGCCACCGGTCACCCGCATCGCTGCCGCGCCGGTGGCGGAGGTCGCGCCGGTCGTGGTCGGCGCGGTGCTGCGCGACGGCGATACGCCGGCCCCGCGCGCACGGCGGGACGATGATCCGGCGATCCCGACGACCGGCGCCATCGCCGCGCCCGATGCCGCCGTGCCGCGCCCGGTCGCGCCGACCGCCCATGCCGCGAACCCGACGCTCGATACCCGCCAGCCGCAATGGGTGGAGGGGATGATCGACCGGATCACGACGCTGCGCGAGGCGAGCGACACGAACGGCGGCGAAACCCGCATCCGCCTGTCGCCCGACGCGCTGGGCGATGTCGAGGTCGCGATCCGCACCGGCGACGATGGCAAGCTGCACGTCCACTTCAACAGCGACAATGCCGATGCCGGCCGCCTGCTGGCCGAGGCGCAGCCGCGGCTGGTCCAGATGGCCGAGGCACGCGGGCTGAAGCTGGGCGGGATGCAGGTCGATGTCGGATCGCAGCAATCCGGGCAGCCGCAGCGGCAAGCACAGGACAATCCCGTGCCGCGCGCACCCCGCGCCGCCACGAGCCAGACGAACACGCAAACCACCCGATCCGATGATCGGATCGCCTGAGGAACCATGACATGAGCGACAAGGACACGCCGGAGGAAAAACCGGCCAAGAAGAAGGGCAAGCTCGGCAAGATCATCGTCATGGCGGTCGGCGTCCTCGTCCTGCTGGGCGGTGGCGTGGGCGCCGGGCTATATGCCAGCTCGTCCGGCCTGATCGGCGGCGGGCACGCCAAGGAAGGCGAGCATGAGGCGGTCAAGAAGGACCTGCCCAAGCTGGTCCCCAAGTCCGAGGAAGTGAAGGCCGGCGCGGAAGGCGGCGGCGAAGGTGGCGGCGGTGGCGAAGGCGGCGGCGGCGAAGGCGGCGGCGAGTCGGCCAATAACGGCGAGGGCGGACGCCCGACGCCCGAGATGGAAGGCGGCGACCGCTATGCGTCGAGCTATTACGCGATGGAAAAGGAGTTCACTTCCAACCTGACCGACAGCACGCACTTCATCCAGGTCGGCATCGCCATCTCGACGTCGTACGATCACAAGGTCCTCGACAATCTGAAGACCCATGAGATCGCGATTCGCTCGGCCATCCTGCTCGCGCTTGGCGAGACGACCGAGGATCAGGTGTTCACCGCCGAGGGCAAGAAACAGCTGTCGCTGCGCATTAAAAAGGCGATCAACGACACACTGGAGCAGAAAGAGGGCTTTGGCGGCATCGGTAACGTTTATTTTACCCAATTTGTCGTTCAGTAAACGTGCATGGTTAACGCCCCGTCCACTTCTGCGCCCGAGCGCCGCGAACGGACCCGCCGGACGGCCCCGGCGTCGCACGTGCCGAGCCTTGGCGCGGCGAACCTCAATCCGTTCGGCGACCTCCACGCGCTGGAGCATCTGTCGGCACGGATGGCCCGGTCGATGCGCCAGGTGTTCGAACCATTGCTGCGCCGGGGCGTGCGCAGCTGGGCCGAACCGGTCGAGGTCGATCGATTCGCGGGCTATGTCCAGGCGCGGCGCAAGGACCGGCTGACCGGATGGGTGCCGATGACGTTGTCGACCGGGGGAAGCCCGGCGATCATCGTGTTCGACGGCGCGTTCCTGCTGGAAGTCCTCGACATCTTCTTCGGCGGGTTCGGCGAAGCCCCTGCCCCGCTGCCGATCGAATTCTCGCCGGCGGCGGAGGCGATGCTGCGGCGGCTGGCGGGTGCGATCGCGCAGCCGCTGAGCGAGGCATGGGGTCCGCTGGCGGGCATCGGCTTCGAACCCGGCAATCCTGAATCGAACCCGGCGATGATGGGCGCGATCGATGGCGAGGACGCGGTGATCGCGACCCGGTTCGGCATCGCGGCGGGCGATGCGGAGCCGACCTTCATCGACATCCTCTATCCCGTAGCCGCGCTGAAACCCCATGCGCCGCAGCTGTCGACCAAGGTGCATGGCAAGAGCGCGCCCGATCCGAAATGGCTGGCCGGCCTGACCCGTGCGGTGATGAGCGTGAAGCTGCCGGTGCGGTCGGTGCTGGCCGAACCGGTCGTGTCACTCGCCATGCTGCTGGAGCTGAAGGAGGGCGACATCATCCCGATCAGTTTCGGGCCGCAGGTGCCGGTCTGGGTCGCCAACCGGCGGCTGGGCACCGGCACGGTCGGCACCGCCAACGGACAGGCCGCGATCAAGCTCAACTCCATCGACCCCGGTTTCGAAGAGGAATTCCAATGAACGAGATGACCGGTGGCTTCCCCGCCGAAGCGTCGCTCGCCGCCAATTTCAAGCTGTTGCAGGATGTCGACGTCCGCCTGACCGTCGAGATCGGGTCGACCCAGCTGACCTTGCGCGAACTGCTGGCGCTGAGCGAGCAGAGCGTGATCGAGCTGGACCGCGCCGCCAACGAATTGCTCGACGTGTTCGTCAACGGCACGCTGATCGGCCGGGGCGAGGTCGTGACGGTCGGCGACCGCTTCGGCGTGCGCATGACCGAGCTGGTCAGCCCGGACAAGCGGGTCAGCCGCTGATGATGTGGTCGTACATCCTGAAGCTGGTCATCCTGCTGCCGCTGGTGTGCGGGCTGATGATCGGCTGCCTGTATCTGTGGCGTCGGCTGGAAGCCAGGATGCCGGGCAATCAGGGCGAACGGCTGGTGAAGGTGCGCGAGACGATGATGGTGTCGACCGGCACCAAGCTGGCCGTGCTGGAGTTCGACGACCGGCTGCTGCTGGTATCGGTCAGCCGTAACGGCGTCACGCTGCTGGACCGGGGCGACAAGTGAGCGTCCTGGGGGGGAAGCTCGCGCCGGTGCTGTCGCGGATGCGCTATCGCCCGTCGCCGATCGCCGCGGCGCGCCGGCGGACGATGGCGACGGTGCCGGCGCAGACGGTGAAGGTCCGCCGCCCGGCGCGCACGCTGCCGCACTGGCGGCTGGAGGTCGTGCTGGCGCTGCTGGGCCTCGCACTGATGCTGTTCCTCGCCATGCCGGCGATGGCGCAGGGGGTGCCTGCCGCGCCGGCGGCGACACCGGGGGCGGCCGACGCACTCGACCGCGCGCTCGGGCAGCTGGGCGGCGGCAACGACGCCCCGATGGCGCTGTCGCTGCAGATCCTCATCATCATGGGGCTGTTGTCGGTCCTGCCCGGCATCCTGCTGATGATGACCAGCTTCACGCGGATCATCATCGTGCTGGCGGTGCTGCGCCAGGCGCTGGGCCTGCAACAGACGCCGCCCAATCAGGTGCTGATCGGCCTGTCGCTGTTCCTGTCGCTGTTCGTGATGTCGCCGGTGATCGGCCGGATCAACGAGACGGCGATCAAGCCTTATGCCGCCGGGCAGATCAGTTCGACGCAGATGATCGAGGCGGCCAGCCTGCCGCTCCATTCGTTCATGCTGAAGCAGACCCGGACCAAGGACGTGACGATGTTCGCGCAGATGGCGAAGATCGGCCCGATCGCGACGCCCGCCGACACGCCGTTCTCGATCCTGCTGCCCGCCTTCGTCACCAGTGAACTCAAGACCGCGTTCCAGATCGCGTTCCTGATCTTCCTCCCCTTCATCGTCATCGACCTGGTGGTCGCGACGGTCCTCATGTCGCTGGGCATGATGATGCTGTCGCCGACGATCATCTCGCTGCCGTTCAAATTGCTGCTGTTCGTGCTGGTCGATGGCTGGGCCTTGACCATGGGCAGCCTTGCCGCCTCTTTCGTGAGTTAGCGCCAATGGACGCAGGCTATTTCATGACCGTCGCGCGCGAAGCGATGTGGGTGCTGGCGCTGGTCGCGGCACCCATCCTGATTCCGGCGCTGGTGTCGGGCCTCATCCTCGGCATGATCCAGGCGGCGACGTCGATCAACGAACAGACGCTGTCGTTCGTGCCGAAGCTGGCGGTGGTCGGCATCAGCCTGGCGGTGTTCGGGGGCATGATCCTGGGGCTGCTGAGCGATTTCACGACGAGCATCTTCGAGCGGATTCCGGATCTGGTGCGGTGAACGCCGGGGCCGCTTCCTGCGCGCCGTCCGTCATTCCGGCGCAGGCCGGAATCCATGGATGGGGAGACGGTTGCGCGCCTTCGATGACACCCGACACAATGGATTCCGGCCTTCGCCGGAATGACGGGGTTGGTGTGGAAGGACACTCGCGCCCCACTCGCCGTACCCCGGCGGAGGCCGGGGTCCAGTGGCGGACCGGTTCGATCGATTCGATGACGTTGCCCAACTGGGCCCCGGCCTTCGCCGGGGTACGGGTTGGGGGTGACGTCCGCCATTGCCGTACCCCCGCGCAGACGGGGGTCCAGGGTTGCGAGCGTCGGCGTTTGGGGCGCTGGGCCCCCGCCTGCGCGGGGCCACGGCAAAGTATGCGGGCGGCGTTGCGGACACCCGCCCCATGCTAGGCTTCGGCCTGTCGATCGAGCCGCAGCTGTGGGCGCTGCTCTTCACCATGGTCCGTATCGGTGCGGCGTTCATCGTCGCGCCGGTGTTCGGCGCGGTGGCGATGCCGGTGCAGGTGCGGGTGCTGCTGTCCGGGGCGATCGCGGTGTTGGTGCTGAAGGCGCAACCCTTCGCCATTCCGACCGAGGTGTTTTCGCTCACCACTTTCCTCAGCATCGCGGCGGAAGGGCTGGTCGGCCTCGCCATCGGCCTTGTCCTGCAGATCGCGTTCGCCGCACCGGTGATCGCCGCCGAAGTCATCGGCATTTCGATGGGCATCGGGTTTGCGGCGATGGTCGATCCGCAGAACGGTGCGCAAAGTCCGGCGCTCGGCACGTTCCTGTCGGTATTGCTGACGCTGTTGTTCCTCTCGCTCGACGGGCATCTGCTGCTGATCGACCTGATCGTGCGATCCTATGAGCTGTTGCCGCCAGGCGCAGCGTGGCTGTCGGCCGCCAAGCTGGAGAATATCGCGATCTTCGGCGGCTATGCGTTCCTGTCGGGACTGCTCCTTGCGCTGCCGGTCGGGTTCCTGCTGCTGTGCCTCAACCTCGTCATGGGGATGTTGTCGCGTTCGGCCCCCGCGCTCAACCTGTTCGCGGTCGGGCTTCCCGCCAGCCTGTTCGTCGGGGTCGTCGCCTTGTTCGTCGCCTTGCCCGCCATGACCGACTATATGCTGGTCATCGTGCAGGAGGCGCTGGACGCCGCCAATACGCTGGTGCTGGGAGGCGTGCGGTGAGCGAGGACAAAACCGAAAGCCCAACCCAGAAGCGCCTCGACAAGGCGCGCGAGGATGGCGACATCCTCAAGTCCAAGGAACTGGGCGCGGCGCTAGTCATCCTGGCCGGGTGCGCATGGCTCGCGCTGCTCGGTCCTTCGCTGGTCGGGGCGTGCAAGGCGATCATGACCGCCAGCTTCAACTTCGGCCGGGCGGACGTCGAGGATTTCCAGCCATGGCGCCCGCTGGTCGAGGCGGGGTGGAAGCTGCTGCCGTCGCTGGGCGGCATCCTCGCGCTCGCGGTATCGGCCAGCATCCTGGCGCAGGCAGGGCTGACCGGCATCCGCTTCAACGGCGGCGCGCTGGCGCCCAAGGGGTCGCGGATCAACCCGGCGTCGGGGATGAAGCGCATCTTCGGCACGCAGGGCTGGATCGAACTGGGCAAGTCGCTGCTGAAGGTCATCCTGCTGGGTGCCATCGGCTATGTCATGCTGAAGAAGGCATCGGTCAGTTCGGTCGGCTTGGTGTCGTCGAACGTCGATCAGGCGGTCGGCGATCTGGGCGGCACGTTCCTGACGCTGTTGTTCGTGATGGCCGGCGGGCTGGTGCTGATCGCGGGCCTCGACGTTCCGCTGGCGATCTTCCAGCGGATGCAGCGGTTGCAGATGTCGAAGCAGGAAGTGCGCGACGAGCATAAGGAAAGCGATGGCGATCCGCATGTGAAGGCGCAGATCCGCCAGCGGCGGCACGACATCTTGAAAGGCGGCTTCCGGCAGGCGGTGGGCGAGGCGCAGGTCGTGCTGACCAACCCGACCCATTTCGCGGTCGCGCTGCGCTACGACCATGGCCGCGACCAGGTGCCGGTGGTGGTGGCCAAGGGGCGCGGCGCCACCGCGCTCGCCATCCGCGAACTGGCGGCGGAGGCGAAGGTGCCGATGCTCGAATATCCGCAGCTTGCCCGCGCCGTCTATTATACCAGCCGCCAGGGACAGGAAATCCGCGACGACCTGTACCTCGCCATCGCCACCGTCCTGGCGTTCGTCATGGGCGTCAACCGGCAGGCGGGCGGTATCCAGCCGCCGGTGACCGTGCCGGCGGAGGCGCGCTATGACGAAAACGGCAATCTGGCGGGTAAAAATCCCTAAAGATTCGTTCCCCCGTGCCGTTGGTTGGGGGAGACGGACCGCACCGGGGATGAACAATGGCGATCACGACGACCAGTGCGACGGCCACCGCCACCACGACGAAGACGACCGCCAGCAGCACGACGACCAAGGCGACCACGCCCAACCTCGCCACTGCGCTGGGCGCCGGATCGGGCGTCGATACCGCCGCGCTCGTCAAGAACCTGGTCGAGGCACAGTTCGCCGCCCGCAACGCCCGCCTGTCCAAACAGTCCGACACGCTGACCGCGCAGGTATCGGCGGTGTCCGAGCTGAAATCGGGCATCACCGAATTCGCCAGCGCCTTGACCAGCCTGGCCGAGAGCGGCGGGTTGACCACCCAGCTGAGCAGCAGCGGGTCGGCGGTGAAGGTATCGGCGGCCAGCGGGGCGAAGGTGGCCAGCCTGAACGCCAGCGTGACGGTCGCGCGCCTCGCCACACCACAGGTCGCGGTTACAAAGGAATCGTTCAGCACGACCGGTTCGGTCGGCACCGGCACGATCCAGCTGACGCTGGGCAACGTGGGGTCGGACGGCAAGTTCAAGGGGAACGGCACGACCATCCCGCCGATCACCATCACCTCCAGCGATGCGGCATCGCTGCAAACGGTCGCTGACAAGATCACCGCGGCAAAGGCGGGCGTCACCGCCAGCGTGGTGACCGACGCCAATGGCCAGCGGCTGGTGCTGCGCAGCACCGACGGCGCGAACCAGGCGTTCACCGTCAGCACGACGCCCGATGCGGGCAGCACCGGGCTGGAGCGGCTGAACGTCGATTTCGACGATACGACCACCGATGGCGCAGAGGTCGTGACCCGCGCCGGCAATGCGGTATTCAGCGTCGACGGCGTGCCGATGGTCAGCGCTTCCAACAAGATCACCGGCGCGGACGGCGTGGTCCTCGAACTGAAGGGCGTGACGACCGATGGTCCGGTGACGCTCAGTTCGTCGACGCCGACCGATGCGCTGAAGGACGCGGTGAACAACGTCGTCGCGGCCTATAACAACATGCTGGCGTCGGTGAACAAGGCGACCGACCCGATCACCGGCGACCTGCGCGCCGATCCGGCGGCGATGGCGATGAAGCGGGCGCTGCAGAAGCTGAGCATCGCCGACCTGACCGGAAAGAAGGACGGCAGCCCGACCACGCTGGCGCAGATCGGCATCGCGACCAACAATGACGGATCGCTGCGCGTCGACAAGACGCAGCTGGCATCGGCGCTGGCCAAGAACCCGGATGCGGTGGAGGCGATGTTCGCCGCCGCCAGCGGCACCGACGGCACGACCGGCACCAGCCTGCCCGCCGCGCTCAACCGGATCGCGGTCAATGCCAAGAGCACCACGCTGGGCCTGGGCGCCAGCGACAAGCGCTATGCCGATGCGCAGGGTGCGCTGGCCAAGGAACAGGCGAAGGTCGCCGAACAGACCGAACTGACCTCCACCCGGATGACGCAGCAGTTCGCGGCGTCCGAAGCGCGCGTCGCGGCGTACAAGGCGCAACAGACCTTCATGGAAAACCAGATCAAGATGTGGTCGAAGAGCGAATAATGACCCGCTATGCCACTGCCCTGGCAGGCGATCCTGCCCAGACCTATCGCTCGGTCGACCTGGCTGCCCGCACCGGCGGCGCGGATCCGCACGCGCTGGTGTCGCTGCTGTACGAGGAAGCGATCCGTGCGCTGCGGTCGGCGGCATGGGCGACGACCAACCGCCAATATGCGATGAAGGGCGAGCGCGTGACCCGCGCGACCGCGATCCTGTTCGCGCTGGAGGCGGGCCTCGATTACGAAAAGGGCGGCGACCTGTCGCAGACGCTGTCGCGGCTCTATACGGGCCTGCGCGACCAGATCGTCAACGCCAGCATCGGACAGGACGCGCAACCGTTCCTGAACGCCGCCGCATCGCTGACCGACATCGCCGAGGCGTGGGAAGCGGTCCGGCCGCGCTGATCCCGGCGGTTCCGATTTCCCCTCTCGACGGTGGCATCGGTCGCCATGATCCGCTAGCGGTGCGCGCATGAAGCAACCGCATATCGTCGCGCTGGGGGGCACGCTGCGCCCGACATCGGGAACCGCCGCCGCGCTGGAACGCGCGCTGGCCCATGCCCAGGCGCTGGGCGCGCGGACCACGCTGCTGACCGGGCCGGCGATCGATTTCCCGAACTATGAACCCGAAGCGGCGATCGGCAATGCGCGCATCCAGTCGTTCCTGCGCGCGCTGCGCGATGCGGACGGCATCATCATCGGGTCGCCGGGCTATCACGGCACGTTGTCGGGGCTGGTCAAGAACGCGCTCGACCATGTGGAGATGCTGCGTCGCGACGATCGCGTCTATTTCGACGGGATGCCGATCGGCATCGTCGCGACGGCGGCCGGGTGGCAAGCTGCGGTGGCGACGATGACCACGCTGCGCACCGTCGCCCATGCCCTGCGCGGATGGCCGACCCCCGTGGGCGTTGCGATCAACACGATCGAGGACGGCGCGCTCGACAAGGCCGATGGTCAGCTGCGCCTGATGGCCGAACAGATGATCGGCTTCCTGTCCCGATAAATCGGATACGGTTTCATACGATATTAAATTCCGCCGTGTAGCCATGCCTTCTAACGGAGGAATAGTTACATGGCAGGCACGCACCGCGGCTTTCAGTCGATCGGTACCCGAATCCTTGCGATCCAGCTGGCGGCGGGCATTGCCATCGCCGTCACGGTCGGCAGCGCGGGATATTACGGCATGTCGGCCCTTACCGGGTCGATGACGTCGATCTATGACGATCGCATCGTGCCGTTGCGCCAATTGAAGAAGGTGTCGGACGCCTATGGCCTGAACGTGGTCGACACGACCCATCAGCTGCGCGCGGGCAAGCTGAACTGGCAGCAGGCCAGCAGCCGTATCGACGCGGCCGACCGCATCGTGGGCGAGCAATGGTCCGCCTATATGCGTACCGCGCAGACGCCCGAGGAGGCGGCGATCGCCGACGCGGTGAAGGCGAATATGGCGCGATCGAACGAGGCAGTGCGCGCGCTGCACACCATCATCGCCCGCCGCGACCTGCCGGCGCTGGCCAAGTTCGCCGACGATGACATGTACCCCGCGATCGATCCGACGACGTCGGAAATCGTCAAGCTGTCGGATTATCAGCTGCAATCGGCGCAGACGGCACGCGAAGACGGCATTGCGCTGTCGTCGAAACTGACGATCTACATGGCGGTCATCGCCCTGCTTGCGATGGCCGCCGCCGCCGCGGCGGCGTGGTTCGTCGCCAATACGATCCGGCGCAATCTGAACCGGGCGACCGGCCTTGCTGCCGCGGTTGCGGAAGGGGACGTGTCGGTTACGGTCGATGCGACCAGCCGGGACGAGGTCGGAACGCTGATCGACGCGCTGAACGCGATGGTCGTGCGGCTGCGCGGCGTGATCGGCGAAACCAACCAGGCCGCCGAAAGCGTCGCGGCGGGCAGCCAGCAGCTTTCCGCATCCTCGGAACAGGTGTCGCAGGGCGCGACGGAACAGGCCGCCGCCGCCGAAGAGGCCTCTGCGTCGATGGAGCAGATGGCCGCCAACATCAAACAGAATGCAGACAACGCCGCACAGACCGAGAAAATTGCCCGCCAGTCGTCGCAGGATGCCGAGGCGAGCGGCCTGGCGGTCGAACGCGCAGCCAAGGCGATGCGCGCCATCGCGGAGAAGATCGGCATCGTGCAGGAAATCGCGCGACAGACCGACCTGTTGGCGCTGAACGCGGCAGTGGAAGCGGCACGAGCCGGCGAACATGGCCGCGGCTTCGCCGTCGTCGCATCGGAAGTCCGCAAGCTCGCCGAACGCAGCCAGACCGCAGCGGCAGAGATCAGCGCGGTGTCGAGCGAAACCGTCGAAGCGGCGGCGCAGGCCGGCGACATGCTGACCAAGCTGGTGCCCGATATCCGCCGCACCGCCGAACTGGTCGCCGAGATCAGCGCGGCGTGCCGCGAACAGGATATCGGTGCCGACCAGATCAACCAGGCGCTGCAACAGCTGGATCAGGTGACGCAGCAGAACGCGTCGGCATCGGAGCAGATCACCTCGACCTCCGAGGAACTGGCAAACCAGGCCGATGAGCTGAAGGCCAATATCGCCTTCTTCCAGGTCGACGCCGATCCGCGTATCGCCCCCCGCGCGCCGGTACGCACACGTTCGGCCAAGCCGGCGGCGCGGGCCAAGCCCGGATCGGTCGGCGACCAGCAGGCGCGGGTACGGGGCTTCGCCCTCGACCTGACGCAGGGCGGCGCGGACGCCGAGGATGCGGGGTTCGGGCGCGCCGCCTGAACCGACAGGCAGACCGGATCGGGCCTTAGCGCCCGATCCAGTGTTTGCGCACGAACCACGCGACGATGCCGGCACTCATCGCGACGCACAGCGCCACCACCCCGGCAAAGGCCCAGGGTTCCTCGGCAAAGGGAATGCCCTTCACGTTCATGCCGAGCAGTCCGGTGACGAAGGTCAGCGGCAGGAACACCATCGCCACGATCGCGATCTGCAAGGATCGTTGGTCCAGCTGTTCGGCGCGCAGGTCGGTCAGCGTTTCGTGAATCAGCGCGGCGCGTTCGCGGATCGAATCGACCTCCTCCGCCATGCGCGCGGCGCGGTCGGCGGCGGCGGCGAGGTGCAGGCGATCGTCCTGCTGCAGCCAGTCGCCGGGCAGCTGGCCCAGCTTTTCCAGCGCCGAACGCTGCGGCACGAGGAACCGGCGATAGCCGATCGCGCGGACGCGGGTATGGGTCACGGCGCGGCGCTGTTCGAAGATGCGCGCCGGATCGAGTGCTTCCTCGCATTCGTCCAGCGTGTCGCCCAGATCGGCGATCAACGGGTCGAGCTGCTCGGTGATCGCACTGGCAAAGGCGACGATCAGGTCGCCGGGATCGGCGACGTCGCCGCCCTCCACCCGGTCGACCACCGTCCTGAACGCGGTCAGCTTGCGCCGGGTGACCGAATGGACCCGCCCGGCGCTGGCATAGAGCCGGACCGACGCCAGCGGATCGGAACTGGTCAGCGGATCGTTGGACAGGCCGCGCAGGTTGACGAACGCCCCCTTGCCGATCGCATCGCAGCGTGGACGCGTTTCGACGGCGGTCAGCGGGTCGATGACATATTCGGGCAGATGGGCATGGTCGCGCAGCCACGCCGCGACGAAATCCCCGTCACCATGCAGGTGGATCCACACGAAGCCGCCGGTCGTGCCCACCGCCGCCAGCGGATCGATCGGCGTGGCCCTGCCCCCATCGATATGCCACGCGCGACACTTCATGCGAGGTCGATCGTCAGGCCGGGGAGCGGATCGGCCGGGACCGGCCCCATGATCCGCACCGCATCGGCGCGGGCGCGATCGAGGATCGCGGGGGGCACGTCCGCCGTGTGATGGATGTGGTCGGCCTGTCCCAGCCAGCGCGCCTCACGCAAGGTCAGGTCGTCGGGATCGGCCGAGCGCAGGCGAATCGTTTCCACCCGGCCCGCGACCGGGGCGACGCCAGCCAGCCAGCGGGTGACGGCGGCGTCGCCGTGCGCGACCATCGGGTCGAGCGGGCCGCCGGCCGCAATCGCCGCACCGATCGCGCGGCGACGGTCGCCGCCATCGGGAAAGCGCTTGCGCAGTTCGGCACGCGCCGCGCCCAGCCCCTCTGCCAGCCGCCCGACGCCGGCGGGCAGCATCGCCTCCAGCCGCTGCCGGATCGCCGCTGCGAGGCCCGCCGAGACGCCGCCGGTCGAGATCGCGATCAGGATCGGCGAACGGTCGACAATCGCCGGCAGGGTGAAGTCGCAATCGGCGGGGCGGTCGACGGCGTTGACGAGAATGCCGCGGGCTTTCAGCGCTTCGATCGCGGCACGGGCTTCGGCGTCGTCCTCGACCGCGACTACCGCAATGCGGGCATCGGCGGTGGCATCGACGACAGTCAGGCCACTGCGTTCGAGCAGGCGGCGCTTGGCATCGGCGGCCTCGCCTTCGCCGACCAGGATCACGCTGCGCCCGGCGGTACGCAGCAGGATCGGCAGCCCGTTCACAGCCAGGGCGGCAGACGATCTGCCTCGGCGAGCGCCTCGATCGGCGGGCGTTCGCGCACGACCGCATGGCGGTCACCCGACACCAGCACCTCGGGCACCAGCGCGCGCGAATTATAGGTCGAGGCCATGGTCGCGCCGTACGCGCCGGCGGTCATGAACGCGACCAGATCGTCGGCGGCGACCACGTCCATGTCGCGGCCCAGCGCAAAAGTGTCGCCGGTTTCGCAGACCGGCCCGACGATGTTGGTCACCGCCCGCTCCCCGGTCGGGGTGACGGCGCGGATATCGTGATAGGCGTCGTAGAGGCTGGGCCGCAGCAGGTCGTTCATCGCCGCGTCGACGACGACGAACGGCGCGGTCGCGCCCTGCTTCACGCGGATGACCCGCGATACCAGTACCCCGGCATTGGCGACGATCAGCCGGCCGGGTTCGAACATCAGCCGCGCGTCCCAGCCGGCGGTCGCCCGCGCGACCATCGCGCCATAGGCGGCGGGGCTTGGTGGCAGCGGCTTGGCGGGGTCGTAGGGCACGCCCAACCCGCCGCCCAGATCGGCATGGGTGATGTCATGCCCGCTGGCACGCAGTTCGGCGATCAGCGCACCGACCCGGACGAACGCAGCCTCCAGCGGCACGAGGTCGGTCAGCTGGCTGCCGATATGCACCGCGACGCCGCGCACCCGGATGCCCGGAAGCGACGCGGCATGGGCATAGGCGGCGGGGGCAGCGTGATAGTCGATGCCGAACTTGTTCTCCTTGCCCCCGGTCGAAATCTTCGCATGGGTGCCGGCGATCACGTCGGGGTTCACCCGGATCGCGATGTTCGCGACCTTGCCGAGGCGCGTCGCCACCGCCGAGAGCATGTCGAGTTCGGGTTCGGATTCGATGTTGAACTGGCCGATGCCGGCGTTCAGCGCCTGCGCCATTTCGTCGGCGGTCTTGCCGACGCCCGAAAAGACGATCTTGTCGGGGTCCATGCCCGCATCGAGCGCGCGGTACAGTTCCCCGCCCGACACCACGTCGGCCCCCATGCCGGCGCGGGCGAGCGTCGCCAGCACCGCCTTGTTCGGATTGGCCTTTACCGCGAACGCGACCAGCGGCTCACCCTTGCCCAACCCGGCTACCGCGTCGCGGAACACCTGCACATGGCGTTCCAGCGTCGCGGTCGAATAGACATAGACCGGCGTTCCGACCGCCGCCGCAATGGCCGGCAGGCTGACGTCCTCGGCATGGAGCGTGCCGTCGCGAAGGGTGAAATTGTCCATCGATTCGCCTTTAGAACGGCCGGGGCGGGTTGAGAATGGGGTCACCGCCGGTCATTCCCGCGCAGGCGGGAATCCATAGACGCAGGCTTTGGCGACCCTCAGCGCGGCGGCAGGGCGAAGGGGTCGTCGCCCCGCGCCTTCGATTCGGTCAGCAGTTCGTCGCTGCGCGAGGGGCGCTGCTGCGTCGTCGGGTCGAGCAGCTCACCCGAGGTCGGCTGCGTGGTCGCGCCATAGGGTGCGGGCGGCAGCGACGCGTTCTCCTGCGGGCGCAGGTCGCGACGCTGGCCGCACCCGACCAGCGCGAGCGCCACGGCGAAGAGCGCGAACGCCCGCATCACTGCCCCCGCGCGGTGGCGATGGCTTCGCGGACGCGTTCGGGCGCGGTACCGCCGAAGCTCTTGCGACTGGCGACCGAAGCGTCGACGCTCAGCACGTCGAAGATGCCGCCATGGATGCGGTCGTCGATGCCGGTCAGGTCGTCGATGGTCAGGCCGTCCAGCCGGCAGCCCTTTTGCTCGGCCAGCTTGACCGCGCGGCCGGTGATGTGGTGCGCCTCGCGGAACGGCACGCCCGCTTCGCGCACCAGCCAGTCGGCGAGGTCGGTCGCGGTCGAAAAGCCGGTTTCGGCCGCCGCGCGCATCCGGTCGGGACGGAAGGTCGCGCTTTCGACCATGCCGGTCATCGCCGCGATCGACAGTGCCAGCAGGTCGGTCGCCTCGAACACCGGCGGCTTGTCGTCCTGCATATCCTTCGAATAGGCGAGCGGCAGGCCCTTCATCGTCACCATCAGCGACGTCATGCAGCCCATGATGCGGCCCGAATGGCCGCGCACCAGTTCGGCGGCGTCGGGGTTGCGCTTCTGCGGCATGATCGAGCTGCCGGTCGACCATTGGTCAGACAGCGAGACGAAGCCGAACATCTGCGACGCCCAGATCACGAACTCTTCGGCGAGGCGCGAGAGGTGCAGCGAGCATTGCACAGCGGCGGTCAGATATTCGATCGCGAAGTCGCGGTCGGACACCGAATCGAGCGAATTCACCGTCGGCCCGGCAAAGCCCAAGGCCGCCGCCGTTGCGTGCCGGTCGAGTGGAAAGCCGGTGCCGGCCAGCGCGGCCGAGCCGAGCGGGTTGTAGTTCAGCCGCGCCCGCGCATCGGCGAAGCGGCCCCGGTCGCGCGCGATCATGGTGTGGTACGCCATCAGGTGATGGCCGAGCGTCACCGGCTGTGCGACCTGCAAATGGGTGAAGCCGGGCATGACGCAAGCGGCATGTTCCTCGGCACGGACCAACAATGCCGCCTGCAACTGGCCCAGTGCGGCGTCGACCGCATCGATCGCGTCGCGCGTCCACAGGCGGAAATCGGTCGCGACCTGATCGTTGCGCGACCGTGCGGTGTGCAGCCGCCCGGCGACGGGGCCGATCTTTTCGGCCAGCCGAGCCTCGGTCAGCATATGGATGTCCTCGAGCGTCAGGTCGTCGGGCACGCCGTGTTCGGCATAGTCGGCGGCGACCGCCTCCAGCCCGTCGAGGATCTTCGCCACGTCGGCGGCATCGACGATGCCCTGCGCGCCCAGCATCGTTGCGTGCGCACGGGACCCGGCAATGTCCTGCCGCCACATCCGCTTGTCGAACGGGATCGACGCGTTTATCTCACGCATCACCGCCGACGGGCCTTCGGCGAAGCGCCCGCCCCACATGCTGTTGGAGCCTTCCATGCGCCCGGTAATCGCGCTTCTCCTTGGACTGAGCCTGTTCGTCGGCGCTTGCGATAAGCGAGCCGCCGCGCCGGAGCAAGCCGCCACGACCGGCGACGGCACCGTGCCCGATGTCGACGCCCCCGCGAACGACGCCGCGCCGGAAGCGACGGGCAAGCTCGACCGCAGCCACAAGGGCGAGGCGATGCCGACGTTCGCGTTTCAGGACGCCGCGGGCAAGGGCGTGACGCTGGCCGATTTCCGCGGCAAGCCGGTTCTGCTGAACCTGTGGGCGACATGGTGTGCGCCGTGCGTGCGCGAGATGCCGACGCTCGACGCGCTGGCGGCGCGGGACGGCGCGACGCTGACCGTGCTTACCGTGTCGCAGGACATGGAGCCGGCCAAGGTCCAGCCGTTCCTGACGACACGCAAGCTGACCAACCTCAAGGGGTATCGCGATCCCGACCTCAAATTCTCGACCGGGATGGGCGTCAGCCTGCCGACGACGATCCTCTACGATACCGCAGGCAAGGAAGTGTGGCGGGTGACCGGCGGCATGGACTGGGCCGGGGCGGAGGCGGCCAAGCTGATTGCGGAGGCGAAGGGCTAGGGGACGCCCCCCATTGGGCGTCACCCCAGCAAAGGCTGGGGTCTCTATCGGCAAGGACGCAGCAGGAGCCGCAGGAGACCCCAGCCTGCGCTGGAGTGACGCTTGCGGCGGTGCAGGTGACGGGACGCGCCCCCCTTACCGATCCGGTGCGCGGTCGGCCGGCGGCACGCCTGCGCCCTCGCCCGACGCATCGTCGTCGAAATTCTCGCCCTGCCCGCCGCCACCGGCATTGGCGCCGCTGCCATGGACTTCGCCATTGGGGCTGATCGTCGCGCGGTGGCCGGCTTCGGGCGGGATTTCGCGGCCGTCGTCGACCGGCGCGATGCCGGCGGGTCGCGCCTCGGCGGCGGCCTGTCGCGCAGCGCGGTCGCGGTCAAATTCCTGGCCCGAATAGCCGGTGGGATGGTCGAAGGCGTTGTGCGGTTCTTTCCGCTGCGGATCGACCTTCGGGTGCTGAGGGGTATCGGTCATGGGGCAAGGCTCCTTTGCCCCATCAACCCTTTCAGATCGCCGGCTGTTCCGGCACCGCTGAATCGCGCGGTTCGAACCGGTCGCGCAAACGCAGGCCGATGAACAGCATCGTCGGCCAGAACATCGTGTTCAGAATGTCGAGTAGCGTATCGTCCCAGCGCCACGATCCGTAATGCAGCCGGTCGAGCACCTCGTTGCCCAGTTCGGCCAGCGCCACTACCGCCAGCGGGATCGGCGTCGACAGGCGACGCCCGGTCAGCACCCGCGTCAGCAGCAGCACCGCCATGCCGGCATGGACGTGCAACAGGCTGTCGGCCATGCCGGTGCCATCGCCGATCGCCTGAATCAACTGGGCATAGAGTGCGGGAATATCCATGGGCCATGCGATGGACCAGCAGCGCCCCGACCTCAAGCGGCTTCAGTCGCGATTGAGCCACACGGTGATTTCGGGGTCCAGCACCGCCATCACGAAATAGGCGCCGGCCTGCTTCACCCGTGCCCACCAGCCCGATCGCGCCCGGTGCAACTCCCGCGTCACCCGCTGCGATTCGGCGACCTCGCGGTCCATATAGGCGCGCAGGTGCGCGGCGAAGGCGGCGTCCTCCACCCGCAGCATCAGTTCCATGTTGAGGAACATCGATCGTACATCGAAATTGGCCGACCCGATATGCACCGCATCGTCGGCGACGAACAATTTGGTGTGCAGCTTGGTCGGGCGATATTCGTAGAGTTCGGCCCCTTTGCGCAACAGCCCGCGATAGGTGAAGCGTGCCGCCAGCAGCGCGATGGCGTGATCTGTCTTTGCCGGCACCACGATGCGCAGCCGGGTCCGCCGCGCGGCGTGGTCCAGCCGGCGGGTCATCAGCGGGCCGGGCGCGAAATAGGCGGCGATCATGTCGATCCGCTCGCCATGGCGGATTTCATGCTTCACCATCCGCGCCCAGGGGGACAGCCGCCGCGACGGCCCGCCTAGGAGCCAGCGGATCGGCCCGTCATCCTCGCTCCAGTCGCGCAGCAGCCGTGACAATTTGCGCAAAGGTGCGCCCGGCAGTGCGGTCCACGCCTTCAGTGCGTCAAAATAGCCGGCCAGTCGCCCGGCGGCGGGACCCTCGACGATCAGCCCCAGATCGCGCCACGCCTGATCCTCGACCGTCCCGAAATACGCATCCTCGATATTGAAGCCGCCGACGATGACGCGGGCATCGTCGGCCAGCGCCAGCTTCTGGTGGTTGCGCAGCAGATAGCGTCGCCCGATGCGCGGCACGAACACGCACACATCGCCGCCCGCCACGCGCAACGGTTCGAAGAAACGGCGATTCGCCGCCGCTTCCGCACCCAGCCCGTCGACGATCAGCGCCACCCGCACGCCACGTTTCGCCGCGGCGACCAGCGCGTCGCGGACCCGCGTGCCGGCATCGTCCTCTTCCCAGATATAGAACAGGAACCGCAGCGAATGCCGCGCGCCGTCGATCAGCGCGAGCAGCGCCGTCAGTCGTTCCGGCCCCTCCGTCAACAGCGTCAGCCGGTTACCGGCGACGGTGAAGGTCGGCTCCGTGGCCCCGTCCATGCCCTCTCCCATTCCGTTGTCGTGGCGTAACGGCCGGCCGTCGCCCAAGTTTCATTGACTTTCCGAGCGTGCGTGCGTAGGCAGCGTGCTTTCCGATACCCTCCGTTTTACAAGGAAGGCGTTTCATGGCGCGCGTCACCGTCGAGGATTGCGTCGACAAGATCCCCAACCGTTTCGACCTGGTGTTGATGGCCGCCCAGCGCGCCCGCCAGATTTCGGGCGGTGCCGAACTCACCCTCGATCGCGACCGCGACAAGAACCCGGTCGTGGCGCTGCGCGAAATCGCCGAGGAGAACATCACGCCCGACCATCTGCGTGAATCGGTCATCACGTCGATGCAGAAGGTGCAGATCGACGACGACGACGCGCCGGACGAACTGGGCTCGCTGGCCGCATCGGCGGAGGCGCTGCGCCTCACCGCCGCCGCCCCGCCGCGCAACCAGAATGTCGGTGGCGATTACGACGGCTGAGGCCGGTCGGGTTTCTGTCACGTTCAAGGGGCGGTCCTGCGGGGCCGCCCTTTTCGTTTTGGGAACGTGGGAACGCCGGTCAGTCCCGCAACCGGGAGCATCTCTCCCGCGAAAGCGTGAGTCCACAGACGCTACCCTCACCGCTCTCCCACAACGTCTTCGCCCGTGAATTCCCGCCTGCGCGGGAATGACGAAGCATGACTCTACTTGCCGATATCAGGATCGGACGCACCCTATTGCGTGTCGTCGTCCGTTTCGGCCGACTGCGGATCGGGCGCGACTACATCCCGCCGCCCCTTGAAGTTGGTGGCGATGACATACCATTCGGACGAATCCTTGCGGCTCGCCGGGGGCTTGGCGTGCTTCACCGTCTGGAAATTGCGCTTCAGTTCGGCGACCAGTTCGTTGTCGGCGCCGCCCGCCAGCACCTTGGCCACGAAGTCGCCGCCGGGGCGCAGCACTTCGCAGGCGAACATCACCGCCGCCTCGACCAGCGCCATGGTGCGCAGGTGATCGGTCTGCGGGTGGCCGACCGTGTTGGCCGCCATGTCGGACAGGACCAGATCGGCCTCCCCGCCCAGTTCCTCGCGCAGCCGCTCGGGCGCGTGGTCCGCCAGGAAGTCCATCTGCAGGATCGTCACCCCGTCGATCGGGTCGACCGGCAACAGGTCGATGCCGACCACGGTACAGTCCGGCCGCACCTTGCGCACGACCTGCGTCCAGCCGCCGGGCGCGATGCCAAGGTCGACGACCCGCTTCACGCCGCGCAGCAGCTTGAAGCGTTCGTCCAGTTCGATCAGCTTGTACGCCGCGCGGCTGCGATAGCCTTCCGCGCGGGCCTTCTTCACATAGGGGTCGTTCAGCTGACGCTCCAGCCAGCGCGTCGACTGGGCCGAGCGCGCGCGCGCGGTGCGTACACGTTGGCGTCCGGGGGGGCTTCCGCGGGTCATCGGGTTCCTGCCATCAATCGGCGCAGGATTCCTTCGCGAATCCCACGGTCGGCGACCCCTAGCCGTTCGGCGGGCCAGAGCGCCAGAATCGTTTCGAGGATCGCGCAGCCGGCAACGACCAGATCGGCGCGCTCGCTGCCGATACACGGCACCGTGCCACGTTCCGCCAGACTCATGCCGGCCAGCCGCTGGCTGACCGCCAGCATCGATTCGGCCGGCACGATCAACCCGTCGATCTGCGACCGGTCATAGGAGGCGAGCCCCAGATGCACGCTCGCCAGCGTCGTCACCGTGCCGCTGGTGCCGAGCAGCCGGCGCGGTTCGTCAGTCATCGGCAGGCGCCGGGCGAAGGGCGCGAAGCTCTCGGTCACGCAGGCGCGCATCCGGGCATAGGCACCCGATGCCATCGGTGCCTCCTTGCCCGCGCCGAGGCTCTCGGTCAGCGACACCACGCCCCACGGCGCGGAATGCCAGTCGAGCACGCGCGGCACCGGCCCCGATGCGTCGAGCAGCACCAGTTCGGTCGACCCGCCGCCAATGTCGAACACCAGTGCCGGGCCGTCACCGGGTTCGAGCAGCGCATGACAGCCCAGCACGGCGAGGCGCGCCTCCTCCTCCGCCGTGATGATGTCGAGGTGGATGCCGGTTTCCTCCAGCACCCGTTCGACAAAGGCCGGTCCGTTGGTGGCGCGGCGGCACGCCTCGGTCGCGACCGAGCGGGCGAGCGTCACGTCGCGGCGCTTGAGCTTTTCGGCACAGATTTTCAGGGCAGCGACGGTGCGATCCATCGCCGCATCGGACAGGCGGCCGGTCGCGGCCAGCCCCTCGCCCAGCCGGACGATGCGTGAAAAGGCATCGACCACCGCGAACCCGTCGCCCTGCGGCCGAGCGATCAGCAGCCGGCAATTGTTGGTGCCGAGGTCGAGCGCGGCGTAATGACGCGCGCCCGGCCAGCGCGGCCGCGCCGGCGATGAGGCTGCCTTGCGAGGAGCGCCGCGCGCCCCCCGGTGCGGCAACCGGGCGGAGAGATCCCCCATGCCGTCACACTCACTTATGTTCTATCCGTCACGGCCGAACGCCGCTCGGTGCTTGGCCAGCAACCTAGCGAAGGCAGCCGTATCCGACAAGGGATTGCGACGAATCGATCGATTGGGCGTTGACATGCCGAAACAGCCGGCCTATCGGACCGCCCTCGCTGTGGTGCTGCCCTGTCGTCTAAAGGTAAGACTACGGACTCTGACTCCGTTAATTGAGGTTCGAATCCTCACGGGGCATCCAGCGAACTACCAAAATCAACGGTATTTCGAGGCGTTAGGCCTTCGGCTTGGCTAACCTCTCGATTTGGTTAGCCATTACCTTTGACATTGCGGCGTCCGCACGGTCCGCGCGATCGGCATCGCCGGCGTAGCGCAGATACTCCTTCACGCTTTTATGGCCAGTGATCGCCATCCCCTCTTCGCTCGTGCAGCCAGCTTCGCGGCAGCGCCGTGCTGCTGATTTTCGCAGGCCGTGCGGCGAGCAGTGCGGCAGGCCCGCAGCGATGCATGCCTTCTTGATCATCCCGTAAAAGCCCTTGGGAGTGAAAGGCTCGCCATCGCGAGTTTCGATCAGCGTCTTCCGCCCCAGGGGACCGGCGCTCAGCGCTTGCGCCAGCGGCTCAACTACCGGAACGTCGACTGCGTTGGTCGTCTTGCTCTGGTTCAATTGGATGCGACCGGAGCGGATGGTCTCATGAGTCATGTAGCGAACATCTCCGCTGCGCTGGCCGCCGTAGAGGAGCATTGCGAACGCAAGGCGGGGTTTGGTGCCTAACGGATGCTTCGCTTCGAACTGAGCGAGCTCGTCCTCAGTCCAACGGTGATACCCGATGGTTTCTGCCTTCGGAGGCTTGGTATCTCGGACCGGATCAAAGCCGTGAGGCACGAGCTTCCCCCGGCGCGCAATCACGAATAGTTGAGCTAGCAGTTTCCGCAACCGGGCAGCGGCGTGCGGCTTATGCCGCATGGCGTTCATCAGGCGGGCAATACGCTCGGCATCGAACGCCCGCATCGGCGTATCGCCAAAGGCGTCGCGAAACCGTTCAAGGACACCGCGATACACCGTTTGGGTCGCCGGCCTGAGATCCTGGAACGCGTTGTCCGAATAGTAGCGTGCGATCACGTCTGACACGCTGCCAGGGATTAGGCGATCGCCGCCGACGGGCGCCGGTTCGGCATCAAGACAGGCCGCATACTCCCGCTCGAACGCTTTCGTCCCGACCGGTTCGCGAAAATAGTAGGTAGCATAGCCTTTCCGCCGGAAGCGGTAGCGGCGCTTACCGTGACGGTCGAGAAAGCTTGAAACATACGCGAGCTTCTTTGGCATCATAGGGATCCGAAAGCGTCCAAGCGCGCATCGAGGTCGCTTAAATCGGTGGGGAGCGTTAGTTCGACAGCGGTCATTTGAATCGTTACGCCGCCTTGGCCGTCGATGCGGCCGTGGATCGTTACCTTTTCCTCGCGCGCGATCCGTGCCCAACGTCGCAAGTCCGCTTCCCGAATAAGTGCTCGAACAGCCATTATTGAACCTCGCGGCGGGCTGAGGAATGTGAATGGTTCACTTCGCGGCTCCCGCCTGTTCGAAGCACCAGCAATGCAGGATGCGGTCGGCGCGCGAGTTGACGGTCTTGGCGCCGACGAACTTGCGGATGCGCGATGTCTTGAGGTGGCGCTTGAGTTCGAGCATCGGCGGCAGCGGCAGCCGGCGCTCGCCGCAGATCTGCTCGAACTGGGTAAGATTGACCGCGATTACGTCCGGGTTGCGACTGTGATCGATCGGGCTGCTGAAGCCGGGCGGCTCGCAGCCCTGGATGTAGTCGAACCGCTCCCAGAACAGCTCGACCATCGGATGGTCACCCGCGATCGCGCGCTGCCGCTCGAGCAGCATCCGCTCGATTAGCTGGCGCGCAGCCTGGTGATCGCACGACTGGATCGGCACGACCGTCGCCAGGGCGTCCAGCATACCGACGAGCTGAGCATGGTTTTTAGCGAGACGCCCGTTGCGAACCTCAGGCTGCGCCATCATCGCCTTCTCGGCCGCGTGGAAGCTGTGACGGTAGACCTTCAGTAGCTCGGCCTCACGCCGCGCGACGTGGACGATGAACCCGGACACTTCCTCGATCGGCATCCGCGCCAGCGCCTCGGCGGCGGCCTTGGTGTTCGGTCCCCAACCGGTCTTGTCGAACTCCATGTGCATGATCCGCTCGAGAATGGCGGGGGAAGCGTTGACCGGATCGTTCTGCTCGATGACGATCGCCCCGCGGAACGGCGGCTCGAAAGTTTCCATGCCGCCATTGGCGACGCCCCGGGCGCGGACCGAGCGGCCGTTATAGGCGGTCTTGAGCTCGTCCCACTCGAACCGCTTGGCGTGCGGGGTAGTGGCGTCGCGGTCGCCTTCCATCAGCACGACCGGCATGTTGGAGACCTTGCCGAGGATCCGCGCCATCGCGGCAGTGGTGGTCTTGGCCGGATCGTTGCCCTCGAACCCGGCGCGGCCGTAGAGCTTCCATAGGAACTCGATAAGCGTCGACTTGCCCGACCCCGGAATGCCGGTGATCTCGAGAAACGCCAGACTCTGCTGCTCGGCGCGGATCTGCTCGGCGAACAGCGCCCCGAACCAGAAGGCCAGCGTCACGAGCCCCTTGGGTCCATAGGCAGTGATCAGCGGCTCGACCCATTGGGTGTTGAGCTGGTCGGGGTCGTAGCGGATGTGGCGCAGCAGCTGCTCGTTGGATCGCAGCTTCACCGCGTGCCGGCCGAACTCGAAATAGTCGTCCTCGTTGCGGGTGACGACCCGGCCGCCGGCGACGCCGATGTCGCCAAAGACGTACGCGCCGTGCTCGGCCGAGTAGCCGGTGAAGTGGATGGCCTCGACGGTCTGGATGCCAGCCAGCTGGCGCTGCATGATCCGGTCGAGCTGCTGGGTCGTGCCGGTCCAGATGCCGCCCGGGGCGAGGCTGATGAGGCGCTTCTTGAACTCGGCACCGGCAGCCAGCGCCGCGCCAGAGAAGGTCCCTTTGATGCGGTTCTGCCGCACGGGGAAGTCGACGCGCAGATAGTAGCAGCTGTCGTCGGTCGCCTCGTCGCGCTGGTAGTACAGCGCACGAAAGGTGCAGTTGGCGATCTCACGAACGAGACCGGCCTCGCGCGCCGCCAGCTCGCGCTTGGCTTCAGGCTCGAGGTCGCGGACCTGAGGGTTGTCGGCATAGGAGGCGATGGTCTCGGCAATGCGTGCGGCATCGAAGCTTGCCCAGAACTGACGGGTCTCGAAGGTGAACGGGAAGCTCGCCCAACCCTCCCGGCACCAGATCAGGTGCGCCTTGTCGATGGCGGTACCGGCGATGAGGATGTCGCCGTTCCACCGGTAGGTATCGAGCTTGTCGGCACCCAACCTGTCGCGCAGCGCCAGGTCGTTCCAGTCGAGCTTGCCGCCCTCGCCTTCCGCCACCGGCTGTGCCGCGCCGCATTCCCAGCCCTCGAGCCGTGCTTGGGCGACGAAGCGGCGGGTGTACTCCGCTCCTGCCTTGCCGACGTCGAACGCCCAGATGAGCTTGGGCCGCAGGTTCGGGGTCGGTCCGTTGGCGATCACCTTGCGCAGCTCGGCCAGCGCCAGCGCCGGATAGTTGTAGCAGGACATCGCCGACACGGCGGTGACGCCGGTGTTGTTGAGCGCGATCGCGTCGAAGATGCCCTCGCAGATCCATATCTCGAGCGCGCCAGCGAGCTTTGCGGTCGTTTGCCAAGGTGGTGCCCACCAGTGACCCGCATAGCTCTTGCCGGGCGCGAAGCGCGCCTTGCGGTCGAACCGCGAAGGCTGGTCGATGAGCCGTTCCCACCACCCGCCGCCGGGCAGCGCAAAGCGCACGGTCGCCGAACCGATGTCGCCCTGGCGGAAGTATTCCTGCGTGTACGCATCACGGATGCCGAGCAGCGACAGGCCTCGGCCGTGCTGCAAATACGCATCGGCCGCCGCCGTCGGGTTGCTGTCGTTCGCCTGATAGCGGTTCGACCAGTGGTCGAAGAGCTCAGGGTAATGGTCCTTTACATGGACCTCCCATCCGCAGCGCTCGAGCCGGCCGCATTTGAGCAGCCACGGCTTTTCCGCCTTGGCGTAGACCTCCCGCTTCGAGCATTCCGGGCAGCGGCCCTTCTGCAGCCACGCACCATTGGTGACGAAGCCGAACTCGGCCATCAGCCTGGTGGTGACATCGGACAGCAGATCGGGGCGCATGGGATCCTGACAAGGCGATGCCGGTCCCGGAAAGCAGGTTTGCTACCGGGTGGCGGAGAATGGGGAAGGTCGAAAGAGCGGAAAGCGGTAGAGCAGCGGCGTGACCGGCACCGCCGGTCGGTCGTCAGGCAGTCAGCGGATCAGTCCCGCCGATGGCAGGGGCAACAGCAGTTATCGTTGGCGGTAGTCGGGCGATAGAAAACACCGCCCGGATTACATGCGACG
>NZ_CAJYQD010000006.1 GCF_913776855.1 uncultured Sphingomonas sp. | reverse complement strand
AAAGAACAGACAAAGAAACCGGCGTCGCTCCGCTACCCCTCTTTAGGAAGGGCGCCTGCTTCGCCTTTTCAGTGTCTCAGCAGAAGCGAGTAACTCGCCCCGTCCGGTGAACAGCCCTCTACGGGGGCGAAACTTTACTGTCAACAAACTTTCGCAAAAAAGTTCCATATTCGCGGTTCGGCCTGATCGATTGCCGGAATCGCTCCCATCTCGAACCACTCCGCGCGCTCCCCTCAACCCCGGCCGCGCGGGGGAAAATGATGGAATCACCCCGGCCGCGCGGGGGAAAATGATGGAATCCGTCGCCACCGCCTCTCCCACGATCAGCACCGCGGGGTCGGTGGCGCTGATCGCTTCGACCAGAAAAGCCAGCGCCGACAGGCGCCCGCGAATGACCCGTTCGTCGGGCAGCGATGCGTTGACCACGACCAGCACCGGCGTATCCGCCGCGCGCCCGGCCGCAATCAGTTGCTGCGCAACGCAGGCCGCCGCCGCCCGGCCCATATAGATCGCCAAGGTCGCAGCCGGCGCTGCCAGCGTATTCCAATCGAGGTCGATCGGCTGCCCGGCCTGCCCATGGGCGGTGACGAAGGTCAGCCGTCGGGCAACACCGCGCAGCGTGAGGCTGCTCCCGGCCGAAGCGACGGCGGCGCTGGCGGCGGTAATGCCGGGGCAGATGCGCACGGGAACACCGGCTGCGCTGCAGGCGGTGACCTCTTCGGCCGTCCGGCCAAAGATCGCGGGGTCGCCCCCCTTCAGGCGTACCACCCGTTTGCCGGCAAGCGCGGCGGTGACGATGAGCGTGTCGATCGTAGCCTGATCCTTCGAATGGCGGCCGGATCGCTTGCCGACGCTCACCCGCTCCACGCCTGTCGCGATCAGGTCCAGCACCCCCGGCCCGATCAGCGCGTCGTAGAACACGATCTCCGCCGCCGCGATCAACCGCGCGGCCTTGCGCGTCAGCAGGTCCGGATCACCCGGCCCCGCCCCGACCAGCCAGACCGATCCGGCGGGAAAGTCGTCATGCGGCATGGGTCTTCTCCTCGGCAAGCAGGCGGGCGAGCGCAGGGCGGCACGACCCGCAATTGGTGCCGGCGCCGATCGCGGCGCCGATCGCGGCGACATCGGCCAGCCGCTGGTCGCGGATCGCCGCGACGATGGTGCGCATCCCGATGTCGAAACAACTGCAGATGATCGGTCCGCGATCGACCGCTGCGCCGGGTGCCCGCCCGGCCAGCACGGTCGGCGCTGCCTGCGCCTCGCCCAACTGCGCGATCAGCCAGTCGCGCGTAGGCAGTTCGCCATTTTCGGTCAGGAGCAGCGCCGCCACCAGTCGCCGATCGGCCAGCACCGCAATCCGCCGGGTGCCGCGCGCCCGGTCGATCGCCTCGATCCGCTCGCCAGCAGGCAAACATGCATCCAGCCGCGCGGCGTCGCCATTGCCGGCCAGCTCCCACAGGGTCCCCGCCGGAACCGCGACACGGGTCGCCCACAAGCATTCGGGACGGCAATCCAGCTTCTTGGCAACGATCAGGAACCCGCGCCAGCGCGTCTCGACGGCGGCGATGGCAGCGGGCGTCGACTTGAACCCCGGCTGCCCGGAGATTGGATCGGTCAGCGGGCGCGGCAGCAGCCCGGTCCGCCCGCCACTCGATGTGCGATCGGTCCAGTGGATCGGGGCGAACAACTCACCCGGCCGCTGGCTGTCGGTCACCCGCACCCGATAGAGGCTGTCACCCTGCGGCGTCGTCACCCGCGCCAGACCGCCATCGCCGATCGCCAGCCGCTTGGCGTCGTCGGGATGCACCTCGACCAGCGGTTCCTCCCGGTGCCGGGCAAGCCTTGGAGCCAGGCCGGTACGGGTCATCGTATGCCAATGGTCGCGATAGCGCCCGGTATTGAGCGTCAGCGGCCAATCGTTCAGCGGCGCGGCCAGCGGCCTCTGCACCACCGGGACCATCCGCGCACGACCATCGGGGGTCGGGAAACGTCCATCGGAAAAGGGGGTCCCACCCCATCGGAACGGTGCCATTGCATCGTAATCGGCATTGCCCCCGGCACCATGCCCGGCCAGCGAGAACAGCCGCGCGCCATCGTTGCGATAGGCCGACAGCCGGACATGCTCGCGCCAGATCTCGGCGGGACGATCATAGGCGAAGGCGGTCTTCCACCCCATGCGCCGGGCGACTTCCTTGATGATCCACCAGTCGGGCTTCGCCTCGCCGGGCAGGGGAAACAGCGCGCGCTGGCGGCTGACGGTGCGGTCGCTGTTGGTGACCGTCCCGTCCTTTTCCCCCCATGCGGCGGCGGGCAGGCGGACATGGGCGTGAACGCTCGTATCCGTGTCGGCGATCACGTCGCTGACCACGACGAAGGGGCAGCCCGCCAGCGCCTCGCGTACGCGGCCGGCATCGGGCATCGACACGGCGGGGTTGGTCGCCATCACCCACAGCGCCTTGATCCGGCCGTGCCCCAGCTCGCGAAAGAGATCGACCGCCTTCAGCCCCGGCTTGGCCGCCATCGTCGGGGAAGCCCAGAAACGCTGGACGATGGCGCGGTTCCGCTCGGCAAAGTCCATATGCGCGGCCAGCGTGGAGGCGAGACCGCCGACTTCGCGACCGCCCATAGCATTGGGCTGTCCGGTGATCGAGAAGGGCTGCGCACCCGGCTTGCCGATCCGGCCGGTGGCAAGGTGGACGTTGAGGATCGTATTGACCTGATCGGTGCCGGTCAGGGACTGGTTTACACCCTGGCTGAACATCGTCACGGTGCGCGGGGTCGCGGCGAACCATTCGTAGAAGCGGCGCAGGTCGGCGGCGGCCAGGTCGCAGGTGCGCGCGACCGACCACAGGTCGCTACCCTCACCCGTACGCGCCCAGAAATCGTCGGGCATCGTCACATGATCGCGCAGGAACGCCGCATCGATCGCCCCCGTCTCCCGACACCATGCGAGCAGCCCGTTCATCAGCGCGACGTCGCTGCCCGGCCGGATGGCGAGGTGCAGGTCGGCCTGTTCGGCGGTTTCGGTGCGGCGCGGATCGATCACGACCAGCTTTGCCCCGGCATCGCAGCGCGCGCGGATTCGCTGATAGACGATCGGATGGCACCAGGCGGTGTTCGACCCGACCAGCACGATCAGGTCGGCGGCGTCGAGGTCGTCATACGACGCCGGGACCACATCCTCCCCGAACGCACGCATATGCCCGGCCACCGCGCTGGACATGCAAAGTCGCGAGTTGGTGTCGATGTTCGCCGAACCGATAAAGCCCTTCATCAGCTTGTTGGCGACGTAGTAATCCTCGGTCAGCAACTGGCCGGAGACGTAGAAGGCGACGCTGCCCGGACCGTAGCGTTCGATCGTATCGCGAAAGCGCCGCGCGACCAGATCGAGCGCCTTGTCCCAGCTGGCGCGGCGCTTGCCGATCATGGGCACAAGCAGGCGCCCTTCCAGCCCGACCGTCTCGCCCAGATGGGTGCCCTTCGAACACAGCCGTCCACGATTGGCGGGATGGTCGGGATCGCCCTCGATCCGGACGCTGCGTTCGCCGGTGACGGTCGCGCGAATGCCGCAGCCGACCCCGCAATAGGCGCAGGTGGTTCGGATAGCCATCTAGCCCTCTCCCAAAAGGCGAGAGGGTTGGGAGAGGGGCGTCTCCGCGAGCGCAAGGCTCGGTGAGACACCTGCCCCCCTCCCACTTGGGGCGAAGGCTTTCACAACGCCCGTCACGCCGCCGCCTTCAGCATTGAGGCTCGACAGATCAGCACCCGCCCCCCGTTTACCTTTACCGGCACGGTCGGCGTGCAACCGCGATCCTCGCCCAGCGCCTCACCGGTCGTCAGCGAAATTCGCCAATTGTGCAGCGGGCAGGCCACCGCGCCACCATGAACGATCCCTTGCGACAGCTTGCCATGCTTGTGCGGACAGCGGTCGCGCAGCGCGAAGACCTTGCCCTCGCCAGTCCGGAACACCGCGATGTCGTCGCCGCCATCGACCTGCACCGTGCGGCTGCCACGCAGGGGAATTTCATCGACCCAGCCGATGTCGAGCCATTCGCCGATCATGCTAGTTCCTCCACGGGCTGAAAGCGCGCCATCGGCGCATGGATTTCGCGTTCGGCCCCGGCGACCCGCGCCGCCCAGGGGTCGTCCTGGCAGAATTGCTGCGAGAACCAGAAGCGGCCCGCCAATGCCGCACGCTGCTCCGCGTCAGACAGCAGCCGCGACTGGACATAGCCAAGGCCGACCCGCTCGATCCACGGCGCGGTCCGCTCCAGATAGCGGGCCTCTTCGCGGTACAGTTGGATGAAGGCGGCGCACATCTCCATCGCCTCCGCCTCGGTCGCGACCTTGCACAGCAGGTCGGTGGCGCGGACCTTGATCCCGCCATTGCCGCCGACATGCAGTTCGTAGCCGCTGTCGACGCAGACGATGCCGAAATCCTTGATCGTCGCCTCGGCGCAATTGCGGGGACAGCCCGATACGGCGATCTTGAACTTGTGCGGCATCCAGCTGCCCCAGGTAGCGCGCTCGATCTTCACGCCGAGGCCAGTCGAATCCTGCGTGCCGAAGCGACACCATTCACTGCCGACACAGGTCTTCACCGTGCGCAGCGACTTGCCATAGGCGTGGCCCGACACCATCCCTGCCGCGTTCAGATCGGCCCAGACGGCGGGCAGGTCCTCCTTCTTGATCCCGAAGATGTCGAGCCGCTGGCCGCCGGTGACCTTCACCATCGGCGCATTGAACTTCTCCACGACATCGGCGATCGCGCGGAGTTCCCTTGGGTTGGTCAGGCCGCCCCACATGCGCGGCACGACCGAATAGGTGCCGTCCTTCTGGATGTTGGCGTGCATCCGCTCGTTCACGAAGCGGCTCTGCTGGTCGTCCTTATAATCGCCGGGCAGTGCGCAAAGGAGATAATAGTTGAGCGCCGGGCGGCAGGACGAACAGCCATCGGGCGTCGACCAGTGCAGCTTCTGCATCACTTCGGGGATCGAGCGCATGTCCTGCGCAACGATTTCCCGGCGGACATCGTCATGGCCGAAGCAGGTGCATCTGCACATCGTCCTCGGCCCCGCATCGACCTCACCGCCCAGCCGCAGCGCCAGCAGGCTTTCGACGATGCCAGTGCAGGAGCCGCAGCTTGCCGAAGCCTTGCACCCCGATCGCACCGCGTCGAGGCTGTGCGCACCACCGTCGATGCACGCCAGCACCTTGCCCTTGGACACGCCGTTGCAGCCGCAGATTTCCGCATCGTCGGAAAGCGCCGCAACGGCCGCGTTAGGGTCCGCCTGCCCCCCTCCCGAGGCGAAGGACTGGCCGAAGATCAGGGCGTCGCGAATGTCGGCGACGCTCTCGCCCTTCTTCAACAGGTCGAAATACCAGTTGCCATCGGCAGTATCGCCGTACAGCACCGCGCCGACGATACGGTCGTCCCTGATCACGACCCGCTTGTAGATGCCGCGCGACGCATCGCGCAGCACGATGTCCTCCGCGCCATCGCCACCGCTGAAGTCGCCGGCCGAAAATACGTCGAGGCCGGCGACCTTCAGCTTGGTCGCGGTCGGGGCGGGCTTGTAGCCGCTCGGCGTCTCGACCAGGCCATTGGCCAATGCCCGGCACATGTCCCACAGCGGCGCAACCAGACCATAGACCTGCCCGTCATGCTCGACGCATTCGCCGACCGCGAGGATCGCGGGGTCGGAGGTGACCATGTGGTCGTCGACCTTGATCCCGCGTCCGACGTCCAGCCCCGCCGCACGCGCCAACGCGACCGAGGGGCGGATGCCGACCGCCATCACCACCAGATCGGCGGGAATGACGGTCCCGTCCTTCAAATGCAGTGCCTCTACCCGGCCATCGCCGACGATTGCCGCCGTGTCGGCCCCGGTCAGGATCGCCTGTCCGCGCGCCTCCAGTGCGGTTTTCAGCAACCAGCCGGCCGCCTCGTCCAGCTGCCGCTCCATCAGTGTCGGCATGATGTGCAGCACGGTCACCGTCATGCCGCGCAGCGACAGGCCATGCGCCGCCTCCAGTCCCAGCAACCCGCCGCCGATCACCACCGCGCTACCGCCGCGATCGGCGGCCGCCAGCATATGCTCGACATCCTGCATGTCGCGGAAGCTGATGACGCCGGGCAGGTCACTGCCCGGCACCGGGATGACGAACGGATCGGAACCGGTCGCGATCAGCAGCCGGTCATAGTTGAGCGTCAGCCCGCTGCGGCTAGTCACCGTCCGCGCGGCCCGGTCAATCGCGACCACCGGATCGCCGCTCAACAACGTGATGCCGTTATCGGCATACCAGTCGAGGCCGTTGATGACGATCTCGTCGAACGTCTTCTCGCCCGCCAGGACCGGCGACAGCATGATCCGGTTATAGTTCACCAGCGGTTCGGCGCCGAAGATCGTGACCCGGTAACGGTCCGCGTTGCGCGCCAGCAGTTCCTCGACCGCGCGGCACCCGGCCATGCCGTTGCCGATGACGATCAGATGTTCGCGGGTATCGCCTTGGGCCGCGGAGATGGGTTCATATTGCATGGAGGTCATCCGTGGAAGAGGGTCAGATCCGCACGCCATCGGCAGTCGCCCAGCGGCGACGCCAGCGGGCCTTCACCAGCGTCAGCCCGGCTAGCGCGAGCAGCGACAGCGCAGCGAAGATCAGGAAGCCGGGCGCGAAGCTGCCGGTCCATTGCCTGGCGAGGCCGAGCGAGGAGGCGAGGTAGAAGCCCCCGACCCCGCCGGCCATGCCGACCAGCCCGGTCATCACGCCGATCTCGGCGGCGAAGCGCTGCGGGACCAGCTGGAACACCGATCCGTTACCGACGCCCAGCGCCAGCATCGCCAGGACGAACAGCGCCAGCGCCACCTCGACGCTGCCCGCCGCACTCACCCCGACCAGCGCCAGCGCGGCGACGACGAACACGACGGTCAGCGCCTTCACCCCGCCGATCCTGTCGGCGAGCGCCCCGCCCATCGGCCGCACCAGCGACCCGGCAAAGACGCAGGCGGCTGTGCAATAGCCCGCCGTGATGGTCGACAGCCCGAACTGATCGGTGAAATAGACCGGCAGGCTGGCCGCCAGCCCGACGAAACCGCCGAAAGTGACAGCATAGAATGCCATCAGCCACCACGCATCGCCCTGACGCAGCGGGCTGAGATACGCGGTCAGCGAGCGCGGCGCGGGCGCGTTCGGCGCGTCCTTCGCCATCGCCATATAGGCGAAGAAGACGAGGGTCAGCGGAAGGCACGCCAGCCCCAGCACCGTGTTCCAGCCGAACACTCTGGCCAGCGCCGGCGCGAACAGCGCGGCCAGCACCGTACCCGAATTGCCCATGCCGGCAAGGCCCATCGCCTTGCCCTGATGCTCCGGCGGATACCAGCGGCTGGCAAGCGGCAGCGCGATGGCGAACGACGCCCCGGCAAAGCCCAGGATCACGCCCAGCGCCAAGGTGCCGCCAAAGCTGTCGACCGCCAGCAGCCATGCCGCTAACAAGCCAGCGATCACGATGATCTGGCTGATCGCGCCCGCCCGCTTCGGCCCGATCCGGTCGACCGCCAGCCCGTTGACGACGCGCAACACCGCCCCGGCCAGCGTCGGCACCGCGACCATCAGCCCCTTTTGCGCAGGCGACAGCCCCAGCGTCAGCGCGATGTCCGGGGCGAGCGGCCCCAGCAGCACCCACACCATGAACGCCAGGTCGAAATACAGGAACGCTGCGATCAGCGTCGGCCGGTGCCCGCTGTTCCAGAAGCTGTCGGTCGTCTCAGGTCGTTCCTGCGCGTCTTGCCAGTATGCCGTTGCCATTCCTGCCTCCCAGAGCCGGAAACGAAAAAAGCCGCCAGAACGGCGGCCCATTGCGGGCGCGTTCTGGCGGCTTCGTTGCCTGTGTCGGACGACGGGCCGGTGCCCGTTATCGCTCAGCGGGAACCTCCCCGACGCTGGAGAGGCATGTCGCTGCTATGTCGTGCCCGACGCCATTGCCGGGCTGCGATCAAGCTGCCTGATTCGCCGGTCGGACACAAGCCCCTTTCGCAAGCGCAGCAAAATAGTGTTCAGGGCAGGCCGGACAGATACGCCGGAATGTCGTCGGGATCGAACGACCGCCCGTCGAAGAACCGGTCGCTGCCCAGCATCAACCGTCCTTGCGTCGATCCTACGCCGATCGGCCCGCCCAACGCCCCCTCCAGCTTGGAACTCGCTCCGGGCAGCGGCGCATCCGATCCAGCCAGCGCGGCGCGGTACAGGTCGGGGCGGAACGTCCCGGCTGCGATCGCTGCCTCTCCCGCATCGAACGGTCGTTCGCCCCAGCGCGTCATCTGGGCATACAGCCACGCCGCCTGGCTGCGCCACGGGAAGTTCGCCGCCTCGCGATATTGGAACATGAAGTCGGGATAATGGACCGGCACCCCGCCCGGCACCACGCGGATATGATCGGTGATCGCGCGCAGGATCGCATCGACCGGCGCGTCGAGATACGCGGGCCGGGCGAGGATCGCGGCACTTTGTCCGACCGTGTCGGGATCGACGAAATAGGCCGCGGCGGCGTGCAGTGCGCGGATCAGCCGCAGCGTCGCATCGCTGCGTTCGGCGGCGGTGTCGGCGCGCATCGCCAGCACCTTTTCGACGCCGCGCCGCCAGATTTGCGCGGTCGCCAGCGCGATCCGGCCGACCCCGCGATCCACCGCGATCGAGTTCCACGGCTCCCCCACGCAGATGCCGTCCACCTCGCCCGCCGCCAGGGCGTCAGCCGCAAAGGGCGGGCTGGTCACGACGATCTCCACGTCGATGTCCGGGCGGATACCGATCCCCGCCAGCCAGTCACGCAGCATGTAATTGTGGCTGGAATAGCGATGCACCACGCCGAAGCGCAGCCGTCGACCCGCCGCCACACGGGCATCGGCCACCGCCTTCAGCGCCGCACCGACCGTCACCGGATCGCCCAGCTCGCCGCCCAGCCCGCACGCCGCACCAAGCGCCATCGAAAACGTGATGGCGTTGCCGTTCAATCCCAGCACGAACGGCACCGCCATCGGCACCGCCGGCCGGTCGCGGCCCAGGCTTGCCGCGATGGCGAGCGGGGCGACCATGTGCGCGGCGTCAGTATGGCCATAGAGCAGCCGGTCGCGCACCGCAGCCCAGGTCACGTCGCGGACCAGATCGATGCCGACGCCCTGTTCCTCGGCAAAGCCCAGTTCGTGCGCCAGGATCGGCAGCGCGGCATCGACCAGCGGCAGGAAACCGATGCGGAAACGCTCGAGGCTCACGGCAGGTCTCCCATCAGCGCGTCGCTGGTAACGATCGCCTCCGCCACTTCGGCGATGCGGCGGTTGGACTGCATCGCGTGCCCGCGCAGCAGCGCGTAGGCGGCCGGTTCGTCAATCCCGCGCCGCCGCATCAGGATCTCCTTCGCCCGGTCGATCGTCTGGCGATCGGCCAGCGCGGTCTTCGCTTCGGCCAATTCCGCCTGCAGCCGCGAAAACGCCTGGAACCGGCGGATCGCGACATCCAGCACCGGCTTGATCCGCTGCTTGGCAAGGCCATCGACGACATAGGCCGATACCCCGGCATCAACCGCCGCCAGCGCGCTGTCACCGTCCGACTGGTCAACGAACATCGCGATCGGCCGGTCAAGCGCGCGCGACATCGCAAAGAAATCCTCCAGCAGGTCGCGACCGGGATTTTCGAGATTGATGAGGACGACCTCGGGCGCACACGCCTCGATCTGGCGGACGATCGGCCCGGCGGGATCGATCACGACCTGATCGTCCAGCCCCGCTTCACGCAGACCTTCGGCGATGATCGCCGCGCGGGTCGTGCTGGTGTCGATGATCGCGATCCTCACGGGCGGATCGACTAACCCGAAAGCCGCACGGCATCCAGTCCCGACACGCCGCCACTATACGCCGGCACTATGCGATTGGCCGGAATCGCTCTCGAATTGCTATGTTCCATGGGCCTAATCGCCCACCCCGTAAGGCACCGTCGCATGGACGTGCCGCGCCATAGGGGTAGCAACCATGAACTTCCGTCCTGCCGCCATCGCCGTCGCGCTGGCAGCATTCCCGGCCACCGCGCACGCACAGGCCGCACCCGAGCCTACCGAACCGCCAGCCGCCGTTACCGTCAGCGGATCGGCCGCGATCGCCTCCGACTATCGCTTCCGTGGCGTGTCGCAGTCGGATCAGGAAATGGCGGTGCAGGGCGGCATCACCATCGCGCATGACAGCGGCGCCTATATCGGCACCTGGGCGTCGAACCTGGCCGGTTGGGGCACGTTCGGCGGCGCGAACATGGAACTGGACCTGATCGCCGGCTTCAAGACCGCGATCGCCGATGGCGCGACGCTCGACCTGGGGCTGACCTGGTATGTCTATCCCGGTGGCGCGGACAAGACCGACTTTGCCGAACCCTATGCCAAGCTGACCGGCACCGCCGGCCCGGCGTCCCTGACCGCCGGAGTCGCCTATGCACCCAAGCAGCAGGCGATCGGCAAATGGTATGCGACCGGTGCCGATGCGGCCAGCGGCGTCTATACCCGACCGGGCGCGAAGGACGATAATCTGTACCTGTGGGGCGATGCCGCCCTGCCCGTCACCGGCAGCCCGATCACCGCCAAGGCGCATATCGGCCATAGCTGGGGGCAGGATGGCCTGGGCCCGAACGCCACCGCCGTGTCGCCGACCGGCAGCTATTGGGACTGGTCGGTCGGGGCGGATGCGACGTATCGCAACCTGACCCTGAACGTCAGCTATGTCGACACCGACATTTCCAACCGCGACGCCGCGTATCTGCGCCCCAGCTTCAGCCGGGGGCAGGACGGGACCGGCAACATCGCCGGCGGGACGGTCGTCGTCGCGCTGACCGCAGCTTTCTGATCGAGGAAATCAGCCATGCAGGATCTGCTTTGGGTCGGCATCATGGTCGGACTGGTCGCGCTGACGCTCGCCTATGTCCGCCTGTGCGACAATGCGTGAGGGGGCGGCGATGACCCTCGACCTCTGGCTCGCCGCGATCACCGCGCTCGGGCTGCTCATCTATCTCGTGGCGGTGCTGATCCGCCCCGAACGCTTCTGAAGGGAGCGGAACCATGACCATTCAGGGCTGGCTCCTGATCCTTGGCTTTGTCGGCATTCTGCTGGCACTCGCCAAGCCGATGGGCCTCTGGCTGCACGCGCTGTACGAAGGGCGCGACACCCCACTCCACCGCGTCCTCGGCCCCGTCGAGCGCGGCTTCTACCGCCTGTCCGGCATCGACCCGGCGCAGGAACAGGGCTGGCGGCGCTATGCCGTCCACATGCTCGTGTTCAACGCCGTGCTGATGTTCTTCACCTATGCCGTGCTGCGCCTGCAGGCGGTGCTACCGGGCAATCCGCAAGGGCTGGCGGCGGTCGGCGAGCATCTGTCGTTCAACACTGCGATCAGCTTCACCGCCAATACCAATTGGCAGAGCTATGGTGGCGAAAGCACAATGTCGAATCTGTCCCAGATGCTGGGGCTGACGATCCATAACTTCCTGTCGGCAGCGACCGGTATCGCGCTCGCCTTCGCGCTGTTCCGCGGCTTTGCCCGGCGGGAAGCAAAGGCGATCGGCAATTTCTGGGCCGATGTCACCCGCATCACGCTCTACCTGCTGCTCCCGCTCTGCATCGCGCTGACGATCTTCTACATCGCCAGCGGCGTGCCGCAGACACTGGCCGGCGTGGTCGATGTCCAGACGCTGGAGGGCGCGCGCCAGTCGATCCTGCTCGGACCCGTCGCTTCGCAGGAAGCGATCAAGATGCTCGGCACCAATGGCGGCGGGTTCTTCAACGCCAATTCGGCCCATCCGTTCGAAAACCCGACCGCGCTGACCAATTTCATCCAGATGCTGTCGATCTTCGTCATCGGCACCGGCCTCACCTGGACCTTCGGCAAGGCGGTCGGCAACCCGCGTCAGGGTTGGGCGATCCTCGCTGCCATGATGATCCTGTTCCTCGCCGGCACCACCGTCACCTATTGGGCGGAAGCGGCGGGCAACCCGCTGCTCCACCAGCTGGGCGTTGCGGGCGGCAATATGGAGGGCAAGGAAGTCCGCTTCGGCATCGCTGCCAGCGCACTCTTTTCGGTCGTGACGACCGCCGCGTCGTGCGGGGCGGTCAATGCGATGCATGACAGCTTCACCGCTCTGGGTGGCCTGATCCCGCTGTTCAATATGCAGCTGGGCGAGGTCGTGATCGGCGGCGTCGGCGCGGGCATCTATGGCTTCCTGCTGTTCGCGATCCTCGCGGTGTTCGTCGCCGGCCTGATGGTCGGGCGCACGCCCGAATATGTCGGCAAGAAGATCGAGGCGCGCGAAGTGAAGCTGGCGGTGCTGGCCATCGCCGTCCTCCCCCTCTCGATCCTCGGTCTCACCGCACTGTCGTCGGTGCTGGAACAGGGGCTGGCCGGACCGCTCAACAAGGGGCCGCACGGCTTCAGCGAAATCCTCTACGCCTTTACCAGTGCGGTCGCGAACAACGGGTCGGCCTTTGCGGGCCTTACCGCCAACACCCCCTGGTATAACGGGATGCTGGGCGTCGCGATGTGGCTGGGCCGGTTCTTCGTGATCGTGCCGATGCTGGCGATCGCCGGCAGCCTCACCGCCAAGAAATACACGCCGGAAAGCGCAGGCTCCTTCCCGACGACCGGCGCGCTGTGGGTGGGGCTGCTGGTCGGCATCATCTTGGTGCTGGGCGGCCTGACTTTCCTGCCGAGCCTCGCGCTCGGTCCCATCGCCGATCATCTCGCGATGATCCGCGGTCAATCCTTCTAAGGGGGCCCATCGTGGCGAAATCCCAAGGCAAGAGCCTGTTCACCGCCGATCTGGTCGTGCCCGCGATCAAGGCGTCGTTCGTCAAGCTGCACCCGGCCGAGCTGGTGCGCAATCCGGTGATGTTCGTGACGGCTGTCGTCGCGGCGCTGCTCACCATACTGCTGGTCGTCGGCAACGACGGCCTGACTGCCGGGTTCAAACTGCAGCTTGTGGTTTGGCTGTGGCTGACCGTGCTGTTCGGCACCTTTGCCGAAGCGCTGGCGGAGGGGCGCGGGAAGGCGCAGGCAGCGTCGCTGCGCGCGACCAAGGCGGAACTGACCGCCAAGCGGCTGCGTGGCGACGGGCGCGACTATGAAAGCGTGCCCGCCAGCGCGCTCAGCGTCGGCGACGTGGTGCTGGTCGAAGCCAACGACCTGATCCCGTCGGACGGCGAGGTCGTAGCGGGCGTCGCATCGGTCAACGAAGCCGCCATCACCGGCGAAAGCGCGCCGGTGATCCGCGAGGCGGGCGGCGACCGCAGCGCCGTCACCGCCGGCACGCGCGTCATCTCCGACGAAATTCGTGTCCGGGTGACCGTCGAGCCGGGCAAGGGCTTTCTCGACCGCATGATCGCGCTGGTCGAAGGCGCCGAACGGCAGAAGACCCCGAACGAGATCGCGCTGACGCTGCTGCTGGTCGGCCTCACTATTATCTTCCTGATCGCGGTTGCGACCATTCCGGGTTTCGCCAGCTATGCCGGCGGCAACATCCCGGTCGCGATCCTTGCCGCACTGCTCATCACGCTGATCCCAACGACGATCGCTGCGCTGCTCTCCGCGATCGGCATCGCCGGCATGGACCGGCTGGTCCGCTTCAACGTGCTGGCCAAGTCGGGCCGCGCGGTGGAGGCGGCGGGCGACATCGACGTGCTACTGCTCGACAAGACCGGCACGATCACCATCGGCGACCGGCAGGCGTCCGAATTCCGCGCGGTCGGCGGCACCAGTGAGGCCGAACTGGCCGAAGCGGCGCTGCTCGCCAGCCTGGCGGACGAAACGCCTGAAGGCCGCTCGATCGTGATCCTCGCCCGCGACCGTTTCCGGGTCGCCACGACCGAACTCCCCGCCGGTGCGGAGGTCATTCCCTTCACCGCCCAGACCCGGATTTCCGGGGTGCAGGTCGGCGGTTCGCTGATCCAGAAGGGAGCGGTCGATTCGATCCTGCGCGTCAATTCGGGATCGGGCGAAACCGCCGCCGCGACCGAGCTGCGCCGCATCACCGATGAGATTGCTCGCGCCGGGGGCACGCCGTTGGCGGTCGCGATGAACGGCCGGCTGCTCGGCGCGATCTTCCTGAAGGACGTGGTGAAGGCGGGCATCCGCGAGCGCTTCGGGGAACTGCGGGCGATGGGCATCCGCACGGTGATGATTACCGGCGACAATCCGCTGACCGCCGCCGCCATCGCCGCCGAGGCCGGCGTCGACGACTTCCTCGCCCAGGCGACGCCGGAGGACAAGCTGGCGCTGATCCGCAAGGAACAAGCCGGTGGCAAGCTGGTCGCGATGTGCGGCGACGGCACCAACGACGCCCCGGCGCTCGCGCAGGCCGACGTGGGGGTGGCAATGAACACCGGCACCCAGGCCGCGCGCGAGGCAGGCAACATGGTCGATCTCGACAGCGATCCGACCAAGCTGATCGAGGTCGTGGGGCTGGGCAAGCAGTTGCTGATGACCCGCGGAGCGCTGACGACCTTCTCGGTCGCCAACGACGTCGCGAAATATTTCGCGATCATCCCGGCGATGTTCGTCGCGCTCTATCCCACCTTGGGCGTGCTGAACGTGATGGGGCTGGCATCGCCGCAATCGGCGATCCTGTCGGCGATCATCTTCAATGCGGTCATCATCCCGATGCTGGTGCCATTGGCGCTGAAGGGCGTGACCTACAAGCCGATGGCGGCGGGACCGCTGCTGTCGCGGAACCTCGCCATCTACGGGCTGGGCGGGCTGGTCGCGCCGTTTTTCGGGATCAAGATCATCGATATCGTCGTCAGCGGCCTCGGCCTGGCGTAAGGAAGACTGACATGGGTAAAGATTTCTCCTCCGCGCTGCGGCCGGCCATCATGATGACGCTGCTGTTCGCCGCGCTGCTGGGCATCGGCTATCCGCTGGCGATGACCGGGATCGGACAGACGCTGTTCCCGGCACAGGCCAATGGCAGCCTAGTCCGCGACGAAGCCGGCCAAGTGATCGGGTCGGAAGTCGTCGGACAGGCGTTCACTACCGACCGCTATTTCCAGACCCGTCCCTCGGCCGCCGGCAAGGGCTATGACGGCCTTGCCTCGTCCGGATCGAACCTCGGGCCGACGTCGAAGGCACTGTTGGATCGGGTCACGACCCATGTGGCGAAGCAGCGGGCGGAAGGGGTGAACGGCGCCCTGCCCGCCGATCTGGCCACCGCCAGCGGGTCGGGCCTCGACCCCGATCTGTCGCCCGCCGCCGCGCTGGCACAGGCCCCACGCATCGCTCGCGTGCGTGGGATCGGGGTCGAGGCCGTCCGCGCCCTGATCGAACGCCAGACCGATGACTCAATCCTTGGCGACCCCACCGTCAACGTCCTTGCGCTCAACCGGGCGCTGGACCGCATGGCCCCTGCCCCGCGCTGATGCCACCAGCCGACCCGCACCGTCCCGACCCCGACGCCCTGCTGCGCACCGCTGCGCAGGAAGGGCGCGGGCGGCTGAAGATATTCCTCGGCGCGGCGCCGGGGGTCGGCAAGACCTATGAAATGCTCTCCGAAGGGGCGGCGCGCAAACGCGACGGCGTCGACGTGGTGGTCGGCGTCGTCGAAACGCACGGCCGGATCGAGACCGAGGCACTGACGCGCGGCCACGAGATCATCGCCCGCCGCGACATCGCCTATGAAGGCCGGACCCTGGGCGAGATGGATATCGACACCATCCTCGTGCGCAGCCCCCGCCTCGTACTGGTCGACGAACTCGCCCACACCAATGCGCCGGGCAGCCGCCATCCCAAACGCTATCAGGATGTCGAGGAACTGCTCGCCGCCGGCATCTCGGTCTATTCGACGCTCAACATCCAGCATGTCGAAAGCCTCAACGACGTGGTGGCCAGCTTCACCCGCGTCCGCGTCCGCGAAACCGTGCCCGACAGTATCCTCGAGGCCGCCGAGCTGGAAGTGGTCGACATTCCGCCCGACGAGCTGATCGACCGGTTGAAGGCGGGCAAGGTTTATCTGCCGCAGGAAGCGACGCGGGCGCTCGACCATTTCTTTTCCAAATCCAACCTGTCGGCGCTCCGCGAACTGGCGCTGCGCCGTGCGGCACAGGCGGTCGATGCGCGGATGCTCGACGACGTGCGGGCACTGGGGCTGGGCGGGACGTGGGCGGGCAGCGACCGGATCGTCGTCGCGATCAACGAACTGCCCGGCGCCGACAATCTGGTCCGCGCGGCCAAGCGGGTGGCCGATGGCCTGCACGGGCCATGGACTGCGCTGTTCGTCGAAACCCCGCGCACCGCCGCGTTCAGCGCGGCGCAGCACGCCCGCGTCGCTGCGACGATGACGCTGGCGACGCAACTCGGCGCGGCCGTCGCAACCGTACCCGCTCCGAACGTCGTGGACGGGATACGCGGTTTCCTGACCGACGCCCGCGCGACGCAGCTGGTGCTGGGCAAATCGAACCGGTCACGCTGGTTCGAGCTGCGCCACGGGTCGGTCGTCGACCGGCTGGTCCGCGATACGCCGGGCGTAACGGTCCACGTCCTGCCCGTCACCGGTGAGGCGACGCGCGAAGGCGGACGGCCGCGGCCGGCGCAGGACTGGGGCAGCGCCACCGGCTATGCGATCACCACGGCGATGGTTGCGGGCATCACCGCGATCGCCAGCGCACTGTTCCACATCCTCGAACTCGGCAATATCGGGATGCTGTACCTGTTGCCGGTGATGGTCGCTGCCAGCCTGCATGGCCTGCGCACCGGGCTGTTCGCCGGACTGGCATCCAGCCTCGCCTATAACTTCTTCTTCCTGCCACCGGTCGGCACGCTCAGCATCAGCAATCCGGAAAACATCGTGTCGGTCGTCGTGCTGTTCGGGGTGGCGGTGGTGACCAGCCAGCTGACGTCACGGGTGCGGGCACAGGCCGATCTCGCCGCCGCCAGCGCGCGCACCAACGCGACGCTGGCTGGCTTCCTCCGCCAGATCGCGAGCGTGAACGACATCGATGTCGCGGCACAGATGATATGCGACGATGTTCGCCGGCTGCTCGGCGTACAGGTGCTGCTGCTCGGGCCAGATGGCGGCAGCGATGTAGCCATCCTCGCCGCAACCGATCCCGCCTATCGGCTGGACACCATGGACCATGCCGCCGCCAACTGGGCGTTCGACACCGGCACCCCGGCGGGCAAGGGATCGGGGACGCTCACCGCGTCGGAATGGCTCTTCCATCCGCTAAAGGCCGGGGAACGCATGGTCGGCGTGCTGGCGGTGGCGAACGACGCCGGGGGGAACCCCGTCCGGCCCGACCAGCTGCCCTTGCTCACCAGCCTTGCCGATCAATCCGCACTCGTCCTCGAACGCCTCCGGCTGCAGGCGGAGATGCGCGACGTCGATGCGGTCCGCACCCGCGACCGGCTGCGCGCCGCATTGCTGTCGTCGGTCAGCCATGACCTGCGCACCCCGCTGACCGCCGTCATGGTCGCCGCCGATCAACTGGCCCAGGGTACCACTCCCGAACTGATCGGCACGATCCGGTCGGAATCGGCCCGGCTCAACCGGTTCGTCTCCAACCTGCTCGACATGGCCCGCGTCGAAGCGGGCGCGATCCGGCTGAAGGTCGAGGCAACCGACCTCAGCGACGCGGTGGCTGGCGCGGCGCACGACGCGCGCGGCGCGCTGGAGGGGCATGACGTCCGGCTGGACGTGCCGCCCGACCTGCCGCTGGTCCGGGTCGATCCGCAATTGCTGCACCACTGCCTGCTCAATCTGCTCGACAATGCCGGGCGTTATGCCAATCCGGGGACCGCGATCGTAATCGAGGGGCGCAACCGCTATGGGGAGATCAGCCTGTCGGTGCGTGATCAGGGACCGGGCCTGCCCCCCGGACAGGAGGCACGCGTGTTCGATACCTTTACCCGGCTGGAGGGCACCGACCGTTCGGTCGGCGGCACCGGGCTGGGCCTCGCCATCGTCAAGGCCTTTGCCGAGGCGATGGGCCTGAGCGTCACCGCTGCCAACCGGCCCGACGGCGAAGGCGCGATCTTCTCGCTGGTGTTCCCGCCCGCGCTGCTGCTGCGGGACCTGGCGGCGGGGAGCGCGGACTGATGCCGGCCAAGATCCTGATCGTCGACGACGAAGCCGCCATCCGTCGCCTGCTGCGCAACACGCTGCTGCGCGCCGGCTATACGGTGGTGGAGGCCGGAAATGGCCGCGACGCGCTGCACGCGGCGGCAGTGGAGCGGCCCGATGCGATCCTGCTCGACCTGGGCCTGCCCGACCGCGATGGCCTCAGCCTCCTCCCGCTGCTGCGCACCCATGGCGATGCCGTCGTGCTGGTCGTATCGGCGCGCGACGCGGTGGAGGAAAAGGTCTCGGCGCTCGACCTTGGTGCCGATGATTTTGTGACCAAGCCGTTCGACACCGATGAACTGCTCGCCCGTCTGCGCGTAGCCCTGCGCCACCGCCGCGCGAACGATCCCGCGCCACAGATCGTCGATCGCGGCGATTTGCGCATCGATCTCGACCGGCGGACGGTGTTCCGCGGCGGAATCGAAATTCATCTGACGCGCAAGGAACATGACGTACTGGCACTGCTCGCCCGCCATATCGGTCGGATCGTGACGCACGAACGACTGCTCACCTCCTGCTGGGGCGGTGATGAAGACCCGCGTATCGAATATCTTCGTATCGTCATCCGTAATCTGCGGCAGAAGCTGGAAGCACCTGATCCGGTCGGCAGCGTTATCGCCAATGAACTTGGCGTCGGCTATCGATTGCGAACGGATTGCTGAACGCGAACAGAGGCGACAACATCTTCCACAATGCATGGCAGGATTGCGGACAATGCTTCCCAACCCTTCCATTCCGTGAACATGAAGCGAAGATGAAATATCGACGTCTTCGGCTGTCACCGATCCGTCACCGGACAGCCTTCGAATCGTACTATCGGCCCCTGCAAGCCACAACGGCCGGTAGGGGAATTCAGGAATATGATCGTTCGTTCGGGTGTGCGCGCACGCCTTCTCGTGGGTGTCGCCGCATTGCTGGTGCCGGTCGCCGCACAGGCCGCACCGGAAGGCGCCGTCATAGCGCCGGTAACTGCCGCGCCGGAAGCACCGGCTGCAGACGATGCCTCTTCGATCCCCGACATCGTGGTGACCGCGACCCGGCGTGAGACGAACCTGCAAAAGACCCCCGTCGCGATCAGCGTGCTGGGCGCACCTGCCCTCGTCGACCGCCACGTACAGAGCCTGTACGACCTGGCCGATGGCGCGGTCCCGTCGCTGCGCGTCGCAACGTTCGAAGCGCGGCAGAGCGCACTGACCGTCGGCATTCGCGGCATCGTGCCGCTGGACGCGAACCAGCCGGCGCGCGAACAGGGCGTCGGCATCTATGTCGATGGCGTGTATCTCGGGCGTCAGCACGGGCTGAACGCCGCATTGTTCGATGTCGAGCGGATCGAGGTGCTGAAGGGTCCGCAGGGCACGCTGTTCGGCCGCAATACCGAAGGTGGCGCGCTCAACATCGTCACTCGCGCCCCCTCGGGCGAGTTCGAGGGCCGCGTCCGTGCCGGTATCGCCAACTATGGCGGCTATAACGGCGAACTGCACCTCGACCTGCCGGCGTACGAGAATGTCAGCGTCAAGCTGGACGGCATCGTCCAGTATCAGGGGCCGACCACCAAGAACCCGCTCGCGGGCCAGACCGGCTTCAACTATTTCGATCGTCGTGGCGCCCGCGCCGCCGTCCGCTGGGCGCCGATCGACGGCCTGACCGAGGATTTCTCCTACGATTACGGCATCGACAAGAACTCGCCCTTCTACAGTCAGCTGCTGAACTACAACCCCAATGGCTGTGTCGCCGGGGCGCAATCGGCGGTTCCCGCCTGCACCCTGCCCGGCACCGCATACACGACGCTGACCGGCACGGTGAAGCCGCTGATGCCCGGCGTCGTCGTCAACGGGACCAGCCGGATGAAGACCGCCGACATTGGCGTGCCGCAGCAGCCGAGCGTCGATCAGACCCACGGCTTCACCAACCTGCTGAAATACAAGCTGTCGCCGGAGATCGAACTGCGCTCGATCACCGCATGGCGCGGCGTCGATGCGACCCAGTGGGACAATTCGGGCGGCGCGCACCGCGTGCCGGTCTTCAACCCCGGCAACGTCGTGATCGACGGCGCGCTGTATAACGGTCAGCTGTTCAGCCGCTACTCGCTGGCCGACCTGCGCCAACGCCAGTTCAGCCAGGAATTCCAGGCGGTCGGCACCGTCGACCGGCTCGATTATGTTGCGGGGCTGTTCTATTTCAACGAACATGTCAGCGACGACGCCGCGACGCCCAATTCGAACTTCTACAACGCGGCGACCGGGCGGATCAGCATCGTCAACCCGTGCGCGACCGTCACCACCGGCTTCACCGTCGTCAACAACCTGCCTGTCGGCGGCACCACCTCGCCGGCCGGATCGCAACCCGGCTGCCGGTCGATCGATCGCGCTTCGGAAGTCTGGTCGAAAAGCTATGCGGCCTATGGTCAGGTCACGTGGAACGCGACCGACGTGCTGCACCTGACCGCCGGGGGCCGCTACACCCATGATACCAAGCGTGGCGAGCTGCATTTCTCGCGCAATATCAACTACGACACCAACACCGCGGCTGCGGCTCGCAACGGCTATACCCCGCTCGATGCGACGTGGAACCGCTTCAACCCGATGGTCACCCTCGCCTATGACGCGGCGGACAACGTACATGTCTACGCGAAGTACGCCACCGGCTACCGCGCGGGCGGCGCCAGCTCGCGCACGTCCAACTATCAGGCGTTCGATCCGGAGGACGTGAAGTCGTACGAAGTCGGCATGAAGTCCGACTTCTGGGACAAGCGCGCGCGCCTGAACCTTGCCGCCTACATCATGGATCGCAAGGACAGCCAGGTCGACATCAGCTCGATCCAGTCGACCGCGACCGGCAATTTCAACAACCTGGTCACGATCAATGCGCCGGGCACCACCAAGATCCGCGGGATCGAGGCGGAACTGACCGTCCAGCCGATCGATAACCTGACGCTGAACGCCTCCTACGCCTATACCTATACCCGCATCCCGCCGGTGCTGATTACCAGCAGCGTGACCAACGCCGCCGGGGTGACGACAGCCACGCAGGTCTACCAGAATTTCTACATCGTCTTCACGCCCCGCAACGCGGCCAGCGGGTCGATCGACTATGCCCTGCCGCTCGACAGCGGCAACAAGCTGCGCTTTCACCTCGACGGCAATTATGCGCAGGCGACGCAGGCGTTCGACCAGTTCGCAACGAAGAACGACGCGTCGTTCATCGTCAACGGCCGGGTCGCATTGGCCGACATCGCCCTTGGCGAAGGGCATCAGAAGCTGACCGTCGCCTTGTGGGGTCGCAACCTGTTCGACGAACAATATGTCTATCGCCGCGATCCGTCGAACAGTCTGCCGGGCGCACCGACGACCAATGTCAGTTCGGGCAGCATCAACAACGTGCTGGGTGACTATGGCAACTTCAACGCGCCGCGCACCTTCGGCGTGGAGGGGCTGATCAACTTCTGACCGGCAGGACCAGCGCGGCCGACAACCCCGGCCGCGCATCCTCCAACACCAGCCTGCCGCCGTGGAGCCGCGCGATCGCGTCCACGATCGGCAGGCCCAACCCGTGGCCCGGACGATGCCGGCTGGCCTCCAGCCGCCCGAAGCGTCGCCGGGCCACGGCCATGTCTGCGGTGGCGATGCCCGGACCGGTATCGACGACGCGCAGCGAAAGCTCGCCCGCATCGACCGACAGCGAAACCGTCACCACCGTTCCCGCTGGGGTATGGTTGAGCGCATTCTCCACCAGGTTGAACAATGCCTGGCTGAGCAACTGCCGATCGCCCGCCAGGGTTATCGCCGGCAACGTCTCGGCTACCAGCCGCCGCCCCTCCTCTTCGGCAACCGCCGCCAGTGTCTCGACGACTTCGGCGGCCAGCTGGTCCAGCGCCACGCTGCCGAACGCGCCGCGCCGGTCCCCCGTGTCGATTTCCGCAATGCGCAGGATCGCGGCGAATATCGCGAGCAGTTCGTCGCATTGATCGATCGCCGCATCCAGTTCCGCCGATGGCGCATCGTCGGCGATGATGGTCAGCCGGCTGCGCAACCGGGAGAGCGGCGTGCGCAGATCGTGCGCGACATCGTTGGCGACATGGCGCAACCCATCGACCAGCGTCGCGATCCGGTCCAGCATGTGGTTGATCGTCTGCGCCTGCGCCGCGAACACCCCGCCGCCGGGCGCCACCGGCACGCGGTGCGACAGGTCGCCGTCGATGATCGCCAGCGCGGTGGTCCGCGTCGCCTCGATTCGCCGCCGCACGACCAGTCCGAAGGTGACGGTCCCCGCCAGCACCACCGCCGCGATCAGCCCGAACCCGATCAGGTAGTTGCGAAGGCGGATCGCGTCATAGCCGTCGATCGGTTCGGTCTCGGCAACGGTAATCAACGTCATGCCGCCCCCGACCGGCCGTGCTTCGGCACGCCCTTCGCTCAACCCGGTGATGCCATCCTGCCGGGTGACGTCGGAAAAGCCGCGGCGGAGCGGACGCGTCAGCACGACATTGCCGCCCAGCCGACGGCCGGCGGCGTCCTCCAGCTCGAACCCGATATCGCCACTGTCGCGACGACTGGAAAAGGCGACGATCCGGCGCAGGATCGCGGCTTCGTCACCGGGCGCGACATCCTCCAGCAGCGCATCGGCCACCGCATCGATTCGCCGGTCGACCAGCGACACGATCGCGGAACGCGACGCATGAAAGGTGGCATAGCCGGTCAACGCTGTGACGCCCGCAAAGGCGCTCAGGAATATCGCCGTCAGCGTGCGCAGCCGCAGCATGTCAGGCGCGCAGGCTGTAGCCGATGCCGCGCTTCGTCAGGATCGGATCGTCCTCGTCAGCGGCGGTCAGCTTGCGGCGAAGCGCACGGATCTGCACGTCGACGATATTGGTCGACGGTTCGAAGTCATATCCCCATACCCGTTCGATCAGCATCGCGCGCGTCACATAGCCACCGGCATGGCGCACCAGTTCGGCAAGCAGCTTGAATTCCAGGTTGGACAGATGCAGCGGCCGCTCGCCGCGCCACGCGCGATGCGGGCCGGGATGCAGCGTGATGTCGGCGGCGCGCAGCGTCTCCACCACGTCGTCGCGCCATCCCCGTGCCCGGATCAGCGCGCGCAGCCGGGCATCGATTTCGATCGCCGCTGCCGGCTTCACCACATAATCGTCCGCCCCCGCCTCCAGCCCGCCTACCTTGTCGCTGGCCAGTCCCAGCGCGGTCAGCATCAGCACCGGCAGGCGGTGTCCCCGTTCGCGCAATCGCTGCACCACCGTCGGACCGTCGAGCAGCGGGATCATCGAATCCAGCACGATCGCATCGAACGCCTCCGCCCCGACCAGCGCCAGCGCTTCCGGCCCCGTGCCCGCGACCGTGACGTCATGCGACAGCGTTTCCAGCTCGGTCCGCATCGTTGCGGCGAATTCGCGGTCGTCTTCGACAAGCAACAGCTTCACGGCGGCATTTTCCTTTCGGCGACAGGCGCCGGCTATACCGGAAACACCACCGGCCAAGCCAGCACGCGCGGACGATTTGGCCACGCCGGACGCAGGCGGTATAGCCGCCGGCATGAACCGCGCGAAGACCGATCCCGATCTGGAAACGATGCTGATCGGACCAGTGATGCCGACGCGCGATTGCGGCGACTGCACAGCCTGTTGCACCCACCTGACGGTCAACTCGCCAGACTTCGCCAAGCCGGCGGGCATTCCCTGCAGCCATCTGACGCCGGGCGGCTGCGCGATTCATGCGGTGCGGCCGCATATCTGCCGGACATGGTTCTGTGTCTGGCGGCGGTGCGGCGACCTGCCCGATGCGGCGCGGCCGGACCGGTCGGGGCTGCTGATTTCCCTCAACTTCGTCGACCAGCCGGGAAATTGCCTCGAGGCGGTGTCGATCAACATCCGGATGTTGCCCGGCAGCGATGCGATCCGGAACGGCATGGCCGCCGCCATCCTCGACCGGCTGTGCGAGGAGCTGGTGCCGGTGTGGTTCAGCGACGGGCAGGAAAAGATGCTGATGCATCCCGCCGCCGACGTCGCCCGTCACATCCTGTCCAACACGCCGCCGCCCGCCGCGCTGGCACCGGAAGTCGCAGCCTGGCGCGAACGCTATGCGCTGTTCGACGGCGACCGTCCAACGATTGACTGACGGTTGCACCGTTGGCCCTGACAACGCTATCAGTACCCGTAGCAGCAGTACGGGCGGCGACACGCCAGGCGGGGAGAGGACGAATATGCCGGTATCGACAACGGCGCAGTTCAGCGTCATTGTGAACGTTCACTTCGCCCCGGCATCCTGCCCGCTGCATCGCTCCTCCATCAGAAAGCAACCGATGTCCGCCTTCACCCGAACCGCCCTGCTGCGCCTATTGGGCGGTACCCTGCTCGCCGGTAGCGCGCTCGCTTCGCCCGCGCTGGCGCAGACGACCAACAACGCACCGCAAGCTGCCACCGGCCCGACCGCCGGCCCGGCCGAGCGCCCGTGGATGAACACCGCGCTCGACGCGGCGACACGGACGGAGCTGCTGCTGAAGGAGATGACGCTCGATGAAAAGCTGCAGCTGACCTTCGGCTATTTCTCGACGAAGGCGGAATGGCAGCGCACGCCGATCAAGAACTGGCAGATGCCCAAGGACGGGCTGCCCGATTCGGCCGGCATCGTCCCCGGCATCCCACGCCTCGGCATCCCCAGCCAGTGGCAAACCGACGCCGGCGTCGGTGTCGCCAGCCAGCGCACCCCCACCCCGCGCCTGCGCACCTCGCTCCCCTCCGGCATCGCCACTGCCGCGACGTGGAACCCCGAACTGGCCGAGGCCGGCGGTGCGATGATCGGGAACGAGGCGTTCCTGTCGGGCTTCAACGTCCAGCTTGCGGGCGGCATGAACCTGATGCGCGAACCGCGTAACGGGCGGAATTTCGAATATGGCGGCGAAGATCCGCTGCTCGCCGGGATCATCACCGGCCATGAAATCAAGGGCATCCAGTCGCAGAACGTCATCTCGACGATGAAGCATTATGCCTTCAACGGGCAGGAAACGAACCGCTTCAACATCGACCATCGGATCGGCGAGCAGGCCGCGCGCCAGTCCGACCTGCTGGCATTCGAGATCGCGCTGGAAACCGGCAATCCCGGTTCCGTGATGTGCGCCTACAACCGCGTCAACGGCTTCTATGCGTGCGAGAACGACTGGCTGCTCAACAGGACGCTGAAGCAGGATTGGGGCTATAAGGGCTTCGTCATGTCCGACTGGGGCGCCACCCATTCGACGACGCAGGCGGCCAATGCCGGCCTCGATCAGCAATCGGGCTGGGCATTCGATCGCTCGCCCTATTTCGCCGACGCGCTGCGCGAAGCGGTCAATAACGGCTATGTTCCAGAAGCACGCGCGACCGACATGGCCCGCCGCGTCTTGTGGGCGATGTTCGACAATGGCCTGTTCGACCGGCAAGTAGCGGGCGACCGCGCGACGACGATCGATTATGCCGCCCACGCCGCCGTCACCCGCGCCGATGCGGAGGAAGGCATCGTCCTCCTCAAGAACACGCCGGGACTTCTGCCGCTGTCCGGCGCTGCGAAGTCGATCCTCGTGATTGGCGCCCACGCCGATGTCGGCGTCCTGTCGGGCGGCGGATCAAGCCAGGTCTATCCCCATGGCGGCCCGGTGAACGGCCTTGCCGTGCCGGACGAATTCCCCAGCGGCTTTCCGGGACCGAAGCTCTACCACCCCTCCTCGCCGATGAAGGCGTTGCAGGCCCGCACCCGTGCCACGGTCACCTATCTCGACGGCAAGGACGCGAAGGCCGCCGCCGCCGCTGCGCGCAAGGCCGATGTCGTCATCGTGTTCGGCGAACAATGGACCGGCGAATCGATCGACGCGCCGAACCTGAACCTGCCGGGCAATCAGGACGCGCTGATCGACGCCGTTGCCCGCGCCAACAAGCGGACCGTCGTCGTGCTGGAAACCGGCGGCCCGGTGCTGATGCCGTGGCTGCCCAGGGTCGGCGCGGTGCTGGAGGCGTGGTATTCCGGCACCTCGGGCGGCGAAGCCATCGCCCGCGTCCTGACCGGCGAGGTCAATCCGTCGGGCCACCTGCCAGCGACCTTCCCCTCCTCGCTCGCCCAGCTGCCCCGCCCGGTGATCGAGGGCGATCCGAAGCTCGACCGCGACTCGCACCCGATGGGCAATTACGACATCGAAGGGGCTGCGGTCGGGTATAAATGGTTCGACAAGACCGGCGCCAAGCCGCTGTTCCCGTTCGGCTACGGCCTGTCCTACACGAATTTCACGCTGGGCAGGCTGACCGCCACGCCGCAGGGTAAGGGCGTGCAGGCAAGCTTCACCATCACCAACAGCGGGAAGGTCCGCGGCAAGGGACTGGCCCAGCTCTATGTCGCAGGCAACGGCTGGGAATCGCCCAAGCGGCTGGGCGGCTTTACCAAGGTCGATCTAGCACCGGGCGAAAGCCGGAGCGTGACGTTGACCGTCGATCCGCGACTGCTGGCGACGTTCGACAGCAAGACGCGCGGCTGGACCATTGCCGGTGGCGATTACCAGCTGCTGCTGGCGCATTCCGCGACCGACATCGCGCAGCGTGCGACGGCGCGGATCGCGCCGGCCACGCTCGACAATCGCGGGCGGTAAATATCCCCTCGAACCGTACCCCCGCGCAGGCGGGTGTCCAGGGCCGCAATCGTCGCGCTGCGTAACCCTGGACCCCCGCCTGCGCGGGATACGGTTCCCGTAAGAAAAAGGGCCGCGGTAGCAAATGCTAACGCGGCCCTTTTCGTAGCGTACGACGCGGCACGCGGCCGCGCGCGCGTTACTTCTTGCCGAGCGAGAGACCGCCGAAACGCTTGTTGAAGCGTGCGACCTGACCACCCGAATCCAGCATCTGGCCACGGCCGCCGGTCCATGCCGGGTGCGCCAGCGGATCGATGTCCAGCGTCATCAGATCGCCTTCCTTGCCCCAGGTCGAACGGGTTTCGAACACGGTGCCATCGGTCATCTGGACCTTGATGGTGTGATAGTCGGGGTGCGTGTCTTTCTTCATCGGTCGTCTCCGTCACGGCTGGTTCCGACCAGCCTGGAAAAGGTAAGGCGCGCCCGTACACGGACGCGCCCATAATAGCAATGATCGTGTCGGCTTACGCCTTTGGCGGATCAGCGATCATGGCGGTGAATTCGCATTCCGCCGCCAGTTCGCCGTCGATCCTGGCCTTGCCCGCAAACTTGCAGACGCGCGCGCGCTTCTGCACAAATTCGGCCTCCAGCGTCAGAAGGACGCCCGGCTCCACCGGCTTGCGGAACTTCACGCCGTCGATCGACATGAAATACACCAGCTTGCCCGATCCGGCGAGGCCGAGGCTTTCGACCGCGAGGATGCCGGCGGCCTGCGCCAGCGCCTCGACGATCAGCACGCCCGGCATGATCGGGCGGCCAGGGAAATGTCCCTGGAAGAAGCCTTCGTTGATCGTCACTGCCTTGATCGCGGTGATCGACCGGTCGGGGATCAACTCCGCGACACGGTCGACCAGCAACATGGGATAGCGATGCGGGATCGCCGCCATCACACGCGTGATGTCAAGCGGTCCGATCGAGGTCGCTTCCCCCTCCATCGATCAGCGGCCCGCCGGAGCCGGACGCGCGCCCGCCGCAGCGGCCGGGGCGGCCTGTGCCGGGGCGGTCACGCTGACGCTCGGCAGCTGCGCGTTGAGGGCGCTCAGCACCGCATCGGTGATTTCGGTCGCCGGCGCGTTGTAGAAGCTGTTGCCCTTGTCGACGGCCAGCGTCGCGCCACGCTGCTGCGCGACCTGCGTGATGATCGGGCCGAGCTTCGTGCCGATCTGTTCGCGGACATAGGCGATGTTGCGCTGGACCTGCTGTTCCTGCTGGCCGATCTGCTGCTGCGCCTGCTGCTGTCGCTGCTCGAAGGTGCGGATGCGGGTCTGGAGCGCGGCGTCCGGGTTGCCCTTGGCGGCGGTGACGGCGGTCTGCAGCGACTGTGCTTCGGTCTGCAGCGGCTGGCCGAGCGAGGTCGCCAGCGACTGCAGCTGCGTGCGCTGCGCCTGCAGCTGGGTGGTCGCCGCCTTGCACGCGGTGCAGTCGCGGAAAATCCGCTCCGAATCGACGACGGCGATCTTGGCGTCGGGCAGCGCCTGGGCGAATGCCGGAGCGGTCGGGAGCGCGAAGACGAATGCGGCAACCGCCGCCTTGGTGAAGCTACGCATCAGAATTGGGTTCCTACGTTGAAAGTGATGAGTTTCTTGTCGTCGCCCGGCTGGCTCAGCAACGCCTTGGCAAGGTCGATGCGCAGCGGCCCGAACGGCGAATTCCAGTTCACCCCGACACCGATCGACAGGCGCGGCTTGGCCGAATCGCCCAGGAACTGTTCGAGGAACGGATCGGTGGTCGACGTGGCGATGGTGTTGGTTTCCCCGCCGGCGCAGGTGCCGCCGATCGTCGCCGAATAACCGACCGAACAGGTCGTCTGGCGGAACGCCGGCGCGCCGGACGCGTCGGTGAACTGGTTGTTATACACCTGCTGGCCATTGACCGTCGTATTGGTCGTGAACGGCAACAGCGACGGCGACCCGTCCTTGTTGAACTGCAGCGTGCCGTCGGCGTTCTTCGCCTGCTGGAAACGCACGGTCGGCAGCGGGCGGGTGACGCCGAACAGCGCACCGGCCTGGATGAAGATCGACGGACGCAGGCCCAGCTCCGCGATGCCAGACCCCAGCGGCGGCTCGAGTTCGAGCTTGCCGAGATAATAGGCCTTGCCGCCCAGCGGATCGTTCAGCACCTGGTCGCGCGCCGTAACCAGTGCCTGATCGCCGCCGGCGACCGAGCCGGTATAGCGCTGGCGCTGGATGCGCGGGCCGACGCCGCGAATGTCGAAGCCGCGGAACTGCGGCTCGCCCAGGTAGAAGCGGTCGACGATGCGGACCGGATCGATCCCTTCGCCGGGGCTCTTCTGCAGCCCGTGGATATAGCCGCCCTCGATCCCTGCCGACAGGACGAACCCGCTGAGGTTCCAGTATTTGTCGAAATCACCGCGTACGCGGGCATAGCGCACGTCGCCGCCCAACCCTGCGAAATCGACGCCGGTCACCAACCGCTGGCCGCGCGACGGGCGCAGGCGGTTGTTCAGATTGTCGAAGATCAGGTTCGCACCGACGATGCTCGACAGGCGGTTCCCGATCGAATCGCACAGATAGCGTCCGGCCTTGATCGGGTCGCAGACGTCGTTGGTGAAATAGGTGTTCTTGTCCAGGCCCACATTGTCCTGGCTCAGCTGATAGCGGCCCGACAACGTCCAGAATTCGGTCAGCGGCACGCTGGCGACGATCTGCCCGCCGGTCGACACCTGCGAATAGAGCGAGTTGCGCCCGGTGCCCAGGAAGTTGAACGAATTGAAATCGCGGCGGAAGATCGTGCCGCCCAGCGCCACGTTCTTGTCGAACAGATAGGGTTCGGTGAAGCCCAGCTCGACCGACTTCTGATAGGTCGAATAATTGACCGACGCCTGCAGGTCCTGCCCCTTGCCCCGGAAATTCCGCTGCCGGATCGACGCCTGGATGATGAAGCGTTCGAGGCTGGAGAAGCCGGCCGACAGGGTCAGTTCGCCGGTCGACTTTTCCTCGACGTTCGCGGCCAGGATGATCCGATCGGGCGAGGAGCCTTCCTTGCGCTCGATCTCGAACTTTTCTTGGAAATAGCCGAGCGAATTGATGCGATCCTGCGACCGCTTGATCAGGAACGCGTTGAACGCATCGCCTTCCGCGACGCGGAATTCGCGGCGGATGACGCGGTCCTGCGTCTGCGTGTTGCCGGTGATGTCGATCTTTTCGACATAGGTCCGGTTCGCTTCGTTCAGGAAGAAGGTGATCCCCATCGTGAGCTTCTCACGATCGGGCTGATATTCTGGGCGGACGTCGGTGAACGCATAGCCGAACAGGCCGGCATATTCGCTCAGCTGGTCGATCGCGTCCTCGGACAGCTTGGCGTTGTACCAGTCGCCCTTCTTCATCGGCAGCGTCTTGGTCAGCGCGGCGCTGTCGAAATCGCGGATCGCACTTTCCACCGCCACGTCGCCGAATTTGTACCGCTTACCTTCCTCCACCACATAGGTGATGATGAAGTCTTCCTTGTCCGGCGTCAGTTCGGCAACCGCCGAGATGACGCGGAAATCGGCATAGCCGTTGGTCAGGTAGAATTGGCGCAGCTTCTGCTGGTCATAGGCCAGGCGGTCCTGGTCATAGCTCGTGTTCGAGCTGAAGATCCGCCACGGGCGCGATTCCTTGGTCGCCATCTCGCCGCGCAGTTCGCTGTCGCTGAACACCTCGTTGCCGAGGATGTTGATCTGGCGGACCTTCGACTTCGGGCCTTCCTGGATTTCGAAGATCACGTCGACGCGGTTCTGGTCGAGCATGACCATCTTCGGCTCGACGTTCGCCGCGAACCGGCCCTGGCGGCGATACAGTTCGACGATGCGCGCTACATCGGCACGCACGGCGGTGCGGGTGAATATCTGCCGCGGGGCGAGCTTGATCTCCTTGGTGATCTTGTCGTCCTTCAGCCGCTTGTTGCCCTCCAGCACCACGCGGTTGATGATCGGGTTCTCGCGCACCCGAACGATGATGTCGCTGGTCTCGGCGCCCTCGATCTCGACATTGGCGAGCAGGTCGGACGCGTACAGGTCCTTGATCGCCTGATCAAGCGTTTCGGCGGTGTAGGGGATGCCGACGCGCAGCTTCGTATAGGACAGCACCGTGTCCGGCTCGATGCGCTGCGCCCCCTCGACCCGAAGCGAGCGGATGGTGCGGGTCGGCACGACGGGCGCTGCCGGTGCCGCTGCGGCGGGTGACTGGACTGCCGGAGCAGCGGCGGCCGGGCGCGTCTGTGCGGAGGCCGCCGTGCCCGAGAGCATCGTGCCCGCGAGCAGCGCCACGCCATGTGCGCCGTAAATCGAAAACTTGCTTGCCGTCACCAAACCCACCCCAACCGGAGGAACTTTCCAAACAGGACGATTGCGCCCTGCCCTAACCGCGTCAGCCGATCAAGCCGGCCAGCCCACGCCATACACCGAACGCCCCCAGATCGTTCACCGTGACGAATATCATCAATGCCAGCAACAGCGCCAATCCGCCGCGAAACGCCCACTCCATCGTCTGCGGGCTGACCGGCCCGCGCTTCACCGCTTCGATGGCGTAGAAGAACAGGTGGCCGCCATCCAGCATCGGAACTGGCAACAAGTTGATGAATCCCAGATTAATGGAAACGAAGGCCACGAACGTCACCAGCGCCGGCCAGCCAAGCGACAGCTGTTCCCCCGAAGCCTTGGCAATGCGCAGCGGCCCGCCCATTTCGTTGACCGACCGCCTGCCGGTAATGATCTGCCACAGGCCATCGACGGTACCGCGCAGGATCGAACCGACCATGCGCGCGCCCTCGGCCGGCGCCTGCCATAGCGGCAGCGGAGCATAGACCGGATCGCCGCGTTCGATGCCGAAGCGGCCGATCTTCGCCTCGTTACCGAACCGGTCGCGCTGCACGACCGACCCGATCACTGCGTCGGCCGCACGCATCGCTCCGCCCCGCACGTAGTCGACCGTGACCCGCTCACCGGGGTGCAGCGCGGTAAAGAACGACAGGTCGGAAAACGTATCGATCGATCGCCCGTCCAGCGAAACAATCCGGTCGCCCGGCTGCAGCCCGGCGCGATCCGCAGCACTTCCCTGCACCACGCCGCCGACCGTCGCCGGCGTACGGTCAACGCCATAAGCAGCGGCAAAACCCCCGAGGATCAGGACCGCGAGCAACAGGTTCACCGCCGGCCCGGCGGCGACGATGATCGCCCGCTGCCACACCGGCTTTGCCTGGAACGTCCGGGCGCGTTCGTGCGCGGGCAGTTGCAGCCATTCGGCATCGGGCAGCGACGCCGGGTTCATGTCGCCGGCAAAGCGGACATAGCCGCCCAGCGGCAGCCAGCCGAACTTCCACCGGGTGCCATGCCGGTCGGTGAAGCCTGCGACCTCCCGTCCGAACCCGACCGAGAACGCATCGACCTTCACCCCGAACCAGCGCCCGGCAGCATAATGGCCCAGCTCGTGAAGGAACACCAACGGCCCCAGCACCAGCAGGAACGCGATGATCGTCATCAACAGTCCGGGGGATTCGATCAAGCGACGCTGTCCTTCACACGCTCGCCCGCCAATGCCCGTGCCTCCGTATCGATGGTCAGCACGGCATCGATCGTCTGCGGCTTCGGCGGATCGAAGCGGTCGAGAACATCCGCGACGATTGCGGCAATTTCGAGGAAGCCGATCCGGCGCTCGAGAAACGCCGCCACCGCCACCTCGTTCGCCGCGTTCAATATCGCCGGCCGCCCGCCGCCCGCCGACAATGCGGCACGGGCCAGCGCCAATGCGGGAAAGCGCACCATGTCCGGCGCTTCAAAATCCAGCCGACCGATCCGCGCCAGATCGAGCCGCTCGCACGGCGTCTCCATCCGGTCGGGCCATGCCAGCGCGTGCGCGATCGGCACGCGCATGTCGGGCGACCCCAGCTGCGCCAGCGTCGACCCGTCGACATATTCGACCATCGAATGAATCACCGACTGGCGATGGACCAGTACGTCGAGCTGTTCCGGCGTCACCGGGAACAGGTGATAGGCCTCGATCAGTTCGAGGCCCTTGTTCATCATCGTCGCCGAATCGACCGAGATCTTGGCGCCCATCGACCAGTTCGGATGGGCCACCGCCTGTTCGGGCGTGATGCCACGCATTTCGTCGAGCGAACGTTCGCGGAAGGGCCCGCCGCTCGCGGTCAGGATGATCCGGCGAATCCGTTCGGGCGGGCAATCGTCGAGGCACTGGAAGACGGCATTATGCTCGCTGTCGACCGGCAGCAGCGTCGTGCCCGCCTGGCCTGCCGCCGCCATCATCACCTCGCCCGCCGATACCAGCGCCTCCTTGTTGGCCAGCGCCACCGCGCCACCGCGGGCGAGCGCGGCCATCACCGGCTTCAGCCCCGCCGTGCCGACGATCGCCGCCATGGTCCAGTCGACCGGCCGCGCCGCCGCTTCGACCACGGCCTGCGCACCACCCGCCGCTTCGACCCCACTCCCGGCCAGCGCCTCGCGCAAGGCCGGCAGACAGGCCTCGTCACCAACTACCGCCAGCTTCGCACCCACCCGTCGCGCGGCCGCAGCCAGTTTGCCGACGTCGCGGTGCGCGGTCATCGCCTCGACCGCAAACGCGTCCGGCGCACGCTCGATCAGGTCGAGCGTCGACGACCCGACCGATCCGGTCACGCCCAGAATACTAACCCGCTTCATGCCAGATACAGCCCCGCCAATACCATCAGCGCCGCAGCGGGCGCGACGGGAACCAGTCCGTCCAAACGATCCATCACGCCGCCATGGCCGGGCAGGACGTTGCCCGAATCCTTGACCCCGGCCTTGCGCTTCATCTGGCTCTCATACAGGTCGCCCATCTGCGCCAGCACGGCCAGCAGCGGCGTCGCCAGCACGAGGTGCAGCGCCAATCCGGCATATTGCAGCACCCCCGCCAGCACCGATGCGGCGATGACGCCGCCGATCAGCCCGGCCCAGGTCTTGTTCGGGCTGATCGTCGGCGCCAGCTTCGGCCCGCCGATCGACCGGCCGGCGAAATAGGCGCCGATATCGCACGCCCATACCAGCGCCATCGCCCAGAAGGCGAGCAGCAGCCCATCTCCCTGCTCGCGCAGGAACACGACCGCCAGCGCCGGCGCCCCGCAATAAAGGATGCCACGCGCCAGGCCCGACAGTCGCGTGGTGATGACGACGAAGAACGCCGCGCCCACGATCAACCCCAGCGCCAGGAAGCTCGCCCCCGCCGCCAGCGGTGACAGGATCGCGAGCGGCACGGTCAGCGCCAGTTGGGCCAGACGCTTATGCTGGCGCGATACTTTGTGCAGGTCGGCCCATTCGGCCATCATGAACAAGGTGCCGATCGCGACCAGCAGCCAGAAGACGAAGCCCCCCAGCCACAATGCCGTAGCCGCCACCGCGATCATCCCGACACTGGCCAGCGTGCGCGTAGCCAGGTCCGACTTGCGCCGCGCAACCGGATCGGCGGCGGGATCGGGCGTCACAGGCCGCCGAACCGGCGCTGCCGCCTGCCATAGGCCGCAATGGCTTCCGCCAGTGCGTCGCCATCGAAATCGGGCCACAACGTGTCGACGAACAGCAATTCGGCATAGGCCGCCTGCCACAACAGGAAGTTCGACAGGCGCTGCTCGCCCGACGTGCGGATCATCAGGTCGAGCGGCGGCAAGCCATCGGTATCGAGTTCGCGGTCGATCGCTGCTTCGTCGATCGCCGATACCGGCATCCCGGCCGCGACCTTTTCCGCCAGCCGCCGCGTTGCCGCGACCAGTTCCGCCTGCGCACCGTAATTCAGCGCGATGGCGAGGATCGGCCCGGTATTGGTCGCCGTCCGCGCCACCGCATCGTCGATCAACTCGACCAGATCGGCCTTCAATGCACGGTAATTGCCGAGGATGCGCAGCCGCACACCCTCGCGCGTCAGTTCCTTGATCTCGTTCTTCAGGAAATGGCGCAGCAACCCCATCAGGTCGCCGATTTCCTCTTCCGGCCGGCGCCAATTCTCCGAGGAGAAGGCGTAGAGCGTCAACGCCTCGATCCCCTGTTCGCGCGCCGCCCGCGTGATCCGTCGCACCGCTTCCACGCCTTGCCGGTGGCCAGCCACGCGCGGCAGGCGCCGGGCCTTCGCCCAGCGGCCATTGCCGTCCATGATGATCGCCACATGGCGGGGAATGGTTGCGGAAGGGGGCAGGCCCGGTTCGGCAGGATCAGCCGCCGATACCGGAGCGCGCGCGGCGAACGACGTCACTTGCCGAGGATTTCCTTTTCCTTAGCATCCGCCGCGGAATCGATATCGGCGATCGTCGCGTCGGTCATCTTCTGCACTTCGGTTTCAAGCTTCTTGCGCTCGTCCTCCGAATAGACGCCCTTCTTCTCGTCGGTCTTCAGGCCTTCCATGCCGTCGCGACGAACGTTGCGCACCGCGATGCGCGCCGATTCAGCGTACTTGCCGGCCAGCTTGGCGAGTTCCTTGCGACGCTCCTCGGTCAGGTCGGGAATCGGCAGCCGCAGCGTCTGGCCATCGACGATCGGGTTGAGGCCGAGGCCCGCCGATCGGATCGCCTTGTCGGCCGGGCCGACATTCGACTTGTCCCACACCTGCACCGACAACATGCGCGGTTCGGGCGCGGAGACGGTCGCGACCTGGTTCAGCGGCATGTGCGCGCCATAGACCTCAACCGTCACCGGATCGAGCAGCGACACCGACGCGCGACCGGTGCGCAGGCCGCTCAGGTCGCCCTTCAGCGATTCCACGGCACCGGCCATCCGGCGCTCCAGATCGGCCTTGTTATATGCGGCCATAACCGACTTCCTTCTGAATCAAGCGTTGTTCTGGACGATCGTCGACACGCCCTCACCCGCCAGCACGGCGGCCAGGTTGCCTTCGTCACGGATGTTGAAGACGACGATCGGGATATTGTTGTCACGGCACAGCGCCACGGCCGACGCGTCCATGACCTTGAGGTCGTCGGCCAGCACGCGACCGAAGCCCAGCGTGTCATAGCGGGTTGCGGTCGGCACCTTCTTCGGGTCCGCATCATACACGCCGTCGACGCTGGTGCCCTTGAACAGCGCCTCGCAGCCCATTTCAGCGGCGCGCAGCGCGGCGGTGGTGTCGGTGGTGAAGAACGGGCTGCCGGTGCCGGCGGCGAAGATCACGACGCGACCCTTCTCCATGTGGCGCATGGCGCGACGGCGGATATAGGGTTCGCACACCGATGCCATCGGGATCGCCGACTGCACCCGCGTCTCCACGCCGATCTGCTCCAGCGCATTCTGCATGGCGAGCGCGTTCATGACGGTCGCAAGCATCCCCATATAATCGGCGCTGGCGCGTTCGAAGCCCTGCGCAGCACCGGCGACACCGCGAAAGATATTGCCGCCGCCGACGACCACGCACACCTCATGTCCCTCACCGCGTGCGGCCTTGATCTCGCGCGCGACGCGCTCGCACATCGCGGGATCGATGCCGAACTGGCCGGAACCCATCAGCACTTCGCCGGACAGTTTCAGGAGGATACGGTTGAAGCGGGGACGGGTCATGGAACCTGCAAAGTTGGTCTATCGGAAGCGCGCCGGACCCTAGCCGCGACCGCCCGCAAAGCCAAGCGGGCATTGCCGGGCGGGGTGCGCCGGACATGACAGGGGCCGCAAACGCATGTCGCGCCTGCGGCCCCTGCGGACTGCCTTTCGGCGGACGACCTTACTTGGTCAGACCGGCCGTGGCGGCGACTTCGGCGGCGAAGTCGCTCTCTTCCTTCTCGATGCCTTCACCGAGCTGGAAGCGAACATAGTCCTTCAGCACGATCGTCGTGCCGGCGTCCTTGGCCGCCTTTGCCACGACGTCGGCGACCGGGGTCTTGCCGTCCATCACGATCGGCTGGCTCAACAGCGCGTTTTCCTTGGCGAACTTCTTCACCGAACCTTCGACCATCTTGGCGATGATGTCGGCCGGCTTGCCCGAATCGGCGGCCTTTTCGGTCGCGATCTGGCGCTCACGCTCCAGGATGTCCTGATCGAGACCGCTCTCGTCCAGCGCCAGCGGGAAAGCAGCGGCGATGTGCATCGCGATCTGCTTGCCCAGCGGCTCCAGCACGTCGACACCGGCATCCGATTCCAGCGCGACCAGCACGCCGATCTTGCCCAGGCCCGGACCCGCCGAGTTATGGACGTACGGGATCACCGCGCCCTTGGCGACGTCGACCGACTTCGCGCGGCGCAGCACCTGGTTCTCGCCGATGGTCGAGATGTTGGCAACCAGCGCGTCCTCGACGGTGCCGCCGTTCGGCATCGCCTGCGCCTTCAGCGCCTCGACGTCATCGCCCTTTTCCAATGCGATCGCGACGACGTCGCGAACGAAGCTCTGGAACTGGTCGTTCTTGGCGACGAAGTCGGTCTGGCTGTTCACTTCGATCGCGACGCCCTTGGTGCCGGCGACGGCAACGCCGACCAGACCTTCGGCCGCGGTGCGGCTCGACTTCTTGGCAACGGCGGCGAGGCCTTTGGTACGCAGCCAGTCGACGGCGGCTTCCATGTCGCCGTTGTTTTCGGACAGCGCCTTCTTGCAGTCCATCATGCCGGCGCCCGAGCGCTCACGCAGTTCCTTGACGGCGGCGGCGGTAACTTCTGCCATGATCAGGCTCCTGATTGGTGTTCGATATGCTTGCGGGCGAGGCAGCGCGTGTTTCGCCCTGCCCCGCCCGCACGTCAGTTCCGTGACAGCTTACGCTTCGACAGCGGCTTCCGGCTCGGCGGTCAGCGCCTCTTCTGCCGGCGGCTCGTCCATCGCGCCCAGGTCGCGGCCCGAATGGGCCATCGCCTGCTGCCCGCCACGGGTCGCGGCGATCGCGATCGCTTCGCAGTACAGGCGGATCGCACGGCTGGCGTCGTCGTTCGCCGGCACCGGGAACGCGATGCCGTCCGGCGACACGTTCGAATCGAGGATCGCGACGACCGGGATACCCAGCGTGTTGGCTTCCTTGATCGCCAGTTCTTCCTTGTTCGCGTCGATCACGAACATGATGTCGGGAATGCCGCCCAGATCGCGGATACCGCCGAGCGACAGCTCCAGCTTGTCCTTCTCGCGGGTCAGGTTCAGCACTTCCTTCTTGGTCAGGCCGTGCGTGTCGCCCGACAGCTGCTCCTCAAGGGCCTTGAGGCGCTTGATCGAGTTGCTGATCGTCTTCCAGTTGGTGAGCATCCCGCCCAGCCAGCGGTGGTTCACGAAATGCTGGCCCGACTTGCGCGCCGCTTCCGCGATCGGCTCCTGCGCCTGGCGCTTGGTGCCGACGAACAGGACCTTGCCGCCCGAAGCGACCGTCGACGACACGAATTCCAGTGCGCGCGCGAACAGCGGCACGGTCTGCGACAGGTCGAGGATGTGGACGCCGTTACGATCGCCAAAGATGTACGGCTTCATCTTCGGGTTCCAGCGGTGGGTCTGGTGGCCGAAGTGCGCGCCCGATTCGAGCAGCGCCTGCATGGTGACGACGGGTGCCGCCATAGGATAATTCCTTCCGGTTGATCCTCTGGGAAGCAGGAACCCTTTGTCAGGCCAAAGGCCCGGGCACCGGTATGTGCGCTTCCCATGTGGGGTTGAGGCGGCGGCCTTTAGCCCAACGTGAGCGAACGATCAAGGCTTGACGATGGAACGATATGAGAACATAACCGGCCCAGACACGGATCATGGAACAAGTAATCCCTTAACATGTTGAGGGGGCTTGCGATTTCATGGTCGCATGATCGGGGAGTTTCGAGATGGCCCTGTTGGTTTCCGCACTGTTCGCTTTCGGTCTCGTCGTCGCCATGGCAACTATCGTTGCCACGATCCTGCCCGCGAAGGATCGCATCCTGCGCCTGCTGCAGCGCGGGCCGGAATTGACGATCGATCCCCTTCCGCCGGTACATCTGACCTCGCGGCGCGGTGTGATCCGCCAGCGGGCGGCTACGGTCGCTGTGCAGCCTCTTCGCGCTGCCGCCTGATCCGGGCATAGCTGCGAATGCTGAACGGGAGCGTCGCCAGATAGGCGGCGCAAACCACCGTCAGCGTCTGCCATGGGGCAGATACCAGGGCCGCCGCGACGATCACCACGCCCACGATCGCCTCGAACCGGATGTTCCGGCGCAGTTTCAGCGACGACCAGCTGTACGTGGCAAGGCTCGACACCATCAGGAAGGCGACGAACGCGACCCATGGCGCCACCAGCCATGGCGAGCGAAACAGCTCCTCGCCTGACCAGATCCACACGTAGAGCGGCAACATGGCAAGGCCGGCGCCGGCCGGTGCGGGAATGCCGGTCAGGAACCCCGCCGACTTGTGCGGCTGATCGTCGGCATCGATGCGGGCGTTGAAGCGGGCCAGCCGCAGCGCGGTGAACACGGCATAGACCAATGAGACGATCCAGCCGATACGCGGTTCGGCCAGCAGCGCCCACAGGTACATGATGAGCGCGGGCGACACGCCGAACGAGATTGCGTCGGACAGCGAATCCAGCTCCGCCCCGAACTTGCTCTCCCCGCGAACCAGACGCGCGACCCGCCCGTCCAGTCCGTCGAGAACACCGGCGAGCAGCACCATCAGGACGGCACGTTCCCACTCGCCACCAATGGCAAAGCGAATGCCGGTCAGGCCGGAACACAGCGCGAGCGCCGTTACGGCATTCGGCGCAAGGGCGCGCAGCGGGATACCCCGTACCGGAAGCGGGCGGCGCATTATTGCGCGATGCCGGCGGCGGCGGCGATGCCGGGACGCCCCAGGATGGTTTCCCCGGCAACGCTGCGCTGGCCCAGTGCGACCTGCGCCTCGACCCCTTCGGGCAGGAACACGTCGACCCGGCTGCCGAACCGGATCAGGCCGACGCGCTGACCCGCTGCGGTGAAATCGCCGGGCTTCACGAAGCTGACGATCCGGCGCGCGACCAGGCCCGCGATCTGCGTGAACCCGACGCGCTGGCCATCAAGACCTTCGACCACGACGTGCTGGCGCTCATTCTCGTCGCTCGCCTTGTCGAGATCGGCGTTCAGGAACTTGCCCGAGATATAGACGACCTGCCGAATCGTTCCAGCAATCGGCGTCCGGTTGATATGCACGTCGAACACCGACATGAAGATCGATACGCGTACCAGCGGCCGATCGCCTAGGCCGTTGGGTCCGCGCAGTTCCGGCGGCAGCTCGACCCGCTCGATCATCGTGACCAGCCCATCGGCCGGTGCTACGATCAGCCCCTCGCCCTGCGGCGTGGTGCGGACCGGATCGCGAAAGAACGATGCGACCCACAGCGTCACCAGCCCCATCGGCCAGGCCAGCGTCTCCCACGCCATGAAGGCGAAGAAGGCGGTGATGACGGCGGCGATGAGGACGTATTTGCGCCCTTCGGGATGAACCGAGGGCCAGCGCCACTTGACGGTCGTGGTGCCGACCGCGGGCTTTTCGAGCGATGCCATGAACCGTGGTGTAGCCAAGGCGGGCCGTGCTGACAACCGCCCTGCTCTGCCCGCGCGGTTGATCCCACGGCAACGACCCCGTAAGGCCCAGCCCAACCGCAACTATATCGAGAGCAGGCGCATGGCGAAGATCAAGGTCAAAACCCCGGTCGTGGAGATCGACGGCGACGAAATGACCCGCATCATCTGGGCATGGATTCGCGAACGGCTGATCCTCCCCTATCTCGACATCGACCTCGAATATTACGACCTCGGTGTCGAGAAGCGCGACGAAACCGACGACAAGATCACCATCGACAGCGCAAAGGCGATCCAGAAATACGGCGTCGGCGTGAAGTGCGCCACGATCACCCCAGACGAAGCCCGCGTCGAGGAATTCGGCCTGAAGAAGATGTGGCGGTCGCCCAACGGCACGATCCGCAACATCCTGGGCGGCGTCGTCTTCCGCGAACCGATCGTCATCTCGAACGTGCCGCGCCTTATTCCGGGCTGGACCAAGCCGATCGTCGTCGGCCGCCATGCGTTCGGCGATCAGTACAAGGCGACTGATTTCAAGGTGCCGGGTGCCGGCAAGCTGACCATGAAGTGGGAAGGCACCGATGGCCAGGTGATCGAGGAGGAAGTGTTCGACTTCCCCGCCGCCGGCGTCGCGATGGGCATGTACAACCTCGACGAATCGATCCGCGATTTCGCCCGCGCGTCGATGAACTACGGCCTTGGTCGCGGCTGGCCGGTGTATCTGTCGACCAAGAACACGATCCTCAAGGCCTATGACGGCCGGTTCAAGGACATCTTCGAGGAAGTGTTCGCGACCGAGTTCAAGGACCAGTTCCAGGCCGCCGGCATCGAATATCAGCACCGCCTGATCGACGACATGGTCGCGTCGGCCCTGAAGTGGCACGGCGAATTCGTCTGGGCCTGCAAGAACTATGACGGCGACGTCCAGTCGGATCAGGTCGCGCAGGGCTTCGGTTCGCTGGGCCTGATGACGTCGGTCCTGATGTCGCCGGACGGCAAGACGATCGAGGCGGAAGCCGCGCACGGCACCGTCACCCGCCACTATCGCCAGCATCAGCAGGGCAAGGCGACCTCGACCAACCCGATCGCGTCGATCTTCGCATGGACCGGCGGCCTGAAGTATCGCGGCAAGTTCGACGATACACCCGAGGTGACCAAGTTCGCCGAGACGCTGGAGCGCGTCTGCATCGAAACCGTCGAAGCCGGCCATATGACCAAGGATCTCGCGATCCTGATCGGCCCGAACCAGCCGTGGATGACCACCGAGCAGTTCTTCGAACAGGTCCGCGTCAACCTCGAAACCGCGATGGGTGCGCAGGGCTAAACCCTACCGCCGATCGATCTCGCAAGCGGCGTCCATCCGAACCGATGGGCGCCGTTTTTGCGTTAAGCGGTTGCCGCGTCCGTGCCGCATCCGCAACAATGCCCCCATGCCATTGCCGATTGATTCGACGCCGTTCAGCGATTCGCTGGTCATCCTGGGGGCCGCGGGCCTCGTCATTCCTGCCTTTGCCCGCTTTCGCGTCAATCCGGTGATCGGGTTCATCCTGGTCGGGGTGCTGGTCGGCCCGTTCGGGCTGGGCGCGCTGGTCGACCGGGCGCCGTGGCTGTTCCACATCACCATTACCGACCGGCATTCGATCGAACCCTTTGCCGAGTTCGGCATCGTGCTGTTGCTGTTTTCGATCGGCCTCGAACTGTCGTTCAAGCGATTATGGGCGATGCGGCGGCAGGTGTTCGGGCTGGGCGCCGCGGAACTGTTCGGATCGGCGTTGCTGATCGGCGCGGCACTGATGGTGCTGGGTCAGGCGTCGACCGGCGCCATCGGCCTGGGCCTTGCGCTCGCACTGTCGTCGACGGCGCTGGTGCTGCCGATGGCGGGGACCACCGGCCCCGTCGGACGTACCGCCTTCTCGATGCTGCTGTTCGAGGATCTGGCGCTGGTCCCGATCATCTTCGCATTGGGCGCCCTCGCCCCGACCGCGGCCGACGAAGGCTGGGCGGGCCTTGCCAACACCGCGATGTGGGGCGGGTTGAGCGTCGTCGGCCTCTATGCCGCCGGCCGGCTGTTCCTGCCGCGCCTGTTCGCGCAGGCCGCGCGGACGAAAAGCCCCGAACTGTTCCTGTCGGCCAGCCTGCTGGTCGTGATCGTCGCCAGCCTCGTCACCACCGCTGCCGGCCTGTCGCCGATCGTCGGTGCGCTGCTTGCCGGGCTGCTGATCGCCGAAACCGAATATCACAGCGAGGTCGAGGTCATCACCGCGCCGTTCAAGGGGCTGGCGCTCGGTGTGTTCCTGATCACGGTCGGCATGAGCCTCGACCTCGGGACCATCGTCGACAACTGGCCTGAACTACTGGGCGCGATCGCCGGGGTGGTCGTGTTGAAGGCGGTAGTGACCGGCGGCCTGCTCTGGTTCAACGGGGTGCGCCCCGGCACGGCGACCGAAACCGGCCTGTTGATGTCCAGCCCGTCGGAAACAACGCTGATCGTGCTGACGGCCGCGACGCAGGCGCAGTTGATCCAGCCTTCGACCGCCGCTTTCTGGCAAACGGTCACCGCCATCGGCCTGACGATCACCCCGCTGTTGGCGACGCTCGGCAAGCGCGCTTCCCGGCGGATCGAGCATCGGGTGGGATCGCCGGAGGAAGCACCGCTGGATGCCGTCGGCGCGCGCGTCGTCATCATCGGCTTCGGCCGGGTCGGGCGCCTCGTCGCGGAGATGCTCAAGACCCACGGCAAAAGCTATATCGCGGTCGATTCCGACATCGACAATGTCGCGATGGCGCGGGCGGAGGGACATCCGATCCTGTTCGGCGACGTCTCCCGTTCCGAACTGGTCGACCGACTCGACCTGGGCCGGGCATCGGCGCTGGTGCTGACGATGGACGATCCGGTGCTGACCGTCCGCCTGACCCGGCGGGTGCGCGGCTGGGTGCCCAACCTGACCATCCTCGCCCGCGCGCGCGATGCGACCCACGCCGCTGAACTCTATGCCGCCGGAGTCAGCGACGCGGTGCCCGAAACGCTCGAAAGCTCGCTGCAATTGTCGGAAGCGGTACTGGTCGACCTGGGCGTCGCGATGGGGCCTGTGATCGCGTCGATCCATGAAAAGCGCGACGAACTGCGTCAGACGATCCGCGAACAGGCCGATCTGGAACGCGAACCCCGCATCCGCCGCCTGCGCCGGATCGACGACCCGGCATAGGCGGCGGTGCAAAGCGCGACTACGTCGCTAGAAGGCGACGCGCGCCCGTCCCAACATCCGGTCGCCGCTGTGCCGCCGGTCGCCGATCGCCGCCACCACGCGATCGTCGTTCAGATCGGTCCCGACATAGTCGAGTGCCAGCGTCAGCGGCCCCGTCACATGCTCGACGCCCAACCGCCAGTCGACATAGCGTCCCCCCGGTCGCAGCCGATCGGCACGTGCGGCATCGTCGACCGCGCCCGACGAACGCCCGATCCCGCCGACCAGCGTGAACGGGGTCATCGGAATGCCCGCCACCGCCTGCGCCGACAGATACAGGTTGCTGCCCCCGATCGCTTGTTGCGGCGGGGCATAGAGCGCACCGGCAGTCAGTTCGACCGGTCCCAGCGTATAGCGCGCATCGCCGCCGAACTCGGCATAGTCCGTGCCCCGCGCCGCGCCGGCAAACACATGCCCGATCGCCCGTGCACGCAGCTGAAACGCCCCGACATCGCGAACGAAGGCGATGCCCAGATCGGCCACCGCGTCCGCCCCGTCCTGCCGTACCGATCCGCGCAGGGCCGCCACGCGGGCATCCAGTTCGAACGCGCCCAGCGTCAGCGCCGCATCGCCAGAGATCGACGCCCGCCCCTCGCTCCAGCTCAACCCGCGACGACGTTCGTCCGTCGTCGCCTCCACCCCGACCGAGGGCAAGGATTGCGCCTGCGCCGCCGCCGTCACCAGCAGCGACATGACGCCGAATGCGATCCGTCCGATCATCCTGCCTGCATCGTCCCATGCATCCGGTCGATTTCGGCGTGCAGCACCGGGTGATCTTCCTGCGCCAGCTGCACCAATCGTGCCTGCAGCATGTCGCTGCGGCGGGCGACCTCATCGGCGATCGCCGTCTTCTGCGTGCTGCACCAGCCGGGTCGGCTTCCCTCGACGATCCTGTCCTGGATAAAGGACCGCGCCAACGTCGATCCCGATGCGTGCCGTGCCTGTCGTTCGACGACCAGACCCGCCCGCCACAAACAGCGCAGCGTCGACGGCCGCCCGCCGGCACCCACCGTCCCGATCTGCTGATGGGTTACCTGCACATCGGCAGTGTAATCCGTCTGTACCGTGCCGGTGCGGTGATCGATCCGCGCGCTGTGCGCCATGCCACCCTGCGGCGCGAGCATCGTCGCCCCCAGCAACAGCCCGACCAATCCGAATGCCATCCCTTCTCTCCTGTATCCTGCTGCGGTCGGCCCCGGCCCATGCTGGCCGGTGACCGTTCCGGACATTTGTCCGATACGTACATAACCGATGGGAAACGATGCACGTTCCGAAATTTGCCGCGGCAACGCTTTGTTACGAAACGAAAACGCCGTCCGAAGGCACTCCTCCGGACGGCGTATCGCTGAACAAACGGCGCCGGTAACGGCACCGATCGGTTACTTCATGTGCGCGCTCAGCAGCTTGTTCATTTCGAACATCGAGCACGACTTCTTGCCGAACAGCTTTTCCAGCGTCTCGTCCGCCAGGATTTCGCGCTTGTCCTTCGGGTTCTGCAGGTCGTGCTTCTTGATGTATTCCCACATCTTGCTGACGACTTCGCTGCGGGGCAGCGGGTCGGACCCGGTGATCTTCGCCAGATCGGCCGACGGCGTCACCGGCTTCGCGATTCCGCCCCGGGCGCCGCCGGTCGTCGTGGTTTCCTTGGCCATATTATTCCTCCTAATCCCCCTGCGAACCGCGCTTCTTCAGCGCGGCAGGTCGATGGTTATGCAAGGTTCCGAACCGCTTGTCGCGGGGGAATTGCGACAAACCGTACCGTCAATCCCACGAAATTCCCCCATCGACCGCTATTTCCAGCTCCGACCGGTTCAGAAACCGAACCGGGCACGTACCCCGTAGAAACGCGGCATGGCGGGATAGACGCCGTAGGTGCCGGTCTGTTCCGGAATCGCGAAGCCCGAGATGTTGTAATATTGGTTCGTGATATTCTCGACAAAGAACTCCAGCTGCTTGCTGCGATCCTCGGTCGCCACGCCGATCTTGCCGTTCAGCAGCGGATAGCCGTCATTGCCGACCGCCGTCGCCCCGGTGCCGTCGCGGACGATCGACACGTCGCTGTTGTAGCGCATGTCGACATGGAACAGCGCGTTCAGCGTGCTGGTGAGGCGCGGGGTCCAGGTCGCGGCAACGGTGACGACGTTGCGCGGCTGGTTCAGGAACTGGCGGCCATTCTGGTTCTGCAGCGGCGTGCCGGTGAAGTTGTTGCTCGCGTCATACGACGCATCGAGCAGCGTATAGCCCAGGCGGAAGCTCAGTTCGCGGATCGGCTGGATCAGCGATTCCAGTTCGATACCCTTCGCGGTCGACTTGGGCACATTCTGCACGACGAAGCTGTTCCCGGCAAAGATCAGCGACTGAAGCCCCTTGAACTTCTGGTAGAAGAACGCCGCGTTGAACGAGAATTGCCGCGTCAGGCTGGTCTTGAGGCCCAGTTCGTAGCTGTCGACCGTCTCCGCCCCGAATTCCAGATCGGTCGCCTGCGCGCCGTCGCCGCCCAGCACCGTGGTGTTGAAGCTCGCCTGGTCGAGATTGTAACCGCCCGACTTGAACCCGCGATCATAGCTGGCATAGCCCAGCACGTCGGGCGTGAATTTGTAGGCGAGCTTGGCGGTGCCGGTCAGGCGGCTTTCCGACCGCTTGTGGCTGTAATTGCCGTTGAACTCGCTCGACACCGCCGGATTGCAGCTGAGCAGGAACAGGTTCTGGAACAACGCCGGACTCGCCTGGCGGATCAGGTTGCGATAGGTAACCGCCCGCGGATCATTGCCGAGGAAGAAGCCGCACGCCGCCGGATTGCTGTTGATCGACGCCGCCAGCTCCTTGCGCTCGTAATTGTAGCGCAGGCCCAGCGTCAGCGAGAGCTTGTCGTTGAAGTTGATGATGTTGTGCGTGAACAGCGCGAAGGCGTTGGTATCGACCTGGAAATCGTCGTTATTGTTGCCCTGTCCGGCGACGTTCGGGGTCAGCGGCGTGTTCAGATAATTGAACAGCGCCGATCCCGGAGGGGCCGCCTGCTGCAACGCCGCGCTCTGTGCATAGAGCAGCTGCCCGAACAGCGGCACCGTACCGGTCGGCAGCGCCGCGCCGCCGCGCAGCGACGTCACCAGCTGGGTAAAGGTCGGCACGTTGAAGCTGCCGAAGAACTGCGCCTGACGCCCGATACCGCCCGCCGAGGGCGGCGCGCCCAGCACGCCCGCCAGCAGCGTGTCGACATAGCGGTTGGCGTCGTTGCCCAGCCGCACCGTGTCGCGCAGGTTCAGCTTCTCGTTGAGGTAGAAGCCGCCGACGAGGAAATCGAGCTTCCCATCGAACAGCTGCCCCTGCAACCGCACTTCCTGCGTGATGTCGCGCAGCGCGGAGCGGTACCCGTCGCGATAGGCGCGATCGATGCCCGAATAATCGATGTCCTGGTTCCGCAGCACGCGGAAGTCGCGATAGGCGCTGATCGAGGTCAGCTTCAGCGCGCCGACATCGGCATTGATCTCGCCGGAGATACCCCAGTCGCGCACCGCCTCGCCATAATCGCGGTTCGGCGATGCCGCCATCTTCCGGTCCGACGGGGCGCCGGTGTAGATGCCGGTGCGGCCCTGCTGCGACGCGATCGCCTGGATCGCGGCCGCGGTGGACCCGCGCGTCCCACTGACCACGCCGCAGCACTGCTCGTCGGTCTTGTAGTAATCGCCGATCAGGCGGAAGCTGAATGCCGAGGTGTCGTACAGTGCCTGGCCGCGGACGTACCAGCGGTTGATGTCGTTGAACGCACGGTCGGAATTGACGTCCTCGATATAGCCGTCGCGCTTGCGATAGCCGCCATCGATGCGCAGCGCGAGCTGTTCGCTGACCGGCCCGGTCAGCGCGCCCTTCAGTTCGTACGCGTTGAAATTGCCGTATTCGCCCTCGACATAACCGCCCAGGTCGAACTTCGGCATCGCGGTGGTCACCGACAGCGCCCCTGCCGAGGTATTGCGCCCGAACAATGTCCCCTGCGGCCCGCGCAGCACTTCGACGCGCTCGATCTCGGGCAATTCGGCGATGGCGATGCCCGCCCGGGAACGGAACACGCCGTCGATGAACACGCCGACCGCCGGTTCGAAGCCGGGATTGTCGCCCGCCGTGCCAACCCCGCGAATCGACAGCGAGGTCGACACTGCCGAGGACTGGCCGGTGGTCGTCTGGAGCGAGGGCGCCAGCTGTTCCAGGCCGCGAATGTCGCGCACGCCGGCATCGTCGAGCAGCTGTGCGTTCACCGCGGTCACCGCGATCGGCACGTTCTGGATCGTTTCGGCGCGGCGGTTGGCGGTCACGATGATCTCGTTCCCCCAATCATCGTCGCCCTGTGCCGTAGCGGCACCGGGCGCGGCCGGCGCCGTCGGCGTTTCGGCGGAAGCGGTCGGCGTGGTCTGCGCCAGCGCCGGCACGGCGCCCGCGACCATCGACAGGGCTGTCGCGGTCAGCAGGTGGAACTTCTTCATGGCATCCCCTCTTCCTCAGCTGCCGATATGGTCCGGCTATGCAGGTTGCATTTGGTGACGAAGCATCTATCCCGCGTCAACGGGCAACCTGCATCAACGGCACGCTTTCATCGGCGAACGGGTATGGAAGCCACAGTTGCGGCGGCGCAGGGGATCGCCCCGGTCGTCCATGAAAAGTCGAAGATCGGGAATGGAACACGACGATGTGTGATGCGAACGACGATGCCGATGGCGGCGAACTGGTCGGCCCCGCGCCCAAAATTCCGGTTCCCGACGATGTTGCGGACGCGATCCGCACGCTGATCCGCTGGACCGGCGACGATCCCGATCGCGAAGGACTGCTCGATACGCCACTCCGCGTCGCGCGCGCGTGGAAGGAATATACGCAGGGCTATGCCGAGGACCCCGCCCATCACCTCGACCGCGTGTTCGAGGAAGTAGGCGGCTATGACGAGATCGTGCTGCTGCGCGACATTCCGTTCCAATCGCATTGCGAACACCATATGGCGCCGATCATCGGCAAGGCGCATATCGCCTATCTGCCGAAGGACCATGTCGTCGGCATCTCGAAGCTCGCCCGTGTCCTGCACGGCTATGCCCGGCGGTTGCAGGTACAGGAGCGACTGACGGCGCAAGTCGCCGACTGCATCTGGAACGGCCTGCGCCCGCGCGGGGTGGCGGTCGTGATCGAGGCGACCCATGGCTGCATGACCTCGCGCGGGGTGCGCACGCCGGGCGTCACCATGACGACCAGCCGGATGATGGGCGTGTTCCGCGACGATGAACGCAGCCGCAAGGAAGTGCTGTCGCTGATCGCACGCGGGTGACGGAACGGCGGCGGCGCGCGGGACGTTGCAACGCCATGATCCGTCCCCTCGCCTGCCTCCTCGCCGCAGCGGCGGTCACCGCCTGCTCCGCCGAACCACCCGCCGCCGCCGATGCAACCGATGCCGCGCGCCCGGTGGGATCGGTCGGTGGCGTGGCGCCCGCACCCACGCCGTTGCCGGCGGTGGCCCGTGGCCTGCCCGATACGCCCGAACCGCACGAAGCACCTGAATTACAACCGATGGTCTATGCCGATTTCAAGGACAGGGACCTGCTCGGCTCCGGCTGTTCGTTCCGCACCGTGCCGCGCGGGCCGGTCCTGTTGCTGGTCCGCGACCAGGGCGACGGCTTGGTCAAGTTCGACAAGCGCCTGCGCCGCATCACCGCCGCGACGCCGGGCCGCGAGGCGATCCAGAGCGGCGGCATCCTGGCAGGGGACAAGGTGTCGTTCGCCGTCGATCGCCCGGCCGCCAATACGGACCCAGCGTCGGATTCGACGCGGCAATGGCCCGCCACGCTGACCATGCGGACCGCCGATGGCGGCGAGCGCATCTATCGCGACGGCCGTTGGGAATGCGGCAGCTGATCGACCCGATTGCGTCGCGGCCACAGGCATTCTAGAGCGGGCGCCTGGCCTCGTAGCTCAGCTGGACAGAGCGCCGCTTTCCTAAAGCGGGCGTCGGGGGTTCGAGTCCCTCCGAGGCCACCAGCCTTCCCCAATACTCCGTTCGGTTCGAGCAGCTTCGAGCCTGTCGAGAAGCGACAGTCGAGAACCCTGTGTTCGAGGCACGCCCTTCTCGACGTCGGTTCTCGACAAGCTCGAACCTGCGCTCGAAGCAAACGGGTTGGCATTGTAGGAGGGTTGAGGACTAATTCGCCCGCTCGGGCGGAACGACCGGCAGCGGGAGCGGCGCGATCGGCACGCCCTCGTCTACCAGTGCCTTCGCCTCCTCGCGCGTGGCCTGCCCATGGATCGGGGCGTGATCGGCATCGCCGATGTGCATCGCCCGTGCGCGATCGGCAAAGGCGCGGCCGACCCACTCGCTGCCCGACAGCGCCTCCTTCTGCGCCTTGGCCAGCGCGGCCAGCGCAACCTTCATCGCCTCGGGCGGCGGTCCCGCCGGCCGGTCGCCCTTGGGGGCGATGTTCGGGGCCATCACCGCCTTGGCGATCCTCGCATCGTCGCACATCGGACAACGGATCAGCGCGCGTTCGCGCTGGTCGGCATAGGCATCACTCGACGCGAACCACGCTTCGAACACATGGGCATTGCCGCAACGCAGGTCGAAGACGATCACGCCACGACCTCGACCGACGGGACCGGGCGGCGATGGTCCAGCACCGGCACCCGCGCGCGCACCGCCGCGACCTGTGCCGGGTCGATCTCGACCATGCCGATCCCCGCCGCCTCGCCCATGTCGAGCAGAACCTTGCCCCACGGATCGATCACCAGCGAATGGCCATAGGTCGCACGGCCATCGGCATGGACCCCGGTCTGCGCCGCCGCGACGACGAACGCCCCCGCCTCGATCGCCCTGGCACGCAACAGCACGTGCCAATGCGCCTGTCCGGTCGGCACGGTGAAAGCGGCCGGCACCGACAGGATCGTCGCCCCTTCATCGCTCATCGCGCGGAACAGGTCGGCAAAGCGCAGGTCGTAACAGATTGACAGCCCCATCGCTCCGGCGGGCGTGGCGACCACACAGGCGCGATCGCCCGGCACATAGCTCGCCGATTCACGCCAGCTTTCGCCACTCGGCAGCGTTACGTCGAACAGATGCAGCTTGTCGTACGTCGCACGAACCCCGCCATCGCCATCGATCACATAGCCGCGGTTGGCCAGCCGACCATCGTCGCGCCGAATCGCCAACGATCCCAGATGGACCCAGATACCGGCCCGCGCCGCTGCATCCCGCACCGCCCGCAATACCCGATCGTCCGTCTCGGTCGCGATCGACGCGGCGGCGCGTTCACGGTCCCGATCGATCAGCCCGGACATTTCGGGTGTGAACAGGATCGCCGCGCCCTCCGCCGACGCCCGCTCGATCGCGTCCACCAGCACCGCCGCATTGGCATCGGGATCGATGCCGGCGGTCATCTGGAGCAGCGCAAGCTTCATGCCGTCAGCAACGCGTCCAGCCTGCCTTCACGCTCCAGCGCGGCAAGGTCGTCGGACCCGCCGACATGGGTTTCGCCGATGAAGATCTGCGGCACGGTGGTCCGGCCGTTCGACTTCGCCAGCATCTCCTGCCGCTTCGGGCCGCCCATGCTGATGTCGATCTCTTCATACGCGGCGCCCTTCTCGTCGAGCAGCCGCTTGGCGCGCGTGCAATAGGGGCAGAATGCCTTGGTATAGATGATGATGCTTGCCATGCCGTTCAGTTGTGTCCGCTTCGGCCCCTTGTCAATCATCCGCACCGACGACCCGTGCCCAGCACAGGACCATGACCCGCGCCGCGCCCGCCCGGCGGAGCGCCGCGGCGCAGGCGTCGACCGTCGCGCCGCTGGTATGAACATCGTCGACCAGCACCACCGATTGCCCGGCGACCGTCGCCGGATCGCTGACGACGAACGCCCCGCGCACCGCCTTGGCCCGCGCGCGCCCGTTCATGCCCCTGAGCGGCGGCGTGGCGCGGGTCCGGCGCAGGGCATCACGCAGCATCGGCACGCCGCGCATCCGTCCCAGCGCCGCGGCGATCAGCACCGACTGATTATATCCCCGCGTCCATAGCCGCCGCCGATGCAGCGGTACCGGGACCAGGCAGGTCGCATCCGCCGCCAAGTGCCGGAGCATCAGCCGCGCCATCGTCGTGGCCAGCGCCAGCCGCCCCCCATATTTCAGCTTGAGCGCAACGTCGCGCGCCACCGGGCCATAGGCGACCGCCGCCCGCACCCCGTCATGCACCGGCAGCCGGACGAGACACGGCCCGCACCGCATCCCCGGTCCCTGATCGATCGCCATCGGCATACCACAGGCCGCGCAGGCCGGGTCGCCAAGGAACCGCAATCCCGCCCAGCAGGTCGCACAGAAGCGATGGTCCGCCTCCACCACCGTCCCGCATCCGGGACAGCGCGGGGGGATCGCCAGGGCGACGAGTTGCGCGATCGCGGCGATAGGCAAGCGGGCAAGGCGCATCGCATACCCTTGTCGCCGCGCCCGCCGCCCGGCACAAGGCCGGCGTGACCGCTCCCGATCTCTTCGCCCGCCCGCGCCGCCGCCTGCACCGCGACCGCGCCCAGCCGGACTTCGCCCGCGCCGACTTCCTGCATCGCTACATGCTGGAGGGGATCGAGGACCGGTTGCAGGCGGTGACGCGCAGCTTTTCCGACGTCCTCGACCTGGGCTGCGCCGATGCCGCCTTCACCCCGCCGCCCGGCGCGCGGGTGGTGCGCTTCGACCCCGGCTTTGCCTTTGCCCGTGCGGCGGGCGGGGTACAGGGCGATGAGGACCGGCTGCCCTTCGCCGATGGCGCGTTCGATCTGGTGGTGTCGGTCGGCGTGCTGGACAGTGTGAACGACCTGCCCGGCGCGCTGACGCTGATCCGCCGCAGCCTGCGGCCCGACGGCCTGTTCCTCGCCGCCTTCACCGGGGGCCGCACGCTCGCCACGCTGCGCCAGTCGCTGCTGGCGGCGGAGGCGGATCGCCCGGCGGGGCGCGTCCATCCGCAGATCGACCTGCGCTCTGCCGGCGACCTGCTGGTGCGCGCCGGCTTCGCGCTCCCGGTCGCCGATTCGGAAACGCTGACCGTGCGCTATGCGGGGCTGGGCAAGCTGGTCGACGATCTGCGCGGCATGGGCGCGACCGGCCTGCTGGAACCGGCACCGCTGGGCCGCGCCGGGCTGGTCGCCGCCGCATCGGCCTTTGCCGACCGGGCCGATGCCGATGGCCGCACCGCCGAAGCGTTCGAGGTCATCTACCTGACCGGCTGGGCACCCGCCCCCAGCCAGCCGCAACCGGCGCGTCGCGGCAGCGCCACTGCCTCGCTCGCCGACACGCTGCGCCCGCCCACCTAGACCAGCGCCTCCAGCAATCCGATCAGTGGCCGGTCGGCGGGCGGCATCGGCAGCGCGTGCAGCTGCACCGGCCGCAGCCATTGCAGCGCCGTCGCGTGGCGCGCGGCCGGAATTCCCTGCCACTTGCGCAGCGCATAGAGCAGCAGCAACAGATGCCGCTCGCCCAGCGCCTCGCTGGCAAAGGCCGCCGGGGCCAGGCACTGGTGATCGACCACGACGCCCAGTTCCTCGTCCAGTTCGCGCACCAGCGCTGCCTCCGGCGTTTCGCCCGCCTCGACCTTGCCGCCGGGAAATTCCCACAGCCCGGCCATGGACGTGCCCGGCGGACGCTGCTGCACCAGTACGCGGCCATCCCCGTCGATCATCGCGGCGGCGGTTACCAGTAAAATCGGGACCGGGGTGGACGACACTTTGTTAACCTCGCTCGACATAGGGATTGGTGTACGTTCATCAGGAGCCAGCCGTCATGCGTTCATTCCTGCGCCCCTTGCGCAGCCTGTGGCGGGACCAGCGTGGTGGTACCGCCATCGAATACGGGATGATCCTCGCGCTGATCGTGATCGGCCTGATCGCGGCCGTGTCCAGCCTGGGCAAGGTGACCAGCGACATGTGGAACGGCGTGACCCTGAACGTTACGCAGAACGGACCGCGCGGTTAACCATCATAATGGTTCCTCCACGATTCCTTTAAACTTTTGTCAACCGCGCTCCCGTTACTTTGCCCCAGTCGAACGGAACCTGGTTTCGAACGGCCGGGAATTGAAGCACGCAGAACCATGGAGCAGATTATGCAGAAGATCCGTACCTTCCTGAAGAACAGCAAGGGTGCCACCGCGATCGAATACGGCCTGATCGCAGCGCTGATCGCCGTCGCCGCCATCGCCGCCATGCAGGGTCTGGGCAACCAGCTGAAGCTGACCTTCGGCAACGTCACTGCCAACATGAAGGCGTCGTAAGGCGTAAGCCACGACCGATGGGGCGGCGGGACGGGGGTTCCGCCGCCCCATTTTTTTGTCCGCGAACACCGGCATCGCCGGCCCCCTCCGCGGCACGCCGCCCGGTTACAGGCGACCCATCGCCAGGAATTTCGCGCGCCGCGACTGGCGCAGCGCCGCGCCGTCCTGCGCGGACAGCGCGTTCAGCTCCCCATCGATCGCATCGCCCAGCGCCGCTATCGCACCCGCCGGGTCGCGATGCGCCGCGCCCAGAGGTTCAGCGACGATCCGGTCGATCACGCCCAGCGCCTTCAGGTCCTGCGCCGTCACCCGCATCGCTTCGGCTGCTTCTGGCGCCTTGTCGGCCGTCCGCCACAGGATCGAGGCGCAGCCTTCGGGAGAGATCACCGAATAGACCGCGTGTTCCATCATCAGCACCCGGTTGCCCGCCGCCAGCGCGATCGCGCCGCCCGAGCCGCCTTCACCCAGAATAGCCGACACCATCGGCACGCCCAAATTCAGCGCCGCCTCGGTCGAACGCGCGATCGCCTCGGCCTGGCCGCGCTCCTCGGCCTGGATACCGGGAAACGCGCCCGACGTATCGACCAGCGTCACGACCGGCAGCCCGAACCGGTCGGCCAGCTGCATCAGGCGGATCGCCTTGCGATAGCCCTCGGGCTTGCCCATGCCGAAATTGTGGCGCAGCCGCGTCGCGGTATCGTCGCCCTTTTCATGGCCGATCACCATGACCTTGCGTCCACGGAACCGCCCGATCCCGCCGAGGATCGCCTGGTCGTCGGCAAAGGCGCGGTCGCCGCCCAGCGGCATGAAATCTTCCACCAGGCCGGCGACATAATGCTTGAAATGCGGCCGTTCGGGATGGCGGGCGACCTGCGTCTTCTGCCACGGGGTCAGCTTCGCATAGGTTTCGCGCAGCAGCCGGTCCGATTTGGTCTGCAATCGCCCGATCTCGGTCGCGATGTCCAGTTCGCCATCGGCGGCGGTATCGCGCAGTTCGTCGATACGCGCCTGCAGCTCGGCGATGGGTTTTTCGAAATCAAGGAAGGTAGCCATGGTTCCGCGCCCTATGGCCGTGTCCGCCCTTCGTCAATCAGCGGGTGGCGTTCGTTCACCAGCTGCACCAGCCGCGACGCATCGACATGGGTATAGATTTCGGTGGTGGCGATATCGGCATGGCCCAGCATCGCCTGCAACGCGCGCAGGTCCGCACCCCCCTCCAGCAGGTGGGTCGCGAACGCATGGCGCAGCACGTGCGGGCTGATCCTGTCGGGCGCGATCCCCGCCTCCCCGGCCAGCGCCCGGACGATCTGGTACAGCCGCATCCGCGACAAATGCCCCTTGCCCGACGGGAACAGCCAGACGCTGTCACCCGGCACATGCGCCCGCCAGCGCGCCACGGCGGCCCGCGACCGATCGGACAGCGGCACCATCCGCTCGCGCCCGCCCTTGCCCTTCAGGATCATGTACGGCCGGTCCGACGCGATGCTCCCGCGCGGCAGCGACACCAGTTCGGTCGCGCGCAGCCCCGATCCGTACAGCAGTTCGAACAGCGCGGAGAGGCGCAGGTCGTTGCGATCGGGCGGTTCCCTTTGGGTCCGCGCATCGATCGCGGCGAACATCGCATTGATGTCCCGACTGGACAGCGTCTTCGGCAGCCCGCGCGACGTTCCCGGCCGGGGCAGCGCCGCGCCGGGATCGTCCGCCCGCAACCCTTCCTCCGCCAGAAACGCGAAGAACCGCCGGAGCGCCGCCGCCTTGCGCGCGACGGTCGCCTTGGCAAGGTCGGCCCAGCCATCGGCCAGCCGCCCGATCGCCACCGCATCCGCCCCGGCCAGCCGTCCGCCCAACGCCTCGGACGCCAGCGACAGGTCGGTACGATAGGCGGACAGCGTGTTGCGCGCCGCGCCCGCCTCCGCCGCCATCATCTCCAGAAAGCGGTCGATCAGCACCCGGTCACCGCCGGGCGCCATCACGACCGCGCGATCGCTTCCGCCGCGATCATCCGCGCCTCGCCCTCGCGTCCTGCCGCACGCAGCGCCGCGACGATGTGGAACAACGCCTCGGCCGGCACCCCGCGCCAATCGGAGGTCTGCATTCCGGTGGCCGCCAGCAATAGGACGGTGCCGCCCTCGCCGTTTACGCCCGCCCGGTCGATCGCATCGGTCCACGCGTTGCGCGCACCGACTGCGACGTTCAGCTCGCGCGCCATGCCCTGCACCTGATCGCGCGGCAGGCGGCCAAGTCCGGCCAGCGCCGCGAACAGCAACTGGCCCTTGCGCGCATTCTGCCCGGCATAGTCCGACACCGCTCCCGCCGTGACCGATCGGCCCATCGGATCGGCGACGGTCAGCATCGCCCAGCCATCGCTCCCCACCGGCACGACCCCGCGCCAGCGCAGCGCCGGCAGGTCCAGCCCGGCGGTCAGCATCGACGCGATCAGCTGATCGGCATCGCCGGCATGATCGGCGACCGGCGCGATCATCGCCGCCGCCCGCGCGGTCAGCACGCGGCGCGCATAGCCGAGCGGCGTGGTGATCGCCGGTTCCCAGAACTGCCGCAGCATCGCCAGCCGGTCGGCATCGCTGCCGGTAAAGGCGGTGCGCAGGTCGCTGGCCAGCGCCGTCTGCGTACTGGTCGCATCCTCATCGGTCGTCAGCTGAGCGTACAGGTCGACCAGCGCCTCGCTGGACAACACGCCCTGCGCTGCAGCAAGGTCGGCATCGGCCAGCCTTACGTTCGGCGCATATTGCGGCGCGGTCGCGTGCCAGTAGCGGACCTGCGGCCCCACCCCCCCGAACAGGCCGGCGGGCACCGGCGTCGCGCTGGCGGCGGCCATGCCGTATCGCCACGCGGTCAGCCGGTCGATGCCGTCCCATTCGATCGTCGCGGCACGGCGCCCCTGTGCGCCCTTGCCGACCAGCTTTTCGGCGAGCGCCACGTCGATCGCGCCGCCGCCCGGTGCCGCGCGCCGTGCCTGATCCACGATCCGACCGGCCTGCGCCGCCTCGCCCGACAGGCCAAGGCAGATGGCGTTGGCCAGCCGCCAACCGCGTTCGTTGGACACGCGCATCGCAGGCTGGGTCAACGGGCACAGACCGCCCGGATCACCGGTCGCCAGCATCGCCTGCATCGCGATCTGGAACAGTTTGGGCGTATAATTGTCGATGTCGACCGACTGGACCAGCGCGCGTGCCGGTGCCGCCTCGCCCATCCGCACCAGCAGCCACGCGCGCTCGGCGGCGAAATCAGCACCGTCGACGCCGCTGGGGGTGGCGATGTCGGACACCAGCGCCCGGCGCAGTCCGATCGAGACCCAGCGCGACACGACCGGCGCGTCGAGCGCGCGCATGACCCGCTGCAACCACGGCCCGTCACTGTCGCCGAACGCATTGCCGCCGAACGCACCACCCTGCCCGGCGATGCCGATGCTGGCGGTCGACCGCCGCGCATAATCGGGCAGTTCATATTGGCGCAGCGCTTCGGGGCTGATCGGCGTCGGGGTAGCGGTCGCGCTCGGCACCGGCGACGGCTCACCCCCCGGAACGGCGGGAACACCGGGCAACGGCTGCACGATCGGCGCGGCCGGCGCGAAATTCGGGGTGCCCGGCGCGGCGGGCGCCGCCGGTCGGCCGCTCGCCCGCGGGGTCGGCGTGGGGGCCGGCGCCGGCGCGTCGCCGAAACCGGGCGGCAACAGCGATTCGGGTACGTCCTGTCCGATCGCCGGCACCGCGACCGCGATCAGCGCGGCGGCGGCGATCCCGACGCGCAACCGGTCAGTTGGCGAGGTTTTCAAGCGAAACCGCCTTTTCGATCTGGGTCGGCTGCTGCTCGGTCGACCGTCCCGCCAGAACGAACATGCCCGCGACCAGCGCGACGAGGACGACGAGGAGAATGACAAGCGAACGCGACATGGATCAGATCGTCCCGAATACGATGGGCCAGGAAAAATACGGCGACGGGCCTTTTGCCCGATCGGCGGGGCGGCTGTATAGCCCCTCCCGCAATGCTGCAAATTCAAGACTCCTTGCCCCAACCCACCCCCCGCTGGACCGGTCGCCCGATCGTGCTGGTCGGGTTGATGGGCGTCGGCAAATCCACGGTCGGCCGCCGCCTGGCGCAGCGGATGAAGCTCGATTTCGTCGATGCCGACAATGAAATCGAACATGCCGCCGGCATGACCATCGCCGAAATCTTCGAACGCTTCGGCGAGGACCATTTTCGCGACGGCGAACGCCGTGTCATCGCCCGGCTGATCGATGGCACGCCAAAGATCATCGCGACCGGTGGCGGGGCCTTCATGCAGGCGGACACCCGCGACCTGATCCTGGGACAGGCGCTGGCGATCTGGCTCGACGCGTCGCCAGCCGTATTGGCCGACCGGGTGCGCCGCCGCGACACAAGGCCGCTGTTGCGCGGGAAGGACCCGCAAAAGGTGCTTACCGAACTCGCCCGCGTCCGAAACCCGGTCTATGCGCTTGCGCCGATCCATGTCGTCAGCCAGCACGCGCCGCACGACGCCACCGTCTCCGCCATCCTGAAAGCCATCGGCCAATGACCGTCATCCCCGTCGACCTCGGCACCCGCAGCTACGACATCGTGATCGAGGACGGCGTACTGGCGCGCGCCGGCGACCATCTGGGTCCGATCGCACGCGGGCGGCGGATGGTGATCGTCGCCGATGCGCAGGTGTCGATGCACGTCGCCACCCTGCGCGACTCCCTGACCGCGTGCGGAGTCGTGAGCGAGGCGATCGAGATTCCGGCGGGGGAAGGGTCCAAGAGCTGGGCCACGCTCGAATCGCTGCTTGATTCGCTGCTGGCGCTGGGCGTGGAGCGCGGAGACCATATCGTTGCGCTGGGCGGCGGGGTGATCGGTGATCTGGTCGGCTTTGCCGCCGCGATCCTGAAGCGCGGCTGCGGCTTCGTACAGGTGCCGACGACGCTGCTCGCGCAGGTCGATTCGTCGGTCGGCGGCAAGACCGGGATCAACACCCGCGCCGGCAAGAACCTCGTCGGCGCCTTTCATCAGCCCGCACTGGTGCTGATCGATCCGACGACGCTCGACACGCTTGCCCCCCGCGAAGTCCGCGCCGGCTATGCCGAGGTCGTGAAATACGGGCTGATCGACGATCCCGAATTCTTTGCGTGGTGCGAATCGCACGGCACCGCGCTGTTGCTCGGCGATCCGGCGGCCCGCACCCACGCCATCGCCCGCTCGGTCAGCGCCAAGGCGCGGATCGTCGGCGCCGACGAACGCGAGACGACCGGCACGCGCGCGCTGCTCAATCTTGGCCACACCTTCGGCCATGCGCTGGAGGCGGAGGCCGGCTTCGACGGATCGCTGCTGCACGGCGAGGGGGTTGCGGCCGGCATGGCGCTGGCCTTTGCCTATAGCGCCGAACAGGGGCTGTGCCGCGCCGAGGACGCGCAACGGGTCGCCGCCCATCTGCGCAACGCCGGACTGCCCGACGGCCTTGCCGCCGCCGGCACCACTGCCTCTGGCGAGACGCTGGTCGGCCATATGCTGCACGACAAGAAGCGCGAGGGCGGCACGCTGCCCTTCCTCCTCGCCCGCGGCATCGGCCAGACCTATCTGGACCGCTCGGTCGATCTGGGACAGGTCGCCGCCTTCCTCGATCGGCAGCCGCGCTGATGCCGCAGGGGGTCGCCAAGCGCGACCTGCCGACGAAGGTCTGCCCGGTATGCGACCGTCCGTTCGCGTGGCGCAAGAAATGGGCGCGCGACTGGGACAATGTCGTCTACTGCTCCGACCGCTGCCGACGGACCGGTAAGGGGAATTGACCCGATTGCCGGCCCCTTGGCACCGACAGCCCCGATCATGCGCCTTCAGGGAATGTCGCGCTGCTGCGCCTCCTGGTCGCGCCGCCATGCGAACCAGTTCCGCAGCATCGCCTGGGTACAGCCGGTCTGCCCGCCCGTTCCCACGACCGAACAGCTGTTGGGCCGCCCGACACGGGCCTCTTCCATCGCGCTGTCGGCCCTGACCGCCCAGCTTGCGCCCGCCGACGACTTGTCGGGCGGATTGCGGAACCGCTTGGGAATGCGATAGCGTTCATTCTCGCCTAGGCGCGCGCAGACCACGATCTCGTCGTCGCTGTCGGGCTTGGGACAGGCTTCCTCGCCATAGACGGTGGCGTTGCGCACCCGCTGCGGCGGCGGTTCGGGCGGCGTGTCCTGCGCCAGCGCGGGCGCCGCTACCGCCAGAGCAAGTCCCGCCAAACCCCAACGCGCCATAGTCGTAACTCCTGATCCGCCGTCCATACGCGACCGCACCGATGACCACGACATGAACGCGCGAAGATTTCCTGCCGTTGCACCCTGCCGACAGGACGCTATGGCGGTGCCATGATCCTCGTCATCGACAATTACGACAGCTTCACCTGGAACCTCGTCCATTACCTGATGGAACTGGGCGTGGAGGTCCGCGTCGAACGCAACGACGGCATGACCGCGGCGGACGCGCTGGCCAGCAATGCACAGGGATTCCTGATCTCCCCCGGCCCCTGCACCCCGACCGAGGCCGGCATCTCGCTCGACCTCGTTGCCGCTTGCGCCGAAGCACGGCGCCCGCTGCTCGGCGTCTGCCTCGGTCATCAGGCGATCGGCCAGCATTTCGGGGGAAGGGTCGTGCGCGGCGGGCTGATGCACGGCAAGACGTCGCCGATCGAGCATGACGGCACCGGCGTCTTTACCGGCCTCCCCTCGCCGTTCACCGCGACCCGCTATCACTCGCTGATCGTGACCGATATTCCGGAGGTGCTGGCGGTCAACGCCACTGCGTCGGACGGCAGCGTCATGGGCTTCCGCCACCGTGAGTTGCCCATCCACGGCGTGCAGTTCCACCCGGAAAGCATCGCCACCGAACATGGCCACGCCATGCTCGCCAATTTCCTGAAGGACGCGGGCCTTTCCGCGACGATGCCGGCATGACCGTCACCACCCTGCTCCCCGATCCGTCGACGCCGCTCAGCCACCAGAGTGCTGCCGAAGCGTTCGCCGCGATCCTCGACGGCACGGTGTCGGACGACGCCATCGCGACCTTCCTGACCGACCTCGCCATTCGCGGCGAGACGAGCATCGAGATTGCCGAGGCCGCCCGCGCGCTGCGCCACCGGATGATCCCGATCGACGGCCCGGCCGGCGCGATCGACGTGTGCGGCACCGGCGGAGACGGGCACCATACCCTCAACGTCTCCACCGCCGTCAGCCTGGTCGTCGCCGCCAGCGGCGTGCCCGTCGCCAAGCACGGCAACCGCGCCGCCTCCAGCAAGGCGGGGGCCGCCGACACCCTCGAAGCCCTCGGCCTCGATATGGGTCTGGCCGGCGCGATGGCCGAAGCGACGCTCAACGACATCGGCATCGCCTTCCTCTTCGCTGCCAACCATCATCCGGCGATGAAGCGCATCACCCCCATCCGCCAGCGGATCGGGCGCCGCACCATCTTCAACCTGATGGGACCGCTCGCCAATCCCGCGCGCACCACCCGCCAACTGATCGGCATCGCCCGCCCCGATTACGCGACCGTCTATGCCGAGGCGATGGAGCTGCTCGGCGCCGAAACCGCGCTGATCGTGTCGGGCGAGGAGGGGCTGGACGAAATCTCCGGCGCCGGCCCCACCATCGTCGTGCCCGTCGGCATGACCATGGCCGACCGCATCGTGCCCGAGGATGCCGGCCTCACCCGCCATCCGATCAGCGCGATCCGCGGCGGCGATGCCGCACATAACGCCGCCGCCCTGCGCGCCCTGCTGCGCGGTCAGAAGGGTCCCTATCGCGACGCGGTGCTGCTCAATTCTGCCGCTGCGCTGCTGATCGCCGATACCGCCACCGACCTGCGCGATGGCGCGGAACGCGCCGCCGAGGTCATCGATTCGGGCGCCGCCGACCGCCTGCTCGACCAATGGATCGCCTATTCATGACGATGCTCGACACCATCCTCGCCACCAAGCGCGCCGAAGTCGCCGCTCGCAGCGCCCGCGGCAGCATTGCCGACCTCGACGCCCGCGCCAGCGAACGAAGCGCCCCGCGCGGCTTCCGCGCCGCGCTCGATGCCAAGCCCGGCCATGCGCTGATTGCCGAGATCAAGAAGGCCAGCCCGTCCAAGGGGCTGATCCGCGCCGATTTCGATCCCCCTGCCCATGCCCGCGCCTATCAGGCGGGTGGTGCGGCGTGCCTGTCGGTCCTGACCGATATCGACTATTTCCAGGGCGCCGACGACTATCTGGTCGCCGCCCGTGCCGCGTGCGACCTGCCCGTCCTGCGCAAGGACTTCAACGTCGATCCGTGGCAGGTGGCCGAGGCCCGCGCGCTGGGCGCCGACGCGATCCTCATCATCGTCGCCGCGCTGTCGGACGCGCAAATGGCGGAGATCGAGGCCGCCGCCATCGAACGTGGCGTGGACGTGCTGGTCGAGGTCCACGACCGCGCCGAACTGGACCGCGCGCTAGCACTACAGTCGCGCCTGATCGGCGTAAACAACCGCAATCTGAAGGACTTCACGGTCAGTTTTGAGCGGACCTATGAACTGGTCGCCCACGCCCCTGCCGGCTGCACCTTCGTCGCCGAAAGCGGCCTGACGTCCCGCGCGGACCTCGATGCGATGGCCGAGCGCGGCGTCCGCTGCTTCCTGATCGGCGAGGCGTTGATGCGTCACGCCGATGTCGAGGCGGCGACGCGGGCGATGATCGCTTGAGCCTCACCCATCTCGACGCCGATGGCAGCGCGCGCATGGTCGATGTCGGCGGCAAGGTTGCAACCCGCCGCCAGGCCATCGCCACCGGCCGCATCGTAATGGCAGCCGAAGCACTGACCGCGATCCGCGACGGGCTGGTCAAGAAGGGCGACGTCCTCGCCGTCGCCCGCGTCGCCGGCATCATGGCGGCCAAGCGCACCAGCGACCTGATCCCGCTGTGCCACCCCCTGCCGCTGACCAAGGCATCGGTCGAGTTCGCGTTCGAAGCCGATGCCATCCGCGTCACCGCAACAGCCGCGACCGATGGCAAGACCGGCGTGGAAATGGAAGCATTGACAGCGACTTCGGCCGCACTCCTCACCATCTATGACATGGCGAAGGCAATTGACAAGGCGATGACGATCGAGGGCGTGTGCCTGCTGGAAAAACAGGGTGGCAAGTCGGGTGACTGGGCGCGGGATTGAATCCCCCCTTATCGTCATCCCCGCGAAGTCGGGGATTCATAGACGCAACGCCACTGAAAGCCACGACCGCCAGCGTATATGGGTTCCCGCCTTCGCGGTAATGACGATGCTAAGGACGTTGATCGCTCATCCGTCACGCCTGCTACCGAAGACCCCGCACTAGTTCTGGCAAAGGCCCCACCATGCCCCTTCTCCCCGTCGCCGAAGCGCAGGCCCGCGTTCTCGCGCTCGCCCGCCCCGTCACGCCCGAAACCCTCTCCCTGACCGAAGCGCTCGGCCGCTACGCCGCGACCGACGTCCGCGCGCTGCGCACCCAGCCCGCCCGCCCCCTGTCCGCGATGGACGGCTACGCCATCCGCTTCGACGACCTGCCCGGCCCGTGGGACGTGATCGGCGAGAGCGCGGCGGGCGCGTCCTTCCCCGGCACCGTCATCGCCGGTCAGGCCACCCGCATCTTCACCGGCGCGGCGATGCCGGCCGGCACCGACTGCGTGCTGGTGCAGGAAGAGGCGACCCGCGACGGCACCCGCCTGCACCTGTCGGGCGAAGGCCCGGTCCGCGGCGGCAATGTCCGCCGCGCCGGCCTCGATTTCCGCGAAGGCGACCTGCTGATCGCCGCTGGTGAGCGCATCACGCCTGCCCGCGCCGCACTCGCCGCGATCGCCGGCCACGGCACGCTGTCGGTCGGTCGCCGGGCGCGCATCGCCATCGCCGCCACCGGCGACGAACTGGTGCCTGCCGGACAGCCTTTGCGCGAAGACCAGCTCCCCGAATCCAACGGCCTGATGCTGGCCGGGCTGCTCGCCGATCTGCCGGTCGACCGCATCGATCTGGGCATCCTGCCTGACCGGATGGACGCGCTGGTCGACGCATTCGCCTCGGTCGATTGTGACCTGCTGGTCACCACCGGCGGCGCGTCGGTCGGTGACCACGATCTTGTCCGCCCCGCCCTCGCGGCGGCAGGCGGCGAACTCGATTTCTGGCGGATCGCGCTGCGTCCGGGGAAGCCGATGCTGGCGGGCCGGTTGCGCGATGCCGCCGTCCTCGGCCTGCCGGGCAATCCGGTGTCGTCGTTCATCACCGCCCTGCTCTTCGTCCGCCCGCTCGCCGCGCGCATCGCCGGTGCCGCCGATCCGATGCCACGCAGCATCCGCGCCACGCTCGACCATCCGCTTCCCGCCAATGGCGCGCGGCAGGACTATCTGCGTGGCGTCCTGATCGACGGACAGGTGTCGACCGCCGCCATTCAGGACAGCTCGATGCTGCGCACGCTTGCCCGCTCCGACTGCCTTATCGTGCGCGCGCCCCATGCCCCGGCAGCAGACGCAGGCGACTCGGCGGAAATCCTGCAACTCGCTTGACGCCACAAAAATCGTTTCCTATTGGTTCCACGTCTGTTCCGACGGAGGACGTTATGCTGACGCGTAAGCAGCACGAGTTGATCTGCTTCATCGACGACCGGTTGAAGGCGACCGGGGTCTCCCCCTCGTTCGAGGAGATGAAGGAAGCGCTCGACCTCAAGTCGAAGTCGGGTGTCCACCGCCTGATCTCGGCGCTGGAGGAACGCGAATTCATCCGCCGCCTGCCCAATCGCGCACGCGCGCTGGAGGTGTTGCGGATGCCCGACCGCCCGGTCGCGAAGAAGCCGGCGGTAAAGCCATCGGCAGCCCCCCGTGCGATGCCGCAGCCGGCCAACGATGTCGTCGAACTGCCGCTGCACGGCCGCATCGCCGCCGGTGTCCCGATCGAGGCGATCGAGGGGCAGGCGACCTTGCCCGTTCCCGCCGCGCTGCTGGGTGCCGGCGATCACTATGCGCTCGAAGTTGCCGGTGATTCGATGGTGGAGGCCGGCATCCTCGATGGCGACTATGCCCTTGTCCGCCGCACCGAAACCGCCCGAGACGGCGAAATCGTGGTCGCACTGATCGAGGATAGCGAGGCGACGCTCAAATATTTCCGTCGCGAAGGCGCGATGATCCGCCTCGACCCGGCGAACCGCAGCTACGATCCGCAACGCTACCGCCCCGAACAGGTGCGCGTACAGGGCAAGCTGGCCGGCCTGCTGCGTCGCTACTGAGTCGCAACAGCACATTTGCCGTTGAAAACGCGGCAAGTGTGAACTTCGTGAACTTTGGCCGAATAGCTGTTTGTTGACAGACATTTAGACAGAATGGCAGGTCACGAATTTCGTCCGGCTTTGACGAGCGACCGTGACCTTAGCGCTACGACCGATTTGAAACGGTCTTTCCCTCTGCCAGCGGGAGAGGGGGGGAGCGGCGAAGCCGCGCGAGGGTCAGGACGATCAAGTTCGCCGCTGACGTCATCTAGGCTCCGAACCGCCCCCTGCTCCCAACCAGCGGAAACCTACCGCCCATTCCCCGGAGCATAGGGCGTCCGAACGGCCTTGTACCATGCCAACGGATGCGCCGGCGGCGCCACCCCCGCTGGCAACGCCCGCCCCGAAACCTCGGCAAAATAGGCGATACAGGCATCCCGCCACCATTGCGCCTCGGCCCGCTGGATCGTCAGGAACTGGCTGACCTCGGCATGGCGCTGATCGTCGACCTGCCCCTTCAGCGCCGCCCATTGCCCCTGCATCGCCGCGACCTCCGCCACGCCCTGGTCGTACCGCGCGACCAGTTCCTCCCACAGCGTCCGACCCGACGCCATCCGCCGCTCCCACGGCACATGGTGGAACCACAACAGCAGGTCCTCGGGCACCGTCGCCGAATTTCCCCACCGCTTGGCCAGCGCGGGCGCATATTGCCCCACCGCGTCGCTGCCGCTCCGCGTCCGGTCGAACCCGATCCCCGCCCGGTCCGCCTTGTGATAATAGACCGGGTTCCAGTCCGGCCGCGCCAGATCGTCGACCCACGGTCCCGGCCCGTAATGATGCCCCGTCGCGAACAGGTGATGCAGCCCAAGCGGCATCATATAGTCGACCACCGCCTGCCGCGACCGCAGCATCATCGCCGCCACCGGGTCGGCCACCGCCGTTCCCCAGGTCATCGCCGCCCAGTCCCGCGCGATGTCGCTCGCCCGATCATCGGGGTTCCACGCCATCCGCCCAAAGGCGTACCAGTTCGCCTGGTCGAACTGCGACCCCGACCAGTTGCGATCGGTCCCGACATTCGCGACCCCGGCCATGCCGGTCAGCCCGCCCGGCCGGGCCAGCACATCAGCCACGGTCGAACCCTTACGCGGGCGCCAAGTGTCGCTCCGCAACACCTCCTCCCACATCGTCCCCAGATAGGCGAGATGGGTGGCAAACCCCAGATACTCCTTGGTGATCTGCACTTCCATCATCAACGGCGTGCGCGGCATCGCCCCGAACAGCGGATGGAACGGCTCGCGCGGCTGGAAATCGATCGGCCCGTTCTTCACCTGCACGATCACATTGTCGGCGAACGTGCCATCCAGCGGCTGGAACTCGCTATAGGCCTGCTTCGCACGATCCTCGGGCTTGTCATGGGCATAGACGAACGCCCGCCACATCACGACCCCGCCATGGGGCTTCAGCGCGGCGGCGAGCATGTTCGCCCCCTCGGCGTGGCTGCGGCCATAGTCACCCGGCCCCGGCTGTCCCTCCGAATTGGCCTTTACCAGAAAGCCGCCGAAATCGGGGATGCAGGCATAGATTTCGTCCGCCTTGGCCCGCCACCACGCGGCAACCTGCGGGTCGAGCGGATCGGCGGTCTTCAGGCCGCCGACCTCGATCGGCGCGGAGAACTTCGCCGACAAGTAGACCCGGATGCCCCACGGCCGGAAGATCGCCGCCAGCCGTGCGACCTTCTCCAAAAACGCCGGGGTCAGCATGTCGGGGCTGGCGTTGACGTTGTTCAGCACCGTGCCGTTGATCCCGACCGACGCATTCGCCCGTGCATAATCGGTGTAGCGCGGATCGGTGAAGCCCGGCAGCTTCTGCCAGTCCCATAGCGACTGCCCGGCATAGCCGCGCTCGACATAACGGTCGGGATTGTCCCAATGGTTCAACACCCGCAGCGCCAGCCGCGGCCGCTCGATGATCGCCAGCCGGTCGAGCGGCTGCCCGGTCTGCGCGATCCGCAGCAGCCGGAAGGCGCCGTACAACACCCCGACCGGGCCGTTCGCCGCAATCACCGTCGCTGGCCGCCCGTCGACCATCATCGACCGCAGGACATATCCCTCCGGCCCCAAACCCGGGAGCGGCAGGTCCAGCGCGACGATCCGCGGCGACCGCGCCGTCCCGATAACGATCGCGCCATCCCCCGCCGCGCCGATACCGACCGTCCGCCCGGTCAACCCGGACAGCCCCCGCACCAGTTCCTGCGCCGCCAATGCGACCGTCGCATCCTGCTCGTCACGGACGATGACCGTCGCACGAAGCGCAACCGCATCCGCCTGTGCGGCGGGCAGCGCGCGATAGCGCAGCCACAGGTCATAACCGTCCTCCGCCTGGGCCGGCGTCACCCATGCGATGCATAGCAGCGCGATCCACCCAAGCGATTTCAGCATCCTGCGTCCCCTGTTCCCGTCTGATCGACGGTGTTGACACCGCCATATCATCCCGCCGATGGTAACGCTATCACGTCGAAGAACGTGGAGATGGGAGAGGTTGATGACCGTAATCGATCGCCGCAGCGTGCTGGCGGGGGGCGCCGCGCTGCTCGCGGCACAGGCCGCGCCCGCCGCCCCGGTGCCGCTGACGCTGAAGACCGCCGCTGCACAAGGCGGGCGGCGCTTCGGATCGGCATTCGCATGGGCGCCGCCGGGACGCGACGCCGGATCGTTCGACAATCCCGCCTATGCCGCGCTGCTGCAACGCGACTGCGCCGTGCTGGTCGCCGAGAACCAGATGAAGTGGCAAGCGATCCGCCCCGCCGCAGACCGGTTCGCCTTTACCCAGTTTGACGCGATGGTCGACTGGGCGATGCGCCACGGCTTCGCGATGCGCGGCCACACGCTCTACTGGGCCTATTCCAAATGGTTCCCGGCATGGCTGAACGGCTATGACTTCGGCCAGCGCCCAGCAACGGCAGCAGCGGGTATCCTCGACCGCCATATCGAGACCGTTACCAGACGCTATGGCCGCAAGATCTACAGCTATGACGTGGTGAACGAAGCGGTCGATCCCGATACCGGCGGACTGCGCGAGACCTCGTTATCGCCGGCGATGGGCGGCACGATCAATGTCCTCGACCACGCCTTCCGCACCGCGCGCGCCGCCGCGCCCCATGCCCAGCTGGTCTATAACGACTATATGAGCTGGGAAGACGGCAACGAGAAGCATCGCGCCGGCGTGCTGTCGCTGCTGGAGGCGTTCCGCCGGCGGGGAACGCCGGTCGATGCGCTGGGGGTCCAGTCGCATATCGGCCTGTTCCAGCCGACCAGTAATGCCGGTGCGGTCGCGCACCGGCTGGAGCCGGAATGGCGGCGGTTTCTCGATCGGGTCGTGGCGATGGGATACCGGCTGGTCATCACCGAATTCGACGTTCGCGATCGTGGCCTTCCCATCGCGATCGGCCCGCGCGACCGCGGTGTCGCCGACTTCGCCCGTGCCTATCTGGACATCATGCTGTCCTATCCACAGCTCGGTGACGTCCTCGCCTGGGGACTGAGCGACCGGTACAGCTGGCTGCGGGGGTTCGAGCCGCGTCCCGATGGCGCCGTCGCGCGTGGCTGCCCCTATGACATGGACCTCCGTCCCAAGCCACTGCGCGACGCGATGATCGCTTCGCTCGCCAAAGGCGTCTCCTACAGCGCGTGAGCCGGCGGCGGCGTCACCCGCCGCCGCCCCTCAATAATCCCGGCTGTAGCGCAGCGACGCGTTCGACCCACCGAACGATCCGGTTTGCGACAGCAGGCTCAGCGTCTTGCTCAGCGCGATCTGGATCTGCGTGGCGGTGAAACCGCGCGCGTCGGTGATGATCTCGACATAGATGTCGTCGGTCAGATACTTGCCCGCTGCCAGCGAGGTACCACGCCCGCTCGCCTCATCACCGCCCAGCACGCGCAGCCGGTCGAACCCGGTGGCCGAACGCAGCTTGCCCAGCGGATTCAGCCCGCCACCGCCCGACCCGCGCAGCGAATTGAGCGCGGCGGCCAGCTGGATCGCCTCGGTCGCCGACAGGTTCGTCACCGAGCTGCCGAACAGCAACCGCGACAGCACCTCGTCCTGCGCCAGCGACGGCGTCGAGGTAAACGCGATCTGCGGTGCCTGGGCGGTGCCAGTGACATTGATCGTTGCAGTCACACCTTCGGCGGTAGTCGTCGCCGCGATGTCGATGACCGGGTTGGTGAAGTCCGAGCCCTCGAACCGGATCACGCCGCGTTCGACCTCGAACCGCTTGCCCGCGAACGAATAGGTCCCCCGGATCATCCGCATCTGACCGTTGATGGTCGGTGCTGACGAGGTGCCCGCGATCCGCAGATCGGCCTGCCATTCCGACTCCAGCCCCATGCCCGACACGAACAGCCGGTTGTTCGCCCGAACCCTGAGCGCAAGGCGGAACAGGCCGGCGGACGCCGCTGCCTGCCGCTGCTGCGCGGCATTGGGCCGGTTCGCATCGCTTTTGCGGCGGACCCCGGTCAGTTCGGGGACCTCGGCGGCACCCTGTCGGATGATCTGATACCGCGCCTCGGGGATCACGATGTCGCCGGAAATCAGCCCGCCGTCGCGCCCGTTCTGAATACGGATATCGCCGGTCGCCGATGCGCCCAACGCGTCGCTGCGGGCCAGTTGGGCGTTACGCAACTGCGCCTTGATGTCGATCGGGAAGCCGCTGTTCGCCGCCAGTCCGACCATTCCCTGAGCCGCCACGGTGCCCTCACCGGCACGCGCGCGCAGCTGGGTCAGTTCGAACCGATCATTGGTGAACCGTCCGTCGATGCCGAGATTGGTGAGGCGCGTGCCCAGCGCCTCATTTTCATAGGTCAGGTTGTTCGCCCGGACGACGCCGGCCAGCTGCGGCGCCTGCACCCGTCCACCGAAATCGGCGGCAAGGCCGATCGGTCCCGACAATTGCTGGTCGGCCAGCCCGGCGAAGGAGAACAGCACCCCCGCCGGCCCGTTATAGCGGATACCGCCCGACAACGGCGCCGCCAGCATCCGCGTGACCCACGACCCGCTGCCCGGCGGCAGGGGGCGCAGATTCGCAACCATCCGCCCAACGGTGGTCGTACCGCGCCGGATCAGCGCCCGCCCACTGCCACCCTCGGGACGCAAGTCGCCCGCAAAGACGATGTCGACCGGTTCGGAGATCGAGGCGAGGCTGGTACGCTGGAAATTGCGAATGGTCAGCCGGGCGTCGGCACGCGGGAAGCTCTGATCCGCGGCCTGCGCGAAATCGAGGCTGCCGGTCGCGGTGCCACCAATTCCGGTGCCCGGCACGAAGGCATTGACGATGCTCAGGTCGAGCCGGTCGAGCCGCGTCTGGATCGACATGCCGTTGCCATAGACACCCGCGGCACGGATCGACCCCTGGTCGAAATCGATCCGCGTCGGGTACAGTCTATAGCCGCCCGGAGCCGATGCGATCCGCGCCGGATTGACCGTCTTGAACGGGATCGAATTGGCGACCCCCTGCAACGCGACGAGATACTCGTTCGGCCGCAGCTTCGCATTGGCGGCGACGCGGAACGGCACGCCCGACGAACCCTCGGCGAACATTTGTGCCGTACCGTTGCCGCCGCGATAGTTGATCTTCGCCCGGCTGCGCTGGAGAAGAAAGTCGCCCATTGACAGGTTGGCGACCTGTGCGTCGGCCACGATCTCCGGCTGGTCGTACAGCACCGCGCTGCCGGTGACGATCGCGCGACCAATGCGCAGGCCCATATTGCCGGGAATAACGGCGTTGGAGGCCTGGGCATTGACGTCGGCACGCTGGAACTTGCCCTGCGCGGACAGGCGGGCGATGCCGGCCACGCCCGACCCCGCAAAGTTGATCCGGCCCGCAAAGGGTCCAGCGTTCGTCGCTTCGATCCGGCCGTCGATGTTCATGCCCGCGAAGGTCGCCGAACGGATGTCCGCCGCCAGCCGGGGTGCGGTCGACAGCAGCACATCGGCACGGAACGGGCCGTAATCGGTATTGCCCGTCGCCTGGATCGCATAGCGATCACCCTGCCCCCGCACCCGTGCCTCCAGCCCGGTCAGACCGACGCCCACGCCGGGACGCGCGGCCCGCAACACCACCTGCGGCGCGGCAACGGTGCCGCTCACCCGCGCGCTCAGCGGCCCATATTGCGTCGAATAGGCGTCGGCATTGAAGACGAGCGGCCCGGCCGGATCATACCGTCCGGACCCGTTGGTGATGCGGAACTGCGGCGCATTCATCCGGACATTGGCGAAGCTGACGATCCCGTCCGGCCCGACTCCGACATCGGCGCGGGTAGTGGTCACGTTACCGCCCAAGAAGTTGCGGATGCCGTCGTTGAACAGCCGCGTGGTCTGCGCGACGACCCGCCCCTTGATCCCGAACCCGCCCTGCGGCGCGGTATAGAGGCTGGCATCGGTCGTCAGGTTCAGGATGCCGATGCTGGCGATCTCGTAATCGTTGATCCGCCCCTTGATCGCCCCGGTATAGCGTCCGGTGGTCAGGTTCGCGGCGACGATCGCGGTCGCATCGATCCGGTCGGACCGGATGCGCAGATTGTCGGACAGCACCTGATCGCCGTTGATCGCCAGATCGCCGTTGATCGCGACGTTCGTCACGAGTCCGCCGACCGCCGCGTTCAGGCCGGAAATGCGCCTTGCCTTGGCTGCGATCGGGATCAGGATGCGGTCGGCGTCGACCGTCGCCTTGCCCTCGGCATAGAGTTGCTCGACCACCGTCTCGCCAAAGCCCAACGCAGCCGCCTGCACCTTGTAATCCACCGTCGGCGTGCCGAACCCGCCGTCCAGCACCATCGCAGCGCGGACCGATCGACCGTTCAGGTTGGGCGCGATCGCACCGGGCGTCAGCAGCATCGCTTCGGTCCGGAAATTGCCGAAGCGGCTGTTGCCGAGATCGAGCAGACCGGCAGCATTCACTGCCAGCGCGCTGGAACGCAGCTGGATACGAGTATCGGCCTTGCGATCCGCCAGCGTGGCATCGATCGCGACGTCGAGGCGCGGTGCGGTTAGCCGTTCGACTGGTCCCTGCAGGATCAGGCCCGGCTGGGTCGATCCGCGCACCGTGAAACGCCCCTCGCGTCCGGTCAGCGCCAGGTCGGCAAGCGGCTTCCCGCCCAGCGTGCCGGACAGCCGGCCGCGCCAGTTGCGCCAGTCGCCCTGGCCGTCGATCGTCGCGACGATCGGTGCCTTGAGACCAGCCATACCGGCGATCATGCCATTGGCGGGTCCGGTGATCCGGGCATCAATGTCGAAGCGATTGTCGTCGGGCACGGCATCGAGCTTCAGCGCGACGCGGTCACCGCCTGCCAGGCCCGGCGCGGCAATGGTGGCGGCATTCGCCGTCACCTGCGCCCGGCGGTCGGCGATATGCACCGCGCCGTCCAGCTTCGCGATATGGCGCTGGCCGGTCACTGCCGGGCCGACCTCGATCCGGTCGACCGCCAGACGGTTCACATCGATGTCGTAATCGGGCAGCAGCGGCGCATTCGGGTCGCCCGGTGGCGTATCCTTCAGCACCGGATTGCGCGCATAGCGGATGAGCGGGCTGGTCAGGCTGCGAATATCGACATGCCCGTTCGCAAAGGCGAACGGCCGCCAGTCCACCGCGATTTGCGGGGAATAGGCAAAGACGCCCTTCGTATCGCTCAGCCGCAGGTCGCGGACGGTCATCGCGCCATAGAGCGAACCGTCGATCCTGCCGATATTGATCTTCAGTCCCGACGCCGTGGTATAACCATCGAGCTTCCCGACGATGAAACCCCGCCCCGGCCCGGTGTTCAGCGCGAACACCAGCGCCACCAACAGCAGTAGCAGCGCGACGATCGCGATGCCGACCCATTTCAGGATCTTGATCCAAAGCGGTCGGTCGCGCACGACGACGGTTTCGGCGGCGGGCATGTCGGCGTCGGTCATCAGAAAGCCTGCCCGATCGAGATATAGAGCGCGATCTTGGATTCTCCGGGGCGCCGGGCGATCGGCGTGGCAACGTCGACCCGCATCGGGCCGAAATTGGTGTAGAAACGGCCGCCAATGCCCGCGCCAAAGCGCAGATCGGACCCCTTGGGCAGGCTTGATTCATATACCTGCCCGGCGTCGATGAACGGCACGATCCCGAAATTGCCGAAGCGATACCGCGCCTCCAGCGCGAATTCGTTCAGGCTGCGCCCGCCGATCGGACGGTTCAGGTTGTTGCCGTCTTCGTCCACTTCCGGGGTGCGAGGGCCGAGTTCCTGGAACCCGAAGCCGCGCACCGACCCGCCGCCGCCGGCATAATAACGCCGCGAGGGGGCAAGGTCGTCACGGGCGATCCCCTGGATCGATCCCGCGCGGGCCCGGCCCGCAATGACGATGCTGTCACCGATCGGGTAATAGCCGGTGCCTTCGATCATGAACCGGCCATAAGGCCGCGCCGCACCCTGCACCGATGCTTCGGGGCTGACGTTGAGCTTCAGACGGAAGCCCTTGGTCGGGTTCAGCAGGTTGTCGGACGTATCGAACCCTGCGAACAGCGGCAGCGCGGCGATACCATAGGTCTTTCGACGACGTTCACCGACCGCAAAGTCATACGTGTCTTCGTTCGTACCGATCAGCTCACCGCCATAGGCATAGGTGAAGCGCTTCTGCCAGATCGGCGTCGAATCATAGGACCAGCGGACGCCCAGCGTCCCGGTGAACGCCTCGAACGCGTTGTAATTGCTGCGGCTGGCATTGGCGAGAATCTGGAAGGTGCGGTCGCGCCGTCCGGCGTTGGAGCGGCGGAAGGTGACGCCCGCGCCCTGTTCCTGCGTCCCTGCCACGCCGCGCACGATCAGCGCGCCTTCGGGCGGGAACAGGTTGCGGTGCGTCCACGACCCTTCGATGCGGACACCCTGCCCGGTGCCGTACCCGGCCTCGCCCGCAAGCGTGCGCGCCGGCCCGGCATCCTGCTTCACCAGTAGGTTGACATATTCGGTACCGTCCGGCGCGATCTGTCCGGTCCGCTGCGGCTCGACCGATACGCCGGAGAACAGCCCCGTCGACACCAATGCCGCGCGCATATCGTCAACCTTGCGATTGTCGTACAGCTCACCCTGCCTGAACCGGGCCAGCACGCCGACATGTTCGGCATCGAACGCCAGCTTGCCGGTGGTCGAATAGGTGCCGAACGACGACCGCGGTCCGGTCGTGACCGGAAGGGTATAGGCGCCGGTGACGGTCGTATCGTCGAGAAGGATGTCCCGGTCGCCGACCTGGACGAAGGGATAGCCCTGCTGCGGCAGCTTCAGGCTGACATTCGCCTCGGCGGCCTGGATGCGTTCGGCGTCGATCGGATCGCCGACCTTCAGCGGCAATTCGCGCTGGACCAGATTGGGCGGCACGGTCGGCTGGGTATCGACGCGGATCGACCCGAGCGTAAACTGCTTCCCCGGAACCGCCGTCACCACGGCGCGCACCCGCCCGCCGGGCGGCGATTCGATCGCGGAGGTCGCGGTGCCGTCATAATAGCCCTTGGCCCGCATGATACGGACGGCCAGCTGCTCGTCCTCCTTGGCGCGGGCCTGTACCATGGCGGCGTTCGCGGCCTTGCCGTCGCCCTCCCGCAACGCCGACAGCGCGCGGAACTGCGCTTCGCCGTCGATCGCGTCAAGGCCGTTGACCACCGTGTCATAGCGGATCTCGACCGCTCGCTTGTCATCGACCCCGGCAACCTCGACCGGCGTCACGTCGAACGACGACAGCGGCGTCAGCGGCTGGGCCAATTCGGGTGCTTCGGGCAGCACGGCATCGGGCAGCGTCTCTGCCGGTCGCTGTGCTTCGGTTGCGGGTGCCGTAGGAGCCGGGAGCGGCTGGACCTGCGGCGCCGGTGCGGGCTTGGCGTCGAACGCGGACATCGGTTCCAGCGGGGCATTGATGTCGCCCGACAGGGTCGGCAACGCCGACTCGAATTCGCGATCGGGAACGATTGGTTCGACCGGTGGTTGCTGGGCGATCGTACCGACGGATGGCGATGCCCGGTCCTGCGCATCGGCGACTGGGATCAGCATCGTACTGGCGAGCAGCGCAATAACCTTCCGTACGCGAAATTCCCCCAAAACCTGTCCCCGTCCCCTTCGACGGACGCTGCAACGCACAACCCCCGTGAACCCAGAAACGCAAGTCGAGGGAATTGGTTCATTTTGTACGTCGCGCTGCATCCGATCGGGCCGGCGCTGCGTTGGTTAGGCGGAGCGAAGGGGAGCCGCGTTGACCGATAGCGTACCTGTGATCGACCCTGCCAAGGTGCCGGGAAGCCAGTCCGAACATCCATGGCAGCATCCGTGGCCGGCATGGCGCGCGATCTTCATCCGCGTCTACACAATGGTCGGCTACCATAATCTGACGCTGATGGCGGCGGGGGTGGCCTTCTATGCCTTCCTGTCGTTCGTGCCGCTGCTAGGCGCAATCGTGATGACTTATGGCCTGATCGCCGACCCGTCGACCGTGGCGCGGCATATGCAGACCATTTTCGAACTGGTTCCGGCGGACGCCGCCCGGCTGATCTCGGACCAGCTGATCGCGGTAGTCACCACCGCATCGTCTCAGGCGGGCATCGGCCTGCTGATTGCACTGCTGCTGTCGATCTATGGCGCGATGCGCGCCGCGAGTGCCATCATCCAGGCGCTGAATGTGATCTATGAGGAAGAGGACGAACGCAGCATCGTCACCACCACCCTGTTGTCGGCGATGCTGACCATCGCGGCGATCGTCGCGGCGGTCGTCGGCATCCTGTCTGCGGGCGTATTGACCTGGATCCGCAGCGAGACGGCGTTCCTCGGCACCGCAGGCGCCATCCTGATCCAAGGGGCGACGTGGCTGGTCGCGGCAAGCATCGCCAGCGCGGCGATCGCCTTTGCCTACCGCTATGGCCCCGACCGGGCGCGGGCGAAGTGGCGCTGGCTGTCAGTCGGATCGGTTGCCGCCACGCTCCTGTGGCTGCTGGCGACAGTGTTGTTCGGCGTCTATGCGGCGAACTTTGCCAATTACAACGCGACCTATGGCGCGCTGGGGGCAGTCGTCGTGCTGCTGATGTGGCTGTTCGTATCGAGCCTTGCGATCCTGATCGGTGCGGAGATCAATGCGGAGGCGGAGCGCCAGACGGCGGTGGATTCGACCGTCGGCCACCCCCTTCCGATGGGGCGTCGCGGCGCCCGCCTTGCCGACAGCCTGCCCAACCGGCGTCAGATGAAGCCGCGGCGCGACCGTTACTGACCGCCCGTGCCCGGCTCCATCGCATCGGCCGCTGCCTGTATTCGCGCAAGCATGTCGCGCAGGACGTCGATCTCCTGCGCACTGAACGACGCGAACAATTCCTGCTCGATCAGCAGCGCCTTCGGCGCGACCTCTTCATACAGGGCACGGCCGGAAGTGGTCAGCCGCAGCAGGTGCGACCGCTGATCCCCGGCATTGGCGCTGCGTTCGACCAGCCCTCGGTCGACCAGCGCGATCGCGCCGCGGCTGACCGTCACCTTGTCCATACGCGTGGCGACGCACAGCGCCTGCTGCGTAATTCCGTCGCTTTCCGCGATGACCGTCACCAGCCGCCATTCGGGAATGCGCAACCCGAACAGCGAACGATAAGTGGAAGCGATCGCGTCCGAAACCCGGTTCGATGCGATCGACAGGCGATACGGCAGGAAGTCGTCGAGAAGCAGTCGTTTGTTCACGGCCGCGATTGTTGCCGCCGTCCCCGCCGCCCGTCAACCGGCGCGGAACCTGTATCGCGCGCGAAACGTAGTGTCGGTCCAATCTCAAGCCGGGATCTCCGCAATGTTCAACTGGAAGCATGAGGCGCAGGACAGCCTGGAAGCCCTGCTGTTCGATCATATCGACGACCGTGGCTTTCCCTGCGTCGGGGCAAAGTCTGCCATGGCGCGCGGTACGCTGGACGTACTCGCCTGTTCCCGGATCGACAGCGCGTGGGACGATGTCCGCATCCACGATGCATTGATGCGGCTGGCCGAGAATTATCGCCGCGATCGGGCGATGTACCGCAGTTTCGCCGTCATCTTCGAAGGGCCGGACGACCTGAGCGAACCCGAATTCGAACGCGCATTGTGGCAGCGCGTGCAATCGCTGTCCGACAAGGACGTATGGCGCGGGCAGGATTACGATGCACGGGTCAGCGCCGATCCCGACAATCCACATTTCTCGCTGAGCTTCGGCGGCGAAGCGTTCTTCATCGTCGGCTTGCATCCGCGCGCCAGCCGTCCGGCGCGCCGTTTCGAGCGGCCTACCCTCGTCTTCAACCTGCACGACCAGTTCGAACGGCTGCGCGCCGAGGGCAAGTACGAGACGATGCGCGAAAAGATTCTGGTCCGCGACGAAGCATTGGCCGGTAGCCGCAATCCGATGCTCGCCCGTCATGGCGCGGCCAGCGAAGCACGGCAATATAGCGGTCGGGTGGTCGACGACCGCTGGGCCTGCCCCTTCCATTATTCGGGGGAGCCGAAGTGAACGTCACCATCCCCGAACGGTCGGGCACGGCGTTCCGGCTGGCGAAGGGCGAGACGCTGGTCGTGGTAGATCCGCGCGGGTGTCAGGTCGCCGACCTGCTGGCGTTCAATGCCGACGATCTGGATGAGGTGATCTCGTCAGGTCGGACGCTGGATTATGCCGAGACGATCCGGCTGACGACCGGCCACGCGCTCTATTCGAACCGCAGCCGGGTGATGCTGGAGATCGTCGCCGATACCGTCGGTACGCACGACTTCCTGTTGACGCCATGCTCGTACGACACCTTCCATCATTTCTATCCCGACCTGCCACCGCATCGCGGCTGCTTCGGCAATCTCGCCGCCGCGCTGGAGCCGTACGGCGTACAGCCGGACCGCATCCCGGTGGCGTTCAACTGCTTCATGAACGTGCCGGTCGACGGCACCACGGGAAAGCTCAGCGTCCTGCCGCCGATCAGCAAGGCGGGCGATTCGATCACTTTCCGCGCGGCAATGGACCTTATCATCGGCCTGACCGCCTGTTCCGCGCCGGCGTCGAATGGCGGCAGTTTCAAGCCGATCGAATATCGGGTCGAGCCGGCCTAGGTCGCCCAGCACAGGAACGCCGCGCCGGCCAGCAACGTGCCGAGCGGCAATCGGTCGTTCGCCGTCATCCGACGCCCCGCCAGCGTCAGGGCCAGCACGACGGCCAGTCCGGTCAGCGCTGCGAACAACAGCACCTGCGGCAAGGCACGCCAGCCGAGCCACAATCCGATCGCGCCGAACAGCTTCGGGTCACCGCCGCCCAGCCCGATCCGCCCCCGGACCCGACGATACAGTTCGGCGACCAGCCACAGCACCCCGAATCCCGCGATGCCTCCGATCAAGCGTGCGTGAAGATCGACGCCCAGCCCGGCCGCGCCCCCCGCAATCGCCACGACCGCCAGCGCCCCGGTCAGCGCATCGGGCAACCATAACGCGGCAAGGTCGATCGCCCCCAGCGCCAGCAACAGCCAACCGCAGGCTGCCCCAGCCACCCCTTCCGCGCCCGGCGCGACCATCCCGGCCACGATGCCGATCCCGGCGCCCAGTATCTCCGTCACGACATGCCCCGGTGCGATCCGCGTCCCGCAGGTCCGGCACCGACCCCGCAGCGCGACGAAACTGAGCAGCGGCACCAATTCGAACGCGGTCAATGTCCGCCCGCACCCGTCGCACGCCGACCGCCCGGCCAGCACCGATCGCCCCGCCGGCCAACGGATCGCGACCGTCGCGATGAAGCTGCCGAACACCGCGCCGACGATCCCCAGCAGGATCGGCCAAAGGGATGGAGGAACCGCGGACATCATGGCTGGCGGCCTAGCGCGATTGCGGCGGCGCGGCCATCGCCCTAGATGATAACAAACGAAACCAGAAGATTGCCCGGAGAGTGTCCATGTCCGACCCCGTCGTCATCCTGTCCTATGCCCGTACGCCGATGGGAAGCTTTCAGGGGTCGCTGAGCGGTGCCACCGCGACGCAATTGGGTGCAACCGCCGTCGGCGCGGCGATCGAACGGGCGGGCCTGTCGGGCGAAGCGGTCGAACGCATCTACATGGGCTGCGTCCTGCCCGCCGGCCTGGGGCAGGCGCCGGCGCGACAGGCGGCATTGGGTGCGGGTCTGCCGCAGCATGTCGAGGCGACGACGGTCAACAAGATGTGCGGATCGGGGATGCAGGCGGTCATGATGGCCGCCGACAGCATTGCCGCCGGTTCCGCCGACATCATCGTCGCTGGCGGCATGGAGAGCATGACCAACGCCCCGTATCTGTCGCAACGCCATCGCAGCGGTGCGCGGATCGGCCACGACCGATTGCTTGACCACATGTATCTCGATGGGCTGGAGGATGCCTACGAACCCGGCCGGCTGATGGGCAGCTTCGCCGAGGAAACCGCTGTATCCTATGGCTTCACCCGCGAGGCGCAGGACGCCTTTGCGATCGAATCGCTTCGGCGGGCGCAGGCCGCTCAAAGTTCGGGCGCATTCGATCGGGAGATCGTGCCCGTCGAGATCGCCGGACGAAAGGGGACGACCACCGTCCGCCTCGACGAACAGCCCGCACGGGGTGACGTCGCGAAGATTCCGACGCTGAAGCCCGCCTTTTCGAAGGACGGTACGATTACCGCCGCCAATGCCTCCTCGATTTCGGACGGTGCTGCCGCGCTGGTATTGGCACGGGCATCGGTGGCCGAGCGGCTGGGTCTGACCCCGATCGCGCGGATCGTCGCCCATGCCGGCTTCGCCCACGCACCCGCCCGCTTCGCCACCGCGCCGGTGTTTGCGATGCGTCGCGCGATGGAACGCGCGGGGTGGAGCGCGGAGGCTATCGACCTGTTCGAGGTCAACGAAGCCTTTGCCTGTGTCACGATGGCGGCGATGCACGACCTGCACCTGCCGCACGACCGGGTGAACGTCCATGGCGGTGCCTGCGCGCTTGGCCATCCGATCGGGGCCAGCGGTGCGCGCGTGCTGGCGACCCTGCTGTCGGCCCTGGAAACGCGCGGGCAGAAGCGCGGGCTGGCGTCGCTCTGCATCGGTGGGGGCGAGGCAACGGCGCTGGCACTCGAATTGGTCGACTGAGTACCGGAACCTTATCCCCCCGCCCGGCGTAGCCTACGCCAAAGGCGTAACGAAGGAATTGGCGTGGCGGATCGGGATACGGTGGTCGGATATGACGGTCCGGCAGGCGGCTGGGGCTCGGTCAAGGGCATGTCGAAGGTCCTTGCGAAGGAACGCAACCGCCCTGCTGCGCTGGCGCAACTCGCACGACAGAACAAGACCAAGGGCTTCATGTGTACGTCCTGCGCATGGGGCAAGCCTGCCGAGCCGCATCCGTTCGAATTCTGCGAAAACGGTGCGAAGGCGACCTTGTGGGACCTGACTCCCAATCGCTGCACGCCCGAATTCTTCGCCGAACATTCGGTGAGCGAACTGAAGACGTGGAAGGATTTCGACCTCGAACATGTCGGCCGGCTGACCCACCCGCTGCGCTACGACCACGCCACCGACCATTATGTCGAATGCAGCTGGGACGAAGCCTTTGCCGCGATCGGGGCGGAACTGCGCGCGATCGATCCAAAGAAGGCGATCTTCTACGCCTCGGGCCGGGCCAGCCTTGAGACGTCGTATCTCTATGCGCTGTTCGCCCGGCTCTATGGGCACAACAACCTGCCCGACAGCTCGAACATGTGCCATGAAACGACGTCCGTCGCGCTCAAGAAGACGATCGGCGCGCCGGTCGGCACCTCGATCCTCGACGATTTCGAACACTGCGACGCGATGTTCTTCTTCGGCCAGAATACCGGATCGAACAGCCCGCGCTTCCTTCACCCCCTTCGCGACGCGGTGAAGCGCGGGTGCAAGGTCGTGACCTTCAACCCGGTCAAGGAGCCGGGCCTGATCGCCTTCACCGACCCGCAGAACCCGTTCGAAATGGCGACGCGCAGCGAGACGAAGATCAGCTGCCAATATCACCAGGTCCGCCCCGGCGGCGACGTCGCGGTGATGATCGGCCTCGCCAAGCATGTCCTCGCCGCCGAGGACAAGAGCTGGGCCGAGCACAAGGTCCACGTCCTCGACGTCGACTTCATCGAACAGCATACCGACGGGTTCGCCGCGTTCGAAGCGATGGTCCGGGCGACCGACTGGGCCGATATCGAACGTGAAAGCGGCCTGCCCCGCGCCGATATCGAGGCGGCGGGACAGGTCTATGTCGAGGCGGATCGCACCATCGGCATCTATGGCATGGGCCTGACGCAGCAGGTGAACGGGTTCGACAACGTCGCGACCTACGTCAACCTGCTGCTGATGAAGGGCAATATCGGGCGCGTCGGCACCGGCATGTCGCCCGTGCGCGGCCATAGCAACGTGCAGGGCCAGCGGACCGTCGGCATTTCGGAAAAGCCCGAGCTGGTGCCGATGGACCGGCTGCGCGAGCTGTTCGACTTCGAACCGCCGATGGATCACGGCCACAATACCGTCACCGCCTGCGAAGACATACTGAAAGGCGAGATCGATGCCTTCGTCTCGCTCGGCGGCAATTTTCTGCGCGCGATCCCCGACCTCGAACGGATCGAGGCGGCGTGGCCGCAAATGCGCGTGACGGTGCAGATCGCGACCAAGCTGAACCGCAGCCACCTGATCAACGGCAAGGTCGCCTACCTCCTCCCCTGCCTCGTTCGGACCGAGGTCGACAAGCAGGCGGGTGGCGAACAGATCGTCACGATCGAGGACACGTTCAGCCATATCCACGGGTCGATCGCGACCCACGAACCGGCAAGCGAGCATCTGAAGTCCGAGGTCGCGATCGTGGCGGGCATCGCCAAGGCGACGCTCGACCCCAATCCCAAGGTCGATTGGGACGGCTGGACCGGCGATTATGCGAAGATCCGCAAGCTGATCGAGCAAACCTATCCCGAGGAGTTCCACGATTTCGAGGAGCGTATGTTCACCCCCGGCGGTTTCTATCGCGGTAATTCGGCGCGCGAACGGGTGTGGAAGACGGAAAGCGGCAAGGCGGAATTCACCGTGCCGCGCTCGCTGTCCGGCACGAACATTCCCGATGCGCCCGGCCGGCTGCGGCTGGTGACGCTCCGGTCGAACGATCAGTTCAACACGACCATCTATGGCTATGACGATCGGTTCCGCGGGATTTCGGGCACGCGCGACGTGGTACTGATGAACCCGAAGGAGATCGAGAAGGCCGGACTGCACAAGGGGCAGGTCGTGACCATCGTCGGCGACGGCGACGACGGGATCGACCGTCGCGTCGCGGGTCTGAAGGTCGTGCCGTTCGACCTGCCCGATGGCTGCATCGCCGGCTATTATCCCGAACTCAACCCGCTGATCCCGCTAGGCTGGCACGACCATGGATCGCAGACGCCGGCGGCAAAGGCGGTGCCGGTGCGTATCGTCGCCTGATGGACCAGGGGGGCCATGCCACCCGGCGGTTCGACCGGGTGGCGGCATCGGGGGATGCCATGGAGCGGGAACGCCCGGTCGCGATCGAAACGCCGGTCGCGATCGAGGTGAATGGGCTTGGCTATGCCGTGCTGATGGCGACGCCGATCGATTTGGACGACCTCGCTTATGGCTTCGTCTTGGCCGAGCGGCTGGTCGACGATGCCGGTGAGGTAATCGACGTCGCGATGCATGACGCACCGGGCGGAACGTTGCTGCAAGTCACGCTCATGCCCGAACGGCATGACCGGGTGGCCGATCGGGTGCGGCACCGCGTATCGGAATCGTCGTGCGGCCTTTGCGGGATCGAAAATCTCGAACAGGCGCTGCGCCCCCTGCCCATCCTTTCCGGCCGGAGCGACGCCACCCCCGCCGCCATCGTCGCGGCGGCGGCGGCGTTGCGCGATCACCAGCCGCTGGCACAGGCGACCGGCGCGACCCATGCCGCGGCGCTATGTACGGCGGATGGCCGCATCCGGATGGTGCGGGAGGATGTCGGGCGGCATAACGCCTTCGACAAGCTGATCGGCGCGATGCGGCGCAGCGGACAGGATTGGAACGGCGGCTTCGCGCTGCTGTCGTCGCGCTGTTCGTTCGAATTGGTCGAAAAGGCTGTGCTGGCGAACTGTCCGCTGCTCGCCACGCTGTCGGCCGCGACCACGCTGGCGCTGGATCGCGCGGCGGCCGCTGGCCTGTCGCTGCGAACGCTGGTGCGCGGCGATGCGATGCTGGCGTCGTGACCCGGATCCTCGGTGCGATCCTGGCGGGCGGTCGATCGACCCGCTTCGGCAGTGACAAGGCGCTGGCGAGCCTCGACGGCCGCGCATTGATCGACCGGGTAGCCGACGCGATCGCGCCGCAGGTCGATACGCTGATCGTCGTCGGGCGGGCACATCCGGGCCTGATCGGCATTCCCGACCGCCCGGCCCCCGACCTGGGGCCGCTGGGCGGTATCGCGGCCGCGCTGCACTATGCGGCGGCGCAGAACTTCGCACAGGTGCTGACCGTGCCGTGCGACGCACCGTTCCTGCCCGCCGGGCTGCGGCTACACCTCTCGGACGCCGGTCCCGCCGTCCATCTCGCCGCCCTGCCCGTTGTGGGCTGGTGGCCCGCCAGCGCCGGGGCGACGCTCGACGCGCTGCTGGCCGGGGGTGGATCGCGATCGGTGCGTGCCTTTGCCGACCGGATCGGCGCGCTGGGCATGACCGGTCCGACCGAAATACCGAACATCAATACGCCGGATGATCTGGCGCTGCTGGCGAAGCGCGATATAGCCGACCGGTAATGACCGCATCGTTCCTGATCCTGCGTATCGGCGACACCCGCCTCGCGCTGCCCATGGCGGCGGTGCAGGAGGTGTTGCCGCTGCTGCCGATCGATGCGCCGCCGGGACTGCCGCGTCCGCTGCTGGGCTTCGTCACGTTACAGGAACGGCCGGTGCCGGTCATGGCCCCGCGCCTGCTGCTGGACCCGCAGGGCGACGTGGCCGGCGTCGACCTGTTTGCGCATCTCGTGCGACTGCGCGAGGACATCTGCCTGTTGGTCGACCGGGCGGAGGATGTCGCGACCGGTGTCGTCGGACCGCTTGCCCCCGGTCACAGCCTTAACGCCGCGATCATGGGCGAACTGCCGCTTCCCGATGGCAGCGTCGCGCATGTCGTCGCGCCCGACCGGCTGGTGCTGGACGGCGAACGGGCGATGCTCGCCACGCTGACCGCCGCCGCCGCCGAACGCCGCGACCAGTGGGCCACGCCATGATCGGCGACGACGCCTTTGGGGAGGTAAAGGCGCTGGTCATCGCGCGGACCGGCCATCATTATTACGTCGACAAGGATGCCCAGCTTGCCGAGCATATCGCGCGGCGGATGGCGGCGACCGGGGACGCGACGATCGACGACTATCACGCCCGGCTGCGCGACCCGGCCAATCCCGAATGGCCGCAGCTCGAAAGCGCGGTTACGATCAACGAAACGTTCTTCTTCCGCTTCGCCGAGCAATTTGCTGCGCTGAGGACCACGATCCTGCCCGCGATGATCGCACGACACCGCGAGGATCGCCGTCTGCGAATCTGGAGCGTCGGCTGCTCGACCGGCGCCGAGGCGCATTCGGTGGCGGTATTGCTCGCCGACCTCCTCGGCAACGAAATCGCGGACTGGCGCATCGCGCTGACCGGCACCGACATCGACGAAGCGGCGCTGGAGGCCGCCCGGAAGGCGGAATATTCGTCCTGGGCGCTGCGTACCATGGGCGAGGGAGAGCGGGCGCGACTGTTCGACCGGACCGGCGAACGCTATCGGTTGAAGGATCGCTATCGCAACATCGCGCGGTTCGAGCGCCATAATCTGCTGGCAATGATCGATGCCGCCGCCCCGATGGGGTTCAGCGACTATGACCTGATCCTTTGCCGCAACGTGCTGATCTATTTCCGGCAGGAAGATGCGACCGCGATCGTCGGGGCGCTTGCCGGGCGGCTGGCGACGGACGGCGTCCTGCTGCTCGGCCATGCCGAACCCAATCCGGGGTTCGACGCGGTTGCCGACAGCGACCAGACCGCCGGCATCCTGACCTACCATCTCCTGGGAAGCCGCCGGAAACCGGCCTTCGTCCCGCTGCCGATCGACCCTCCGCCTGCTCCGCTGGCACGCGCCCCCCGCCCCGCTCCGATCCGGACGCCGGCGGCCCCGCCCGCTCCCGCTGCCCAACCGGCGGTGATCCGCACGCCCGACGCGGTCGCGCATTACTTCGCCGCGCTCGATGCGCTGGCGTCGGGTGACAAGGACCGGGCGGAGCGCGCGTTCCGCGACGCACTCTATCTCGACCGATCGTTCGTCATGGCGCATTACCAGTTCGGCCATTACCTGCTGGCACAAGGTCGCGCGCCCGATGGCCGCCGCAGCCTGACCAATGCGCTGCGCGTTGCGACGGCCCTCGCCCCCGATACCGAACTGGCCGAGGGCGAGGGCATGACCGCCGGCGCGATGGCGGCCGCGATCCGACATGCGATCGGGACCGGGCAATGACGATACCCACTATCGTGGCAGACGGCCTCGACGCGGATGCGATCGCCGAAATCCTGGCGGCGCGCCAGCACGCCCTGGCTGGCGTACGACAGGCGGACGAGCGACCGATCGAAACGCTGCTGACCTTCGACCTGGGCGGGGTAGCGCACGGCCTGCCGATCGATTGCGTCCGTGCAGTCGCGCCGCTGCCGAAGGTGACCCGACTGCCGGGCGCGCCCGCAACGCTCGACGGGCTGGTCGCATGGCGGGGGACGGTAGTGAACCTCTTCGCCCTCGCCACGTTGCTCGACCGCGACGCCGACGGCGCCGGCACGATGATCGTGCTGCGCCACGACGCGCCGCGCATCGCACTGTCGGTCGATGCGGTATCGGGGGTGGTGACCATGGCCCGGCAGGAAGCTGCCACCGCCCTTTCCACGCTCGTCATCGATGGCGACGAACGGTTGACACGCATCGATCCGGTCGTGCTGATCGACCGACTTCTCCCCGCCCGTCTTCAGGAAGGATAAGGTTTGTCCGTCTCTACCCGGATTGCTGCCGGTTTCGCGGCCCTGACCGCGATCCTCCTCGCACTTGGCGTCTATGCTCTGATCCAGATCGGCGACGTCCGCCAGACCGTCGACCTGATCGTCGAACGCGACCTCGCGTCGATGGAGGCGCTCAACCGCATCGATCACGCCCTGTCGCGCAAGGTCGAACAGCGATCCAGCCTGGTCCAGGCGTTCCTGACCGGTGACAATGCCCGCGTCCGCGAATCGACGACCGGTTGGCGCAACGCCATCGAAGAGGCTCAGCGCGGCCTGGCCGAACAGGAACGCGCGGCCGAGGGGTATCGCGACAATTCGGTGACCGGCACCCGGTCCGAACTATGGGCGCGCATGGCGCGGCAACTGGCCGAGGCCCAGCGCGCGTTGACTCAGACCCGGACCGATGTCGAGACACAGCTTGCCGCAGTCTCCGCGGGTGACCGGGCAGGCGTGCTGGCGATCGAAGCGGATATCGTGCGTGACCATGCGGCGACGGTGGCGCGGGTCAGCCAGGCGCGTGAGACGCTGAACCTCGCGATCGAACGCGGGCGGGATGCGACGCGCGACGTGTATGGCACCAGCCGCATTTCGATCATTATCAGCCTGATCCTCGCCATCGCGATCGCGATCGTGGTCGCGGTGACGACCCGCCGCTCGATCGTTCGCCCGCTCGATTCGTTCATGACCTTTGTCGGGCGGATCGGCGAAGGCGACCTGTCGACGACGACCGACACGACCGGTCAGGACGAACTGGGGCAACTCGGCCGGACACTGAACGACATGGTCGGCGGCCTGCGCACGATCGCGACGCAGAACCGCGCGGCGACCAACGACCTGAATGCCGCGACCACCGAAATCCGTGCCTCGACGCAGGAACAGGCGGCGTCGGTCGAGGAACAGCTGGCCGCGGTGCAGGAAACCGCTGCCACGGTCGACGAAATCACCCATAGCGGTGCGCAGATCACCCGCCGTGCGCAAGAGGTCATCGCGCAGGCTCAGGCAACGGCGCAGGTAAGCGATGCCGGCCTGACCGCCGTCACCGACACCGCCCGCGCGATGGACGCGATCCGCGAACAGGCCGAGGCGGTCGCTGCGAACATCGTGGCGCTGTCGGAAAAGACCCAGGCGATCGGCGACATCATCGCGACCGTCAACGACGTGTCGGAACGCTCGCACCTCCTCGCGCTCAACGCCTCGATCGAGGCGGCGGCGGCGGGCGAACAGGGACGCAGCTTCGCGATCGTCGCATCGGAAATGAAGCAGCTGGCCGATCAGGCGAAGGGCGCGACCCGCAACGTCCGATCGATCCTTGGCGATATTCAGCGCGGAATCAATTCGTCGGTGATGCTGACGGAGGAGGCGGTGAAGCGCGTCGCGTCGGGCAAGGAGCGCACCGATGCCGGCCATGCCGCGATCGAGGAACTGGCGACGCGCGTACAGGAGAATGTGCAGACCTTCCAGCAGATCGTCGCATCGACCAACCAGCAGCAGATCGGCATCGAACAGGTCACCATCGCGCTGCAGAACATCCGCGAGGCATCGCAACAGACCGCCGCCTCGACCCGCCAGTTGGATCAGGCAGCGAGTGACCTGGGCGAACTGTCGCGCACGCTGGTCGGCCTGACCGAACGCTACCGCCTGTAACGGAACGGACGCGCGTGGACGAGCTTCAGGCAGAATTGCTGGCGGCATTCGCGTCGGAACTGGCCGAACATATGGCCGGTATCCGCGCGGCGCTGGCCGATGCCGATGCCGGCCGCAGCGTCGACCTGCGCGAATTCAGCCGTCGGGCGCACAGCCTGAAAGGAGCCGCGCGCGCGGTCGAACTGCCCGACAGCGAAGCCGCCGCGCACGAGGCGGAGGCGCTGATCCTGGCGATCGAGCGCGGCGAACGGGCGATGGACGGCGCGGCGATCGCCGAGCTGCGCCGTCTGGCCGATGCGATCGAGGACGGTGCCGCGCCTGCGCCTTCCGCGACGTCGACCGAGGCCGAACCGGAACGCCGTGTCGCAGTGTCGGGCCACAGGGTCGAAAATCTCGGCCGGTCGCTGCACGTCATGGCGACCCAGATCGCCGAGCAGGGCATGGTCGCCGACCGGCTGGCCGCGCTGTCCGAAGACTTGGCCGCGCTGTCGCCGCTGCTATCCGCTGCAAGCGACACCGAAGCCGCGCGTCGGTTGCGCCAGGCGACGACCGAACTCGACCGCATCCGCCGCCTGCACGGCCGGCTGCGCGATGCGCTCGACCGGTCCAGCGCCGAACTGGAGCGTGATGGCGAGCGGCTGTTGCTGCAACCGGTGGCGACGCTGTTCGACGGCTATGAACGCGCCGTCCGCGACCTGGCGGCTGCCGATGGCAAGATCGCACGGCTGCGGACGACCGATACCGATGGCGAGGCGGACCGGCGTGTCCTGAACGCCTTGCGCGATCCCCTGCTGCATGTGCTGCGCAACGCGGTGCGCCACGGGATCGAAACCCCCGATCGCCGCCGCCGCGCGGGAAAGGAAGATTCGGGCACCATCGCCATCGATACCCGGATCGATCGCGGGCGGCTGACCATTTCCGTTCGCGATGACGGTGCGGGACTGGATAACGCGGCGATCGTCGCCCGCGCGCGTACCGCCGGGCTGATCCCGGTCGATGCAATTCCTCCGCGTGGCCCGGCGCTCCATGCGCTGTTGTTCGAACAGGGGCTTTCGACCGCCGACCGACTGGACGAGGTCGCCGGACGCGGGATCGGGCTGTCGGTCGTGGCGGAGGTCGCACGCCGGCTGCATGGAACGGCGAGCATCGCACCAAGCCCCGCCGGCGGCACGATCCTGACCATCGCCGTGCCGGTTACGCTCACCCGCCGCACCCTGCTGCTGGTCGAGGTCGGCGACATGCTGTGCGCCCTGCCCGCCGATGCCGTACGGCAGGTACTGCGGATCGAGGCGGCGGATCTGTCTCCGAGCGGTGGCAACGTCATGCTGCCGGTCGATGGCGAACCGCTGCCCGTGTCCCAGCTGAGCGATGTGCTGGGCACCGCGCAGGCGGAAGCGGCGGCGACGTTGCGTGCGGTGGTGCTGGAGGCGGACGGGCTTCGCCGGGTCCTGATCGTTGACGCGTTGAGCGACGTCCGCGCACTGCTGGTCGGCGATGCCGCTGCGATCGCCGCCGACCTGCCGCTGGTGCTGGGCACCGTCCTGCTGAATGGCGAGGTCGTGCTGGTCCTCGACCCGGTGCAACTGGTCCGCGACCGCACGACGGGACGTCCCGCCCGCCCCTTCACTGCGCCCGTTGCAGCGGCGCAGAGCAGGACGATCCTGGTGGTCGACGACTCGATCACCACCCGCACGCTCGAACGCAGCATCCTCGAGGCGCAGGGATACCGCGTACTGGTGGAGGTCGACGGGCTGGCCGGGCTGGAACGGCTGCGCTCCGGCCTCGACGCGATCGATCTGGTCGTCGCAGATGTCGAAATGCCGCGCATGGATGGTTTTGGTCTGTTGGCGGCGATACGGAACGATCCGGCACTCAAAACTTTACCGGTCATCATGATGACATCGCGCAACAGCCCCGACGATATCGAACGCGGCCTAAGCCTCGGCGCGGATGCGTACGTCACCAAGCAGGATTTCGATCAGGGCATGTTGATCGGCGTCGTCCAGCAGCTGATCTGACGTCATGGCTGTTCGTCCCGTCCCTGCCCGCGTGATGATCGTCGAGGATTCGACCGTCGTTCGCACCCTGCTGACCCATATCGTCGGCAGCGACCCGCGCCTGACCGTCGTCGCCAGCTTCGCGACCGCTGAGGAAGCGATCGACGCGCTGCCTTCGGTCAGGCCCGACGTCATATCGATGGACATCCGCCTGCCCGGCATCGACGGGCTGGAGGCAACCCGACGGATCATGGCCGATCATCCGACGCCGATCGTCGTGATCTCCGCCAGCATGGACGGCGGCGCCATGGGCACCAGCATGAATGCGCTGCGGGCCGGCGCGCTGTCGGTGGTCGAAAAGCCGGTCGGGCTGGGCGATGCCGCCTATGCCCAGGTCGCACACGAAATCCGTACCCAGCTGGCGATCATGAGCGAAGTCGCCGTGGTGCGGCGACGGATGTCGACCGTGACCGCCGCCCCGGTACAGCCGGCCCGGCAGCGCCCGCCCTCTGTCCTGCTGGTCGCCGCGTCGACCGGCGGGCCGCCGGCGCTTGCCAAGCTGTTCGGGGCGCTTCCCGCCGACCTGCCCATCCCGGTCCTGCTGGTGCAGCATATGGGGGCGAGCTTCATGGCGGGCTTTGCCAGCTGGCTCGACAGCGTCGTGCCGCAGCGCGTCGAAATCGCCCGGCACGGCGAACAGCCGCGCGCAGGCCTGATCCACGTCGCGCCGGGCGACGCGCACCTGATGCTGGCACGCGGTGGCACGATGCGGGTCACCACCGACGGGCCGGTCGGCGGACAACGCCCGTCCGCCACCCGCCTGATCGAAAGTGCGGCGACTGCCATCGACGGGGCGGCGCTCGCCGTCGTGCTGACCGGCATGGGGGAGGACGGCGCCGCTGGTGTCCGCGCCCTGCTCGCCGCCGGAGGACAGGCCGTGGCGGAGGATGCCAGTACCTCGGTCGTCTATGGGATGCCCGCCGCCGCGCACCGGGCGGGTGCGTTGTCGCTGCCGCTCGACCTGATCGCGCCGCATGTCCGCCGCATCGTGGAGCGCACCTGGTGAGCGAGGATGCCGCGATCCTGCTGATCGAGGATTCGGATACCCAGGCATTGCAGCTGCGCCGCATGTTCGAACGCGCGGGATTTCGCATCGACCGGACCCGCGACGCCGAAGCCGCGCTCGAAACGTTGAACCACAGCCGACCCGACCTGCTGGTCGTCGATTACCGCCTGCCGGGCATGAACGGCGACGAACTGGTCCGGATCGTCCGTCAGACGGGGGCGACGCGCACTCTGCCGATCCTGATGCTGACCGGCGACGATGCGTCTGATGTCGAGCGGCAGGGTCTCGACAGCGGGGCCAACGCCTATGTGCCGAAGCGCGGCGGCGCCGAACTGATCCTGTCACGCGTCCGGGCGCTGCTGCGGCAGGTACGGGCGCGGCCACTGGGCGATGGCCCGGCCGCCCCGCTGCGCCAGGCGCGCCTGCTGGTACTGGCCCCGCCGACCGACCTGTCGGATCGACTGGTCACGCAACTGGCGGCAGAGGGCTATCAGGTCGCCCATGTCGATGCGATCGCGGACGCACTGGGCGCGATAGACAACGAGGGCGCCGATGGCATTCTGGTCGTCGAACGCGGCGACGATCCCCATTTCTCCCTGTCAGCCACGTTGGACACCCGACGGACTGAACGGGCCAGCGGCATTGCGCTGGTCGCGCTGACCGAGGATGCGGAACCGGCAACGGTGCTGGCGGGCCTTGCGGCCGGCGCGGACGATGTCGTGTCGCGCGGCCGCGATGGCGACATGCTGCTGGTTCGCATCCGTGCCATCGTCCGCCGCAAGCTGGCTCGCGACGAGGAAGCCGCCGGCGTCGCCCGCGAACGGATGCAGGCGATCGCGCTGGCGCAGGCCCGCGCTGAAGCGGAATCGGCCGACCGCCTCGCCCGCGCCAATGCCGAACTGGCCGGTGCGAATGCCTTGCTGCGCGAAACCCAGGCCCAGCTGGTACAGTCGGCCAAGATGGCATCGCTGGGCGAACTGGTCGCCGGCATCGCGCATGAGATTAACAACCCGCTGGCGTTCATTCTGGCGCACCAGGCGACCGTCGAACGCGCGGTCGCCAACGCCGCCGGTGCCGACGACACCGCCCGCGCCGCGCTGCTGACCAAGGCATCGGACCGATTGCAATCGATCCGGTCCGGCCTGACCCGTATTCAGGAACTGGTCGTGAAGCTGCGGCGCTTTTCCCGGCTGGACGATGGCGAGGTGTCGATGATCGACATTCCCGACGCCATCGACGCGGTGCTGACGCTGCTCGCCCCTCGGCTGGGCACCGTCGATGTCGTGCGCGACTATGGTCCGACGCGGATGCTCGAATGTTCGGGTGCGCTGGTCAATCAGGTCGTGATGAACATCGTCGCCAATGCCGCCGACGCCGTGGACCCGTCGACCGGCCGTATCGTCGTCGCCACCGGTGCGGCGGACGGCATGTTCTGTATCAAGATCGACGACAACGGACCGGGGATTCCCGACGATCGCCGGGAACGGGTGTTCGAACCGTTCTTCACCACCAAGGATGTCGGCGCGGGTACCGGCCTTGGCCTTGCCATCGCGTACGGCGTCGTGCGGTCGCATGGCGGCACGATCACGATCGACCGCGCCGCGCAGGGTGGCGCTTCCTTCACGATCAGGATACCAGAACGCCCATAATGGAAACGCCCGGTTCCCTGCCCCTGCTATTGCTGGTCGATGACGAGCCCGAGATCCTGGTCGCCCTCGGCGACCTGCTGGAGGACCGGTACCGTATCCTCTCGGCCGCCTCGCCGGTTGAGGCGCTGGAACTGGTCCACGCCCATCCGGACATCGCGGTCATCGTATCGGATCAACGGATGCCGGAGCTGACCGGCAGCCAGTTCCTTGCCCGTGCCCGCGCCACGACCCAGGCGGAGGCGATCCTGCTGACCGGCTATGCCGATCTGTCCGCGGTCATCGCCGCGCTGAACGACGGCGCGATCAGCGGCTATGCCAACAAGCCATGGGATGCCGAGGCGCTGATCGCGATGATCGCCGCCGCCGCCGATCGTTATGCGCTGCGCCAGGCGCTGGCGTTCGAACGCGCCGCGTTTCGCGGGCTGGCCGACGGTTCGGGCGATGTCGTGACGATCCTGGACCAGCAGGGGCACGTGGTCCGGGGAATGCCCTCGCCCGATGGGGTCGACCCGCGCGACATGGCGATCGTCCTGCAGGACGCCAGCGACGATGAGGACCGCCATCTGGTCCAGCCGTCGGGCGACCGGTGGACCCATATCCGTCGCATCCCGTTCGCGATCGGTGCCGATCGCTATCTGTTGAAGATCGAGCGCGACGACACCGCTCGGCGCATTGCCGAACGGCGCCATCACCAGTCGGAAAAGCTGGAGGCGCTGGGCACGTTGTCGGGTGGCATCGCGCACGACTTCAACAATCTGCTGGCGGCGATCATCGGCAATCTCGAACTGGCCGAACGGCGGATCGACGACCGCGACCGGTTGCGTCGATATCTGGGCGCCGCGGGCGAGGCGGCCGGGCGTGGCAGCGCGATCACCCGTCGACTGCTCAGTTTCAGCCGCCAGCGCGATCTGGCGGCCGAAATCTTCCGCCCCGACGCCGTAATCCGCTCGATCGAGGAACTGATCGTCCGGACCGCCGCCGGCCGGATCAAGGTCGCCTACGATTTTGCCGAGCCGGCATGGTCGGTCAGGACGGATGTCGGGCAGTTCGAACTGGCGATCCTGAATCTGGCGATCAATGCGCGCGATGCGATGGACGGCAGCGGGACGGTGCGGATCGGTACGCGCAACATTGATGACGCCGCCGCATTCCTGCGCGAATTTTCCGGCCCGTTCGTCCGCATTTCGGTGAGCGATACCGGCAGCGGCATGGACAGCGCGGTGCGCGGGCGGGTGTTCGAACCGTTCTTCACCACCAAGGCGCAGGGGGCGGGTACCGGGCTGGGCCTGCCGATGGTCCGGGCGATGGCGCGGGCCGCCGGCGGCGACGTGACGATCGACAGCGAAGTGGGCCGCGGCACCACCATCCACCTGTGGCTGCCCCGGATCGAGGCGAGGCCGGTCCCAAGCAGCCAGTCGACCAGTGGCCCCGCCACGCCCCGGCGGCTGATGCTGGTCGAGGACGACCCCGAGGTCCGCGCCGTCGTCGCCGCCCAGCTGGAGGCCGCCGGCCACAGCCTCGTCGTCCACGATTCCGCCAGGCAGGCCGTCGCCATGCTGGAAGCCGGCCACCGGTTCGACATGGTGCTGACCGACTATGCGATGCCCGACCTGTCGGGGATCGAGGTCGCGGCACGGGTTCGTGCCTGCTGTCCCGATACGCCGGTCCTGCTGATCACCGGCTTCGCCGAGATCGGCGATACGCAGATCGGCGTACCCGTGCTGACCAAGCCGTTCACCACCGACCAACTGCTGGGCGCGATCGCGCTGGCGACGGCTACCCCCGATCGGGACACCGCATCCTGCTGAACGGTTGACCGTCGGTCACGATGGTCAGCCGGTCGCCTGACACTTGCAACGTTTGCGTCGCGGTCCAGCGCTCGCCCTCGCCGTCATAATCGGCGGTGATGCGCAGCCGGTCGGGTCCGAGCGCCACGACCCGCCGCACCGCGCCGACGCTTTCATGAAACCACAATTCGTTCGGGGTGACCCGCACCCCTTCGATCGATGCGGCCGGGCGAGCGCAGGCGGCGGCGTCGCGGTTCCAGCGACCGACGAACCGCGCCGGAATGGTATTGGCCGGCGTCTTCGCCTGCCCCGGCGGCGGGGCGGGCGTCCCGACATAGCCGCAGCCGCTGACCGCGTGTCCATCCACGGTCAGCGTCGCGGTGAAGTCGCGCGGCGCCCCCGACATGTCGTCCGCGCAAGGCACACGGGCGACCCGCACCAGCAGCTTGCCCCTGGCATCCTGCCCCGTCCATTCGCGCGTATCGGTGGCAATGGCGCGGTCGGTCGCCTCCAACCGGCGTATCGGCGCATCGACACCGCTCAGCGTCAGGACGTCGCCCGCAATTTTCACTGTGTAGAATGGTTCGTTGGTCGAAACCGTCAACGCATCGGGAACCGAGCTGACCATCGCCGGTGAGGCGGCCGGTACAATCGGTGTCGCCAACGGTGTTGACGTCGGTGACTCGGTGTTGCCTGCCGGTGCATCACCGCCCCCGCCACAACCCGCCAGCACGAATGCCGCGAGTATCGGCACGAACCGGTCAGCGCCGCGCGTCACGACGCGCCCCTACGCTAACCCCATCGTCCCGGCTGGCCAGCGCCCCGATCCCGTCGACCGACAGCTGCGGTGCCATATCGGCCGGGCGATAGGCGGGAAAGGCGATGACGTCGTTGACCACCGCGACCTGCCCTCCCAGCCGGGTCGCGTCGAACAGCTTGCGTGCGAACGCGGTCGGGATCCGGATGCAGCCATGCGACGCGGGAAAGCCCGGCAGGTTGCCGGCGTGCAGCGCAACGCCATCCCAGGTCAGCCGCTGCATGAACGGCATGGGTGCGTTGTTGTACAGGTTGGACCGATGGAACGGGCGCTTCTGCAGGATGGTATATTCGCCGATCGGCGTCATCTTGCCCGGCTTTCCTGTGGACACGGTGGTCGCCCCGATCAGCCGGTCGCCGCGATAGACGAACGCCATCTGCATCGGCACGCTGACGACGATGCTGACCGGTCCGGGCAGTGCCGGATCATCGGCCCAGCGATGGTCGCCCGGCCGCATCGCCACCGCCGCGCGCTCTACCGCCAGTGATTCCGGCTCCTGCGCCATCGCCGATAGCGGGAGGACCGACAGCATCAGGCCAAGGCGAAGCGCGAACGTCATACCACCACTATCCCGCAGCGCGCATCGAATGGCAAATTTCGGGGTAACCATCTCCATCGGAGTCGACCGCCCGTTCCTGCCACGCGATAAGCGGCGGAACGGTTGCACCCGTGTTAATTGAATCGAAGGCGGTTCACCCGTATCTCTAAGCCTCAACGATCTTGCGAGGATTTGGATGCGGGACGAAGCAGTTCGATCGCGGCGAGCGGTGCTGAAAGCGGCAGGCGGGTTGGCCGGCGCCGTATTGGCACAGGGCTGCACGACGAATGCGATCGTGCCCATCGCACAGAACGCCCCCATCGTCCCGCCGCCCCATCGCTTTGCCTCGGCCCCCGTGCCGGCCGCTCCGGTGAAGCAGATGCGCGCACCCGCGACGGTCAATCCCCGGCTGTTCGAACGTGCGCTCGCGTCGATGGACCGCCATTCGGGTCGGATCGCGCGTACCGACCGGATCGCCATCGCCGACTTCGCGGTCGATTCCGCCCACCCCCGTTTTCAGTTCATCGACATGCACAGCGGCGTCGTATCGGCGATGCGCGTCGCGCATGGCAGCGGGTCGGACCCGGCGCATTGCGGATCGCTGACGCGGTTCAGCAACGTGCCCGATTCCAATGCCACGTCGGAAGGCGCGTTCATCACCGACAATTACTATGTCGGCAAGCATGGCCGGTCGCAGCGGCTGCTCGGGCTGGACCCGACCAACGACAACGCCCTGATGCGCGCGATCGTCGTCCATGGCGCCTGGTATGCCAATCCGGAAATGATCGCGCAGCACGGCAAGCTGGGCCGCAGCCAGGGCTGTTTCGCGGTGGCCGAAGGCGATCTGGCCCGCGTGTTCGACCTGCTGGGCGAAGGCCGGATGATCTACGCCGCCAAGGTTTGAGTGCGGGCTGAGCCGCTGACGCGGCTCCATCCCGTTCGCAAAGGATAGCGGGACGTAACCGGTTCCGCATCACCCCATCTCCCGGTAGGATGCCGCCATGACCGCGCATCCATTCCATTCGATCCACAGCCACGGCTTGCTTCGCGTCGGGGCCTGCACCCCGCCCGCCCATGTCGGCGACCCTGCCGCCGGAGGCCGCGCCGCCATCGATCTGGCGCGGCAGGGGCATGACGCGGGCGCCGACCTGCTGGTCTTTCCCGAACTGAACCTCACCGCCTACGCGATCGACGACCTGCATCTGCAGGACGCGCTGTGCGATGCGACCGAAGCGGCGTTGGCGGCGGTGGTCGCGGCCAGTGCCGACTTGCGTCCCGTGTTGCTGCTGGGTGCGGCGCTGCGGCGCAACGGGCGTCTGTACAACTGCGCGGTGGCGGTGTCGCGCGGGCGCATCCTGGGCGTCGTGCCCAAGACCTATCTGCCCAATTACCGCGAATATTACGAGAAGCGCTGGTTCGCGCCCGGTGTCGGGCTGACCGGATTGACCATGACGCTGGCCGGACAGGAGGTGCCGTTCGGAACCGACCTGCTGTTTGCCGCGCACGACCTGCCCGATTTCGTGTTCCATGCCGAAATCTGCGAGGATTTCTGGTCCCCCCTGCCCCCCTCGACCGCCGGGGCGATGGCGGGGGCGCTGGTGCTGTGCAACCTGTCGGCATCGAACATCGTGATCGGCAAGGCGCGCGACCGCGAGATGCTGTGCGCATCGCAATCGGCGCGGACCGTTTCCGCCTATATCTATGCCGCCGCCGGCATCGGCGAAAGCACGACCGACCTGTCGTGGGACGGACAGGGTTCGGTGCATGAGCTGGGCGAGCTGCTGGTCCAGTCCGACCGGTTCGACCAGTCGGCGGGCATCGCCGTTGCCGATGTCGATCTGGAACGGCTGCGGCTGGAGCGGATGCGGACGGGCACGTTCAACGATTGCGCGGCGGCCAGCGGCCATCCCGAAACGCGATTTCGCCGGACCGGCTTCGATCACGTCCCGGCGGAAGGCGACATCGGCCTGTTGCGCCCCGTGCGCCGCTATCCGTTCGTGCCCAACACGCCCGATCGGCTGGACGACGACTGCTATGAAGCGTTCAACATCCAGGTCGAAGGGCTGCGCAAGCGGCTGGTCGCGTCGGGGACGAAGCGGCTGGTGATCGGCGTGTCGGGCGGGCTGGATTCGACTCACGCGCTGATCGTCGCGGCAAAGGCGTTCGACCGGTTGCAGCGGCCCCGCACCGACATATTGGGCTTTACCATGCCGGGCTTCGCCACCGGGGAAGCGACCAAGGGCAATGCGTGGAAGCTGATGCGGGCACTGGGCATCACCGGTGACGAGATCGACATCCGTCCCGCCGCGCGCCAGATGCTGGGCGACATGGGCCACCCCTTTGCCAGCGGCGAGCCGGTCTATGACGTGACGTTCGAAAATGTGCAGGCCGGGCTGCGCACCGATTACCTGTTCCGGCTGGCCAATCAGCGCGAGGCATTGGTGCTGGGCACCGGCGACCTGTCCGAACTGGCGCTGGGCTGGTGTACCTATGGTGTCGGCGACCATATGAGCCACTACGGCGTCAATGCCGGCGTGCCCAAGACGCTGATCCAGTATCTGATCCGCTGGACGATCCGCACCGACCAGTTCGATCGCGATACCGATGCGGTGCTGGACGCGATCCTGAATACCGAGATTTCACCCGAGCTGGTGCCGGCCGATGCCGATGGCCGGATGCAAAGCACCGAGGATCGCGTCGGCCCCTATGCGCTGAACGATTTCTTCCTCCACCATATCGTCCGGTATGGGCAGCGGCCGTCGAAGGTCGCTTTCCTTTGCTGGCACGCATGGCGCGATGCCGCCGCCGGGCGGTGGCCGATCGACTTTCCGGAAGCGGCAAAGGGCAGCTACGACCTGCCGACCATCGCCAAATGGCTGGAAAAGTTCCTGTGGCGCTTCTTCCAGACCAGCCAGTTCAAGCGATCGGCGCTGCCCAACGGGCCGAAGGTGTCGGCCGGCGGGGCGCTGTCGCCGCGCGGCGACTGGCGGGCGCCGTCGGACGGGGTGGCGACGCCGTGGGTCGAGGAGCTGCGCGCGGGCCTGCCGCCGCTCTAACCCTGCGCCCGCGCGGTCTTTTCCGACGCCGACCCGCCCAAGGCCCAGCGCAGCATCCGCGCCATGCCCTGCGCCCCGGCGCGGACCCCCAACGGCGCCGCGCTGCGCAACGCCAGCATCGCGCGCGCCCAGGGTGGCAGCAGGTCGATCGCCGCGGCGGTATTCAACGCGCCGAAACCCTTGAGAAACGGATTGGGTAGCGGCTGGTTCAGCAGCGCGTCGCGGACGGTCCGGGTCCGGTCGTCGCACCGCAATTCGCCGCGTATCGCCAGCAGCCACGCATCCACCGCCGCCCGGCTGTCCGGCACGTCGCGCGCGCCCAGCCGCTCGGCGATCACCACATTCTCGGCGAAATACCGATCCTGGTCGGCACGCGACAGATGTGGGTCGCGATAGCGCAGATAGGCGCGCAGGAACGAATCCGTCTCCGCGACATGGACCCAGGTCAGCAGGTGCGGATCATTGGCGTCATAGGGCGTACCATCGGGGAGCAGCCCGTGGACCCGATCATGGATGCGTCGCACATGGTCGATCAGCCGCTCCGCCTCCGCAGTGGCGCCATAGGTCGTGCCGGCGATGAACTGTGCGGTGCGCTTCAACCGGCCGAGCATGTCGTGGCGGAAATTGCTGTGGTCCCACACCCCGGCAAGGGCGCCGGGGTGCAGCATCTGCAGCAGCAGCGCGGTCGTCCCGCCGATCATCATCGACGAAAAATCGCCATGGACCCGCCAGCTGACCGATCCGGGACCGAACAGCCCGTCGTCGCCGGGCGGGCGCCACAGGTCGATCGCGCCGTCACCGGCGCCGGTCAGGCGGCGGACCTGGCCCGCGATTGTCTGGCGTAATGGGTTCATCGTGCGGGAACGAGCGGAGCGGGACTGCGGGTCCGATCGTTACGGAACCAAATCGCTCGCTCGCGACCTTTGTCGCCACGCCCTCGAACCGACAGGTCTGCTCCATGTCCTCACCCCCCAGCCCGGAAAAGCCGCTCGACATGGCGCAGCGCCAGGCGGCGATGGCGGGTCGCGAAATGAACGATCCGGGCAACGGCATCTTCTTTGCCGCGGTAAAGACGACGCGGATGCCGATGATCGTCACCGACCCCAACCTGCCCGACAATCCGATAATCTTCGCGAACCCGGCGTTCCTGAACATGACGGGCTATGATGCCGATGAAGTGCTGGGGCAGAATTGCCGGTTCCTGCAGGGTGCCGAAACCGATCGCGACACCGTGGCCGAAATCGGCCGGGCAATTCGCGAACAGCGCGAAACGTCGGTCGAAATCATCAATTACAAGAAGAACGGCAGCACCTTCTGGAACGCGCTGTTCATTTCGCCGGTGTTCGACGGCGACGGCCGGCTGCGCTACCACTTCGCCTCGCAACTGGATGTGACGCGGCGTCGCGATGCCGAGGAAGCCTTGCGGCAGGCGCAGAAGATGGAAGCCGTCGGACAGCTGACCGGCGGTATCGCGCACGACTTCAACAACCTGCTGACGGTAATCCAGGGGTTCACCGATGTCCTGCTGAACCAGGTCGAGCGCAGCGACGAGCGACCGCTGGACCCCGACCGGGCGCGCCGTTCGCTGCGCGCGGTGATGGAGGCGGCGGATCGCGGTGCGGAACTGACGCAACAGCTGCTCGCCTTTTCCCGGCGACAGAAGCTGTCGGGACGGGTCACCAATGTCGATGACCTGGTGCGCGCACTGCTCCCGATGCTGAAGCGGACGATCGGCGATACGTCGATTACGATCGAGGTCGAACCCTGTGGCGACCATTGCAACGCCCGGATCGATCCGGTGCAGGCAGAAGCGGCGATCATCGGCATCGTGATGAACGCCCGCGATGCGATGCCCGATGGCGGTACGATCACCATTTCGGCCAAGCACGTCACGCTGGACGGGAGCGATCCACGCTATGGCGACAAGCTGAGCGGCAAGTTTATCGCCTTGTCGATCGCCGATACCGGCAGCGGCATGTCGGAGGAGGTTCGCGCCCGCGTGACCGAACCGTTCTTCACGACCAAGGATCAGGGCAAGGGCACCGGGCTTGGCCTGTCGATGGTCTATGGCTTCATGAAGCAGTCCGACGGCGCGCTGCACATTGAATCGCAGGAGGGAAGCGGGACCACCGTCTGCCTGCTGTTCCCCGCGGCCAGCGCGGTTGCCGAACCGATCCGCCAGCGGCGCCCACGCAGCGACGCCGACCTTCACGGCACGGAAACCGTGCTGATCGTCGAGGATCAGCGCGACGTCGGCGACCTGGCCGAGGCGATATTGAAGGATTTCGGCTATGGCGTCCTGCGCGCGAACAATGGGCCGGAGGCGATCACCGTGCTGGAAGCCGACGCCGCGATCGACCTGCTGTTCACCGACCTGATCATGCCCGGCGGCATGAACGGGGTGATGGTCGCGCGCGAGGCCCGGCGCTTGAAACCCCGGTTGAAGGTACTGCTGACCACCGGTTATGCCGAGGCATCGATCGAACGGGTGGATGCGCGCGGTACCGAATTCGACCTGATCGGCAAACCGTACAAGCGGATCGACCTGGCCATGCGGGTCCGGCAGGTGCTTGACGGCCCGACCGGTACCGGTTGATGATCGACGCTTCCGGTTATAGAGCAGTACCTTCCCGCCACGATCCCCATCGCCGGGCAGCCGTATGACGACGAAAGGGCTAGGCTTGGCGACCAGTGCAGATGTCCGGAATTCCGGATTGGCGACATCGCCATCGGACCTGGGACACGACCTGACGATCTGCGATCGCGAACCGATCCATATGCCGGGCGCGATCCAGCCGCACGGCATGTTGCTGATCGTCGATCCCATCGCCGGGACGATCGTCGGCGGTGCGGGCGACCTGGCTGCGCTGATGGGTCCGCAGTGGCTGGGCGGATCGATCGACGCGCTGATCGGCGATGCCGGGCTGTCGGTACTGCGCTCGACCATCGCCGGGCCGGTCATGCTGCCGCCTGCGACCCCGAACCCGCTGTCGATCGTCGCCAGCCGCGAAGGGCGGTTCTGGCTGATCGAGCTGGAACCGAGTACGCCGGGCGAACCGGGCACCGATGACGCGCTGGCGTGGATCGAACAGAGCGGCGAGGAATTTTCGCGATCGGCGGACCTCGACGATCTGACCGCCCGTGCCGCCACCCTGTTCTCCCGGCTGACGGGGTTCGACCGGGTGATGATCTACCGCTTTCTCGACGATGATTCGGGAAAGGTGGTGGCCGAACGCCATGCGCCCGACATGGACGGGTTCCTGAACCACCATTTCCCGGCATCGGACATCCCGCGCCAGGCCCGCGCGTTGTACATCCGCAACCGCGTCCGCGTAATCCCCAACGCATCCTATGTCCCGGCACCGATCGTCGGCATCGACCCGGCGCTGGTCGACATCGACCTCAGTGATGTCGGCGTGCGCGCCGTATCGCCGATCCATGTCCAGTATCTGAAGAATATGGGCGTTGCCGCGTCGGCTTCGGTTTCGATCGTCAAGGACGGCATCTTGTGGGGGCTGGTGGCGTGCCATCATCGCAGTCCGCGCGGCCTGTCCTATCTGCAGCGCAAGACGTGCGAACTGATCGCGGCGTCGTTCGCGCAACAGGTCGGTGCAAAGGAAGAAGCCGCCGAATATCGCGAACGCCTGCGCCTGCGCACGGCCGAGGACGCGCTGGCACAGCGGCTGGCGCAGGAGTACGACCCCGAACAGATGTCGGCACTGATCGCGAGCGACCTCCAACGGCTGCTTCACGCCGACGGGTTCGTATTGCAACGGGGACCGATGCTGCATTCGAGCGGCCATGTGCCTGCGCCGGAAGCGGTTGCCGACATCCTGCGATGGGTTCGCGTGCAGGGCAGTATCCTGGTCCACACCGCCTCGCTCGAACAGCGTTTGCCGGCCGCCAAGGCCTATCGCGACCTCGCCAGCGGGGTGCTGGCCATCACCCTGTCGGCGGACGAGCCGGTGGTGCTTCTGTGGTTCCGAGCGGAGACGTTGCAGACGATCCAATGGGCAGGGAACCCGCACAAGGCGGTCGGGCAGGCGGCGGACCAGCCGCTGACCCCGCGCGCTTCCTTTGCGGCGTGGAGTGAGGAAATTCGGGGGCGCGCCCGCCCCTGGAGCCCGGCAGAGATCGAAGCGGCGCATCGACTGTCGCGGTTGCTGTTCGACGTGCGCCAGCGTCGCCGCATCGGCGAACTGAACCGCGAACTGACCCGCGCCGTGAACGACAAGGACGCGCTGCTCGCGCAGCAGGAGACGCTGATAAAGGAAGTGAATCACCGGGTGCAGAACAGCCTGCAGCTGGTCGTCGCGTTCCTTGCGATGCAGGCCCATGCCGAAAATGACGAAGCGCTGACTCGCCATCTGGGCGAGGCGCAGCGGCGATTGTCGGCGGTCGCGCTGGTCCATCGCCGGCTCTATTCCGACGATACCGTGACGGTCATCGATCTTGGCCGCTATATCGAGGACCTGCTGGCGGAAATGCAGTCGTCGATGGGCGCCGAGTGGACCGGGCGGTTGACCATGGACCTGGCACCGCTACTGATCACCGCCGATGCGGCGGTGCAGATCGGGCTGGTGCTGGTCGAACTGGTCATCAATGCCCAGAAATACGCCTATGGCGGGCAGCCGGGGCCGATTGCGATCACGCTGGAAAAGGTGCGCAACCGTTTCCGCCTGACCGTCGCCGACCGGGGACAGGGACGCACGGGCAGCCGCACCGGGTTCGGCACGCGGATGCTGGGCGCAATGGTCAAGCGGTTGAACGGCACGATCGAGGAAAGCGACAATGCGCCGGGCCTGCGGTTCACGGTGTCCGCCCCGATCGCGACCCCGGACGAGGTTTGACAGCGGATTACGGCAGATCGGGCGACCTAGGTCTCTTGCCGCCGCGCGACGTCATCCGCGGCGGGTGACAGGCTCGATCAGGTCCCATCGGTTGCCGTAGGGATCTTCAAACACGGCCACCGTGCCGTACGGCTCCCGGCGAGGCGCCTCGACGAAACGGATGCCCCGCTGCGTATAGGTAAGGTGGTCACGAGCAAAGTCGTCGGTTTCAAGGAATAGGAAGACGCGACCGCCACTCTGATCGCCGATCGCATCGCACTGTCGCTCGCCAACCGCACGAGCGAGCAACAGTCCGCCTGCCGCACCGTACGGCGCGACCACGACCCATCGCTTGCCATCGCCCAGCACCGTGTCTTCGCGCAATTCGAAGCCGAGCTTCTCGACAAAGAAGGAAAGCGCGGTGTCATATTCGTCGACAAGAAGCGCAGTCAGGCTCAGGCGTTGCGGCACAGGGTGACGATGCTCCGATCGAAGCGGCGAGCCAATACCCTCGTCCCGCAAGCGAACCAAAAAAGGGCGCGGCAGCCAATAGCCACCGCGCCCTTTCCGTGACGCAATGCGTGCAGCCGATTACTCGGCGGCGGTCGCCTTGGCCGGACGCGGATCGCGGCGCTCGGCGATACGGGCCGACTTGCCGGTGCGGCCACGCAGATAATAGAGCTTCGCGCGACGCACGACACCGCGACGCACGACCTCGATCGAATCGATGTTCGGCGAATAGAGCGGGAAGACGCGCTCGACACCTTCGCCGAAGCTCATCTTGCGGACGGTGAACGACGAGCCCATGCCGGCGTTCGAACGCGCGATGCACACGCCTTCGTAGTTCTGCACGCGGGTCCGCTCGCCTTCGACGACCTTCACACCGACCTTGAGGGTGTCACCGGCGCGGAATTCGGGGATCGACTTCGATTCGAGGAACTTGGCGATCTGTTCCGCTTCGAGCGTCTGGAGGAGGTTCATTTCTTCTGACCTTCGTCTTGTTCGTGCGCGCCAGAGGGCGAACGGACCCGAGCGTCGACATGACGCTCCCACAGGTCCGGCCGCCATAGCCGTGTATCGGATTCGGACCGTGCCTTGCGCCACGCCGCGATCCGCGCATGATCCCCCGATCGCAACACTTCGGGGATCACACGCCCTTCCCATTCATAGGGTCGGGTATATTGAGGATATTCGAGAAGGCCGCTTTCGAAGCTTTCCTCGATACCACTCGAAGCCGCGCCCATTACGCCGGGAAGCAGCCGAACGCAAGCATCCAGCAGCACCAGCGCGCCCATTTCGCCGCCCGACAGGATATAATCGCCGATCGCGACCGGTTCGATGTCGCGTGCCTCGAACAGGCGTTCGTCGAACCCTTCGAACCGGCCGCACAGAATGATCGCGCCGGGGCCTTCCGCCAGATCGCGCACCCGCGCCTGGGTCAGTGCCTTGCCGCGCGGAGTCATCGCCAGCACCGGACGTCCGTCGGCCACGCTGTCCAGCGCAGATGCCAGCACGTCCGCGCGCAGCACCATGCCGGCGCCGCCGCCCGCCGGAGTGTCGTCGACCGAGCGGTGTTTGTCGGTTGCGAAATCGCGGATCTGCACCGTGTCGAGCGACCAGCGTTCTTCCCTCAGCGCCCGCCCGGCGAGCGATGCCCCAAGCGGTCCGGGAAACATTTCGGGATAGAGCGTCAGGATAGTGGCGGCGAACGTCATGGGGGACAGCCTCTGCCCGCATGTTGCCGGGAACGAAAGCCCCTGCCCCGTCATTTGCCTGTCCATGCCTGCACCCACCCCCCCGACCGATGCCGGGACGATCGACTGCGCCATCATCGGCGCGGGTCCCGCCGGACTGACCGCCGCGATCTATCTGGCGCGCTTCCACCTGGCGATCCGCCTGTTCGATTGCGGGTCGAGCCGGGCGGCGATGATCCCGCGCACGCACAACCATGCGGGCTTTCCCGGCGGCATTCCCGGCCGCGAACTGCTGGCACGGATGCACCGGCAGGCGCGCGACTATGGCGCAACCTGCGAAGCGGCGACGGTTACCGCGATCGATCGCGACGGCGACGCCTTCGTCGTCCGGACCGACCGCAGCACCCTGCGCGCACGCACCGTGCTGCTGGCGACCGGCGTCGTGAATCGCCGCCCTGCCGGGTTGGACGACGCGCTGCACGACGCGGCGTTGCACCGCGGGCTGCTGCGCTATTGCCCTATTTGCGACGGATATGAGGTTACCGATCGGCGGGTCGGCATCATCGGGACCGGCGACCATGGGATGCGCGAGGCGCTGTTCCTGCGGGGCTATACCGCTGACGTGACGCTGATCGCGCCCGACAGCGGCCATGCCCTCGACGATGCCTGCCGCGCTGCGCTGGACGCCGGGGGCATAGACCGGATCGATGGTCCGTGCGGCGACTATCGGATCGAGGGCGACCGCTTCGTCGTGCGCACCGCCGCGGGCGACATGGCGTTCGACAGCGTCTATCCGGCGCTCGGGTCGCATATCCGGTCCGAACTGGCGATCGCCGCCGGCGCGCGGGCGAATGCGGAAGGGTGTCTCGAGGTCGACGATCATCAGCGGACCTCGGTACCCGGCCTGTTCGCGGCGGGGGACGTGGTGAAGGGCCTCGACCAGATCAGCCACGCGATGGGCGAGGCCGGGGTTGCGGCGACGACGATCCGCAACCTGCTGGCCGAACGTCGACCGATCCGCCGCTGACGGCTTGTCGCGGTCGGTGGAGCGCGTTAGCCATCATGACCGATGCGCAGACCGTTGATCCTGATCGCCGCCCTGCTGCCCGCCCCCTCGGCACAGGCGCAGTCGATCGACCGTATCCTTGCCGCCGCCGCCGAACGCGCGGCGGCACGCGACTGCGCTGCTGGAAGCGCGGACGAGATCGTGGTCTGCGGCGACCGGGATCAAGGCGAGCGATACCGTCTGCCACTGCCGACCGTGCGGGAGGTCGGCGAACAGGGTGCGGTGATCGGCGAGGTGCCCGCGCCATCGACCGAGAACCCGTTCCTGTCGGGCTGCGGCATGTTCCGCGGCCAGCGGCGTTGTTCGAAACGGGAGGCGGAGGCCTATGGCTATGGCCGCGGTCGCGATCCGGTAACACTGGTCGGGAGGCTCGTCACCGGGCTGGTTGATCCGGATACTGACCTGGGTCCGCCACCGACCGTACCGCCGCGGGACCGGTGATCGTTACGCATCTGGCTTGATCGTCGGGCAAAGCGATCGTATTCGATCGATCGTGATCGAAACGACGTTCCGCCAGCTTTGCTACACCAGCCGCAGCGCACCCGGTGTCGACTTGGACCAGATCCTGCAGCAATCCCGCCACAACAATGCGGTCGATGGCATCACCGGGCTGTTGTGGCACGACGGTACCCATTTCCTGCAGGTGATCGAGGGGCCGGAGCCGAGCGTTGCGGCAACCTATGCCCGGATCGCACGCGACCCGCGCCATGCCGAACTGACGGTGCTGTCGGACCGCAGGATCGCTGCCCGCGAATTCGGCTATTGGAGCATGGAGCGCGCTACCCGTGCGCTGAATGATGGCGAAGCGGTCATGGCACGAATCGAGCGACGCCTTGCCGCTGCACCCGAAGCGTTGCGGCAGGCGTTCGCCGCTACCGCAACACGATAGGGGTCAATCGACCGCGAACAGCGCGTCGACCACCAGGCGTTCCGCATTCCATTCGGGCACGGCATGGGGCTGCATCGGCACCATGAACCGCTTGCCGCCCGGACGTTCGATCTCGATCACGTCGCCCGCGCCGAAATCGTCGATCGCGACCACCTGGCCCAATGCCTCGCCGGTGTCCGACACCACGGCCAGGCCGAGCAGGTCGGCATGATAATATTCGCCTTCGCCCAGCGGCGGCAGCTGGTCGCGCCCGATCCACAGTTCGGTGCCGCGCATCGCCTCCGCCTTGTTGCGGTCGGTGATCTCACGGAACTTGCCGATCGCGCCGTTGGTGGCGGGACGCACCGACGCGAGGGTCAATGCGCCGCCGTTCAGCGTGGCATATGCCGACAGGTCGTCGGTAAACAGCTTCAGCCGGACTTCGCCGTTCAACCCGTGCGCACCGGCGATCGCCGCCAGCACGACCCGGCTGCGGTCACCCGCGACGTCAGGCGTCGGGCGAACCTTCGCCGCCGACGGGGGCGTCGTCGCTGCCTTCGGCGGGTTCTTCCGCCGATTGGCCGACATTGGTGGCGTCTTCGTCATGGGCCGACTGTTCTTTGGGATCGATCATGCGTCACACTCCTGCTCGGGAAGAGCGGGAACGCGTGACGCCGATCAAAAGATGCCGGCACGTCGTGAACGACGCACCGGCACACCCTCTTATGCTTCGGCGGTTTCGGTCGGAGCGTTGGCGGCTTCTTCAGCGGCCTTCGCCTTTTCGGCACGCTCTTCGGCGCGCTCGACGGCCTTCTCGCCCGGCTTGCCCTTGGTCGGGTTGTTGCGGGCAGCGCGTTCCTTCACGCCAGCCTTGTCGAGGAAGCGGGCCACCCGGTCGGTCGGCTGCGCGCCGACGCCCAGCCAGTGGGTCGCACGCTCCGCGTCGAGGACGACGCGCTTCTCGTCTTCCTTGCCCAGCAGCGGGTTGTAGGTGCCGATCTTCTCGATGAAGCGGCCGTCGCGCGGGCTGCGCGCATCGGCGACGACGATGCGGTAGTAGGGACGCTTCTTCGAGCCACCACGCGACAGACGGATGCTGAGTGCCATTGTTCTTCTTCCTTCGTTGGTCTGTGTAAGCCGGTTCCGACCGGCGGTTACTTCTTCTTGATGAGGTTATCGAAGCCGGGGGGCAGCTGCGGCATCCCGCCGCCCTTGCCACCCATGCCGCCGCCAAGGCCGGGCAAACCGGGCATTTCACCACCCGCCTTGCTCATCAGGTCGCCAAGGCCGGGACCACCGAGCGCATTGCCCAGACCGCCCATGCCGCCCTTGCCCAGCATCGCCATCATGCCCTTGATGCCGCCCATCTTCTTGAGCTTCTTCATCGCGGTCTGCATTTCCTGATGCATCTTCAACAGCTTGTTGATGTCCTGCACCGTCGTGCCCGACCCCTTGGCAATGCGGATCTTGCGCTTGGCGTTGATCAGTTCGGGCTTGGCGCGTTCCTTCGCGGTCATCGACGTGATCATCGCGTCCATGCGCAACAGGATCTTTTCATCGACCGCGCCCGACGCCATCGCCGCCTGCGCCTTCTTCATGCCGGGAATCATGCCCGCCAAGGCGCCCAGGCCGCCCATGCGCCGCATCTGCGCCAGCTGCCCGCGCAGGTCGTTCATGTCGAACTGACCCTTGGCAAGGCGGCCGGCCATACGCTCGGCATCTTCGGCCTCGATCGACTGCGCCGCCTTTTCCACCAGCGACACGACGTCGCCCATGCCGAGGATACGGCCCGCGACGCGCTTCGGATGGAATGGCTCGATCGCGTCCAGCTTTTCGCCGGTGCCCGCGAACTTGATCGGCTTGCCGGTGACCGCGCGCATCGACAGTGCGGCGCCACCGCGCGCATCGCCGTCCATACGGGTCAGGATGACGCCGGTCAGCGGCACCTGCTCGGAGAAGTTCTGCGCGACGTTGACCGCGTCCTGACCGGTCAGCGAATCGACGACCAGCAGCGTCTCGTTCGGCTTGGCGATGTCCGAGACGGCCTTCATCTCGTCCATCAGCGCCTGATCGACGTGGAGACGACCGGCCGTGTCGAGCATCACGACATCGAAGCCCTGCAGCTTCGCCGCCTGCAGCGCACGCCGTGCGATGTCGACCGGCTGCTGGCCGGCCACGATCGGCAGTGTCGCCACTTCGACCTGGGTGCCAAGCACCGCCAGCTGTTCCTGCGCTGCCGGGCGATTGACGTCGAGCGACGCCATCATCACCTTCTTGCCTTCGCGCTTACTCAGCAGCTTGGCGAGCTTGGCGGTGGTGGTGGTCTTACCCGACCCCTGCAGCCCGACGAGCATGACGACGGCAGGCGGGGTGACCGCCACGTCCAGCTCGGCCGTATCCGGCCCGAGCATGTCGACCAGCGCGTCGTGGACGATCTTGACGACCAGCTGCCCCGGCGTGATCGAACGCAGGACGTTCTGGCCGACGGCGGCTTCGGTCGCCTTCTCGACGAACTCCCGCGCGACGGGCAGCGCCACGTCCGCTTCCAGCAGCGCCACGCGGACTTCGCGCATCGCCGTCCGGACATCGGCCTCGGTCAGCGCGCCGCGACCGCGCAGACGATCGAACACCCCTCCCAGCCGGTCACTCAGACTTTCGAACACGCGCGCACTCCAGTTGCCAATTCTCGCGAAAAACGCTCAAGCAAAACACGCCGGCGGACGAAACCTCGTCGGCCGGCGTCGCC
>NZ_CAJYQD010000005.1 GCF_913776855.1 uncultured Sphingomonas sp. | reverse complement strand
CGATCAGCATCCACGTGACGCTGGTGCCGTATATCGCCGCCGCGGGCGAGCTGAAGACCAAGCCGACGCAGCATTCGGTGCGCGAGCTGGCGGCGCTGGGCGTGCAGCCCGACGTACTGGTCTGCCGCTGCGAAAAGCCGCTGCCGGCGAGCGAGCGGGCGAAGATCGCGCTGTTCTGCAATGTGCCGGCGGGGGCGGTCATCCCCGCGCTCGACGCGCCCAGCATCTATGCGGTGCCCGAACAATATCATGCCGAGGGGCTGGACGCCGAAGTGCTGCGCGCGTTCGGCATCGAACCGGAAGGCAACCCCGACCTGTCGCGCTGGAGCGACATCATGGATCGCCTCCAGAACCCCGAAGGCGAAGTCACGATCGGTGTGGTCGGCAAATATGTCGGGCTGCAGGATGCGTACAAGTCGTTGAACGAGGCGCTGGTCCATGGCGGCATCGCCAACCGGGTGAAGGTCAACATCCGCTGGATCGACGCCGAGTTGTTCGAGGGCGATCACGACATGGTCGCCGCCGAACTGGAGCCATGCCACGCGATCCTGGTACCCGGTGCGTTCGGCGAACGCGGTGCGGAGGGCAAGATCGCCAGCGTCCGCTTCGCGCGGGAGCGCAAGGTGCCGTATTTCGGCATCTGTTTCGGGATGCAGATGGCGTGCATCGAAGGCGCGCGTTCGACCGGCGGCATCGCCAATGCCTCGTCGACCGAGTTCGGTCCGACCGAGCAGCCGGTGGTTGGCATGATTACCGAATGGATGTCGCCGGAAGGTATCCAGAAGCGCGAATCGGACGGCGATCTGGGCGGCACGATGCGGCTGGGCGCGTATGAAGCGACGCTGGCGGGTAATTCGGTGGTCGCGTCGATCTATGGCGGGACCACGATCAGCGAGCGGCATCGCCATCGCTATGAGGTGAACACCGGCTATCGCGACATGCTCGAATCGGGCGGCCTGGTGTTCTCGGGCATGTCGCCCGACGGGATGCTGCCGGAAATCGTCGAGCGGCCGGACCATCCGTGGTTCGTCGGCGTGCAGTTCCACCCGGAACTGAAGTCGAAGCCGTTCGACCCGCATCCTTTGTTCGCGAGCTTTATCGGTGCGGCGGTAAAGCAGTCGCGGTTGGTTTAAGCGGGTAATTCGTCCAGCTACTACGTCATTGCCGCGAAAGCGGGAATCCATAGCCGCAACGGCTGCGATCGAGGCCTGAACGTCAGTGCATATCGATTCCCGCCTGCGCGGGAATGACGATGAGGGCAGTGGGGTGCCCCTTAAAACAACAACGGGCGCCCGAACCAGATAGGTCCGGGCGCCCGCCCACGGCGCGCAAGGGAGCAACGCGCCGTAGCGCTTAGGCGGCGTTCGCCGAATCGTCGCCCTTGGCCGCATCGTTGGCGATGACCGGCGGTACGGTCGCATCGCCGATCGCCACGCGGCGCGGCTTCATCGCGTCGGGTACTTCCCGACGCAGTTCGATAGTCAGCAGGCCATCGGCAAGATCGGCGCATTCCACGACGATGAAATCGGCCAGTTCGAAGCGGCGCTCGAAGCTGCGGTTGGCGATGCCGAGATGGAGCACCGCGCTCTTCTGCGCATCGGTCTGATCCGCCTTACGGCCAGAGACGACGAGCATATTCTGCTGGGCAGTGATCTCCACCTCATTCTGCTTGAAGCCCGCGACGGCCAGCGTGATGCGGTAGCGATCCTCGGCGACTCGCTCGAGGTTGAACGGGGGATAATTCTCGCCGGTGCTGGTGCGGGTGTTGTTTTCCAGCAGGTCGAACAGTCGGTCGAAGCCGATGGTCGAGCGGCGATAGGGGGTGAAGTCGAACGTACGCATGTCAAATCCTCCAAAGGAAGCGAATTGAGCCGAGCGGCATCCGTAAGCGATGCCGGTTCATGAACGGCCCCGGAGGCACCGTTCACGAACCGATATGGTTCGCTGAAAAAGCACTTCAATAGGAGTCTTCGGCGGTTTTTTTACGGCACGCTGCGTCCGGCTTTCAGTGACACCCCCGTCACCCCTGGCGAGGCTGGGGCCTCGCGGGGCGCCTGTCTTATGCTGTAACTGGGAAATTCCACTCTGCGCTAGGATGATCCAAGTGGGGCGCGCGCATGTCGTGAGCGATCGACACCAAGGTTGGGCGGTTGGGTAAAGCTGGTCGACTGCTTGGGCCGAAAGCCGGGCACGCGGCAGGCCCTGAACGGCAAACGGCCGGACTGTTACCAGCCCGGCCGCCTGCGTGACGATCGCTCGTCAGCCCCCTTGGTTGCCACCGCTTCTACGCCCCTTCCCCCCTTCCAGGGCGGAGCCGGTTGGCCTCCCCGAACCGTGGCCTGTATTGCCTGCGCTTCGTGAGGTCGTCCTAGGATGCCGATGGCGATCTGTCACCGGGGCAGCGGCACGTTTGCTACGGTTTTGCTAACCATGTGTCGAATCCGCAACAGCATGGATTGCGGACGCGGCATCGCCTACCTACAGCGCCATCTCACGACCCGTTCGAGGACATCGACCGCCCCCATGCTGTTATCGCGTTACGAGCGGATGATCGCCCGCCGCTACCTGCTCCCCGGCCGCGGGGAGGCGTTCATCGCACTGGTCGCATCGATCAGCCTGGTCGCCGTCATGCTGGGCGTCGCCGCGCTGGTGATCGTCATGAGCGTGATGAACGGCTTTCGGGCCGAGTTGTTCGACAAGATCGTCGGGCTGAACGGTCATGCGCTGATCCAGGGCTATAACAACCAGCTGCCCGACTGGCGCAACATCGCCGCAGAGGCAAAGCGAACGCCGGGCGTGACCAGCGCGACGCCGCTGATCGAACAGCCGCTGTTCGCGACCTATAATGGCCGGTCGGAGTTCATCCTGATGCGCGGGATGCGGATCGAGGACATTCGCGACAATCCGACGATCCGCGATAATGTGAAGCTGGGGTCGCTCCGCAGCATCACGCCCGGCAGCGGCAATGTCGTGATCGGCAGCCGGCTGGCCCAGGCGCTGGGCGTCACCGTCGGCAGCGAGATCACAATCATCAGCCCGCAGGGGCCGACAACGCCGTTCGGCACGATGATCCGGCAGGTGCCGTACCGCATCGCCGCGATCATCGAGGTCGGGGTGTACGACCTCGACAAGGCGTATGTCATCATGCCGATCGAGGATGCGCAGACGCTGCTGCTGAGCGGCGATACCGTCGGCTCGATCGAGCTGGAGACGACCGATCCCGACAAGGTCGAGCAGATCGTCGCCCCGCTGGCGCGCAAATATGTCGCCAGCGCGCAGATCGTCGACTGGCGACAGCTGAACGGCGAGCTGTTCCAGGCACTGGCCGTCGACCGGATCGTGACCTTCACGGTGCTGTCGATCCTGATCCTGATCGCGGTGTTCAATATCCTGTCGTCGCTCATCATGCTGGTCCGCGCCAAGACGCGTGACATCGCGATCCTGCGGACCATGGGAGCGACGCGCGGCGGGCTGCTGCGGATCTTCATGACGGTCGGCACGACGATCGGCGCGCTGGGCGTCGGGGCCGGGCTGATCTTGGGGTTCGTTTTCCTGGCGTTCCGGCAGCAGATCGTTGGCGGGATCGGCGCGCTGACCGGGATCGACATCTGGGACCCGACGATGCGGTACCTGACCGAATTGCCGTCGAAGGTCGATCCGGTCGAGATCGTCACCATCGCGCTCGTCGCGCTTCTCTTCTCCTTCCTCGCCACGCTGTACCCGGCGTTCAAGGCGGCCAATACCGATCCCGTACAGGTGCTGCGTTATGACTGAGCCGGTTCTGGAAACCCGCAACCTGCGCCGCAGCTTCACCCAGGGCGAGGCAACGATTGACGTATTGCGCGGCGTCGACCTGATCGTCGCACCGGGCGAGATCGTTGCGCTGCTGGGGCCGTCGGGGTCGGGCAAGTCGACGCTGTTGCAGGCTGTCGGGCTGCTGGAAGGCGGTTTCGAGGGCGAAATTCTGGTGTGCGGCGAACAGGTCGCAAAGGCCGGTGCAAACCGCCGGACCGAGGTGCGGCGCGACCGGATGGGCTTCATCTATCAGTTCCACCACCTGCTGCCCGATTTCAACGCGCTGGAGAATGTCGTCCTGCCGCAATTGGTGCGTGGCGCCGAACGGGGTGAAGCGGATGCGCGGGCGAGCGAATTGCTGAGCGCGCTGGGCCTGTCGCAGCGGTTGCATCATCGCCCCAGCCAGTTGTCGGGCGGCGAGCAGCAGCGCGTCGCGGTGGCGCGCGCGCTGTCGAACCGGCCCGCGCTGGTCTTGGCGGACGAACCGACCGGCAATCTGGACGAGGCAACCGCCGATGTCGTGTTCGCCGAGTTCCTGCGGCTGGTGCGGGGGCAGGGGTCGGCGGCGCTGGTCGCGACGCATAACGAGCGGTTGGCCGCGCGGATGGACCGGGTGGTGCGGCTGCACGACGGGGTGTTGCAGTGAGCGACCTGTACGACCTGCCGGTCGTGACGACGGATGGCGCGCAGACGACGCTAGCGGACTATCGCGGGCAGGTGCTGCTGATCGTCAACGTCGCGTCGAAATGCGGGTTCACGCCGCAATATGCTGGCCTTGAAGCGTTGCATGGCAAATTCGGGCCTCAGGGGTTCGCGGTGCTGGGGTTTCCGTGCAACCAGTTTGGCGGGCAGGAGCCGGGCGATGCGGCGGAAATCGCGGCATTCTGTTCGCTGACCTATGACGTCAGCTTTCCGGTGTTCGCCAAGGTCGATGTGAACGGGGCCGATGCCGCGCCGCTGTTCCGCGCGCTGAAAAAGGCGGCGCCGGGGGTGTTGGGCAGCGAGGCGGTGAAGTGGAACTTCACCAAGTTCCTGGTCGGGCGCGATGGGCGGGTGACGCGGTATGCGCCGACGACAAAGCCGGAGGAGCTGGACGGGGCGATTGCCGCGGCGTTGGGGTAGGTTCGCCGGTTCTGGACTCTCGTGCAGGCGGGAGCCCAGGGTTCCAGACGCTACCGCCTTTCGCTTGGCCCTGGACCCCCGCCTGCGCGGGGGTACGTTCCCGTCGGGATCGCTTACGCCACGTGCTCCCGCCGGTCCGACAGTGCGCCCATGATCGCGACGATGCCGCCGAATAAGAAGCTGGCGCCGAGGATATAGCCCGGCAGCGTGAGCGCCGACCATGGCACGGTGGTGTAGAGCAGGATCGCCAGCACGATGTTGAGTGCGCCGAGCAGCAGCATCGCAACGCGCAGCCGTCGGAAGCGAAAGCCGATGAACAGCTCCATGATCCCGCGGGCGGCAAGCCACAGGATCATCATCAGCGTCAGCGACAATGCGCCACCCACCGGCACCAGGATCATGTAGCCGCCGACGATAACCGACAGCAGCCCGAACAGCGCGGCATAGCCCCGTCCGTTGCGCCCGCGAAAGGCGGCGATCAGCGAGGCGATGCCGCCGGCGAGGAAGAAGAAGCCGACGATCATCGTCACCGCCAGCGTGGCAGGAAAGGGCTGGGTAAAGGCGAGGATGCCGATCAGCACCGATACGATGCCATAGGCAAGGGTCCATTCCCATCCGGCGCGGGTGGATCGCGTGGCGCTGGCGAAGTCGGTCATATCTGTTCTCCTGTATACCGCCGAAACGGGCGCGGTTCGTCGCGGTTCCGGGCGGGGCGGACTGGCCGAATCATGACCGGATGGTTACGTCGGGCGGATGGCGCATTCCGGGTTCGTACCGCTTCGTATCTTTTCGTCCTTCACCATGCTGGAGGGCGCGATCGATCCGAAGGCGATCGCCAAGGCTGCGCGCAAGCTGGGCTTTCCCGCCGCCGGCCTTTCGGACCGCAACGGGCTGTATGCGGCCATGGCATTTTCCGACGCGTGCAAGGATCAGGGGGTGCAGCCGGTGGTCGGCACGCTGCTGGCCGTCGCGCGGCCGGGCGGGGCGGAAGGATGCGAGCCGGAGATCGACTGGCTGCCGCTCTATGCGCAGGATGCGAACGGGTACGACAATCTGTGCGCGCTGGTGTCGATGGCGCATCTCGACCGCCCGGTCGAGATTCCGGCGCATGTGCCGATCGATGCGCTGATCGGGCGCAGCGACGGGCTGGTCGCGCTGACCGGGGCGGGCGACGGGGCGTTGGCGCGGCTGTTCGCCAGCGGCCGGGACGGCGAGGCGCTGGCCTATGCCGACCGGTTGCAGGCGCTGTTCGGCGACCGGCTCTATGTCGAGCTGGCGCGGCGGGGTGAGGCGGTGGAGCAGCGCGCCGAGCCGCATCTGCTCGACCTCGCCTATGCCCGCGACCTGCCGCTGGTCGCGACCAACCCGTGCTGCTTTGCCGAGGCCGATTTCCATGATGCGCACGACGCGATGCTGTGCATCGCATCGTCGAGCTATGTCGCGAGCGAGGATCGCCAGCGTTCATCGCCCGAGGCGTGGCTGAAACCCGCAGCCGTCATGCAGGAGATGTTCGCCGACCTGCCCGAAGCGCTGGCCAACACGCTGGTCGTCGCGCAGCGCTGCGCAGTGGCGGCGCCGAAGCGCAAGCCGATCCTGCCCAGCCTTGCCGGCGATCGCGAGGGCGAGGCGCTGAAGCTGCGGGCCGATTCGCGCGCCGGACTGGTTGATCGCCTGCGCAAGATCGTCGCGCTGGAAGCGGGCATGGTGCAGGCGGAGGTCGCGGTAGAGGCTCCGGCGCCATGGGAGGACGCGCCGACCCCGGCCGATACCGGCATGATCCCCGAGCTGTCCGAGGCGGAGCTGGAAGCGCGCTTCCCCGACTATTTCCAGCGGCTGGACTTCGAACTGGACGTCATCTGCCAGATGGGGTTTCCGGGATACTTCCTGATCGTCGCCGACTTCATCAAATGGGCGAAGGATCATGACATTCCGGTCGGGCCGGGCCGTGGTTCGGGCGCGGGGTCGGCAGTCGCATGGGCGCTGACCATCACCGATCTCGACCCGATCAAGCTGGGGCTGCTGTTCGAACGCTTCCTCAATCCCGAACGCGTGTCGATGCCCGACTTCGACATCGACTTCTGTGAAACGCGGCGTGGCGAGGTCATTCGCTACGTCCAGCAGAAATATGGCCGCGATCAGGTCGCGCAGATCATCACTTTCGGGAAGCTGAAGGCGCGCGCGGTGCTGAAGGATACCGGGCGCGTGCTGCAGATGAGCTACGGCCAGGTCGACCGTCTCGCCAAGCTGGTGCCGAACCACCCGACCGATCCGTGGACGCTGGACCGGGCGATCAACGGCGTGTCGGAACTGAACCAGCAGTACGAGCGCGAAGAGGATGTGCGCCGCCTGCTCGACCTTGCCATGAAGCTGGAGGGGTTACCGCGCCACTCGTCGACCCACGCGGCGGGGGTGGTGATCGGCGACCGGCCGCTTGCGCAGCTGGTGCCGTTGTACCGTGATCCGCGATCCGACATGCCGGTCACGCAGTTCGACATGAAATATGTCGAGGGCGCGGGGTTGGTGAAGTTCGACTTCCTCGGCCTCAAGACGCTGTCGGTGCTGAAATTTGCGGTAGAGTTGCTGGCGCGGCGGGGGATCGTGGTCGATCTCGACAGCCTGTCATGGGACGATCCGGCGACGTACGAACTGCTCAAGCGCGGCGATACCGTCGGCGTGTTCCAGCTGGAATCGGAAGGGATGCGGCGTACGCTGACCGCCGTGCGGCCGACCAATTTCGGCGACATCATCGCACTCGTGTCGCTGTACCGGCCGGGGCCGATGGACAACATCCCGTCGTTCGGCGCGCGCAAGGCCGGGCGCGAGGAACTGATCTATCCACACGACCTGCTCGAACCGATCCTGAACGAAACCTACGGCATCTTCGTCTACCAGGAACAGGTGATGCAGGCCGCGCAGATCCTGGCCGGCTATTCACTGGGCGGTGCGGACATGCTGCGCCGCGCGATGGGCAAGAAGGTCAAGGCGGAGATGGACGCACAGCGATCCATCTTCGTCAAGGGCTGTGCCGAAGTGAACGGGATAAAGGAGGGGAAGGCGAACGAACTGTTCGACCTGATCGACAAGTTCGCCGGATACGGCTTCAACAAGAGCCACGCGGCGGCCTACGCGCTGCTGGCGTACCAGACGGCGTGGCTGAAGGCGCATCACCCGCACGAATTCTTCGCCGCGTCGATGGCGTTCGACTATGCGCAGACCGACAAGCTGGCGATCTTCGTCGACGATATGAAGCGGTTGCGGATTGACTGCCTGCCGCCGTGCATCAACGCCAGCGATGCGACCTTTGGGGTCGAGGAGACAGGCGAGGGCGGGCTGGCGGTGCGCTATGCGCTGTCGGCGCTGAAGGGCGTCGGCGAGCGCGCGATGGAGCTGCTGGTCGAGGAACGCGCGGCCAAGGGGGCATATAAATCGCTCGACGATTTCGCCGGGCGGGTCGATCCGAAGCTGCTGAACAAGCGCCAGATCGAAACGCTGGCGGCGGCGGGCGCATTCGACAGCATCGTCGGCGACCGTGCCGGCGTCCATGCGCTGGCCGACACGCTCATGGCGACGGCGCAGCGAACCGAGGCGAACCGGTCTAGCGGGCAGGGCGGCCTGTTCGGCGAGGCGAGCGGCGCGACCGAGGCGGCGATCCGCCTGCCCGACGTCCACTGGACGCTGACCGAGGCGATCGCAGCGGAAAAGGACGCGTTCGGCTTTTACTTCTCGGCGCATCCGCTCGATCGCTACGCCCATCTCGCCAGTGCCCATGGCGCGCGCAAGATCGCCGATCTTGCCGATACGCCGGTGCCCGAAGGCGGGCGCGTGGGCGCAACGGTGGCGGCGCTGGTGGAGGATGCGCGCTGGCGGACCTCGGCGCGGGGCAAGCGCTACATGATGGCGACGCTTTCGGACGCGACCGGGCAGGTGCCGGTGACCTGTTTCGACGAGGGGCCGGCGAACGATCTGGAGGCGGCGGGCAAGGTCGGCGGCTGTGGCCTGTTCACGCTCGAACTCGACCGGCGGGCCGGTGACGAAAGCGCGCGGGCGACCGTGAAATCGCTTCGGCCGTTCGATGTGATCGCCCGTGACGTGCGCTTGCGACTGGACCTGACGATTGAGGATGCCACCGCCTATCCTGCGATCGCCGGACTGGTACAGCATGAGCGTGGCGCGCGCGGCGAAATCTGGATTTCGGTACCCGCCGCGCATGGAATCGAAGCACGGGTATGCTTGGGCCGCGATTTTCGGATCGATGGCGAGCTTGCCGAACGCGTCGGCAGGCTGCAAGGTGTCACCAGCGCGGCGTTCGATACGGTGAAGGCACCGCTCGCCGCCGTGGGATAGGGGCAGCATGGCCCCGTTCGCGAAGGAGAGCGTGCGTGCTGGGCGGAATGCAGGATTTCGAACTTCGAGTACCGCGACTGCTCGATCATGCCGAGCGGGAGCATGGGCGCAGGGAGATCGTCACCCGCTGGGCCGACGGACGCGAAACGCGGACGAACTGGGCAGGGATCGCGCACGATGCCCGCCGGCTGGCGCAGGCGCTGGAGCGGCTGGGAATTCGGCCCGGCGACCGGGTGGCGACGATGGCGATGAACCATGCGAACCACCTGATCGCGTGGTATGGCGTAATCGGAATGGGTGGGATCATCCATACCATCAACCCGCGCCTGTTCGACGACCAGTTGGCCTATATCGCCGACCATGCCGGCGACCGGGTGCTGCTCTACGATGCGGTCTTCGCGCCGACCGTCGAGCGGATGAAGCCGCGCCTGAGCGGTATCGAGCATTTCGTGGTCATGGACGGCGACGGGCCGGATTCATTCGCGGTGTTGATCGCGGACGAGAGCGGCGACTATGCCTGGGTCGAAGGCGACGAGCGCGACCAGTGCATGATCTGCTATACCAGCGGCACGACCGGTGATCCCAAGGGTGTGGTCTATACCCATCGTTCGAATGTGCTGCACGCGATCGCCGAGCTTCAGCCAGACGAATTCGACCTGTCGCAGCGCGCCGTGTGCCTGCCGGTGGTGCCGATGTTCCATGCGGTCGGATGGGGCCTGCCCTTCGCCGCGCCGGCGGTGGGCGCCAAGATCGTGTTTTCGGCGGTGAACGATCCGGCGGTGCTGTGCGACCTCATGAACCGCGAACGGGTGACCCATTCGGCGGGCGTGCCGACCGTCTGGTTCGCGATGTTCCAGTATATGGACGCGACCGGGCAGGCGCCGGAGCATCTGAAGGTCGTGACGATCGGCGGATCGGCGGCACCGCGCGCGATGATCGAGCGGCTGATGCGGATGGGCGCGCGGGTGAACCATGCCTGGGGCATGACCGAAACGTCGCCGATCGGGACGATGGGCGCGCCGGGGCCGGACTGGGACGACCTGAGCTTCGACCAGCGGGTTGATCAGGTCTGTCGACAGGGCAAGGTGCCGTTCGGCGTCGAACTGCGCACGGTCGATGACCAGGGTGCGGTGCTGCCGCGCGACGGTGCGACTTCCGGCAGTTTGCAGGTGCGCGGGCCATGGGTCATCGAACGCTATTTCCGCGACGAGGGTGGCGACGCGCTGACGGCGGATGGCTGGTTCGATACCGGCGACGTTGCGATGCTGCACCCCGACGGCACGATGCAGATTACTGACCGGGCGAAGGATGTCATCAAGTCGGGCGGCGAATGGATCAGTTCGGTCGATCTGGAGAATGCGGCGGTCGGTTGTCCGGGTGTGGCAGAAGCGGCGGCGATCGGCGTGCCGCATCCACGCTGGGACGAACGGCCGGTACTGCTGGTCGTGCGGCGGCCCGGTACCGAGGTCGACGCCGATGCGGTCCTGGCACATCTGGCGACGAAGGTGGCCAAATGGTGGCTGCCCGACCGGGTGATCTTCGTCGATGCCCTGCCGCACAGCGCCACGGGGAAGCTAAAGAAGGCGGCGCTGCGCGAGGAATATCATGGGGTGTTGGCGTAGGCGCTACACCGCCGGATCGCTGAACAGTCCGGTCATCACCGTCGACGCATAGAAGCCGACCGCCCGGTCGCGTGGCATGGTCGACGCCCAGCTGCGCATGTCGAATGCGGCATTCTGCAGCGCCATCAGCGCCTGTGCGGCAATCAGCGGGTCGACCGCGCGGACCGATCCTTCGGCGATCCCGTCGCTGATCGTGCCGGCAAACCGGCGGGCGATCCGGTTGGAGCGGTCGACCATCGCCTGCCGCACGCCACCGGGCAGGCCGGCGAGCGCGGTGGTCCGCAGCAATGGCCCCTGTTCGGTGAACTGCGCATCGACCAGCGTGGCAAGGGTGCTGGACAGGCGCTGCCAATGGCTGCCGCCGTCGCGGTCGGCGGCGCGCTGCGCGGCGGAGATGGTATCGAAGCTGCGTTGATAGCAGGCGGCGACGAGATCGTCCTTGGCATCGAGGTGATGGTAGAACGACCCCTTGGTCACGTTCAGTTCGGACGCGATCCGCTGTACCGAGGCGCCGCGATAGCCCAGTTCGTTGATGAGCCGGGTGGCAGCGCGCAGGAATGCGTCGCGCGCCGGCTCTGCATCGGCCTGTTCCAGCAGCAGCGGCTGCGGGTCCCAATGCTGGCCGGAACCGGCTAGGCCGTGAGTGAACACGTCCATTAGCCGCGCCTCCACCCGGTCATACTGGTCGGGTTCGTAGCGATCGAGCCAGACGGTCAGCCAGAAGCAGTTTTCCAGCAGCATATGGGCACGGGCGCCCTGCACGTCCTTGGTCAGGCGATCGCGCGGTTCGCCCCACAGGGTGCGGGTCTTGCGAAACACCTCGCGCCATCCCGCCAGCAGCCGGGCCTTGAACGGGTCCTCCATCGCGCGCAGGTCGGACAGCATCGCGACGGGCCGTTCCTCACCCGCCTCGATCCGGCGCTGCCGGTCGAAATGGATGGACAGGAATTTGGCGACGCGGGCCTGTGGCGTGTCCTCCGCCAGCGCTTCGTCCAGCGTCGCCTGTAGCCAGTCCAGCGTGTGGTCGAACGCGGCGGCGGCAAGGTCTTCCTTGCGCTTGAAATAATAGGTGACGCTGGTGGTATTGAGGCCGACCCGGCGCGCGACATCGGCGAAGGTCATGCCTTTGGCACTCGCTTCGTTGATCGCCTCCGCCGCAGCGGAGAGGATGGCGTCGCGCTTTGCGCGGTAACGTTTGGTGGCCCCGTCGGTCGTCGTCATGGGCAAACTCTAGCAGATCGGGTGTGGACCCCAAGCCCCATTGTTGCACCATGCCGCGACGTCATCCGACCTTTACCGAATATGCGGTATGGCATAGACCGGACGAAACAGTTGCAACGGGAGACGGATGTTGGACTTTCGGTTCAGTGCGCGCGAAACCGAATATCGGGACCGCGTGGCGGCGTTCATCGCGGACCATGTCGCCCCCGCCGACCATGATTATCATCGTGAGGTCGCGAGTGGCGATCGCTGGAGGCCGGTCGGAATGCTGGAGCCGCTGAAGGAAAAGGCCAAGGCTGCCGGCCTCTGGAACCTGTTCATGCCGCCCCATTCGGGCGCGCCGGTGGTGGATGAGAGTTTCGCGTTCGAGGGAACGCAGCTTTCGAATGTCGAATATGCCCTGTGCGCAGAGGAGATGGGTCGGTGGCATTGGGCGAGCGAGGTTTTCAACTGCTCCGCGCCCGATACCGGCAATATGGAGGTGCTGCACCGTTATGGCACGCGCGAACAGAAGGAACAGTGGCTGCGGCCGTTGATGGAGGGACGCATCCGTTCCGCCTTCCTGATGACCGAGCCGGCGGTGGCGTCTTCGGACGCGACCAATATCGAGACGCGGATCATGCGCGATGGCGACGATTATGTGATTGACGGGCGCAAATGGTGGTCGTCGGGCACGGGCGATCCGCGCTGCAAGGTGGCGATCGTGATGGGCAAGACCGATCCGGATGCGCGTCGACACCAGCAGCAGAGCATGATCCTGGTCCCGATGGATACGCGGGGCGTGCGGATCGAGCGGATGCTGCCGGTCTATGGCTATGACCACGCCCCACATGGCCATGGCGAGGTGGTGCTGGACCAGGTGCGGGTGCCCGCCGCCAACCTGCTGCTGGGCGAAGGGCGCGGGTTCGAGATCGCGCAGGGCCGGCTGGGGCCGGGACGCATCCACCATTGTATGCGGACGATCGGCGTCGCGGAGATGGCACTGGCGGCGATGACGCGGCGGCTGCAATCGCGCGTCGCGTTCGGCAAGGCGATTGCCGAGCATTCGATCTGGGAACAGCGGGTCGCCCGCGCCCGGATCGATATCGAGATGACGCGACTGCTCTGCCTGAAGGCCGCCGACATGATGGACCGTGCCGGGAACAAGGCGGCGCAGGGCGAGATCGCGATGATCAAGGTGCAGGCACCGACCATGGCGCTCCAAATCCTCGACGATGCGATCCAGGCGCATGGCGGCGGCGGCGTGTCGGAGGATTTTCCGCTGGCCGCCGCCTGGGCCGGCGTCCGCACGCTGCGCTTTGCCGATGGGCCGGACGAGGTGCATAACCGCGCCATCGCCCGCGCCGAATTTGCGAAGGTGGCCGATGGCCGCTGAGTTCGACCTCGCACGGCTGATGCCGTGGCTGGGGGCGACGGTGGGCGATGGACCGGTCGAGATCACGCGCTATCCCGGCGGACAGAGCAACCCGACCTATCGCGTCGACCTTCCCGCCGGGTCGTTCGTCCTCCGCCGCAAGCCGTTCGGGCCGCTGCTGCCGAGTGCCCATGCCGTCGAGCGCGAGTTCGCGCTGATCTCTGCGCTGCACCCCACGGGCTTTCCGGTGCCCAGGCCGATCGCCTTGTGCGAAGATGCGGAGGTTATCGGCGCGCCCTTCTACCTGATGGAACGGGTGGCGGGGCGGACGATCTGGGATGGGTCGATGCCGGAGATGACGCCGGCCGAACGCCGTGCCCATTATGACGCGATGATCGATGCGTTGGCGGCGCTGCACGCGATCGATCCGGTCGCGGTGGGGTTGGGTGATTACGGCAAGCCCGGCAATTATTTCGAGCGTCAGGTGACGCGTTGGACCCGGCAATATCGTGCGAGCCAAACCGACGACCTGCCCGATGTAGAGCGGCTGATCGACTGGCTGCCGCGTACCGTTCCGGCACAGGATCGGGTGTCGATCGTCCATGGCGATTACCGCATCGACAATCTGATCTTTGCCGCAGGCGAACCGAGCGTCGTCGCGGTGCTGGACTGGGAATTGTCGACGCTGGGCGACCCGTTGGCCGACTTCACCTATCTGCTGATGAACTGGGGCACCGAACCCGACGGCCGATCGGGGATCAGGGGACTGGCTGGCGAGGATAGCGGCATTCCGACGATGGAAGCGGTGGTGGCACGCTACTGTGCCGCGACGGGGCGGGCGGACGTACCGAAGCTTGAGTGGTATTTCGCGTACAACCTGTTCCGGCTGACCGGGATCGTGCAGGGCATCAAGCAGCGCGTGCGCGACGGCAATGCCGCCAGCGCGCAGGCAGCAGCGATGGCCGAGCGGGTGCCGATGCTGGCGGCGATGGCGTGGGATTTCGCGAGGAAGGCGGGGGCGTGATGCGGTTCGATGGCAAGTCGGTGCTGGTCACCGGCGCGGGATCGGGGATCGGGCGGGCGACCGCATTGGCCTTTGCCCGCGAAGGGGCCGGGGTGGTGTGCGGCGATGTGACACAGGCCGAGGTCACGGCAGCGATGATCGAGGATATGGGCGGCCGGGCGATCGGCTGCGCCATGGATGCCGGCGAAGACGCCGACGTTTCGCGGGCGATCGCGCTGAGCGTGGAAACCTTTGGCGGGATCGAGGTGGTCCATGCCAATGCCGGCATCTCGGGCGGGATCGCCGGGCTGTTCGACACGACGGCACGGGATTGGGCGGAGATACTGCGCGTCAACCTGATCGGTCCGTTCCTTGCCATCCGCCACGCCGCGCCGGTCATGGCGGCCGCGGGCGGCGGCGCGATCGTGTGTACCGCCAGCGTCGCCGGGTTGCGATCGGGGGCGGGCGGCGCGCCCTATTCCGCGTCGAAGGCCGGGGTCATCAACCTGGTTCAGACCGCCGCGCAGCAGCTGTCGGGATCGGGCGTCCGCGTCAACGCGGTGTGCCCCGGCCTGATCGAAACCGGCATGACGGCGATGGTGTACGACCATGCGCGCCAGTCGGGCAAGGAAGCGCGGATCGGGCGGCTGAACCCGCTGCGTCGCGGGGGAGAGCCGGAGGAAGTCGCGGCGGTCGTGCTGTTCCTGGCGTCGGCGGAGGCAAGCTATGTCAACGGACAGGCATGGGCGGTCGATGGCGGGTTGTCCTCCAGCCATCCGGTCACCCGGCAGGACTATGGGCGTACCGCCGTTTGACGGCGGCGGAACGAAACAGGCTCCGATCCTTTTTCGCTGAAAGACACAGGAGTTGCCGATGACCGCCATGCTGAAACCGCCGATTCGCTATTCGGTCAGGCTGGAACAGCCGCAGCCCGACGAGGCCGAGACGGTCGCGCAGATGGAGCAGTCGTTCGATACGATCCTGGAAACCACATCTAAGGATTATGGCAAGGCGGTGCGCGCGGTCCATGCCAAGGGGCACGGCATCCTGAAGGGCGAACTGACCATCCACGACAATCTGCCGCCTGAGCTGGCGCAGGGCCTGTTCGCGACGCCCGGCACGCATCCGGTGGTGATGCGGTTTTCGACCAATCCGGGCGACATCCTTGACGATGCCATCGGCCTGCCGCGTGGGCTTGCGTGGAAGGTCATGGCGGTGGACGGCGACCGCCTGCCCGGTGCCGAGGGGCGAACGCAGGATTTCGTGATGGTCAACGCGCCGGCCTTTGCCGCGCCGACGCCGCAGAAATTCGCCGGTAACCTGAAGCTGCTGGCCAAGACCACCGACAAGGCGGAATGGGCGAAGAAGGCGCTGTCCTATGTCCTGCGCGGGGCGGAAGCGGCGCTGGAGGCGGTCGGGACCGAAAGCACGCTGTTGAAGACGATGGGAGGGTCGAAGAACGTCCACCCGCTCGGCGAAACCTATTTCTCGGCGACGCCGTTCCGGCACGGTGCGTTCGTCGCGAAATATCAGGTGGTGCCGGTGTCACCCGAGCTGACCGCCCTGACCGATACGGTGATCGACACCAGCGGCCGCCCCGATGCGATCCGGGAAGATATGCAGACGGCCGCAAACCGTGTGCGTGGTGAATGGGAGGTTCGGGTGCAGCTGCTGCGCGACACCGATGCCCAGCCGATCGAGGATGCGGCGACGCCGTGGCCGGAGGAAGTCAGCCCGTTCGTCACCGTCGCGACGATCCGCACCGACCCCCAGGACAGCTGGTCGGCGGACAAGGTGGCCGAGGTCGACGACAATCTGCGCTTCAGCGTGTGGACCGGGCTGGCCGCGCATCAGCCGCTGGGCGGGGTCAACCGGGTGCGCAAGCCGATTTATGACCATTCGGTCGACTATCGACGGCGGTTCAACGGCTGTCCGATCCACGAGCCAGTGTGAGGCTGTGCCTCAGCGGTTCCGTGCCCCCTTGCAGGCGGAAAGCAGGGCTGCGGAAACGGCCGTCGGGGCTGGGTAGCCCTGAACCCCCCGCCTGCGCGGGGGCACGGTTCACCGGCGACGCATATGCCCCATAACGTCGCCCCAGCGCAGGCTGGAGCCTCTTCCGGCTCCTGTCCCGAACAGCAAAACGAGAAATTTCAGCCTTCGCCGGGATGACGTTCGCGGCAGGAAGGACTCGCGGTCATCGGCGCGATCATCCCCGTACCCGCACCAGCCCCTCCTGCGCGACGCTAGCCACCAAGCGCCCGTCGCGACTGAAGAACCGCCCGCGATTGAAACCGCGAGCGTGTCCGGCCCAGGGGCTGTCGGTCTGGTACAACAGCCAATCGTCGGCGCGGAACGGTTCGTGCAGCCATAGCGCATGGTCGAGGCTGGCGGTCTGCACCTTGTCCATCATCCAGTGGATGCCATGCGGCAACATGCACGTGCCGAGCAGCATCATGTCGCTGGCATAGGCGAGCATCGCACGGTGCAGCGTCATGTCGTCGCCGATCGGCGCGGCGGCGCGGAACCAACCATGTTGCAGCGGGGCGCGCTTCGTCGGGTCGGTCCAATGCTCCGCCTCGACCGGGCGGATTTCGATCGGACGTGCGCGCAGGAACAGGCGGCGGTATTTCTCGGGGATGCGGTCCTGCATCGCCTCGCGCAGGTCGCGGTCGGTCGGCAGGGCCTCGGGTGGCGGCACGTCGGGCATCGCGTCCTGATGCGCCAGCCCTTCCTCCGGCAGCTGGAACGATGCCGCCATGTTCAGGATCGCCTGCCCCCGCTGCATCGCGATCACGCGGGCATTTGCGAAGCTGCGCCCGGCAAAGTCACGCACCACGCGGTAGACGATCGGATGCTGCTCGTCGCCTGCGCGCAGGAAATAGGCGTGGAGCGAATGGGCGATCTTGTCCCCGCCGATCGAGCGTTGAGCGGCCTGCAACGCCTGTGCGATCACCTGTCCCCCGAACACGCGGCCGACCCCGCCGGGATTGCGCGCGCCGCGATAGAGGTCGGTATCGATCTCTTCGATATCGAGCAGCCGGATCAGGCCGGCAATCAGGTCGGCAGGCGTCGGCTCCATCAATAGCCCCCGGCGCGCGCCACGCGGTCGCTGTGATAGCCGATGTCGCCGAACATCTCGGTCAGGACACGGGCGCGCTTCATGAAGAAACCGATGTCGGCGGCGTCGGTCATGCCGATGCCGCCATGCATCTGCACCGCTTCCTGTACCGACAGCGTGGCGGCTATGCCGGTCATCGCTTTCGCCACCGATACGGCGAGGTCGGCGTCGGGATGGGCGTCGTCGAGCAGTTGCTGCGCCTTCAGCACAGCGGCACGGGCGACCTCCAGCTCGGCATAGAGATGCGCGGCGCGGTGTTGCAGCGCCTGGAAACTGCCAATGGTCTGGCCGAACTGCTTGCGCTGGCGAAGGTAGTCGAGCGTGCGGGTGGCGGCGCCGTCGCCGACCCCCAGCGACTCCGCCGCCGCGCCGGTGCGCGCGGCGGATAACAGGCGACCGAGCGGGGCGCTGCCGCCATCGACGTCGCCGACCACCGCGTCGCCATCGACCATCACATCGAAGGTCAGCCGCGCGGCAATGCTGCTGTCCACCAACCGGCGGGGATCGGCGGTCATGCCGGGGTTGTCGGCGGGGATCGCGAACAGGGTAAGCCCGTCCTTGTCCTCCGCGCCGCCTGCGGTTCGGGCGATGACGAGGATCAGGTCGGCGATGTGACCGTGGGTCACGAACTGCTTGGTTCCGAACAAGCGGAAGCCGTTGCCGGCCCGTTCGGCCTTCACGGCGATGCTGTCGCCATGCTTGGCGCGCTCGTCGATGGCGAGCGCTGCGACGGTCTTGCCGGCGGCGATGGCGGGCAGCCAACGCTCGCCCGCCGTCGTACCAGTCAGCGCAGCGACGGCAGCGACCGAGGTGGTGAGGAACGGGGAAGGCGAAAGGTTGCGGCCAATCTCCTCCAGCACGATCCCGGCCTCGACGTGGCCGAGGCCCAGCCCGCCGGCGCTTTCCGGCACCATCATGCCGGTGAAGCCCATCTCGGCGAACTTCGCCCATAGGTCGCGGTCGAAGCCGGTCGGGTCGTCGGCATCGCGTAGCGCACGCAGATGCGCGACCGGCGCGGCTTCGTTCAGGAATTCGCGCGCCGTATCGGCAAGCATCGTCTGATCTTCATTCAGAAACAAAGGCATGGTGGCAATTCCTGACAGAAGGTCACTGGGTCGGCAGGTCGAGAATACGACGCGCGATGATGTTGAGCTGGATTTCGGACGTGCCGCCCTCGATCGAATTGGCCTTGGTGCGCAGCCATGTACGGGCGGCGGCGCCGTCGTTGCTGTCGGCGCCCTCCCATTCGAGCAGGTCGCTGCCACCCGCCGCCATCGTCAGTTCGTGGCGGGTCTTGTTCAGCTCGGTCCCGACATATTTCATCATGCTGGGCTGGGCGGGATGCGCGCGATGCGCCTTGAGTTCGTCGCGGAAGCGTTCGGACATGGCGGCGAAGGCGCGGGCGCGGACGTCGAACGTCGCGATCGCCGCGCGCAGCATCGGTTCGGCGAGCCGGCCCTGCGCGTCCAGCCCGATCGTCGCCACCGCGCGGTCGATCAGCGGGCGATCGTCGGTCAGCCCCATGCCGGAAATCATCTCCCGCTCATGGCCCAGCAGATATTTGGCGACGTCCCAGCCCTTGTTCCGCTCTCCAACCAGATTGGCCTTGGGCACGCGCACATCGTCGAAGAAGGTTTCGCAAAAGGGCGAGTTGCCGGAAATCAGCTTGATCGGGCGGGTGGTGACGCCGGGCGAGGCCATGTCGAACAGCAGGAAGCTGATGCCGCCTTGCTTGGTCGAGCGGTCGGTGCGGACGAGGCAGAAAATCCAGTCGGCCTTGTCGGCATAGCTGGTCCACACCTTCTGTCCGTTGACGATGAAGTCGTCGTCATCTTCGACTGCGCTGGTCTGAAGCCCGGCGAGGTCGGAGCCGGCGCCGGGTTCGCTATAGCCCTGGCACCAGCGGATTTCGCCGCGGGCGATTTTCGGTAGATGTTCCTGCTTCTGCGCCTCCGTGCCATATTTCAGCAGGGCGGGGCCAAGCATCGAAATACCGAAGGAATAAAGCGGGTTGCGGGCATGTATTGCCGACATTTCCTCGCGCAATATCTTCGCTTCGGCCGGGGACAGGCCGCCGCCGCCATAGGCCGTCGGCCAGTCGGGCACGGTCCAGCCGCGCGCGGCCATCCGGTCGAGCCACAGCTTCTGATCCGGGTTGGCATAGGTCGGGTTTCGCCCGCCCCACGTCACGTCCTTGTCCGAACGAACCGGCTCGCGCATCGAGGGCGGGCAGTTTTCCGCCAGCCAGGCGCGGGTGTCGGCGCGGAATTGGTCAAGGTCGCTCATGCCGAGAACCTCCCGCCCTGTTCGGCCTTCTCACGCAGCAGCGGCGATACCTCGAATCCATGGCGGTCGAGCCCGTCGACGATCTTCTTCAGCCCTTCGGTATCGGCCCAGAACATCGGCCCGCCGCGATAGACCGGCCAGCCATAGCCATAGATCCAGACGACATCGATGTCGGAGGCCCGCTGCGCCTTGCCTTCGGCGAGGATTTTCGCGCCTTCGTTGACCATGGTGTAGAGTGTGCGCTCGACGATTTCCTGATCGGTCACCTCGTGCTGCGGGGTGTTGGTCCGCTGGCGGAAATCGTCGATGATCTCGGCGACGCGCGGGCTGTTCGACGGCGTGCGCTTCGCATCGTAATCATAGAAGCCGGCCTGCTTCTTCTGACCCCACCGGCCCTCGGCGGCGAGCGCATCGCGCAGATTTTCGATCCGGTTCGGGTCACGATGCCAGCCGATGTCGACACCGGCCAGATCGGCCATCTGGAACGGCCCCATCGGCATCCCGAACGCGACATGTACCCGGTCGACCTGTTCCGGTGTGGCGCCTTCCAGCAGCAGCTTCATCGCCTCGACCTGGCGCGGCTCCAGCATCCGGTTGCCGATGAAGCCGTGGCACACGCCCGCGATCACCGCGACTTTGCGGATCTTCTTCGCCAGCGTCATTGCGGTCGCCAGTACGTCGTCGGCGGTCGCATCGCCGCGCACGATTTCCAGCAGTTTCATGACATTTGCCGGCGAGAAGAAGTGCAGGCCCAGCACGTCCTGCGGCCGCTTCGTCGCAGCCGCGATGACGTTGACGTCGAGGTAGCTGGTGTTGGATGCCAGGATCGCACCGGGTTTACAGATCGCGTCGAGCTTCCCGAAAATGTCCTGCTTGACCGACATTTCCTCATACACGGCCTCGATCACCAGATCGACATCGGCAAGAGCGTTCAGGTCGAGCGAGGGGGTGAGCAGGCCCATCGCCTGGTCGACTTGTTCAGGCTTCATCCGCCCCTTGGCGGCGGTCGCATCGTAATTCCTGCGGATCGTGGCGGTGCCGCGATCGAGCGCGTCCTGCTGCATCTCGACGATGGTGACGGGGATGCCGGCCGACAGGAAGTTCATCGCGATCCCGCCGCCCATCGTGCCCGCGCCGATGATGCCGACGCGGTTGATGGCACGCAGTTGCACGTCGTCGGCGATGCCGTCGATCTTCGATGCCTTGCGTTCGGCGAAGAAGATGTGGCGCTGCGCCGCCGACTGAACGCCGAACATCAGCTTCATGAACTGCTCGCGTTCGAACGCGGCGCCCTCGGCATAGGAGGTTTCGGTCGCCTTCACGATGCAGGCGATGTTGGCGGCAGGCGCTTCGAAACCCCGGAAGCGGCGGGCATTGGTCTGTTCGAAGGCAGCGACTGCCTCCGGATCGGGCGAAAGCGCGCGTTCGGAGGCGCGGGGGATGGGGCGGACGTCGGCGATTTCGCGGGCGAAGGCGATGGCGTCGGCGAGCAGGCTGTCCTCGCCGGCCAAGCGATCGACGATACCCGCGTCCCTTGCCTTGGTAGCCGACATTGGATCGCCCTTTGCCACCATCTCCAGCGCAACCGCGACTCCGGCAAGGCGGGGCAGGCGCTGCGTACCACCGGCGCCGGGGAGCAGGCCTAGCTTGACCTCGGGCGTACCGAGCTTCGCACTGGGCACGGCGATGCGGTAATGGCTGGCGATCGCGACCTCGCACCCGCCGCCCAGCGCCATGCCGTGGATCGCGGCCACGACCGGCTTGTCCGATGCCTCGATCCGATCGACCAGCGCGGGCAACATCGGTTCGATCGGGGCTTTCCCGAATTCGGTGATGTCCGCTCCGGCAAAGAAGGTGCGGCCGGCGCAGGCGATAACCACCGCGCGCACCGTATCGTCCGCAGCGGCCTCCGCGATCGCGGCGTCGAGGCCTCTGCGGACCGCCGCCGACAGGGCGTTGACCGGCGGATTGTCGGCAAGGACGACCAGGACGTCGCCATGGCGTTCGGTTGTCACGGACATGTCGCGCCTTCTCCATAGGTTGCCATACCGGTCATTCTAAACGCCGGCGGGATCATCGCATTCTATTGCCTTTCGTAGAATGACAATCAATAGTGCGCGACATGGAAATTCGAGGCGATCGGCAAACCCGACCTTCGATGTCGGTTGTACAGGAGCGGTTGCGTGGCAGGTGACGAAGCGACGATGGCGGTGCCGTCCGATTGGCCGCGCATGTCGATGGCGCAGGTACAGGCGGCGCTGACCGCGCCCGGCCAGCCGTTCGAGATGGACAGCGCCACGATCGACGGGATCGATACGCGTATCTGGAAGAATGCTCCGGCGGACCTGACGCAGCTGATCGCGCTGTCGCGGACCCATGGCGATCGGCTGGCGACGATCCATGAGGATCAGCGCGTCACTTATGAAGCGCAATATCGCGCCATCGCCACGCTGGCGGCCGAGCTGACGGCGATGGGTGTGGGCAAGGGCGACCGGGTCGCGCTGGCCATGCGCAACATGCCCGAATGGCCGGTCGCGTTCTTCGCCGTCGTCGCGACGGGGGCGATCTGCGTGCCGCTCAACGCGTGGTGGAGCCCGCAG
>NZ_CAJYQD010000004.1 GCF_913776855.1 uncultured Sphingomonas sp. | reverse complement strand
AAAGAACAGACAAAGAAACCGGCGTCGCTCCGCTACCCCTCTTTAGGAAGGGCGCCTGCTTCGCCTTTTCAGTGTCTCAGCAGAAGCGAGTAACTCGCCCCGTCCGGTGAACAGCCCTCTACGGGGGGTCGCCCGAACCGTCAACGGCTTTTTGCAATTTTGTTTCGAGAAAGTTTCAGATTGGCGGAAATCCGCGGGTTTACGGCCTCTCAATTCCTGCGGTTACAAGGTGGTCCGATGGATAGTCCTGCCGAATCAACGCTTCCCCCGTCCGACTCGCTGCGCAAACAGGTGCGCCGTGCCGTCATCTGGCGCTCGGGAAGCCAGATCGTGGGGCAGATCGTGTCATGGGCGTCGACCTTTCTGGTCATCCGGCTGCTGACGCCAGGCGATTATGGCCTGGTTGCGATGACCGGGGTCGTCCTGCTGCTACTCAACATGCTGAACGGCCATGGCCTCGCCAATGCGCTGATCCAGCATGGTGAGGTATCCGCGCGTGAACAGCGGCAGGTATTCGGCATGTTGCTGCTGCTCAACATCGTGCTGGGCGGGCTGCAGTTCCTGTTCGCCCCCCTGGCCGCCGCCTATTACCATGAGCCGTTCGTCGCCGACCTGTTGCGGGTGCAGGCGCTGCTCTACCTTGCCACGCCGTTCAGTTCCTTTGCCTATGCGTTGCTCGCGCGGCGGATGGATTTTCACCGGCAGGCACAGGTCAACCTGCTGTCGTCGCTGGCCGGTGCGCTGGCGGCGATCGGCGGCGCCTATGCCGGCCTTGGCGTATGGACGCTGGTGCTGGCCCCCGCGACGCTGTTCACCACCCGCGCGATCGGGCTGATGATCGCGGCGCGGGCGTGGATGTGGCCAAGCTTCGACTTTCGCGGCGCAGGCCATCTTGCGCGCTACGGCGGGGTCGTGGCGGGCGCCAGCCTGTTGAGCTTTGCCCAGAGCCAAGCCGACATTCTCGTCGCCGGGCGTTCGTTCGATGCCCACGCGGTCGGCATCTACACCACCGCGCTGTTCCTGACCCAGATCTTCACCAACAAGGTCGTGCCACCGATCAACGAGGTCGCCTTTTCCGCCTATGCCCGGATGCGCGACGATCCGGCGGCGGTGGCGCAGGGATTCGTGCGCTCGGTCCGGGTGCTGATGCTGATCGCGGTGCCGTTCTTCATCGGGCTGGCGGTCACCGCCGGGCCGGCAGTGGCGATCGCGCTCGGCCCGAAATGGTCGGATGCCGCGCCGCTGGTCGCGCTGCTTGGCCTCGCCATGCCGTTCATGACCTTGCAGGCGCTCTTTCCCCCTGCCGTCGATGCGCTGGGCAGGCCCGGCACCACGGCGGGTACCACCGCGATCGGGGCGGTGGTGCTGCCGATCGCGTTCCTGATCGGGGCACGGTTCGGGATCGAGGGCGTAGCGGGCGCGTGGATCGTCGCGCACCCGCTGTTGCTGGGGATCGTCGCGGCGCGGGCGCTGCCGGTGATCGGGCTGTCGGCGGGCGACTTCGCGCGCGCGGTGGCGCCGGCGTTCGGCGCGGGCGCGGCGATGGCAGGCGCGGTAACGCTCGCCGCCCACCTCACCGGGCCACTGTCGCCGGTGCCGATGCTGGGGATGTCGGTCGTGGTCGGCGGCGCGGTCTATGCCGGGAGCCTGTGGGTCTTTGCCCGCAGCGCGGTGCTGGACGCCTGGGCGATGCTGCGCCGGTCCTAGCCCAGCCGGTCGATCGCGCCGCGGGTCGCCGCCAGATAGGCGTCGCCATGGAAGCGATAGGTGCCGATGAAGTGGACGAATGCCGGGTCGCCCGGAAACCGCGCCCGTCCGAACAACGCTGCGTTCCAGAAATTCCAGTAGCGGTCATAGGGCAGCAGCAGCGGATCATGGCCGTTGGCGACGACGAAGTTCGACGTCACCTGCTCGCTGCCCCAGCGCGACCAGCTGTCCCGCCCGATCGCCGCGTCCATCGCCAGCGACAATGCCTCGGCCAGTGCCCGCCCATGGCCGCCCGGCGCGAAGCCGGCAAAGCCCGCACAGCCCCGCACATAGCGCAGCGATCCATGGCCCGGCAGCGCGACCGACCCGATCGCCGCCTCCGCCGCGTCCTGCACATGCAGGGCGGGGCTGCGGGGATCGATATCGGCCGCGTCGCACGCCATGTCGGCGACGCTGCGCAGTTCGGCCCCCGCCTCACCGCGCAGCGTGAAGTCGCGGCCGGCATCGATCGCCGCGCGCACCTCGTGCAGGTCGCCCAGCGTCACCGTGTCCGAATCGGCCTGGATCACGTAGGAATCCGCGCGCAGGTCGAGGATGGTCAGCAACCGCTCCCATGTTCCACCGCGCGGACACGGCCCGGTATCGACATCATCGATATGCAATATGGTCGGATCGTTCAGGTGATGCGCCAGCACCGCGCGGTCGTCGGCGGTCAGCGTGCCGTCGTCGAGGATCACCGCCCGTCCGCGCCCCAGCTGTTGCCGGAGGGATTTCACCGTGACCAGATAGGGCAGCAGCACTGCCGACCCGATCATCGAGAACAGGATGACCCCGTCATCGCTGCGCGGGATCGGCGGGGTGTCCAGCACGCGCCGCGCCAGCCGGCGATGCAGCCGCTGCTTGACGTGCCAGTTGAGATGTTCGGCGATCGACGGTGTAGCCATGATGCCGCTTTATCGTGGCCGCCTTAACCGCCGGTCAACGCCCGCTCATGCCTGCCGGATATAGGCGCGCATCGCATTCGCCTCCGCCTCGATCCCGTCGATGCGGTGCTTGACCAGATCGCCGATCGACACGAACCCGACCAGCGTGTCGCCCTCCACGACCGGCAGGTGGCGAATGCGCCGCTGCGTCATCAGCGACAGCGCGCCCAGGATCGACGCCGTTGGCGGCACGGTGACCACCGGGCTGCTCATCCGCTCACCGACCGCCATATCCAGCGCGTCCGCGCCGACCTCGACCAGGGCATGGACCACGTCGCGTTCGGAAAAGATGCCGGCGACCTTGCCCGCGACCAGCACCGGTACCGCACCGATCCGGTGCTGCGTCAGCAGTGCCACCACGTCCCGCACCGGCATGTCGGCGCCCACCGACACCACATCGCGTCCGCCCGAAATCGCTGCGATCGTCATCGCCCTCTCCCTTTTCCCGGCGCGGCGGTTCGCTCCCGCATCGCGTCCACGACCTTGAGAATTCCACGCTTCGGCCCCATTGAAAAGCCATGGCGAACGATCTGGACGATCCCGACTATGCCGCCTTCGCGTGGGGCCGGTTTCGCTGGCTGCTGAAGATCATGGCCGGCGTGTCGACCGTGGCCGCGCTGGTCGCGCTGGGGGGTATCTGGTGGTGGGTCGGGTCGATGAACTGGATCGTCGCCGCCGCGACCATCGGCGGAGTCGGCGGATCGGTGATGCTGGGCGGCGCGCTGATGGCGCTGGTGTTCCTGAGCAACGGATCGGGCCATGACGCCGCCGTCGATGCGTTCAATGCCGATCGCGATCCGGGGCGGGATTCGCGGGGGTAGGCGACATCGTGGCTTTGGGTGCGACCCACCCTTCTCGTCACTTTCGCGAAGGCGGAAGTCCATATCCGCTGGCGCCGATGCTCCTGCCGAAACGATAGCGGCTATGGATTCCCGCTTTCAAGGGAATGACAATGGCGGCAACAGCGCGCCGTGCCCCCAAACGCGAAAACCCGCCGGGCGCCTTGTCGGCCCCCGGCGGGTTTTCGCGGTAAACGACCGGCCCGTAATCGGGCCGGCAAGCGCTTACTTGATCTTCGCTTCCTTGAACTCGACATGCTTGCGCACGACCGGGTCATACTTACGGAAGGTCAGCTTCTCGGTCTGGTTGCGCGGGTTCTTCTTGGTGACATAGAAGAAGCCGGTATCGGCCGAGCTGACGAGCTTGATCTTGACGGTGGTCGGCTTTGCCATGACCCAAAATTCCCTTGGGCATGACGCCCGCAAATGACAATGGAAAGCGACCCGCCACGACGCGGGCTGCTGCAAGTTGGGGGCGCATGGGGCAATCCGGCCCCTGAGTCAAGGCCGGACGCCTTCACCGGACCGTAACCTCTGCGGTGCAGGTTGCGAATCAAACGGTTGGAGAGGCGGCAATGCGGATCGAGTCGGTGCATATCGATGCGGAGCGGGCGATGACGAAGGGCGGCATGGCCCAGCCCTTTGCCGAGATCGAGGCGATTCGCGCCATCGCCACCGCCGAATCCAGCCTGCCCGCGCTGTCGGTCCTGGCGCTGGTCGATGCCGCCATCGCGCGGGGTGAGCGTACCTCGCTCCAAGAATGGACCGCGCTGGCGCGCGATGCGGTGCGGTGCGGGCGGAGCGATGTCGCCACGGCACAGGCCTATGCCGCCGCCTGCTCGGTCCGCCTCGCCGGCTGAGCCCGCCTGACGCGATGGACCCGCTACTCCCCGCGCTCGTCGCGGTCCTGCTGGCGGGGGTCGGCGATCGCCCTGCGCTGTTGAGCGCGATCCTCGCCGACCGGCACGGATCTTCCGCGACCCTTGGCGGCATCGTCGGGCAGGCGACCGGATTTGCCTTGGCCGCGACCGGTGGCACGCTGGTGGCGCCCTATCTCACGCCCAATGCGCGCAGCCTGCTGCTCGCGCTCGCGCTGCTGTCGGCCGGCGGCTCGGCGCTGTTCGCCGCGCGGATCAAGGACCGGCTGGACCATTGGCGGCTGCCCGGCTGGCTGACCGGGTTCCTCGGCCTCGGCATCCTCGCGCTTGGCGATCGCGGGCAGTTCCTCGTCTTCGCGCTGGTCGCGCGCACGCCCGATCCGGTGGCCGGCACCATCGGCGCGACCCTGGCCATGATCGCCCTGTCCGCCGCCGCCGCGACGCTGGGCGAGCGCGGCTGGCAATCGCTGCCGTTCCGCCTGCTCCGTCCGGTGACGGCGGGACTGTTGCTGCTCGGCGGCGCGGTCGTCGGCCTCGGCGCGCTGCGGCTGCTGTGATCCAGCCGGTCGATCAACCTATCCAGAAATTTCGGACAGATCGGATGGGAAAGATTCGGCAGCGCGATCGTTGCTGAACCGAATCATATCCAGCCGGAGATTTTCCCGTGACCAACCCCGCGCTCGACACCCCTACCGACCTGCCGAACAACAAGGTCGCCAGCGTCGCCGACGGCCTGAACGCCGCGCTCGCCGACTGCTTCACCCTGTATCTGAAGACGAAGAACTTCCACTGGCACGTCTCCGGCCCGCATTTCCGCGACTATCACCTGATGCTCGACGATCAGGCGGCGCAGATCCTGGCGGTAACCGACGTGATCGCCGAACGCGTGCGCAAGACCGGCAATACCTCGCTGCGCTCGATCGGCGACATTGCGCGGCGCACCGCGATCAAGGACAATGACAAGGACTTCGTGAAGCCCGACGACATGCTCGCCGAGTTGCGCGACGATAATCTCAAGCTGGTCGAACGCCTGCGCGAAGCCCGCGAAGCTGCCGAGGAAGCGGGCGACACCGCCACCAGCAGCCTTGCCGACGACTGGATCGACGAAGCCGAGGAACGCGCCTGGTTCCTGTTCGAAACCGCGCGCAAGGGCTGATCACTTCCGCTCGGCGTAATGAAAGCCCGCCGGTGCCATGCGCATCGGCGGGCTTTTCGGTGCGACGGGAACCCCGACCGTCCCCCACGCGCTACTGGGGCAACGGGGCGATCCTGCCCCATCGGAACGGGAACACCGCAATGTTGAAATGGGCCGTCATCTTTCTGGTACTGGGTCTGGTGCTGGGCGCGCTGGGCTTTGGCGGCATTGGCGGCGCGTTTGTCGGCATCGCGAAAATCCTGTTCTTCGTCGCCATCGCGATCTTTGCCGTCCTGCTGGTCCTCGGCCTGCTCGCCGGCAAGGGCGTGAAGAACGCCATCGACTAAGCTCCCAGCGATGCGCGCCTTTGCCGATCTGCTCGACCGGTTGATCTACACCCGGTCGCGCAACGCCAAGCTGGCACTGATCGGCGCCTATCTGCGCGACACGCCCGACCCTGACCGAGGTTGGGCGATCGCCGCCCTTACCGGCGATCTCGACATTCCGGCGGTCAAGTCCGCCACCATCCGCGCGCTCATCACCGAACGCACCGATTCGGTGCTGTTTGCGATGAGCCGTGATTTCGTCGGCGATACGGCGGAAACCGTCGCGCTGCTGTGGCCCGAACCGCCGCCGGGCAGCGTTGCCGACAGCGATCCGCTCACGCTCGACACCGTCGTCACCCGCCTCGCCGGCCTGTCGCGCTCCGATGCGCCCCGCGCGCTCGCCGACATGCTCGACCGGCTCGAATCGGACGAACGCTTCGCTCTGTTGAAGCTCGCGACCGGGGGCCTGCGCGTCGGCGTGTCCGCCCGCCTGGCCAAGACCGCGCTGGCGCAGGCGTTCGGCCTCGACGTCGATGCGGTGGAGGAGGTGTGGCACGGCCTTGCCCCGCCCTATGCCGAACTGTTCGATTGGGCGGAGGGGCGCGCCGAACAGCCGCACGCCGCCGACCTGCCGGTGTTCCGCCCGTTCATGCTCGCCCATCCGCTCGACGACGGCGTGGTCGACCTCGCCGACTATGCCGCCGAATGGAAATGGGACGGCATCCGGGTGCAGCTGGTCCATGTCGGCGGCGAAACCCGGCTCTACAGCCGCGCGGGCGACGACATCACCGCCGCCTTTCCCGAAGTCGCCGCCGCCTTTCGCACCCCCGGCGTCCTCGATGGCGAATTGCTGGTGCGGGGCCAGGGGCAGGGCGACGCGCTCCATGCCGACGACACCGGCGCCGCCAGCTTCAACGCGCTGCAACAGCGACTGGGGCGCAAGATCGTATCGAAGGCGATGCTGGCCGACTATCCCGCCTTCGTCCGCCTCTACGACATCCTGTTCGACGGGCCTGAGGACCTGCGCGAGCGCCCGTGGCACGAACGCCGTGCCCGGCTGGAAGCGTTCGTTCCCCGGCTCGATGCAGCCACGTTCGACCTTTCCCGCCTGATCGATGCCGTGACCTTCGCCGACCTCGCCGATATTCGCAGTCGCGCGCGCGATTCGGCGATCGAGGGGGTCATGCTGAAACGCCGCGACTCGCCCTATGTCACCGGGCGCCGGGTCGGGCTGTGGTATAAATGGAAGCGCGATCCGCTCGTTGCCGATTGCGTGATGATGTATGCCCAGCGCGGGTCGGGCAAACGCTCGTCCTTCTATTCCGACTATACCTTCGGCTGCTGGACCGCCGACCCGGCGCAGGGCGGCGAACTGTTGCCGGTGGGCAAGGCCTATTCGGGCTTCACCGATGCCGAGCTGAAGGACCTCGACCGCTTCGTGCGCCAGCATACCGTCAACCGCTTCGGCCCGGTGCGCGAGGTGGAGAAGACCCTGGTGCTGGAGGTCGCGTTCGATTCGATCCACGCGTCGAAACGCCACAAATCGGGCGTCGCGATGCGCTTCCCCCGCATCAGCCGTATCCGCACCGACAAGCCGGCGGCAGAGGCAGACCATGTCGCGACATTGCTGAAATGGGTGAGTTAGCGGCACCCAGTCCCGATTCGACCGCCGATAACGTCACCCCAGCGCAGGCTGGGGTCTCCCGGTGATAGGACGGGACAGGAGCCGCCGGATACCCCAGCCTGCGCTGGGGTGACGGTAGAGCGGAACTACTTCACCGGCTCCAACGCAATCTCGAACAGCGTCGGCCACCATTTCCCCGTCACGAACAGCCGCTTGCCCGCCGCATCCCACGCAATCCCGTTCAGCACCGCCTCCGGGTCGAGCAGCGGCCCCAGCTCGGCACGCAGCGGCGCCAGGTCGACCAGCGCATCGACCTCGCCGGTCGCCGGGTCGATCCGCACGATATAGTCGCGGTGCCAGATATTGCCCCACAGCTTGCCGTCGATCATCTCCAGCTCGTTGAGGTTATGCACCGGCCGGCCGTTGGCGGTGATCGTCACCCGCCGCTGCTCCCGGAACGTCTTCGGGTCCATGAAGCGCAGCGTCGGCGTACCGTCCGACAGAATCAGCGATGTGCCGTCGCTCGCCAGCCCCCAGCCCTCGCCCGCATAGCGCGCGCGACCGACTGCTTTCAACGTCTTGCGGTCCCAGCGATGCGCGATCCCGTCCTGCCACGTGATGCTGACCAGTTGCGGGCCATCGACCGCCAGTCCTTCGCCGAACTGCAACCCCGGCAGCTTCGTGCGCGCCAGCACCTTGCCATCGCTCAACCGCACCCGCCGCACGTCGGACACGCCCGGCTGGCCGGTGCTTTCGAACAGGCTGCCGTCCTGCCACACCAGCCCCTGCGTAAACGCGGTTCGGTCATGCGGATAGCGCGCGACGATTCGCGCGCCGATCGCCTCGACCGGGACCGGCACATGGGCGGCGGGGGGCGCGCCGGTCTGGGCGACAGCGGCGGTCGCGAGCGCGAGGCCCAGCGGCAGTGTCCAGCGGATCATGCGCATTCCTGTCGTCGCCCCATGCTTGCCACCGGCTGAACCGTTCAGAACGGCACCGCCGGCCCGGCCGGCACAATGCCGGTCGGATTGATGTCCTTGTGGCTGCGATAATAGTGCGTCTTGATCTGGTCGAGGTCGATCGTGTCGGCGACGCCGGGCAGCATGGCGATTCGTTCGGTCAACGCGCGCAGCCGCGGATAGTCGACTAGCCGCCGGACATTGCACTTGAAATGCCCGTGATACACCGGGTCGAACCGCACCAATGTCGTGAACAACCGCACATCCGCCTCGGTCATCCGGTCGCCGACCAGCCAGTCGCCGGTCAGCCGATCCTCCAGCCAGTCGAGCGATGTGAACAGCGCGACGACCGCTTCGTCATAGGCGCCCTGCGTCGTCGCGAAGCCGGCACGGTACACGCCGTTGTTCACCGTATCATAGACCCGCGCGTTGACCGCATCGATCTCGCTTCGCAGCGCGGACGGGTAATAATCGCCCGCTCTGGCGCCCAGATCGTCAAACGCAGTGTTCAGCATCCGGATGATCTCCGACGATTCGTTGTTCACGATCCGCCGGTCCTGTTTGTCCCACAGGACGGGCACCGTAACCTTTCCGGTCATCCCCGGACTGGCCATCGCATAGAGCTGGTGCAGGTGATCGACGCCGTTGACCGGATCGCCCGTCCCGCCGAACGCCGGCGCAAAGCTCCACCCCTGCGCGCCCATCAGCGGTCCCACGACCGTCACCGGCAGCATCGCCTCCAGCCCCTTCAGCGCGCGCACCACCAGCGTACGATGCGCCCAGGGACACGCCAGGCTGACATAGAGGTGATAGCGATCCGCCGCCGCCGGAACCCCCGCCCGCCCGTCGGGACCGGGCGATCCGTCACGGGTCAGCCAGTCGCGAAACCCGCTTGCCGCGCGCTGGAACGTGCCCGACGCATCGGTCGGCGCAACCGGGGTATCGTTGGTCCATGCCCCGTCCTGCAACATTCCCATCGGCGATCTTCTCCATCCTGATTGCCGGAAGGAACGCGTTCAGCCTGCGTCCGGGTTCCCGCTATCGCGCCGCGCCGCACTTTCGCGCTTGAGCGGCCGCCCCACCGGGCAGACTTCCAGTACGAACCCGTTCAGCGTGTTGGTCAGATTGTCGGGCACCAGCCGGTAATAGACGAACTGCCCGCGCTTCTCGCTGCTGACCAGCCCCGCCGATTCGAGGATCGAGAGGTGCTGTGAAATCGACGGTTTGGACATGTCGAACCGCGCCGCGATCTCGCCAGCGCTCAATTCCGCATGGGCCAGATAGGCAAGGATCTTGCGCCGGGGCACCGACGCCAATGCTTCGAACACGCGCTGCATGGCGCCACAGATAGGCACCGCGTGCCGCCTTGACAAACATGCTTCGTTATTTAGGTTATTTCCTAATTACCGAAGGGGGCGACATGGATGACCGTTCGACGCTGCGGATGAAGGCGACCGCGACCAGCAACGCCGTCCATGGGCAGGTGCGCTGGGCGCCGGGGCGATCGCTGTGGATCGGCGGCATGACGCTGGCCGCGCTGACCCTCGCGCCGTTCCATGTCACCTTTGGCAGCGTGGCGTTGTTCCTCGTGACCAGCGGCATCACGTTGTGCGCCGGCCACTCCGTCGGGCTGCATCGGTTGCTGATCCATCGCAGCTTCGTCGCACCGCGCTGGCTCGAACGGCTGCTCGTCTATTTGGGCACGCTGGTCGGAATGGCCGGGCCGCTCAGCATGGTCCGGCTGCACGACATGCGCGACTGGGCACAGCGCCAGCCGGAATGCCACCCGCTCCACGCCCATCGCGCCCCGATGGCGAAGGATGCGTGGTGGCAGATGCATTGCCGGCTCGACCTCGACCATCCGCCGCGCTTCGTGCCCGAACCCTATCTGCGCGACGACCGCTTCCTGCACTGGCTGGAGGCGAGCTGGATGGCGCAGCAACTCCCCTGGGCATTGCTGTTCTGGTCGATCGGCGGTCTGCCGTGGCTGGTCTGGGGCATACCGGTCCGTGTCGCGGTCGGCGTCACCGGCCATTGGCTGGTCGGCCACATCACCCATCGCACCGGTCCGCAGGGCTGGGTGATCGACGGCGCGGGCGTGCAGGGCCACGACCTGCCCGCCGCCGCCCTCCTCACCTTTGGCGAGGCATGGCACGGCAACCACCACGCCTTTCCCGAATCGGCGCGGCTGGGGATCTTGCCGGGCCAGCATGATCCGGGCTGGTGGCTGTTGCTGGCGCTGCGCCGGGTCGGCTGGGTCAGCGCGCTGAACGAACCGGCGCACCTGCCGCCGCGTGCGGGGCTGCGGCGGGTACATCCACGGCGGATCGCAAAAGGACAGGTCGCATGACCAGCGATATCGATCCGACCCCATCACTTGGCCACCGGGTGGCAATCCTCTGCCTCGTCGCGGTGGTCGGCGTAACCGTCAATGTCGTGCTATGGCAGTTGGGACCGATACTGGCCAATCCGCACATAGGCCTGCCCGCACATTGGCCCCCTCTATCCTTCTTCGTCCTGTGCATCGTCGTCGGATCGTTCCTCGCGATCCCGATGTGCCTCGCAGTCGGCCTGCCGCTGTGGAGGCTCGCCCAGCGTTGGCAGCGACACAGCCTGGCCGATGCGCTGGCGTTCGGTCTGGTTGCCGGCGCGATCATCGGCATCGTCATGGCACTGCCGGAGCTCGCCGGGGAGGCACCCTGGTCCGCGATCGATCGCAGCGACCTGTTCATGCTCGCGGGATATTGCGTTGCAGGCATGTGCGGGGGCGGGCTTGCCCACCGGCTCGGCTATCCGCAAACCTGAGTTGCTCCGTTCGGTTCGAGCAGCTGCGAGCTTGTCGAGAACCCCGGCCCGGCGAATGTACCAGCCGCACCTCTCAAGGATTCTGGATCAACCGCAACAACGAGCAATCGGGATCGAGCAGCGCCCCGATCCGCAACCCGTTCTGCGGCACCGGCGGCTGCAGCCGGGGAAAACCGGTGGCCTGCTCGGGCACCCCGGCGGCCTGCGCGATCGCATAAAAGGCATCGACATCATCGAGTCGCAGGCAGCTGCCATAGCCGCTGGTCGTCGGATCGAAGTCCGGCCATGCGAAGAACTCCAGCTGCAGGTCGCCGCGCGTCAGGATCATCCATCCCGAATCGCGCCAGCCCTCGACGAAGCCCAGCTTGGCATAAAAAGCCGACGTCACCGTAAAATCGCGCGACGGCAGGTTTGGCGTTGCCCGCTCCATCATCCGTCTCCCATGGCTGAGTAGGGCCGATCGGCGGGTGTGCCGCGGCACCGGTCCCAAACGAAAAAGGGCCGGCTATCCCAACGGACAGCCGGCCCCGATTTCATCGCCGAAGCGAGAACCTCACAGCTTGTTGAGGTTCACCGCTGCGTGCTTGCCGCGACGATCGACTTCCAGCTCAAATTCGAGCCGGTCACCTTCGTTGAGCGTCGGCAGACCCGCGCGCTCGACGGCCGAGATGTGGACGAATGCGTCCGGCTGGCCATCGTCGCGCTGGATGAAGCCGAAGCCCTTCATCGCGTTGAAGAACTTCACGACGCCGCTCGCGCGCTCGCCGGTCAGCTGCCGCTGCGGGCCGCCACCGAAGCCGCCGCCGCGGGGTTCCCGCGGTTCGCGCGGAGCGCCGCCGCCGGTGACTTCCATCGGCTCGCCGTCGATCTTGAGGTCGGTCGCCGAGATGCGGCCGCCACGATCGACGAGGGTGAAGCCCATCGGCTGGCCTTCGGCAAGGGCACTGAGGCCCGCCTGCTCGACGGCCGAGATGTGAACGAACACGTCTTCGCCGCCGTCATCGCGCACGACGAAGCCGAAGCCCTTCTGCGCGTTGAAGAACTTGACCACGCCGGTTGCCTCGCCGACGACCTGCGGGGGCATCCCGCGGCCACCGCCGCCGCCGCCACCGAAGCCACCACCGCCGCCACGGAAGCCGCCGCCACCACCGCCGCCGAAGCCGCCGCGATCACCGCCACCGAAGCCGCCGCGGTCGCCGCCGCCATAGCCGCCACCGAAGCCGCCACGATCACCGCCGCCGAAGCCGCCGCCACCGAAACCGCCACGATCGCCGCCGAAGCCGCCGCCGAAGCCACCGCCGCCGTAGCTGCCGCCTTCGTCACCAAAACCGTCGCGCTTGTCCCTGCCGCGCCCACCGCGCTCGCCGCGCCGTCCTCGATCGAAACTCATTGCCCTGTTCGTCTTCCCGGTTCGCCCAACTTCATCGTAAACCCAAGCGTCGAGCGAAAAACGCAGGTGTCCGGGCACCGCCAAACCGGGTGCCACTCCCCTGCCATAGCCTAAAACACCGCAGGCCCAAACCAATTTCGCCGCAGCAATGCGTCCCGTCGTCCCGAACCTTGTACAATTGTGGCGAAACCGGCACAGATTCGCCCCATGGATACCATTTTCGCACTTCTGACCGACCCCACCGCGTGGGCCGCGTTCCTGACGCTAGTCGTGCTGGAGGTGGTTCTCGGCATCGACAACCTGATCTTCATCTCGATTCTCTCGAACAAGCTGCCCGCGCACCAGCAGCAACTCGCGCGGCGAATCGGGATCGGGCTGGCGCTGGTCATGCGGTTGCTGCTGCTGTCGATGATCGCGTTCATCGTGTCGCTCACCACGCCGGTGTTCGACCTGGGCATTCAGGGCGCGGCCGACGGCTATGGTCGCCCGACCTTCGAAACCGCCTTTTCGTGGCGCGACCTGATCCTGATCGCGGGCGGGCTGTTCCTGGTGTGGAAGGCGACCAAGGAAATCCATCACACGATGGACGAAGAACCGAGCGGCGATACGCTGGACAAGAAGGGCGCGGCCGCGATCGGCTTCAGCGCGGCGATCGCGCAGATCGTCGCGCTCGACATGGTGTTCTCGATCGATTCGATCCTGACCGCGGTCGGCATGACCGACGAGGTACCGATCATGATGGCCGCCGTCATCGTGACCGTCGGGATCATGCTGGTCGCCGCCGACCCGCTGGCGCGCTTCATCAACGCCAACCCGACCGTGGTCATGCTGGCGCTGGGCTTCCTGCTGATGATCGGCGCGGTCCTGATCGCCGACGGCTTCGGCGTGCATGTGCCCAAGGGCTATATCTATGCCGCCATGGCCTTTTCCGCCGGCGTGGAGACGCTCAACATCGTATCGCGCCGGTCCAAGGCACGGAAACGCCTGGCGAGGGAAGCCATGGAACGCGAGGCTTCTCGTTGAGGCGTTGCCGGCACCGCAAAACTCGCGTGAGCGAGTTTGCAAACCCTGCTCCAACCGCTAGGCGCATCCGATGACCGTTTACTTCCACGAAGAAGACCTGCCCGCCGACGTCTTCGCGCCCGGTGCCGACATCGCCGTCGATACCGAGACGATGGGCCTCATCACCCCGCGCGACCGGCTGTGCGTCGTGCAGCTGTCTGACGGCGGCGAGGACCAGCATCTCGTCCGCTTCAACCCCGGCAGCACCTATGCCGCGCCGAACCTGAAGGCGGTGCTGGCCGACCAGACCCGCGTAAAGCTCTATCATTTCGGCCGGTTCGACCTGGCGGCGATCGAATATTATCTGGGCGTCGTCGCCGCCCCGGTCTTCTGCACCAAGATCGCGTCGCGGCTGGTGCGCACCTATACCGACCGCCACGGCCTGAAGGAGCTGGTCCGCGAACTGCTCGGACAGGATATTTCCAAGCAGCAGCAGTCGTCCGACTGGGGCGGCCCGGTCCTGTCGGAGGCACAGCGCGACTATGCCGCGTCGGACGTGCGTTTCCTTCACGCGCTGCGCACCGAACTGGCCAAGCGGCTCGACCGCGAGGGGCGTACCGAGCTGGCACAGGCCTGTTTCGACTTCCTGCCGCACCGCGCACGGCTGGACATCGCCGGCTGGCCGGAAACCGATATCTTCGCGCACATGTAAGGAAGCCCGATGTCGGACATCGCCCGCCAGGAACGAACGCGTCGGCAGCGCCGCGCTGCGCCTGGCAGCGCGCATGACCGGCTGATCGCGCTGTTGATGGTCGCCTTGCCGATCGCCATCGGCGTGCTGGCCGCGTTCCTGGTCATGGCGCCGCTGTTCATGCGTGGCGATACCAGCTTCGTCCTCGACAAGAACAAGGTCGATGTCGCGCAGGAACGGATGCGCCTGCGCGCCGCCGAATATCGCGGACAGGATGCTAAGGGACAGCCCTTCGTCCTCGACGCCGGCTCGGCAGTACAGAAGAGTTCGGCCGAACCGGTGGTGCAGTTGCAGCAGCTGGCCGCCGGCATCCGCCTGCCCGACGGTCCCGCCCGCCTCACCGCGCCGCGCGGACGCTATGACATGCGGTCCGAACAGGTCGATGTGCTGGGCCCGATCCAGTTCCGCGCGGCCAATGGCTACTCGCTCGACACCGTCAACGCGACCGTCGACCTGAAGACCCGCAAGCTGCAAAGCGGCAGCGCGGTCACCGGCACCACGTCGATGGGGAATTTCAGCGGCGACCGGCTCGATGCCGATCTCGAAGCGCGCACCGTGCGCCTGACCGGCAATGCGCGCTTGCGCATCGACCTCGCACGCACGAAATAGTCGCCCATGATTCGTTCCGCGCTCCCCGGCCTGATCGCCACTTTCGGCCTCCTTTCGATCGCGGGTTCGGCCCCGGCGCAGACGCGGCACGATTCGAACGCGCCGATCGACGTATCCGCCAACGCCATCGAACTGCAGGACAAGCAGCAGCGCGCGGTCTTCACCGGCGGCGCGGTGTTCCGCCAGTCGACCATGACGCTGACCGCCGACCGCGTGGTCATCGCCTATAGCGGGCAGATCACCGATGGCGCGCCACAGGCGACCCGGATCGACGCGACCGGCAGCGTAACGCTGACCCGGCCGGACCAGACCGCGAAATCCCGCTTCGCCGTGTACGACATCAACCGCCGCGTCGTGACGATGATCGGCGGGGTACGGCTGACGCAGGGGGCCAACACGCTGAACGGCGGGCGGCTGTCGATCGACCTCGACACCGGGCGCGCGACGATCGACGGATCGGGCGTCGGCAGCACCCCGGCGCCGGGCGGCGGCGTGCAGCAGAGCGGCGGGCGCGTTACCGGCCGCTTCTCGGTGCCCAAGCGGAATTAAGGCTTAGCGATCGAAACGCTTGAGCCGAACCGTCGCCCCAGCGAAGGCTGGGGCCTCAACCGGCTCCTGTCCCGCGCTACGACCAGGAGATCCCAGCCTCCGCTGGGATGACGCCTTGGGCAAAAGAACATGGATCGGACTTTGCGTGCAGCTGGCCCGGTTTTTACCGCACTCCCTGCCCGAACCACCGATCGACTCTTCCCTTTTCCGCCCATCCCCTGCAATAATCCTGCCAAAGTCGCGGCGCCAACGCCCCGATACCCATCGCCCAAGCGATCAGGACGTTGCCGATGCCCGACACCACCCTGTTGACCCCCGCCACCGAAGCGCGGCCCTTTGCCGAAATTCCGTCGGACCGTGGCCTGTCGGTCGTGTCGATCGCCAAGTCGTACGACAAGCGGGTAGTGCTATCCGACGTGTCGATGTCGGTCGGCCGCGGTGAGGTCGTCGGCCTGCTCGGCCCCAATGGCGCGGGCAAGACGACCAGCTTCTATTCCGCGATGGGCCTCGTAAAACCCGACGCCGGCCGCATCCTTTTGGATGGCGAGGATATCACCGCGCTGCCGATGTACCGCCGCGCAATCCTGGGCCTCGGCTATCTGCCGCAGGAAACCTCGATCTTTCGCGGGCTGTCGGTCGAAAAGAACATCCTCGCCGTCCTCGAACTGGCCGAACCGGACAAGGCGGCGCGGGCCGCGCGGCTGGAACAGCTGCTCGACGAATTCGGCCTTACCCGCCTGCGTGCCGCCTCCGCCATGGCATTGTCGGGCGGCGAGCGGCGGCGCGCCGAAATCGCCCGTGCGCTGGCGGCCAATCCGACGATCATCCTGCTCGACGAACCCTTCGCCGGCATCGACCCGATCTCGATCGCCGATATTCGCGATCTGGTGATCCAGCTCAAGTCGCGCGGTATCGGCGTCCTCATCACCGACCATAATGTCCGCGAAACCCTCGAAATCGTCGACCGCGCCTACATCATCTATGACGGTCGCGTGCTGTTCGCCGGATCGCCCGCCGAACTGGTCGCCGACGCCAATGTCCGCCGGCTGTATCTGGGCGAAGGGTTCGAACTCTAACCGCCATGAGCCTCGCCCCTCGCCTCGACCTGCGCCAGTCGCAATCGCTGGTGATGACGCCGCAGCTGCAGCAGGCGATCCGCCTGCTTGCGCTGTCGAACCTCGAGATCGAGGGATTCATCGCCGAAGAGGTCGAGAAGAACCCGCTGCTCGATTCCGGCGGCGGCGGCAGCGACGATGACGGCCCCGCCTACGAAGCCGCCGAACCGGTCGCGTCGACCGGCGAACCCGCCGGATCGGACGAATTGCTGGGCATCGGCGCGGCGAGCGGCGAATCGCTCGACCTCGATCTGGGCGACACCTTCCACCACGACAGCCCTTCGGATGGCGTCGGCTCCCTCGACGGCGGCTTGGGCCTCGCCGCGACCGGCGGCGGCGGGTTCGACGAGGCGCCCGACCTCGACGCCTTCGCCAGCGACGACATCTCGCTCGCCGACCATCTGCTGCAACAGGCGGGGACCGCCGTCGCCGGCGCCGACCTGTTCATCGCCAGCGCGATCATCGATCAGATCGACGAATGCGGCTATCTGTCCGGATCGCTGCTCGACATCGCGCATCGGTTGGGCGTGCCGCTCGCTCGCGTCGAAGCGGTGCTGGGGATCGTCCAGACCTTTGATCCCAGCGGCGTCGGCGCGCGCAGCCTCGCCGAATGCCTGACGATCCAGGCGAGGGAGGTCGACCGCTTCGATCCGTGCATGGCGCGGCTGATCGACAATCTCGACCTGCTCGCCCGCGGTGCGTTGCCGCAACTGCGCCGCATCTGTCAGGTCGATGAAGATGATCTGGCCGACATGATCCGCGAGCTGCGCGACTACGACCCCAAGCCCGGCTGCCGCTTCGGCGGGGAACGCACCCAGTCGGTCGTGCCCGACCTGTTCGTGGCACCGCGCAAGGATGGCTGGGCGGTCGAGATCAACGGCGCGACCCTGCCACGCGTGCTGGTCAATCGCGGCTATTTCGCCGAACTCAGCGCCAATGGCGACAAATCGTCCAAGGCATGGCTGTCCGACTGCCTCGCCAGCGCCAACTGGCTGGTCAAGGCACTCGACCAGCGCCAGCGCACCATCCTGAAGGTCGCGACCGAGATCGTGAAGCAGCAGGAGGCATTCTTCCGCCAGGGCGTCGCCCATCTCCGCCCGCTGACGCTGGCCAAGGTGGCGGAAGCGATCGAGATGCACGAATCCACCGTCAGCCGGGTGACCTCGAACAAATATCTCTCCTGCCCGCGCGGGCTGTTCGAGCTGAAATATTTCTTCACCTCGGCGATCCAGTCGGCCGATGGCGGCGAAGCGGTGTCGGCACTGGCGGTCAAGGACGCGATCCGCACGCTGATCGCGAACGAGGATCCCAAGAAGATCCTGTCCGACGACACGCTGGTCGAACTGCTCAATGCCAAGGGCTTCGATATCGCCCGGCGAACCGTAGCCAAGTATCGCGAGGCGATCGGGCTGGGATCGTCGGTCCAGCGGCGGCGGCAAAAGGCGCTGGGCGGGTAGGACTTTCCTACACGGGGCGGCGTCGCCATGATGGCCGGCGCTCTTTCCCACCATCCATTCGCGTCCGTCTACGGGCAAGGTCACGCACGCTGCAAAACGCGCACGAGTGTGAACTTAGTGAACTTTGAAACGTGCGTTTCCGCTAAATGATTGAAATCATTCAATCCCGTTTGGTTCGAGTAGCGATCGAGCCTATCGAGATGAACCAGGTGAACATGCCCCCGGCATGTTCAGGATTGTCCGGGCGGACAATCCGACCTGTTTCATCGTATCGAGAACGGGGTTCCGCTGGACAGGCGTTCTCGACGGACGCTTCTCGACAAGCTCGAAGCTGCTCGAACCCAACGGGGGATTTGGGGAGGGAAGACCCCTAAACGTCCAGCTTCTCGTAATCCGCCGGCGGCGGCACGCCTTCCATCCGCTCGGCCAGCAGCGGGCGGAAGCTCGGGCGGCTCTTCATGCCGACATACCAGCGCTTGGCCAGATCATGCGTCTTGAAGTCGATCCCGCCCAGATAGTCGGCAATCGAAATCTGCGCCGCCGCCGCGAGGTCGGCGAGGCTCATCGTCGCGCCGCCGATCCACTGCCGATGGTCGAGCAGGTAATCGATATAGTCGAGATGCTCGACCGCCGCCTTCATCGCCTCGCGCAGCACGCGGGTGTCGGGCGTCTGGCGGTGGACGATGCGCTTCTCCATCCGCTCCATCAGCAACGGACCCGTGATCTCGCGGTAGAATTGCGTGTCGAACCACGTCACCAGCCGCCGCTGTTCCGCCCGGTCGGCGGCGCTGCCGTTCAGCATCGCCGGCTTGTCGCCCGTCTCCTCGATATATTCGCAGATCGCCATCGAATCGATCAGCCGGATGCCGGCCGCATCGTCGATCATCACCGGGGTCTGCCCGGCGGGATTGATGTGCAGGAATTCGTCGCGCCGCGCCCACGGCGATTCGCGCACCGGCTGATAGCCGATGCTCTTTTCCGCCAGCAACAGGCGGACTTTTCGCGAAAAAGGACATAGCGGGAATTGCAGGAGCTGCCACATGGCCCCGTGTTAGGCGGCAGGCCCGCCGGGCGGAAGGGGATTCGTGTGGGGTTGCTCGCAAGCCTGTTGTGGTTGATCGCGGCGATCATGCTGGCGAACCGCTCGCCCCGCCCTTGGGTGCAGGCGGTCGCAGTGGTCTGCGCAGGGATCGCCGGCACGACGCTGCCCGATCTCGACCTGCTGCTGCCGATCGGCCATCGCAGCGGCCTGACCCATTCGCTGCTGCCGCTGGCGCTTGCGCTGTTCGCCACGGCGTGGCGGCCGGTGATGGCGGGCCTCGCGATTGGCATCGGCCTGCACCTTGCCGCCGATACGTTCCCCAACGCGATGCGGGGCTATGCGACGGTCAAGCTGCCCGGCCTCGATTCGCTCGGGGTCGCCGGCTCCTATGCGTGGCTGGGGGTGCAGGCAATCGTCGCGACGCTGGCCGGCGTGGGGTTGCTGGCGGCGGCACTGCCGCTGCGCTTCGCCCTTCCGACAGCGGCGGCGTTGGCGTTGGTCGGGATCGCCTATCTGTTCGCGACCGATGGCGGCTGGCCGGCGCTGGCCATCTATGCCGCGTTCGGCTGGCTGGCGGTCCGGCGGGGCCGGTCGAGCTAACCGGCTGGCAAGATTTTTCGGATATGCCCGATCGCATGGAAGCGACCTTTTCGATCGTCAACGACATACCCCATGGGTTGATGCGGATCACCATGGCCGGCTTTTTCGCGCCTGCCGACATCGCGCGCTTCATCGCGGCCCGCGACCGCGAACTCGCCGCGCTGCGCACGCGCCCGAACGAGCATCTTACGCTGGTCGATATTCGCGCCATGGACATTCAGGCGGCACAGAGCGTGGCCGCGTTCGGCCAGCTGCTGGCCGATCCGCGTACCGTTTCCCGCCGGATCGCCTTCGTCGTCGGGCGATCGCTGTCGGCGATGCAGATCCGCCGCGCCGCGCAGGGTCGCGACAGCCGCTATTTTGCGGAACCCGACGAGGCCGAACGCTGGCTGCTTGCCGATCGGCCTGCGGAACGAACGGCGTACCGGGCCGGCTGACCGACCCGGCACTCGCGATCAGGCGGCAACCTCCGCCTGCTGCGCCACCGCCGCTTCATCGCTCAACGGATGCGCCACGCGGGTCAGCATTTCCTTGGGCACAACCTGCCAGAAGTGCCGCTTCGCCCGGTCCCAGTCCTCGAGGATCGCACCCGACCAGCGGCTGTCGGTCATCGCGTGATGTTCGGCGATCAGCCCCTTCAGCACGCCTTCCCAATGCGCCGACGCCAACCGGTGGAGCGTGATATTTTCCGGGTTGTGGTTGCGTTCGAAGCTGGCGTCCTGGTCATAAATGAACGCCATGCCGCCGGTCATGCCCGCACCGAAGTTGGTGCCGGTCCGCCCCAGCACGACCGCGACGCCGCCGGTCATATACTCGCAGCCATTGGCGCCGCAGCCCTCGACCACCACGGTCGCGCCCGAATTGCGGACGGCGAAGCGCTCACCGGCCTGCCCCGCTGCGAACAGCTTGCCCGACGTCGCGCCGTACAGGACGGTGTTGCCGACGATGGTGTTCTCATGGCTCTTGAGCGGCGACGACACCATCGGGCGGACGGTGATGATCCCGCCCGACAGCCCCTTGCCGACATAGTCGTTGGCGTCACCGAACACCTCCAGCTTGATCCCCTTGCACAGGAATGCGCCCAGCGACTGGCCGGCGCTCCCGCGCAGGCGGACGGTGACATGCCCGTCGGCCAGCTTGCTCATGCCGAACTTGCGCGTGATCTCCGAGGACAGCCGGGTGCCGACCGCGCGGTGGGTGTTGCGCACCGAATAGGTCAGCTGCATCTTCTCGCCGCGCGAGAACACCGCCGCCGCATCCTTGATCATCTGCGCATCGAGGCTGTCGGGCACTTCGTTGCGGAAGGTCGACAGGCTGAAGCGCCGCTCGCTCTCGTCCGCATCGACCTTCGCCAGGATGGGATTGAGGTCGAGATCGTCGAGATGCTCGGCCCCGCGGCTGACCTGCCGCAGGAACTCGGTCCGCCCGACCACCTCGTCCAGCGATCGGACACCCAGCCGCGCCAGGATCTCGCGCACTTCCTCGGCGATGAAGGTCATCAGGTTGATGACCTTTTCCGGCGTGCCGGTGAACTTGGCGCGCAGCCGTTCGTCCTGCACGCACACGCCGACCGGACAGGTGTTGCTATGGCACTGGCGCACCATGATGCAGCCCATCGCCACCAGCGACAGTGTGCCGATGCCGAACTCCTCGGCCCCCAGGATCGCGGCGGCAACGATGTCGCGCCCGGTCTTGAGGCCGCCATCGGTGCGCAGCACCACGCGCCCGCGCAGGCCGTTCAGGGTCAGCGTCTGATTGACCTCGCTCAGCCCCATTTCCCACGGCGTGCCGGCGTACTTGATCGACGTCTGCGGGCTGGCACCCGTCCCGCCGACATGGCCCGACACGAGGATGACGTCGGCGTGAGCCTTCGCCACGCCCGCCGCGACCGTGCCGATCCCGGCCGAGCTGACCAGCTTCACGCACACCCGCGCCTTCGGGTTGATCTGCTTCAGGTCGTAGATCAGCTGCGCCAGATCCTCGATCGAATAGATGTCGTGGTGCGGTGGGGGCGAAATGAGCGTCACGCCGGGCGTCGCATGGCGCAGCTTGGCGATGAATTCGGTCACCTTGAAACCGGGCAGCTGCCCGCCTTCACCGGGCTTGGCGCCCTGTGCGACCTTGATCTCGATCTCGTCGCAGGCGTTGAGATATTCGGCGGTGACGCCGAACCGGCCCGACGCCACCTGCTTGATGACCGAATTGCCGTTGTCGCCATTCTCGTACGGCTGATACCGGATCGAATCCTCACCACCCTCGCCCGACACCGCCTTGGCACCGATGCGGTTCATCGCGATCGCCAGCGTCTCATGCGCTTCCGGGCTCAGCGCGCCCAGCGACATGCCCGGCGTCACGAAGCGCTTGCGGATTTCGGTGATCGCCTCGACCTGATCGATCGGCACGCCGGTATCGGGGAAGTTGAACTCCAGCACGTCGCGCAGATACACCGGCGGCAAATCCCGCACGCCCCGCGAAAACTGCATGTAGGTCGAATAGCTGTCGGTCGCGACCGCCGTCTGCAACAGGTGCATCAGCTGCGCCGAATAGGCGTGCGCCTCGCCGCCGCCGCGCTGGCGATAGAAGCCGCCGATCGGCAGGTTCACGACCGCGCTGTCGAACGCCGCGTCATGGCGCTGCGTCGCGTTGACGTGGAGCGAGTGATAGCCCTCGCCCGAAATCTTGGCCGGCATTCCGGGGAAGAAATCGTTGACCAGCGCGCGCGACAGTCCGACTGCCTCGAAATTATAGCCGCCGCGATAGCTGGAGATCACCGCGATCCCCATCTTCGACAGGATCTTCAGCAGCCCCTCGTCGATCGCGGTGCGATGGCGCTTCAGCGCCTCGTCCATGCTAATCTCGCCGAACAGGCCGCGACCATGGCGGTCGGCGATGGCGGCTTCGGCCAGATAGGCGTTCACCGTCGTCGCCCCGACCCCGATCAGCACCGCATAATAATGGGTGTCGAGGCATTCCGACGACCGCACGTTGATCGACGCGTACGACCGCAGCCCCTTGCGCACCAGATGCGTATGCACCGCCGCCGCCGCCAGCACCCCGGCGATCGGCACCTTGGTCGCGTCCAGATGCTCGTCGGTCAGGAACAGCTCGCTGCGCCCCTCGCGTACCGCCTGTTCGGCCTGCGCGCGGATGCGGGCGATGGCGGCGCGCAGCGCCTCCGGCCCCTCGCCCGCCGGGAAGGTGCAGTCGATCTCCGCCGCTTGGCTCCCGAAATGGCTCTTCAGCCGCAGCCAGTCGGTGTTGGTCAGCACCGGGCTGTTCAGCACCAGCACCGCACTGCCGCGATCGGCGGTGTCGAGGATGTTGGCGAGGTTCCCGAACCGCGTCTTGAGCGACATGACGTAGCGCTCACGCAACGGGTCGATCGGCGGGTTGGTGACCTGGCTGAAATTCTGGCGGAAGAAATGGCTGATGAGCCGCGGCTTGTCGGAAATGACCGCCAGCGGCGTGTCGTCGCCCATCGATCCGATGGCTTCCTTGCCGCCTTCGACCATCGGCGACAGGATCAGCTCCATATCCTCCAGCGTCTGCCCGGCGCACACCTGTCGCCGCGCGAGTTCGGCGCGGTCGTAGCGGAGCGGTTCGGCGCTGGCGGCGGGGAGGTCGTCGATGGTCAGGAACTTGGCGGTCATCGCGGCATAGTCCGCTTCGCCCGCGATCTTGTCCTTGATCGCGCGGTCCTTGTAGAGCCTGCCTTCGGTCAGGTCGACGGCGAGCATCTCGCCCGGCCCCAGCCGCCCCTTCTCGACCACCGTCGCTTCGGCGACCGGGACCATGCCCGCTTCCGACCCGACGATCAGCAGCCCGTCGCCGGTCAACGTGTAGCGCAGCGGCCTGAGCGCGTTGCGGTCGAGACCGGCGACCGCCCAGCGGCCATCGGTCATCGCCAGCGCCGCCGGGCCGTCCCACGGCTCCATCACGCTCGCCAGATAATCGTACATCGCGACATGCGCCGGCGGCATGTCGGGCGCACCCTGCCATGCCTCGGGCACCAGCATCAGCTTGGCGGTCGGCGCGTCGCGGCCCGAGCGGCAGATCGTCTCGAACACCGCATCCAGCGCCGCCGTGTCCGACGCGCCGGCCGGGATCACCGGCTTGATGTCCTCGCTGCGCTCGCCGAACGCGATGCTCGCCATCTTGATCTCGTGGCTGAGCATCCAGTTCTTGTTGCCGCGGATCGTGTTGACCTCGCCATTATGCGCGAGGCACCGGAACGGCTGCGCCAGCCACCATTGCGGGAAGGTGTTCGTCGAGTACCGCTGGTGAAAGATCGCGACGCGCGATTCGAAGCGTTCGTCGGTCAGGTCGGGATAGAAATCCGACAGGCTCTCCGCGAGGAACAGCCCCTTGTAGATGATCGAGCGGCACGACAGCGAACAGAAATAGAAGCCGGTGATCTGCGCGGCGATGATCCGCTTCTCGATCCGGCGACGGACGAGATACAGGTTCTTCTCGAACTCTGCCTCGTCCATGTCCTCGGGCGCCGGGCCGGCGATCATGATCTGCTCGATCTCGGGCCGGGTCGCCTGCGCCTTCATGCCGATGACCGACACGTCGACCGGCACCTGTCGCCAGCCATAGATCGACCAGCCCGCCTCGATGATCTCCGATTCGACCAACGTCCGGCAGGTTTCCTGCGCGCCCAGATCGGTGCGCGGCATGAACACCATCCCGACCGCGAGCCGCGCATGGAGCGGCTTGTGCCCCGATGCGGCGATCGCGTCGTCGAAGAAGCGGTGCGGCAGGTCGACATGGATGCCGGCACCGTCGCCGGTCTTGCCATCGGCATCGACCGCGCCACGATGCCACACCGCGCGCAGCGCATCGATCGCCGACTGGACGACGCGGCGCGACGGCTTGCCGTCAGTCGCGGCGACCATGCCAACCCCGCAGGCATCGCCCTCGAACTCGGGGCGGTACATGCCTTCGGTGGCGAGGCGGATGCGTTCGGATTCGAGGGTCATGTCAGTTTCCCTTCGCGGGGGCGGCCAGCGACCGCATCGTCATCATGATCGACTGGGTAACCGCAGGCGTGATCGCCTGCCCCAGCTTGTTCGTCTCTTCGGTCACCGCCGCCTGAAGCTTTGGAACGACCGCCTGGAACCGGCGACCGGTGTCGGTGGCACTGAACTTCGCCAGTTCGCTGACCTGCGCCGGCGTCATCGCCTGTAGCGAGCCGACCATATTCATCGATCCGGTCAGGTCGTTCGTCGTGAGCTCGCCATTGGCCTGCGCTGCTGCCGCAATCTTTGCGGTATCGACATTGGCGGCCACCGCACGTTGCAGCGCCTGCCCGGTCGGCGACAGCAAAAACCGCGTCAATTCCTTCAGGTCCGCATTGGAAAGATCGGCGGCCGCCACCGCGCCGACACGCTGCTGCATGGCCGGCAGGCGTTCGCGATAGATCCGCTCCACCACGGCAGCACCGGCGTCGAGCAGCTTGGCACGTATCCCCGGCGTGCGCTGCTCCATCGCCACGAGCGCCGGCTGCTGCGCCAGTGCGCGCCCACCTTCGGTACGAAACGCGGCGACGGCCGCGCGCGTGGTCATTTCGGCCGGGACATAGGCTTCGCCAAAGGCCCGCGCCTCGGCCGAAAGCGCTGCGGTCGTCACGGGCGGCGGAGCGGGTGCAGCTGCCGGAGCCTGCACCAGCAGCAGGGCAAGCGCACCGATCATGCCGCCTGCCTTTCGGCCTTGGCCTTCGCCTTGAGATAACCGTGCATCCGCTCGGTCACGTCGCGCCCGTCACGGATCGCCCACACGACCAGGCTCGCCCCGCGCACGATATCGCCCGCCGCGAACACACCGTCGAGCGAGGTCATCATCGACTTGCCATCGACCCGCACCGTGCCCCAGCGCGTCACCCCTAGCTCAGGCGCGTCGAACAGCGTCGGCAGGTCCTCGGCATCGAAGCCCAGCGCCTTCACGACCAGATCGGCCTTCAGCACGAACTCGTTACCCGGATCGGCCTCCGGCGCGCGGCGGCCGCTGGCATCGGGCGCGCCCAGGCGCATACCGGTCGCGCGGACCTGCACCACTTGTCCGTCGCGTTCATCGAATGCGGCGGGGGCGGAGAGCCAGACGAACTCGACGCCCTCTTCCTCGGCATTGGCGACCTCGCGCTGCGACCCCGGCATGTTGGCGCGGTCGCGGCGATAGAGGCACTTTACCGACTTGGCCCCTTGGCGGATCGCGGTGCGCACGCAGTCCATCGCAGTATCGCCGCCACCGACGACGACGACATGCTTGCCCGCTGCATTGAGCGAGCCATCGTCATAGGCCGGCACGCTGTCACCAAAGCCAACCTTGTTCGACGCGGTCAGATAGTCGAGCGCATCGACCACGCCGCCGCTGCCGACGCCGGGCGCCTTGATCGCGCGGGGCTTGTAGACGCCGGTCGCGATCAGGATCGCGTCATGCTTCTGCCGAAGTTCGTCGAGCTTCGCGTCGCGGCCGACCTCGAACCCTTCGTGGAAGACGATGCCGCCTTCCTTCAGGCGCTCGACACGGCGCATCACCACCGGCTTTTCCAGCTTGAAACCCGGAATGCCATAGGTCAGCAGCCCGCCCGCCCGGTCGTAGCGGTCATAGACATGGACGTCATAGCCGAGGTTGCGCAGCCATTCCGCCGCCGCCAGCCCCGCCGGACCCGCGCCGACGATGCCGACCGACTGGCCCCGCGCCGGGCCAACCGCGACCGGCTCGACCCAGCCATTTTCCCACGCGGTATCGGTGATGAACTTTTCGACCGACCCGATCGTGACCGCGCCATGGCCCGAAAATTCGATAACGCAATTGCCCTCGCACAGCCGGTCCTGCGGGCAGATGCGGCCGCAGATCTCGGGCATGGTCGAGGTGCTGTTCGACAGCTGATACGCCTCCTGCAACCGCCCCTCGGCGGTCAGGCGCAGCCAGTCTGGGATATGGTTGTGCAACGGGCAATGGACCGAGCAATAGGGGACGCCGCATTGCGAACAGCGCCCCGCCTGATCCTTGGCGGTCGGCGAGGCGTAGCGCTCCGCGATTTCGCGGAAATCCTCCGCCCGCAATTCGGGTTCGCGCTTCGCAGGATAGGATTGCGCACGCGAAACGAACTTCAACATTGCTTGATCGGCCATACTGCCCTCCGAACACCCGGAAAGCATATTTTAGGCCTCAAGTCACGCAACAAACGATCTATAGGTAAGTATAGCTGACTTATCTCTAGGTGAGGATATTACAGTCCTAGTCAAGAAGTTACGTCGTCACTATTTTATGGCCGCATCGGACCTATCGCAGTACCAGCCACACCAGCGCCGCCGAACCTACGACGATGCGATACCATGCGAACGGCGCGAAGCCGAAGCGGCTGACGACCTTCACGAACGCCTTGACCACCAGCAGCGCGACGACGAACGCAGCGACGAAGCCGATCGCGATCCCGTGCAGATCGTCCAGCGTCAGCAGCGCCCGATCCTTGTACAGCGAATAGACCGTCGCCGCGATCATCGTCGGCACGGCCAGGAAGAAGCTGAACTCCGCCGCCGTCCGCCGTTCGACCCCCATCAACAGCGCGCCCATGATCGTCGCGCCCGACCGGCTGACGCCCGGCAGCATCGCCAGGCACTGCATCGCGCCGACCGACGCGGCCTTGCCGACGCTCATCTCCTCGACCGAGCGGATGCGCACGTGCTTCACCATCCGTTCGATCAGCAGGATCAGGATGCCGCCGACCACCAGCGCGGTGGCGACGATCGCCGGCCGCTGCATCACCGCACGGATGCCGTCGTAGAACAACGCGCCCGCAACCAGCGCGGGCAGGAACCCGATCAGGATGTTGCGCGTGAAGGCGATCGCCTGTCGATCCCCGCGCGTCAGGCCCAGTGCGACGCCGGTGAAGCGCTCCCGATACGCCACCAGCACCGCCAGGATCGCGCCGAGCTGGATCGCGATCTTGAACACGACCGAACTGTCGTCGGTATAGCCGAACATCTCACCGGCCAAAATCAGGTGACCAGTGGACGATACCGGCAGGAATTCGGTCAGCCCCTCGATAATGCCGAGGATGACATAGGTGATCCAGTCCATCAGGCGCCCTTCAACACCGTGCGACGCCCGAAGCGCCCGTTCTTGCGGTAGACGACCAGCCAGTCGGGGGCGACCGTCGCCAGCGGCACCGGCCGCACGCCGAACGCCTCGATGCCGGGCAGGTCGTCGCCGACCACATTGTCGCGCGACAGCATCGCCCACTGGTCCTTGCTGATCGGGGTGAACGGCATCGCCGCGATCGCACCGCCCAGGTCGTTGGGAATGTCGAGGAAGCGCACGTCGCGGCCAATCGCCCCGGCGATCCAGCGGTTCAACTCACCCATCGAGATCACATCGGGGCCGCCGATCGCATAGCTGTGTCCGCCGAACGTCTCCGGCTCGGCCAGCGCCTTGACGACGACCTGCGCCAGATCGACGACATAGAGCGGCTGGAACTTCGTCGCCGCCGCCATCACCGGCACCAGCGGACGGCCGATCAGCGCCGGCGCACCCGAGATCATGCCGGCGAAGCGATTGACGAAGCCGTCCTCGCGCCCGAACACGATCGACGGGCGCAGGATGATCGCGGTCGGGAACGCGGCACGCACCGCCGCCTCGCCCGCGGCCTTCGACCGGCCATAGGCGGAGGGCGACGCGGCATCGGCACCGATCGCCGAAATCTGAACGAACGCCTTCGCGCCCGCCGCCGCGGCGGCTTCGGCAACGGTCTGTGCACCCGCGACATGCACCTTGTCGAAATCTCCTTCGAGGATGCCGACCAGGTTCACGACCGCATCCGCGCCCGCCACCGCGCGCGCGACCGTATCGGGCCGCGACAGGTCGGCGGCGACGAACTGCGTCTGCCCCAACCCGCCCTGCGTCCGCAGGTACAGCGCCTGACGCGGATCGCGCTGCGCGATGCGGACGCGCGCGCCCGCCTTCAACAATTCCTGCGCGACATAGCGGCCGACAAAGCCGCCGCCGCCGAACAGCGTCACCAACTGGTTCTTCATCGAGTCCGCCTTTGCCTGTCTCACTCCTCAGGCCCCATGCCGCTCCTGCAGCAAAACGGCAAGGACAACGTAAAAATCGCAAAACAAGTTGTTGACACCCCCGGCGACGGCCCGTAGAGGCGCCCTCCTACCCCGTGCCCAGATGGCGGAATTGGTAGACGCACCAGCTTCAGGTGCTGGCGATCGCAAGGTCGTGGAGGTTCGAGTCCTCTTCTGGGCACCATTTTCGCACAGCGTCGAAAACGCTCGGGGATCGTCGGAACGACGGTCCCCCGAGAGCCTTTGCGATAATTGCTTGCGAGCGTCGGCTGCTCCATCAGCCGTACCCGGATCAGGTAAATGCCGCGAGCCGATACTGGCGTGCGCTATTGATGGCGGGCGAACAAGGTTCGCTGCGCCGGGTTTATGGAGGACCGATCCTGGTCTACCTCCCGCTTGGTCGCCGGGATTTCGCGGTTCTGATTATCGTAGAACAGGGTGCCGTGAATGCCCTGCGCGTCCCGCTTCAGGATCGGTCGCTGCCATAGCGCGCCGAGGACCTTGCCCGCTTCCTGCTGCCCGAGCCGTTTGGCAAGGTCTTCGATCAACTCCATGTCCGTACCAGCCGGAAAGATGGCGGCAAATTCCGCATCGGTCGCCTGAAAGATGCTGAAGGTCGCATTCGATGCGCCATCGATGATCTGGACGTTCTTCATACCGGGACTTTGCCCGATACGAGTCTTTCCGCAAGCCAGCCGTCCGCACGTGCCCATTCCCCCGCGGCACGGGCATCCTATATTGGCGCAATGACCACGACCGACCCCCGTTCGTATCTCTATTCCGGCGACCTCGATCCTGCCGCCGCCCTGCGCGCTACGCAGGCGACGCTCTCGCAAGCCGAGGATGGCGAACTCTACCTCCAGTATCGCCGATCCGAGGCGTTCGGGTTCGACGATGGCCGGTTGAAGACGGCATCGTACGACACCCATGCCGGATTCGGCTTGCGCGCCGTGTCGGGCGAGACAACGGCCTTCGCGCACGCCAACGAGCTGTCCGAAGCCGCCATTCGCCGTGCGGGCGAGACGATGGCGCTGATCGATCCGGCGAAGGGCGCCAAGGCGCCGCCACCGCGCGGCAATAACCGGCACCTCTATACCGCGGCCGATCCGCTCGACCTGATCCCGTTTGCCGACAAGGTGGCGTTGTGCCAGTCGATCGATGCCGCCGCCCGCGCGCGCGATCCCCGTGTCGTGCAGGTATCGGCCAGCCTGATGGGGTCGTGGACCGTGGTCGAGATCGTACGGCCCGATGGCTTCCTTGCCACCGATGTCCGCCCGCTCGTGCGGCTCAACGTATCGATCGTGGTAGAGGCAAATGGCCGGCGCGAGAGCGGGAGCTTCGGAATCGGCGGGCGGTATCTGTACGATTCCCTGTTCGCGGAAGCGACGTGGAACCGCGCGATCGACGTCGCGCTGGGGCAGGCACTGGTCAATCTGGAGGCGGTCGACGCGCCGGCGGGCGAGATGACGGTACTGCTCGGCGCTGGCTGGCCGGGCATCCTGCTGCACGAGGCGATCGGACACGGGCTGGAGGGCGATTTCAACCGCAAGGGCACCAGCGCCTTTTCGGGCCGGATCGGCGAGCGGGTGGCGGCATCAGGCGTGACCGTCATCGACGACGGGTCGATCGCCGACCGGCGCGGATCGCTCAGCATCGATGACGAAGGCACGCCGACCCAGGAGAATATCCTGATCGAGGACGGCATCCTGAAGGGCTATATCCACGACCGGCTGAACGCCCGGCTGATGGGCGTCGCACCGACCGGCAACGGGCGGCGGCAGGATTTTTCGCATGTTCCGATGCCGCGCATGACCAACACCTTCATGACCGGCGGCAAGGATGATCCCGCCGAGCTGCTGTCGCGGGTGAAGAACGGCATCTTCGCCAAATCGTTCGGCGGCGGACAGGTCGACATCGTGTCGGGCAAGTTCGTCTTCTCCTGCACCGAAGCGTACCGGGTCGAGAATGGCCGGATCGGTGCGCCGATCAAGGGCGCGACGCTGATCGGCGACGGGCCGGAAGTATTGAAGCAGGTGCGTGGGATCGGGAACGACTTCGCCTTGGACGAGGGGGTCGGCATGTGCGGCAAGGCGGGGCAGTCGGTACCCGCAGGCGTGGGCCAGCCGACGCTGCTGATCGACGGGCTGACCGTTGGCGGGACGGCCTGATGGCGCTGACCGAACTGGGACGGTTTCCGCGGATCGAGGCACAGATCATCGTCGGCAGACTGGAAAGCGAGGGCGTGCCGGCAGTCGCCTTCGATGGTGAGGCGAGCATCGGCGACGGCAGCTGGCTGCTGATCCCGGTGCGGGTGATGGTCGATGCCGACGATCTCGACGCTGCCCGCGCGATCGTGGACAGCGCTGCCTGAAAAACAGGCAATGTTGCCGCGCTGCACAAATTAACCGCGCATTAAACAGGTGCCTGCGGTCATAACGCCCGGAAAATCCAGCCGGGCGGCTTTGGCACGGTCGTTGCGGTACCCTTTGTCGAGCAACATGTGACACGGGGGGCGACATGAAATTAGTCATCGCCATCATCAAGCCGTTCAAGCTGGATGAGGTACGCGAAGCACTGACCGAGATCGGCGTCGCCGGCATGACGGTGAGCGAAGTGAAGGGATTCGGGCGGCAGAAGGGCCAGACCGAAATCTATCGCGGGGCCGAATACAGCACCAACATGGTGCCCAAGATCAAGATCGAGGTCGTGTGCGACAGCGACATCGCACCCCGCGTGGTCGAGGCGGTGCAGGCTGCCGCGAACACCGGTGCCATCGGCGATGGCAAGATTTTCGTCCTCGACGTCGGACAGGCGGTACGCATCCGCACCGGCGAAACCGACCTGACCGCGCTGTGATGGGGGGCATCATGCAACATCCGAAGAAACTGATGGCCGGCGCCGCGCTCGGCCTGTTCGCCGCGCTGCCCGCCTGGGCGCAGGACGCCGCGCTGCAGGCACCGGCGGCGGCCGCGCCGGCGGCGACCGTGAACAAGGGTGACACTGCGTGGATGCTGGTGTCGACCGTCCTCGTGCTGATGATGATCGTGCCGGGCCTCGCGCTGTTCTATGGCGGCCTGACGCGGACCAAGAACATGCTGTCGGTGATGACGCAGATCGGCGCGGTCGCGTCGCTCGCGATGCTGATCTGGGTGATGTACGGTTACTCGCTGGCGTTCGGCCCCGATGTTGCGAACGCGACGTTGGCGAACTTCATCGCCAGCCCCGGCAAGGCGTTCCTTGCCGGCGTCACCGCCGCGTCGCAGGCGGCGACCTTCACGCCGGGCGTCGAAATCCCCGAATATGTCTTCATCAGCTTCCAGATGACCTTTGCCGCGATCACCATCGCGCTGGTACTGGGATCGGTGATCGAACGGATCAAGTTCGCCGCCGTCATGGTCTTCGCGATCGTGTGGCTGACCATCACCTACCTGCCGATCGCACACATGGTGTGGGCATCGAGCGGCTATTTCTTCAAGGCGGGCGCACTCGACTTCGCCGGCGGTACAGTGGTCCATATCAACGCCGGTGTCTCGGCGCTGGTGCTGGCCATCCTGCTAGGCAAGCGGATCGGTTTCCCCACCGAGCGCATGGCGCCGCATTCGCTGACGCTGACCATGGTAGGCACCGGGCTGCTGTGGGTGGGCTGGTTCGGGTTCAACGCGGGTTCCGCGCTGGAAGCGAACGGCACCGCCGGCCTGGCGATGATCAACACCTTCGTCGCCACCGCATCGGCCGGCCTGTTCTGGATGCTCGCCGAGAAGTTCTCGGGCCACAAGGGGTCGGCGCTGGGCTTCTGCTCGGGCATCATCGCGGGCCTCGTCGCGGTAACCCCGGCGGCGGGCAATTCGGGTCCGTTCGGCGCGATCGTGCTGGGCGCCATCGCCTCGATCGTCTGCTTCTTCGCGGTCACCGTCCTCAAGCCCAAGCTCGGCTATGACGACTCGCTGGACGCCTTCGGCATCCACGGCGTCGGCGGGATCATCGGCGCGATCGGTACGGCGGTCGTCTATGCCCCGTCGCTGGGCGGTCCGGGTGCGGCCGATTACGACATGGGCGCCAAGCTGGGCGTGCAAGTGTTCGCGGTGCTCGTCACCATCCTCTGGGCGTCGATCGGCACTACCGTCGCCTGGTTCGTCGCCAAGGCGCTGACCGGCGGCCGGGTGTCGAAGGAAGTCGAGCTGGAAGGCCTCGACCTCGGCGAACATGGCGAGCGCGCCTATAATTACTGAGTTTCTCCTCTTCCGGGCGGCGGCCTAGTCCCCTGTCGCCCGGACCCACAGTTTCCTCCTGCGGAAAACCCCTGGGCCGGTGTGGCGACACACCGGCTCTTTTTTTGTCTGTTGGTGCCAAGGAAGAAAAGAAGGGCTCACGCGAAGGCGCGGAGACGCGGAGGGGTTGCGTTCGCGGACCTGTCGCGCGTCAGCGCTATCGGTTCGTCCGGTTGCAACGGGGATGAGGCCGCTGGCGCGGGTGACGGCGCAGCAATCGCAACCCCTCCGCGTCTCCGCGCCTTCGCGTGAACCCCTTTTCCTTCTCCCGCTTTGCAGCCTAAGACTGCGCGCCATGACGCCTTACCTCGATCTGATGCAGCGCGCCCTCGACCATGGCGTTCCGACCGATGACCGCACCGGGGTCGGCACCCGGTCGGTATTCGGGCACCAGATGCGCTTCGACCTGTCGGCCGGCTTTCCGGTGCTGACGACCAAGAAGCTGCATTTGCGATCGATCATCATAGAGCTGCTGTGGTTCCTGCGCGGGGACACCAATGTGCGCTGGCTGCAGGAGCAGCGGGTCAGCATCTGGGACGAATGGGCCGATGCAAACGGTGACCTGGGTCCGGTGTACGGCAAGCAGTGGCGCGACTGGGTGGCGGCGGACGGGCGGCATATCGACCAGATCGCCGAGCTGATCCACACCATCCGTACCAACCCCGCGTCGCGCCGACAGATCGTGACCGCGTGGAATCCGGGCGAGCTGCACGCGATGGCGCTGTCGCCCTGCCACTGCCTGTTCCAGACCCATGTCGCCAATGGCCGCCTGTCGTTGCAGCTGTACCAGCGCAGCGCCGACATCTTCCTCGGCGTGCCGTTCAATATCGCAAGCTATGCGCTGCTGACCCATATGCTGGCGCAGCAATGCGATCTGGCGGTCGGCGAGTTCATCTGGACCGGCGGTGACTGCCACCTGTACGAAAACCATCTCGACCAGGCGCGCGAGCAGTTGACCCGCACGCCTGGCCCCCTCCCCCGGTTGGAGATCGTGCGGAAGCCCGACGCGATCGACGGCTATGTCCTCGAGGATTTCGTGCTGCACGATTATGTCGCCCAGCCGCATATCAAGGCGGCGGTGGCGATATGATCGACGCGATCCTGGCGCGGGCCGACAATGGCGTCATCGGGGTCGATGGCCAGTTGCCCTGGCACCTGCCCGCCGACCTGAAGCGGTTCAAGGCACTGACCATGGGTCGGGCGATGGTGATGGGGCGCAAGACGTTCGAGAGTTTTCCATCGCCCCTGCCCGGACGGCGGCACATCGTGCTGACGCGCGACCGTGCCTGGCAGGCGACGGGCGCGGAGGTGGCACATGATCCGGATGCGGCGCTGGCGCTGGCCGGGCCGCAAGCGGCGGTGATCGGCGGCGCGGAGATTGTCGCGCTGCTGCTCCCCCGGATCGAGCGGGTCGAGCTGACCGAGGTCCATGCCCACCCGGCGGGCGACGCGATCGTCCCGCCCTTCACCGGCTGGGTCGAGGCGTGGCGCGAGGATCACAGTGCGCAGGGAGAACGCCCGGCGTACAGCTTCGTCACATTGCTCCGCCCGGCCCCCACCGCGTAAGGAACCGGCGGCACCGCGACCGGTGGCCGAAGGAGGAGCGGATGCGCAGGGCGATCTGGTGGGGCGTGGCGTTGCTGGCGATTGTCGCCGCCGCCTTCTTTGCGCTGGTGCCCGGCATCGTCGAGCGGTCGATGAACAAGGTCGAACCGGCCGGATTGCCGACGGTGCGGCCGGGGATCGCCGGCGTGCAGCGCGTCACCGACATCGTCGACCTGCACGCCGATACCTTGCTGTGGTCGCGCGACGTGCTGACGCGGGGCGACCGGGGGCAGGTCGACCTGCCGCGCCTGCAGGCGGGCAATGTCGCGCTGCAGGTCTTCTCGTCGGTGACGAAGACGCCGCGCGGGCAGAATTACGACAGCAACGACGGCGACAGCGACAATATCACCCCGCTGGTGATCGCACAGTTGCAGCCAGTACGGACGTGGGGATCGCTGCTCAACCGGTCGCTATGGCATGCGACGAAGCTCAGGCGGGCGGCGGCGCAGTCGGACGGGCAGCTGTGGCTGATCCGGTCGGCCGCCGATCTCGATTCGCTGCTGCGCGCGCGAGAGGCGCAAGCCATCGCGTTCCATGACAAGCGACCGGCACCGGTCGGTGCGCTGCTGTCGATCGAGGGACTGAACGGGCTGGAGGGGAGCCTCGCCAATCTCGATCGGCTGTATCGCAGCGGGTTCCGCATGGCAGGCCTGACCCATTTCTACGACAATGCGGTCGCCGGATCGATGCATGGCCGGGCGAAGGGCGGTCTTACCCCGTTCGGACGACAGGTCGTCGCCCGGATGGAAGACAAGGGCATGATCGTCGATGTCGCGCATCTGAGCCATGCCGGTATCGCCGACGTGCTGAAGATCGCGCGGCGGCCGGTGGTGTCGAGCCATGGCGGGGTGCAGGCGACATGCCGGGTCAACCGCAACCTGACCGATGACGAAGTGCGCGGCATTGCGCGGACCGGCGGCATCGTTGGCATCGGATATTGGGCGGGCGCGGTGTGTTCGACCGATCCCAAGGCGATCGCGAAGGCCATCGCCCATGTCCGCGACCTTGTCGGGATCGACCATGTGGCGCTGGGTTCCGATTTCGACGGCGCGGTGACGACGGCGTTCGACACCGCGCAACTGGCGCAGGTGATTCAGGCGCTGGCCGATGCCGGGTTCGACCGCGACGAAGCCGCCAAGGTGATGGGCGGCAATGCGATCCGGGTGCTGCGCGCCGGGATGCAGCCTCTTTCGCCGGCAGCCCCCGCCCGCTAAGGGGCGGCAATGCAGCGTCTGGACGGGGGCGCGGCGGTTCCCGGCCCTTTGCGCGGGGGCATCGTCGCACTGGGCAATTTCGATGGATTCCATGCCGGGCACCAGGCGGTGGTCGGGCGAGCGGTCGAACGCGCGCGGGCCGAGGGGCGGCCGGCGATTGTCGCGACGTTCGACCCGCATCCCCGCCGCTATTTCCAGCCGGGGCTGCCGCCGCTGCGGCTCACCAGCCTCGACCAGCGCGAGCGGCTGTTCGCGGCCGCCGGGGCCGATGCGATGCTGGTGTTCGGCTTCGATGCGGCGCTGGCCGGGCTGTCGGCGGTGGAGTTCGCTGCCGAGCGGCTGGTCGGGCGGATGGGTGTCGGCGGGGTGGTGACCGGCACCGACTTCACCTTCGGCAAGGCGCGCGGCGGCAATGTCGGGGTGCTGAAGGCGCTGGGCGATGCCCATGGCTTTTCGGCCGAGACGGTCGCGCCGGTCGGCGACGGACAGGCGGTGGTGTCGTCGTCGCGCATCCGCGATGCCTTGCGCGAAGGCCGTCCGCGCGAAGCGACCGCACTGATGACCCGCCCCTTCGCGATCGAAGGCGTGGTGGAGCATGGCGCGAAGCTCGGCCGGCAGCTGGGCTATCCGACGGCGAACCTGTCGATGGGCGGCTATCTGCGGCCCGCCTATGGCATCTATGCGGTGACCGGGCGGTTGCCCGACGGGCGGGTGCTCAATGGCGCGGCCAATCTGGGCATCCGGCCGACGATCGAGGGCGAGCCGGTCGAGCTACTCGAACCCTATTTCTTTGATTTTTCCGGCGATCTGTACGGGCAGACGATCGAGGTCGCGTTGATCGACTATCTGCGCGGTGAGGCGAAGTTCGAGTCGCTGGAGGCGTTGAAGGTCCAGATGGCGGCGGATTGTGTGACGGCGCGGGCGGTGTTGGCGCTGTAGAATAAGGTCGTTTTCGCGCGGAGACGCGGAGGGGTAGCAAAGGTGGAACCAGCACCCGCGCCAGCGCTCCTTCGACGCGTTGCCACGATGCCGGGCGTCTCCCAGTCGCCGGGCCTTTGCCAGGATCGCAACCTCCTCCGCGTCTCCGCGCCTCCGCGCGAACCCCTTTCTTCTTCCGGCATAGCGTCGCCCGACCGACATCGCCCCTGTAGGAAAGCGGTTTGCGTGGGGCCGCGCATCGGCTAATCGCGGGCATTCCTATGACCGACACGCCCGAACCGACGCGCGACTGGCGCGATACCGTCTTCCTGCCGAAGACCGACTTCCCGATGAAGGCCGGCCTTGCCGCCAAGGAACCCGCGATCCTCGATCGCTGGGCGACAATCGGGCTGTACGATCGCCTGCGTGCCGAGCGGCAGGGCCGCGAGCGCTTCCTGCTGCACGATGGCCCGCCCTACGCCAATGGCGACATCCATATGGGCCATGCGATGAACAAGGTGCTGAAGGACATCGTCGTCCGCACCCAGTCGCTGATGGGCAAGGATGCGCCCTATATTCCGGGGTGGGATTGCCACGGCCTGCCGATCGAATGGAAGATCGAGGAAGCCTATCGCGCCAAGAAGCGCAACAAGGACGAGGTGCCCCCAGCGGAGTTCCGCGCCGAATGCCGCGCCTATGCCGCCAAATGGGTCGATGTGCAGAAGGGCCAGTTCCAACGGCTCGGCATTCTGGGCGACTGGGAAGACCCGTATCTGACCATGAAGTTCGACGCCGAGGCGACCATCGCCGAGGAATTGTTGAAGTTCGCCATGTCGGGCCAGCTCTATCGCGGCGCCAAGCCGGTGATGTGGTCGCCGGTCGAAAAGACTGCGCTGGCCGAGGCCGAGGTCGAGTATGAGGATGTCGTGTCGACGCAGATCGACGTGGCGTTCGAGATCGTCGATGCGCCGAATGCGCCGGAATTGGTCGGCGCACATGCGGTGATCTGGACGACGACGCCGTGGACGATCCCGGTCAATCAGGCTTTGGCTTATGGGCCGGAGGTTGAGTATGTTCTGCTTCCGGCTAACGGAAAGCGCTATTTGGTCGCGCAACGACTGGCGCAGCAGTTCGCTGACCGTGCCAATCTCGGCTACTCCGATGTAACCGAGTTCTTCGATAAGTTCATTAATGAGCGTGGACAGTTCATCCAAGGCTCCGACCTTGTCGGCGCGACCGCCCGCCACCCGATGCACGCGCGCGGCGGGTTCTTTGCCAGGCCGCGGCCGCTGCTGGCCGGTGATTTCGTCACGACCGATGCCGGCACCGGCCTCGTCCACATGGCGCCCGACCATGGCGAGGACGATTTCGAGCTGTGCAAGGCACATGGCATCGAGCCGGTGTTCGCGGTGCAGGGCGATGGCCGGTATCGCGACGACTGGGCGTGGCTGGGCGGCGAAGGCAGCGTCATCAACCCGAAGTTCGTCGCCGCGGGACGTGGCGGCAAGCTGGAGGAAGGGCCGATCTGTCGCGACCTGCGCGAGGCGGGCGCGCTGCTGGCGGCGTCGGACGACTTTGCGCACAGCTATCCGCATAGCTGGCGGTCAAAGGCGAAGGTGATCTTTCGCGCGACGCCGCAATGGTTCATCCCGATGGACCGTTCTTCTAAGCCCTCTCCCCTCCAGGGGAGTTCGGGGTCAACAGCGCCCCGCGCTGTTGAGGTTGTGCCGGGGGCACAACCGACCCCGAACTGGTTGGGAGAGGGGGTGTCGGGCGATCCGTTGCTCTCGGTCACTCACCTCGACGGTAGTCCCCTCTCCCCTGAAGGGGAGAGGGAGTCGAACGGGGCTACGTTGCGTGAAATCGCGCTCGACGCGATCGAACGCACGCGGTTCGTGCCGGAGAAGGGCCGCAACCGGATCGGGGCGATGGTGTCGGGGCGGCCCGACTGGGTCATCAGCCGGCAGCGGGCGTGGGGCGTGCCGATCGCGATGTACGTTAACCGGGCAACCGGCGATTACCTGCGTGACGAGGCGGTCAACGACCGCATTCTGACCGCCTTCCGCGAGGGCGGGGCCGATGCGTGGTATGCGGCGGATCATCAGGCGCTGCTGGGGCCGGACTATGCCCTTGCCGACTATGAGGTCGTGACCGACATCCTCGACGTGTGGTTCGATTCGGGCTGTACCCATGTCTTCACGATCGAGAAGCGCTTCGGAGCGGGCACCCGCGCGAACCTCTATCTCGAAGGGTCGGACCAGCATCGCGGCTGGTTCCAGTCGTCGCTGCTGGAAAGTTGCGGCACGCGGGGACAGGCGCCCTATGACGCGGTGCTGACGCACGGCTTCGCGCTGGACGGCAATGGCCGCAAGATGTCGAAGTCGCTCGGCAATGTCGTCGATCCGTTGAAGGTGATCGGCGAATCGGGCGCGGACATCCTCCGCCTGTGGGTCGCGCAGACCGATTATTTCGAGGATGTGCGGATCGGCAAGGAAGTGCTGGCCGGCACCGGCGACACCTATCGCAAGCTGCGCAACACCTTCCGCTACCTGCTGGGCGCGCTCGACGGGTTCAGCGAGGACGAGCGGGTGCCGGTGGCGGAGATGCCGGGGCTGGAGCGCTATGTCCTGCATCTGCTGGGCACGCTCGACACCGAATTGCGATCGGCGGCGGAGGCGTATGAGTTCAACCGCTATGCGCGCGCGCTGACCGATTTCGCCAACGAGGATCTGTCGGCGTTCTTCTTCGATATCCGCAAGGATTCGCTCTATTGCGATGCGGGTGACGACGTGCGGCGGCGGGCGTATCGCACCGTGCTGGACGTGCTGTTCCACGCCCTCGTCCGCTATGCCGCACCGATCCTCGCGTTCACCGCGGAAGAAGTGTGGCAGGCGCGCTTCCCGAGCGAGGATGGGTCGGTCCATCTGCTCGAATGGCCCGAACTGCCGTCGCTGCCGGCCGACCAGCCGCTGGGTACCGCCTGGGCCGAGGTGCGCGTGCTGCGCCAGCAGGTGACCGAGGCGATCGAGCCGCTGCGCCGTGCCAAGACGGTGCGCTCCAGCCTGGAAGCCGAGGTTACCGTGCCGTCACTGCCGCTGCCCGCGGAGGAGCTGGCCGAACTGTTCATCGTCGCGAAAGTGACCGAAGCCGATGGACCGATCACGGTGACGCGGACGGAGGAGGCCAAGTGCGGGCGCTGCTGGCGGCACCTCCCCGACGTTAGCGTCGATGGCGACCTGTGCGGCCGCTGTGCGGAGGTGGTGGCATGACGTTGCGCAAGATGGCGGTCGTGGTCGCGCTGGTCGTGCTGATCGTCGACCAGTTCGTCAAATACTGGGTCACCGGCCCGATGGGGATCGATTATCCCGGCGCCGAGCTGAACCTGCTGCCGGTGTTCACGCTGCGCTTCGTCCAGAATTTCGGCGTGTCACTGGGGCTGTTGCAGGCTGGCAGCGAATTCGCGCGCTGGGCATTGGTCGCGATGACCGCGATCATCGCCACCGGCGTGGCGGTATGGATCCGGCGCGAGACGCAGAAGCCCGAACTGATCGGCCTGGGGCTGGTGCTGGGCGGGGCGCTGGGCAACATCATCGACCGGGTGCGCTTCGGCTATGTCGTCGACTATGCCGACTTCCATGTTTTCGGCTACAGCCCGTTTCTGGTATTCAACATCGCCGATGCGGCGATTTCGATCGGTGTCGTGATCCTGCTCGTCCGCGCGCTGTTCACGCCAAAGCCGAAGCACGATGTTCCTGTGGAGAAGGCCAATGCGTAAGTTTGTCGTCATCAGCAGCCTCGGCCTGATCCTTGCCGGGTGTCAGGGCAATGCCCTGAACCGCCAGCGTCCCGACGAATTCGCCGTCGCGCGACAAGCGCCGCTGGTGATCCCGCCCGATTATGCGCTAGTCCCGCCGCAGCCGGGCGCCCCGCGTCCGCAGGACACTGCCGCCTCGACGCAGGCGATGCAGGCGCTGTTCGGTGGCCCGGCACAGCGCAGTGCGACCGAGCGGCTGACGCTGGAACAGGCCGGCGGTTCGGGCGCGGCCGATGCGGGCATCCGGTCGGGCGTGGCCGATCCGGGCACCAACGTCGTCGACAAGGGCGCGACCACCCGCGACATCATCGCCGCCCCGGCGGGCGACGGGCAGACGGCGAAGACGACCACGCCGTAACGGATTTGGGTTCGAGTATGAGAAAGGCCGGTTGCCCGTGAGGGCGACCGGCCTTTTTCTTTATGTGCTCCCCTGCCCCAATCCGCTTGCTTCGGGCGCAGGGTCGAGCCTGTTGAGAAGGGATTGCCCCGAACACCGGGTTCTCGACAGACGCTTCTCGACAGGCTCGAAGCTGCTCGAACCGAACGGTTAGGGGAGATGAGGGGCAGGCGCGGTCACCCGCCGCCTGCCCCCTGGATCAGAACGCCGCGGTCAGCGACACCACCACCGTGCTGGCCGCGATCGGGCTGCCGTTGGTCGACTTGCTGAAGTTCGGCTGGAGATAGGTGATGTCGCTCTTCGACAGGTCACTGTCGACATAGGCGACGCCCAGCGTCAGGTTCTTGTAGGTGAAGTCGGTGCCGAGCGACCAGTCCCAGTAATTGCCGGTCGGCGCCATGCTGGTGCCGTTGGGGCCGAGGCCGGGATTGCCGTCCGAATAGCCGATATGCGCCTTCAGCGTGACCGGGGTGTTGGGGACGCCGGCGGCGGCATCGCCCGACAGGTAGATATTGTCCTCCTTGCGCCCGTCGCCGGCGATGAACGGCGTGGCCGACGCGGTGGCGTAGCTGAGCGAGGTCTGCTTGGGCGCGTAGAAGACACCGGCGGTCAGCGTGGCGGGACCGGCGGTGCCCGACAGCTTGCCATAGAATTCGACGACATCGGTTTCGTCGAAGCCGCCCGGATAGGTGTACCAGGTAACGCCGGCATCGACCGTCGCGGTGCCGAACGTCTTCTTGTAGCCGGCGATCAGGTCAAGTTCGAGGTTCGCGCCGCCGAACGTGCCCCAGCCGGCGAGATTCGACCCCCAGGTGCCGATATAGACGCCGCTTTCGTGCGCGATGGTGATGCCGCCCTGTACCGCGACATTCTTGTCGGTCTGCGACACGCCGCGGAAGCGGTAGTCGGAGGTGACGCTGGCGCTGCCACTGATGGTGACGGGCGGCGGCGGCGCGGTGTCCTGCGCAAAGGCGGGCATGGCGGTCGTGGCAGCGAGGATCGCGGCCGGGAGAAGGATCGAGAATCGCATCGTAAACCCTTTCTAGGTTCCGTGGTGATTCTCCTGCGTTCGAGGGTCGCCGCGATTCGGTGGACCTGCAGGTCCGGGCGGTCTGGCCCTCTGCGACCGAATATGTCGAACCGTGCCGCGCTGCACAATGGAAATTGCGCAAGGGTGGGATACGACACACCCGCTGTTGCAGGGGCGCAACAGCGGGTGTGCCGGAAACGAAGAACGGATCAGGCGCGGATCGCGAGGATCGCGTCGATTTCCACGACGGCGCCGAGCGGCAGGACGGGCACGCCGACCGCGCTGCGGGCATGGCGGCCGGCATCGCCGAACAGTTCGACCATCAGTTCCGACGCGCCGTTGGCAACCTTCGGCTGGTCGGTGAAGCTGCCGGCCGAATTGACGAACACGCCGAGCTTTACGACGCGCTCGATCCGGTCGAGGCTGCCCAGTGCCTTTTCGGCCTGTGCCAGGATCATCAGCGCGCACTTCTGTGCCGCCGAGGTCGCGTAGGCGAGGTCGCGATCTTCGCCGGCACGGCCGGTCATCAGATTGCCGTCCTCGAACGGCAGCTGGCCCGACAGGTGCAGCAGGCCGCCGGCCTCTACCGCGGGGACATAGGCCGCGACCGGAGCGGCGGCGACGGGGAGCGACAGGCCGCGTTCGGCCAGCTTTGCGGGGATATCATAAGCCATGGTGCGTTCCTCTCGTGGTTGATCGGTGGGGTCAAGCCCCGGCCGGTTGCCCTTCGGCAAAGCGCGCCTCGATCCAGGCCTGCGCCGTGATCCAATCGTCGATCCGGGCATGGGCGGCAGGCGCCGGGGGGACATGGACGGCAAGGTCGGGTTCGGAAATCATGTGCAGCCGGAACACGCCCGGCGCGCTCTCCGCGACCGATTCGTGATGGACGGCGAGGTCGTCGACGAACACCGCGACGCTGGGGTTGTATTCCGCCAGCAGCCGGGCGACCGGCGGGCCCTTGCCCCCCTGGTTGCATTCGACGCGGTGGACGATGCCGTGGGTCGCCAGCTGGTCGATCCGGTGCGTACGGCAATGGTCCTGCAGATTGGTCAGCACGACGATATCGGCCTGCTGCGCCAGCGCGGCCAATGCGTCGCGCGCGTGCGGGACGAGGGTCTGGCGCCCCATCTGGGCGGGGAAGAAGCCGTCGAGCATCCCCCACATCGCCTCGCGGTCCAGCGCAGTCCCGTCGGCGCGGGTCATCGACCGCGCGAAATCACCGCCGGCCATGTTGAAGTCGATCGCATGTTCCTCGCCCAGCCAGTGCCCGAAATGGCGGACCATGTGCAGCAGGACTTCGTCGCAATCGGTGATGAGCAGGGGTTTCATGCACGCTCCAGTTCGGCACGCGCCCGGACCAGGGCGGTCGGGGCCACAGCCAGCGCCTCGGCACAGGCGATAAGGTCGGGTTCGTAGGATTCGAGATGGCCGAGCAGCTGCGCGAGGAAGCCGGGATCGCCTGCCCGCGCGCGCAGCTCGACCGGATCGATGCCGGTCAGCGCGAGGAACCGGTCGCGGCGGGTGTCGTCGCCGATCACCCACACCAGCGCGTTCAGGCCCAGCGTCGCCGCGTCTTCATTTGTTTCCGGCCTGCGCATCGCCTAGACAGCCTTTCGAACTTCCAACGGGATGCAAAGCGCGTGGCAAAAAGGGTACTCGTTGTCGAGGACAACGAACTGAACCTGAAGCTGTTCTGCGACCTGTTGCGCGCGCATGGCTTCGAAACCGAACCGGTGCGCGACGGACGCGAGGCGGTAGCGAAGGCGCGGGCGTTCCTGCCCGACCTCATCATCACCGACATTCAGTTGCCGCACATGACGGGCCTTGAGCTGATCCAGATGCTGAAGGCCGATGCGCGCTTACGCACCGTGCCGATCATGGCGGTTACCGCCTATTCCGGGCGCGACGACGAGGACCGGGTGCGCGCCGCCGGGGCCAATGCCTATGTCACCAAGCCGATTTCGGTGGTGCGGTTCGTCGGCGAGGTGCGGGCGTTGTTGCCGGTCGACGAGGCGTCAACGCTGGACGGCGGGTCGGCGGATGGAACTGCGCGCGACGACTGAACTTCGTCATTCCCGCGCAGGCGGGAATCCATAACCGCCGACGTCCCGGCTGGAGTCGCAGCGTCAGCGTGTATGGGCTCCCGCCTTCGCGGGAGTGACGAAGGGGGGTAGAACGCGCGAGCCCCTCACTCCCAAGCCACCTTCGCCACCAGCATTGTCAGCAAAGCCGCCAGCGCCGCCGCGACCCAGAGCGACGCGAGGCCCAGCCAGTTCCAGCCGATGCCACCGATCGTCACCCCGGCGACGAAGCCCAGCCATAGCAGCAGGTCACGGCGCGGCCCCGGTGCATCACGCTCCCCCATCAGCCGCCGGGCCAACCGCTGGCCGATGCGGACCAGCGTGCCGGTCATGTAAGTGAGGCCCACCCGCACCTCGCCATCGGGCGCGACGACGCCGTTCTGCGCCCCCATCGCGGCGGCAAGCAGCAGCATTGCGAGGGTCAGCGGGGCGAAGGTCGCGAGTGCCGCGCCCAGCGCCAGCAGGATGGTGACGAGGCCCATCACCGCCTCCGCCCGCCGCCCCTGCCCCAACCGCTCGGCCGCCGCCGCCCCGGTGATGGTACCGAACATCGCGCCGGCGACGAACGACAGCACCAGCGCGGCGGCGATCGCGGACGCGCCGTTCCAGCCATGGGCGAGGCCGACGCCGAACCGGGTCGAATTGCCCGACATGAACGAGGCGAAGAACCCGCCAAGGCCGCTGAACGCCAGCGCATCGACGATACCGGCCAGCGCGGCGAGCAGGACGGTGACGAGGGTGGCGGCGGGAGTGAGACGACGCATGGATTTCCTAATGCCCGATCGGCCGGGGGCGGGGCAATGCCCCCTCGCCACTCGCCCATCCGTACGATAGCGAGGCGGGATGGTTCCCTCTCCACAGGCGCTGGGGCAGATGCTCGGCGCGCTCGACATGATCGGTATCGCGGTGTTCGCCGCGTCGGGCGCGCTGGCGGCGACACGCGCGGCGCAGACGTTCGTCACCGCCGCGTTCTTCGCGCTGATCACCGGGGTCGGCGGGGGGACGGTGCGCGACCTGCTGATCGGCGCGCCGGTGTTCTGGGTCCATGGGTCGCCGGTCGCGGCGATCTGTATTGGGGTCGCGTTGCTGGTGTGGATCACGCCCGAACATTGGTGGCGGGACAAGGCGCTCGACTGGCTCGATGCCGCCGGCCTCGCCGCCTATGCGGTGTTCGGCGCGGCAAAGGCGCTCAGTTTCGGGGTGCCGCCATTGCAGGCGGGGATGATGGGGGTGCTGACCGCGTGCGTCGGCGGCATATTGCGCGACGTGCTGGCCGGGGTGCCATCGATCCTGATGCGGCCCGAGCTGTACGTGACGGCGGCGGCGCTGGCGGCGGGGCTGCATGTCGTGCTGGTGGGGTGCGGTCTGCCACCGTTCGTCGCGGCACTGCCGGCGGCGGCGGCGGGGTTCGTGCTGCGCGGGGCGGCGATCCGGTTCCGGATCGCGCTGCCGGCGTATCGGGGGAAGCGGTAGGGGGGGCTGTCTCCTTTTCTCCACTCCGTTTGGTTCGAGCGGAGGTTCGAGCCAGTCGAGAACCGAAGTCGACAAGGGGGTGCCCCAAACGCTGGAGTTCTCGACGGACGCTTCTCGACAGGCTCGAAGCTGCTCGAACCGAACGGATTTGTTCAGGGTGAGGTTACCCCCGCACCACGCCCGTCTCGCTGAATGGCTTCGGCTCGCGTGGCGACACCGCGCTGTCGTTCAGCTGGCATTGCCAGAAGCCGACATCGATCCAGCGGCCCTGCTTGAACCCGATTTCGCGATACACCCCGGCGCGGCGGAAGCCGACCGCCTCGTGCAGCGTGATCGAGGCGTCGTTGGGCAGCGACAACACGCCGATCGCCTGGGTAAAGCCCTGCGCGCGGAGCGTGTCGACCAGCGCTTCGTAAAGCAGCCGGCCGGTGCCCTTCTGCTGCGCGCCGCCCGCCATGTAGATCGAGGTTTCGACGACATAGCGGTACGCCGGGCGATCACGGAACTTCGTCGCATAGGCATAGCCCAGCACCGCATCGCCGTCCGCCGGACCGGTGGTCGCGACCAGCCACGGATAATAGCCGTCGCTGTGCGCCATCCGGTGGCGGATCGCGCGGGCGTCCGGGGCCTCGGTTTCGAACGACACCGTGCCGCCCAGCACATAGGGGGCGTAGATCGCGGCGATGGCGGCGGCATCCTCGCTCCGCGCCGGGCGGATCGCGATCATGCGAACCACCGCGCGACGATCAGGTCGAAGAGCGAGGCATCCTCCGCCGACGCGGCGACCGGCCCCAGCCCGGCGCATTCAAGGCAACGCGCCTGCACCCCGGTCGGCGCGGTCAGCATCCGCCGCGCATCGCCCAGCGCCTGTGCCAGCACGCCACGCTGTTCGAGCGCAGCCCGGCCGAGCAGGTCGGTCGCCGCCTGATCCGGCGCGTCGCCGCGTTCGCGGTCGGCAAAGCCCTTCAGCGCCTTTTCGAGCGCCGAGGGTTCCTTTTCGAGATAGACGGCCTGCACCTTGGCCGGATCGAGCCTGGCAAGGCGGGCGGCTTCGGCAACGGCGTCGCCCAGATTGCCGAAGCGGTCGACCAGTTTCAGCTGGTGCGCGGTGCCGCCGTCCCAGACGCGCCCCTGCCCGATCTGGTCGACGCGCGCCTGCGGCAGCTTGCGCGATTGCGCGACCAGGCCGGTGAAGCGGGCATAGATATGCTCGACCCCGCTCTGCATGATTGCGTCGAACGCGCCGTTGGTGCCGCGCAGCACGTCAGGCTGGCCGCTCAAGGGCGTGGTGCCAACACCATCGGCCGACACGCCGACCTTCGACAGGGTGTTCTCAAAGGTAGGGATGACGCCGAACACGCCGATCGACCCGGTGATGGTGTTTGGTTCGGCAAAGATCACGTCACCCGGCGTCGACACCCAATAGCCACCCGATGCGGCAAGGCCGCCCATCGATACGACGACCGGGATCTTCGCGACATTCTTCGCCTGCAGGATCGCCTGCCGGATGCGTTCGGACGCCAGCACCGATCCGCCGGGCGAATCGACGCGGACGACCAGTGCCTTCAGGTTCTTGGTCGCAAGGCCATCGAGCAGCAGCTTGGCGATGGTGTCCCCGCCCGCCGTGCCCGGCTTCGCCTCGCCATCGACGATCGTGCCGGCGACGGTGATGACGCCGACCGCATCGCCCGAGGTCGAGACCGGGTTCGCCGCCAGCCAGCTGGCATATTTGATCGTACGGAAGCTGCCTGCCGCCTTCCCCTTGTCCTCGCCGGCCAATGCCGCGACGCGCTTGCCAAAGGCGATGCGGTCGCCGAGCTGGTCGACCAGCCCGCTGCGCAGATTGGCCTGCGCGACGTCGCCGCCCGCCGCCTGGATCACCGCTTCGGGACGGGTCAGGAACGCGTCGAGCTGTGCCTTGGGCCGCGCCTTCTGCACTGCCGACCGCCACTGATCGAAGATCGCGCCGTACAGCGCCTGGTTGGCGGCGCGGGCCGGTTCGGACTGGTCGGCACGGGTAAAGGGTTCGACCGCCGACTTGAACTGGCCGACGCGATAGACATGGGCGTTGACGCCCAGCTTGTCGATCAGGCCCTTGTAATAGAGCTGCGGGCCGCCGGGGCCGCGAAACATCGTGCCGCCGAACGGATTTTCCCACACTTCGCTGGCGTTCGACGCGATGCGATAGCCGCCGTCGGTATAGAGCGTGGCATAGGCCAGCACCGGCTTGCCGCTGGCGCGCACGCGGGCAACGGCATCGCCGACCTCGGCCAGCGCGGCGGGATAGCCGCCGGCGAACTTGTCCATGTCGAGGACCACCGCCTTCACCCGCGCATCGTCCTTTGCGGTGTCCAGCGCGCGCACGACGTCACGCAGCCGCAGTTCCTGTGCCGCCGGCTGGCCGCTCAAGAGCGCGACCGGATCGGCCTCCGCCGGTTGTTCGACGATCGAACCCGACAGGTCGAGGACCAGCGCGCCATCGGCGATGCGAGTGTTGGGGCGGCTGGACAAGGCCGCGAACAGGCTGCCGAAGAACAACAGCATCAGGAGCAGCACGAGACCGTCCTTGATGCCGACCAGCAGCTTCCACGCACCCCGGACCAGTTTCACGGCAATTCCTTCGAGCTTATCGTCTAGCGATAAATAAGCGGATGGTCGGGGGAGTAAAGCACCGATGGTCCCGACCGGATACGAAAAGGCCCCGCACGCAACGCGCACGGGGCCGTTTATGCGACGACCGTGCGCGCGTCAGACGCGCATCGGCATCAATACATAGAGCGCGGGCGACGCGTCGTTCTCGCGGATCAGCGTCGGGGCGGCGGCGTCCGACAAATGAACTTCGCACAGATCGCTGTCGATCTGCCCCAATATGTCGAGCAGATAGCGGCTGTTGAAGCCGATTTCGAACGGCAGCGCGGTATATTCGCCGGGCACTTCCTCCGCCGCCGCGCCGTTTTCGGGGCTGGTGACCGATAGGGTGATCTTGTCGCGATCGAGCGCCATCTTGACCGCGCGGGTCTTTTCGGTGGCGATGGTCGACACGCGGTCGACGCCGGCCATGAAGCTCTTCGGATCGAGCTTGAGCAGCTTGTCGTTCGCGGTCGGGATGACGCGCGAATAATAGGGGAAGGTGCCATCGATCAGCTTGCTGGTCAGGATTGCCTGTCCCAGGTCGAAGCGGATCTTGCTGCCCGACAGCGACACGCCGACCGACCCGTCGACTTCATCGAGAAGCTTGCGCAGTTCGGCGACACATTTGCGCGGCACGATGACGTCGGGCATCTTGTCGGCGCCCTCGGGCCGTTCGACCGTCATGCGCGCGAGGCGGTGGCCATCGGTCGCGGCGGCCTTCAGCACCGGCTTCCCGTTATCGTCCGCGACATGCAGGAAGATGCCGTTGAGATAATAGCGCGTTTCCTCGGTCGAGATCGCGAAGCGGGTCTTGTCGATGATCGCCTTCAGCGTGGTCGCGGGGAGTTCGAACTGGGTCGGCAGTTCGCCCTCGGCGATCACCGGGAAATCGTCGCGCGGCAGCGTCGACAGGTTGAAGCGCGCGCGGCCGGCGACGATGGTCAGGCGACCTTCGGCGGCGGACAGCTGTACCTGCGCGCCGTCGGGCAGCTTGCGCGCGATGTCGAACAGGGTGTGCGCCGACACGGTGATCGCGCCCGGCTGGTCGATCGCCGCGGCGATGGTTTCGTCGATCTGCAGGTCGAGGTCGGTCGCCATCAGGCGGATGCTCGATTCGCCCGCCTCGATCAGGACGTTCGACAGGATCGGGATGGTGTTGCGCCGCTCGACCACCGACTGGACGTGGCTGAGGCCCTTCAACAGGGTCGCGCGTTCGATCGTCGCCTTCATGATGTTCCCCCGCGCGGATGCGCATCGTAATCGAGGTCCGGCGGACTCGGCCGGCACCTCCTAAAATCCAATGCAGCCTGTCTAACGCAAAGAAAGGCCGGAGCAAGCTGCTCCGGCCTTCCTCGCGTCCAAGTGGTTAGCACATGGTTAACGCGCTAACCCTGTTTGTTCATCAGAACCGGATGCCGACGCCGGCGACGACCTGGTGGCGGTCGGTGTCGATGTCGAAGTTCGACGTGGTGCTGCCGTCGCGGAACTGGAAATCGGCGTTGTTGTAGTTCGAATAGCGATATTCGAGCTTGGCATAGGCGCGCGAGCCGATCGCCTGTTCGACACCGGCGCCCAGACGATAGCCGTTCAGTTCGAAATTCTCACGGCTGTCGACCGTGCCATCGCTGGCCACGACGTTCAGGCGGGCATTGGTGTAGCCGCCCTTCACATAGACCAGCGTTTCCGGACCGGCGAGCAGGCCGGCGCGCGCGCCGACATACAGGTCGCGGCCGGTCTTCACGCTGCCGAAGCCGAAGAAGTTCGGGTCGGTGCGCGCGGTTTCGACCTTGCCCGTCGACCCGGTATATTCGCCCTCGACCCCGATCAGGAAGTTGCTGAGCGCGAAGTCGTAACCGGCGTCGACGCCGTACACCATGCCGTTCACGGTCTGGTTATCGCCGTCGAGGTCGCTATCCTCGGTGCTGCCCGGACGGATACCGTCATAACCGGCCAGCGCACCGACGCGGAAACCAGTGAAGGCGGGGTTCACGTCCTGCGCGAAGGCAGGGGTCGCCAGCATCGTGCCGGCAGCGGCAAGGCCAAGGATGAGGGTACGCATACTGAAAACTCCATTATCACCGCCCATGGTCAGGGCGCGGAGGTTCAATGGACGTTTTGGACAGGCGTTGCATGAACCTCACCTAAACAGCGAAATCCGTTGCAATTGCGCAACACCGGCTTGAAAGCAGAACCATGACGACCCAGCCCCCAGCCCGACGCCAAGGCCGCGACTTCATCGCCCGGCATGGCGAGACGGTCTATAATATCGCGCAACGGATGCAGGGGGACCACCCGCACACCCCGCTGACCCGCGCCGGCTTTGCCCAGGCCGACGCGATGGGCGCGGCGCTGCGCGAGATGCTGGGCGCACGGCCGAACCTGACCCTGTGGGCGTCGAGCGCGGGGCGGGCGTTGCAGACGCTGGCGATCATCGCCGAGCATCTGGAACTGGACTGGCACGCGGCGCGCCGCGACGACCGGCTGGTCGAGATCGGCATGGGCGAATGGTCGGGCCGCTATTATCGCGAACTGACCGGGGCGGATGCCGATTTCCTCGATGTCGAGGCGCGGCTGTACCGGCGTCCGGCGCCGGGCGGCGAGTGGTATGACGCGATCGCCGCGCGGGTCGGCCGCTGGGCGGCGGATACGGCGGAGGATCCCGGCGACCGGTTGGTCATCATGCACGGCATGTCCAGCCGGGTGCTGCGCGGGGTGCTGACCGGCGCGCCCATCGATCCGCGCTTCGACGCGCCGGTCGCCGACGATCTGCCGCAAGGGTCGATCGCGCTGATCGCGGGCGGGCGGGAAAGCGTACCGCATGTCGGCCGGGGGCGGGCTTCGCTCGCCGCACCTGCTTGATCGCGCTGCTGCTGGCGGTGGCGGCACCGCAGGCGATCGGTATTCACCAGCGCTGGGGCGCGTTTCGGGGCGAGGGACCGACGCGCTGCTATGCGATCAGCCGCCCGGTGCAGGGCAAGACCGGCGCGCCGTTCGCCAGCGTCGCGACCTGGCCAGGGGCGGGTGTGCGCGGACAGCTGCATGTGCGGCTGAGCCGGCCCAGGAGCGACCGGGCGCGCGTCGTGCTGGCGATCGGCGAGCGGCGCTTCGACCTCACCGCCGGGCGGATCGATGCGTGGAGCCCCGACGCGGCGACCGACCGCGCGATCGTCGCGGCGATGCGCGGCGGACGGTCGATGAGCGTCGAGAGCGTGGCCACGAACGGCGCGGCGTTCGTCGACGTCTATGCGCTGTCGGGAGCGGCGACCGCGATCGATGCGGCAGCGCTGGCGTGTTTGTGAGGGCAGCTTTCCCACGACGTCGCCTCAGCGAAGGCTGAGGCCTCCAGCGGCTCCTGTCCCGTGCTGTCACCGGGAGATCCCAGCCTGCGCTGGGATGACGTGCGGGGTAGCGGATACCCGCCAGTGGAAATCCCGCCCGAAATCGGCTATGTCCCGCCGATGCTGACAGTCTCGACGCCGCCCATGCCGATTCCCGGCCATGTCGATCCCGTGCCCGTGCCTCGTGGCCTTGCCCCGCGTCCCGATGGGCGTACCGATCTGGTCGGACTGTCGAAGCCCGAGATTCGCGCCGCACTGGAAGCGGCCGGCTTCGATGGCCGCCAAGCCAAGCTGCGCGCCAAGCAGCTGTGGCACTGGATCTACAATCGCGGCGCGACCGAGTTCGCCGCGATGACCGACATTGCCAAGGCGCAGCATCCGGTGTTGGAAAAGCACTTCGTCGTCGGGCGGCCCGATGTGAAGGAAGCGCCGGTGTCGACCGACGGCACGCGCAAATGGCTGCTGACCTCCCCCGACGGGCAGGATTACGAGATGGTGTTCATCCCCGACGCCGATCGGGGGACGCTATGCGTGTCGAGCCAGGTCGGCTGCACCCTCAACTGCACCTTCTGCCACACCGGCACGATGCGCCTCGTCCGCAACCTGACCGCTGGTGAAATCGTGGGGCAGGTGATGCTGGCGCGCGATGCGCTGGGCGAATGGCCGAGCCAGCCCGAGGGGCGGATGCTCACCAACATCGTGATGATGGGCATGGGCGAGCCGCTGTATAATTTCGATTCGGTGCGCGATGCGCTGGGCGTGGTGATGGACGGCGATGGCCTCGCCCTGTCCAAGCGGCGGATCACGCTCAGCACGTCGGGCGTGGTGCCGATGATGGCCCGCGCGGGCGCGGAGATCGGCGTGAATCTGGCGGTGTCGCTGCACGCCGTGACGAAGGAAGTGCGCGACGAGATCGTGCCGCTCAACCGCAAATACGGCATCGAGGAACTGTTGCAGGCGTGTGCCGATTATCCCGGCGCGAACAATGCGCGGCGGATCACGTTCGAATATGTCATGCTGAAGGACAAGAACGACAGCGACGACGATGCGCGCGAGTTGGTGCGGCTGCTGCGCAAATACCAGCTGCCGGCCAAGGTCAATCTGATCCCGTTCAACCCGTGGCCGGGCGCGCCGTACGAATGCTCGACGCCGGAGCGTATCCGTGCGTTCAGCGACATCGTGTTCGAAGGCGGCATCTCCGCCCCCGTCCGCCGGACGCGCGGGCAGGACATCGGCGCGGCGTGCGGCCAGCTGAAGACGGCGGCGGAGAAGAAGAGCCGGGCCGAGCGCGATCGCGAGGCGGCGGAAGCGGCGGCCTGACGCCGCCCTGCTACGTCGCCAGTCGCGCGGCCACCCAGTCGCGCAGCATCGCCGCCTCGGCTTCGTCCACGCCGCCGGCAAAGCCGATCGTCCGCGCGCCATGATCGAATTGGACGGCGCCCATCCGGCTGATGAACGGGGCGAATCCGGCCTGGCTCTTGTCGAGGAAACCCTGCGCCGGCGCACGCAGGTTCCGCACCTCGCCGCCGCGATAGATGCGCGTCCGTTTGAATGGTCCTGCGCGCAACTGTAGCCAGAGGTCCCCGGCGCGCACGGCAACCACTTCCCGCCCGGCGAGCTGCCACAGGATCGAGGAAGCGGCAAAAGCCCATCCGGCTGCCCAGCCGACCAGCCAGACGCACAGGAACCACTGAAATTCCCGCGTGACCTCAGCGATCGCCGCGACGCCGCCGAACGTCCACATCGTCAGCCAGACGCACAGGAACGGCAACGCGAACCAGTTGCGACGGGCGGGAAGGACGATGGATGCGCCCGTACCGTCGACGACGATCCGGTGGCGGGGCGGGCGGGGCGTGACATAGCGCGGGGCGGCGGGCATCGCACTATACGCTATGCCACGCTCCTGTGGGTGTCACCCCCTCGACAGCGTGTCGGCGATAGTATCTAGCGACACCATGCTCGATGCGACCTCCCTGGCCCTTGCCGCCGGTGCCGGCGTCCTTGGCGGTGCGATGAACGCGCTGGCCGGGGGTGGCACCTTTGCGACGATGCCCGCGCTGATCGCACTGGGGCTGCCCGGATCGATCGCCAATGCGACGTCCAACGTCGCGTTGCAGCCCGGCGCGATCGCCAGCGCATGGGCATTCCGCCGCGGGCTGGGACCGTTGGGCGGGATACCGATCCGGGTGCTGGCGTCGATCACCTTTGTCTCCGGACTGCTGGGCAGCCTGTTGCTGGTGTGGACGCCCAGCACCCTGTTCGACGTCATCGTGCCATGGCTGTTGCTCATCGCGTTCCTCGCCATCGCGTTCGGGCGGCGCGCGGCGGACTGGCTGCACGACAAGGTGACGATCGGCCCGGCGACCCTGGTCGTGGCGCAGGTGCTGCTGGGCATCTACGGCGGCTATTTCGGCGGCGGCGTGGGGATGATGGTCACCGCGACCTATGGCCTGCTTGCCGGACAGAGCGTGAAGTCGATGGCCGCGCCGCGCACGCTAATGCTGGCCACAGCCAACAGCGCGGCGGCGATCATCTTCGTGGCGACCGGCATGGTCGCATGGGCCGCGTGCGTGCCGATGATCCTCGGCGGCATCCTCGGCGGATGGCTGGGCGCGAAGCTCGGCGTGCGGCTGACGCCGGGGCAGATTCGTGGGTGGACGTTGCTGGTGACGTTCAGCGTGACGGTCGTGTTCTTCGTCCGCGCCTATCGCTAACCCGGTCGGCGCATCTCGAAGCGGTCGCCCGGTTCGAAATAATCCCCTGCCCCGCCGCCGCGCAGGATCGGATGGGCGCGTTCGGTGCGATAGACTCCATCGTCGAGCAGTGCCGGGTCGATATGCACCTGCACCACCTCTCCCAGCACCAGCCACGTATCGATGTCCCCGCCCCGATGGTCGGTCAGGCGGACGATCTGCGTCGTGCGGCATTCGAACTGGACCGGCGATCCGGCGACGCGCGGCGGCGCGACGATCGTGGAGGGCAAGGTGTCGAGCTTTGCCAGCGTGAATTCATCCGTCTCGGTCGTCGCCGAGGTAGCGTTCATCGCCTCCGCCTGCCCCCGCGTGGCGAGGTTCCAGACGAACTCGCCGGTCGCGCGGGCATTGGCCAATGTATCCTTGGCCCCGGTCGACGCGAAGCCGATGATCGGCGGGCGATAGTTGAACGCGTTGAAGAAACTGTAGGGTGCGAGATTGCGTTTCCCTTCGTACGACAGGCTGGAAATCCAGCCGATCGGGCGCGGGGCGACGATGGCATTGAACGGATCGTGCGACAGGCGATGGCCATCGGCCGGGGCATAGGAATGGAAATCGGTCATGGGGTTGCTCAACGCACGATATGGACCGGGGGTGCAACGCCCCTTCGCACCGCCCGCGTCGCGGCATAGGATGGCGGCATGACGACGCGAACGATCAGGCGCCACGCGCTCGCCACCCGGCTGTGGCACTGGGTCAATGCCGTCGCGGTCATCATCCTGATCGGCAGCGGGCTGATGATCCTGAACGCGCATCCCCGGCTCTATTGGGGCCGCTATGGCGCGAATTTCGACCATGCGTGGATCACGTTCGACCGGTTTCCGGGATGGGTCACGATCCCGCAGACCTATAATCTGGCGCTCGCGCGCAATTGGCATTTGTCGTTCGCGCTGGTGCTGGGGTTCGGGCTGCTGGCCTATATGATTGCCAGCCTGCTCAACCGGCATTTCCGGCGCGACTTGACGATCCGGCGGGGCGAACTGGCCCCGCGGCACCTGCTGGCCGATATTCGTGCGCATCTGGCCTTCCGCTTCCATGATCCGGAGGCGCCGGGTGATTACAATGTGTTGCAAAAGCTGAGCTATGTCTTGGTGATCTTCGGGCTGCTGCCGCTGGTGATCGCGACCGGCATCACCATGTCGCCGGGGCTGAACGCAGCGTTTCCGTGGTTGCTTGAGCTATTGGGCGGGCGGCAATCGGCGCGCTCGATCCATTTCCTAGCGGCCAGCGGCATTACGTTGTTCGTGATCGTCCATCTGGTGCTGGTGATCCTTGCCGGTGCGGTTAACGAGGTGCGCTCGATGATTACCGGTCGCTGGCGGGTGCCCGAATGAGCCGGCTGCTCTCCCGCCGGTCGGCGCTGGTGGTCGGGGCCGGTGGACTGGTCGCGGCGTGCGACAAGGTGGCGCAACTGCCCACGGCGCAGAAACTGCTGGGTGGCGCAGAAACCGTCCATCGCGGCCTGCAACGCGCGATCACCGCGCGGGACGCACTGGCGGTCGAATATCGCCCCGACCAGCGATCGCCGATCTTTCGCGCCAATGGTACCAACAATCCCAACACGCCCGGTTACAACGCCCATGTCGCGAACCGCTTCGCCGATTGGCGGGTGACGATCGACGGACTGGTCGCACGACCGCTGTCGCTGCGGCTCGACCAGATCCGGTCGATGCCGTCGCGCCAGCAGATCACGCGGCATGATTGCGTCGAGGGGTGGAGTGCGATCGGCAAATGGACCGGGCCACGCCTGTCGCGCCTGCTCGACCTTGCGGGGTTGCGGCCGGATGCGCGCTATCTGGTGTTCCATTGTGCCGATGCGATCGGCGGACGGCGCTATTATGAATCGATCGATCTGGTCGACGCCTTTCACCCGCAGACGATCCTGGCCTGGGCGCTCAACGACCGGCTGCTGGCCGTGCCCAACGGCGCGCCGCTGCGCCTCAGGGTCGAGCGGCAGCTGGGCTACAAGCATGCCAAATATGTCGAGCGGATCGAGGCGGTGGCGGCGTTGACCGGAATCGCCGGGGGCAAGGGCGGCTTTTGGGAAGATGTCGCCGGCTACGACTGGTACGCCGGGATCTAGGCCGGATCGACATTCATCGTAGCCAGATCATGGCAGCGGCGAGATGGACGAAGCCGGTGAAGTGGATGATGCGGCGGTCGTAGCGAGTAGCGAAGCGTCGGAAATGTTTGAGGCGACCGAAGC
>NZ_CAJYQD010000003.1 GCF_913776855.1 uncultured Sphingomonas sp. | reverse complement strand
CAATGGCGCACCCGGAGGGATTCGAACCCCCGACCAAGGAGGTAGAAGCTCCTTGCTCTATCCAGCTGAGCTACGGGTGCCCGCCGCTTCGTTAGCGCGCATTGCGGCCGAGCGGAACCGCTATCATAACGCGGTCATGCACGAACCGTCCGATCGCGTCCTGAACCGTGTCGATGCCAACGCCGTTCCGGCGCGCGCATTTCGCCATTTCGATCTGGTCATGGCGGCGTTCGTCACCATCCTGCTGCTGTCCAACATCATCGGCGCGGGCAAGGTCGCGGCGATCGAGGTCGCGGGGACGCCATTCGTGTTCGGCGCGGGCATCCTGTTCTTTCCAGTTTCCTATGTCCTCGGCGACGTGCTGACCGAAGTCTATGGCTATGCCCGCGCGCGGCGGTGCATCTGGGTCGGGTTCGCGGCGCTGTTGTTCATGGCGTTCATGGCATGGGCGGTGGTCGCCATGCCACCGGCCGCGGACTGGACGGGCCAGGGCGCCTATGAAGCGGTGTTCGGACAGGTGCCGCGGATCGTCTTCGCCTCGATCGCTGCCTTCTGGGCGGGCGAGTTCGTCAACGCCTATGTCTTGGCGCGGATGAAGCTATGGACGCAGGGCCGCGCGTTGTGGACGCGGACGATCGGGTCGACGGTGGTCGGGCAGGCGGTCGACAGCGCGATCTTCTATCCGCTGGCGTTCCTCTACGTCTGGCCGACGCAGCAGGTGGTAACGGTGATGGCCACCAACTGGGCGATGAAGGTCGCGTGGGAAGTGGTGTTAACGCCGCTGACCTATGTCGTGGTCGGCTGGCTGAAGCAGCGCGAGGGGGTCGAGATCTTCGACGCCGCGACCGACTTCTCCCCGTTTGCGGGAGAGCGCCGGTCGCGGTGAGCGTGCCTTACGCGCCGACCTTCGCCAGCAGCCCTTCGAACAGCGCGCGACCGTCGCGGCCGCCATGCGCCGTTTCGATGCGGCGTTCGGGGTGGGGCATCATGCCCAGCACATTGCCGGCGTCGTTGACGAGGCCGGCGATGTCGCGTGCCGATCCGTTGACCGGCTCGGCATAGCGGAACGCGACCTGGCCGTTGCCCTCGATCCGATCGAGCGTCGCGTCGTCCGCGGTATAATTGCCGTCATGATGCGCCACGGGCACCTTGATCGTATCGCCCGCGCGATAGCCGCTGGTGAACGCCGAACGGGTATCGCCGACGGTCAGCGCCACGTCGCGACACACGAACGACAGGCCCCGGTTCCGCATCAGCGCGCCGGGCAGCAGGCCGGCTTCGGTCAGAATCTGGAACCCGTTGCAGATGCCCAGCACCGGCAGGCCCTTGCCCGCCGCATCGACCACCGCGCGCATGATCGGCGACCGCGCCGCGATCGCGCCGGAGCGCAGATAATCGCCATAGGAAAAGCCGCCGGGCACGGCGACCAGGCCGATATCGTCCGGCAGCGCGCTGTCGCGGTGCCACACCATCGTCGGGGCGGTGCCGGTGACCGATTCCAGCGCGACGGCGATGTCGCGGTCGCAGTTCGACCCCGGAAAGACGATGACCGCGGTCTTCATGCGCGTTCGACCCGGTAGTTTTCGATGACGGTGTTGGCCAGCAGCTTGCGGCACATCGCATCGATCGTTTCGTCGTCGGTATCGTCGGCGACGTCCAGCTCGATCAGCTTGCCGACGCGCGCCTCGCCCACGCCTGCAAAGCCGAGCGCGCCGAGCGCGTGTTCGATCGCCTTGCCCTGCGGATCGAGTACGCCGTTCTTGAGCGTCACGACGATGCGGAGTTTCATGGATAGCCCTCGACTGCACAAATAATGCGCGCGCTATGGCCCCGGCGGCGTCCGCGCACAAGAGCGTAGGCGACCTGCGTCGGATTCGCTTGAGCAGGGCGTGTTGCGCCCCTATCACACCGGCCATGGATGATATCCCTGCGCTTGGCTCGCTCGATCGTCGGTTCCTGAACGTTCTGCGCTGGCGCGGCGCGATCAAGGCGCTGATCCTGCTGGCAGTGGCCGCGATCGGCGAACTGGTCCTCGCCGATCAGCGATTGCCGAACGGTCTCGCCGCCGTGCCCGCGCTGGCGTTCGGGGCCTGGCTGACCTTCGTCGCGCCGGCGCGGAAATTCACCCATTGGGGCTTTGCGCTCGACGACCGCGAGCTGCAGGTCGCCCATGGCTGGCTGATGCGGGTCCATACTGTCGTGCCGATCGGGCGGGTCCAGCATATCGACCTGTCGCAGGGACCGATCGAGCGGGCGTGCGGCGTGGCGACGGTGGTGCTGCACACCGCCGGCACCGATCATAGCCGCGTCGCGGTCCCCGGCCTGTCGCGCGAGGCGGCCGAAGAAGTCCGCGACCGCATCCGTGCTGCGATCGGGGCGTCGCCATAGTGAGCGCGCCCGATGCGGCGCGGCGGCTGCATCCCGGTACCATCGCGCTCAGGATCGTGGTGAAGGCGCCGCAGAATGTCGCGGGGCTGGTCGCATTGTCGGCGGCGGCATCAAAGGGCGGATTGCTGGTAATGGCCGGCGTCGCCGCGCTGGTGCTGGTCGGCGCGGGGCTGGTAACGTGGCTGCGCTGGCGGTCGTTCACCTATCGCATCGCCGAGGGCGAGCTGGTCATCGCCGACGGCATCCTCCACCGCAACCGCCGCTCGATCCCGTTCGAACGCATTCAGGACGTGTCGATCGACCAGAAGCTGCTGGCCCGCGTCTTCGGCCTCGCGCGCGTGCGGATCGAAACCGGCGGCGGGGAGGCGGACGAGGCGTCGCTCGACAGCGTATCGCTGGCGGAGGCCGCACGGCTGCGCGCCGTGCTGCGCGGTCGCGACGCGTCGGTCGTGGCAGCGACGCAGCAGGCGCCGGCACGCGACGTCGTCTTTGCGATGGACACGCGTCGCGTACTGACCATGGGCCTGTTCGGCTTTTCGCTGGTGTGGGTCGGCGTGCTGTTCGCCGCGATCAACCAGCTGGGCGACCTGATCGGCCTTGACTGGAACGGCTGGTGGAACTGGGCCGGGATCGCGGGGCGGGAGGCATGGGCGCTGGCCACGCCGCTGTTCGCGCTGCTGGCCGCCATCGCCGCGCTGGCGGTCGGTGCGATCAGCGGCGTCGCGCGCACCTTCTTCATCGAACACGGCTTTCGCCTTGAGCGGGAGGGCGCGCGCCTGCGCCGCGTCCGGGGTCTGACCACCCGGACCGAGGTCGTGGTCAGCGTGGCGCGGATTCAGCTCGCGATGATCGAACGGGGCATGGTCAGCGGCCGGCTGGGCTGGTCGGGTCTGCGGTTGCAGACGCTGGGCGGCAGCGACGACGCCGGCGGGCGGCAACAGGTCGCGCCGTTTGCGCGGGAGGCGGAGGTGACGCGGGTGCTGGCGGCGGCGGGCTATCCGGCGTTCGATCCCTTGCCGCTGCGTGCCGTCGCGTTCGGCCATGTCGTGCGTACGGCGGTGCTACGCGGCGGGGTGCCGCTGGTCGGTGTCGCGGTGGCCAGCTGGTTCGTGCCACTTGCCGCGTTCGCGTTCCTGCTGGTGCCGGTTCCGGTAGCCGTCGCGCTGCTGGCGCGGCGGCGCCACCGCTACGCGGTCGTGGGCGATACGTTGCAGGTAATGCGCGGCGTCCTCACGCAACAGGCGTGGATCGTGCCGCTGGCGAACATACAGAGCGTGTCGGTCACCCGGTCGCCGCTGCAACGGTTGCTAGGCATCGCGACGGTGCGGGTGGACAGTGCGGGGGCCAAGGGGATGGGCCGGCCCGACATCACCGATCTCGCGGTCGAGGATGCCTATCCACTGGCGCGGGCGCTGCTGGCGGACGGGCCGCGCGGATCGACCGTTACGGCGTGACAGGGGCGGGCGTCGGCGCCGGATCGCCGCGCCGGCGCACCCCGGTCAGGGGCGCACCGGGCTGGATCGGGTCCGACCGGATGATCGCGGGCGCGGCGGTGGGCGGCGGTGGGGGTGGCGCCACCGCGCGGCGCATACAGTCCGCCGCCGGGCGGGGCACCTGCTGGCAATTCCACAGCCGCCGTTCGAGCGGCTGCGTCCGGTCGCGCAGATAGCTGAACGACATCGCGGTGAGGACCGCGGGTTCGCCGGCCAGGGCCGCCTGCGCAGGAACCGCCGCCGGATCACGCCAGCCTAGGAACTTGCACCGCACCCGGTCGCCGCACGCCGCTGCGGCCAGCGTCGGCCATTGATCGGGCGGCCCGCCGGTGTCGAGCGCGACGAGGAAGGTGTCGGGATCGTCGCTGCTCGGGCGCGGCATCGATCCGCCCGCGAACCGCCCGGTCGACACCCCGGCCTCGCGTTCGACCGCCAGCACCTCGGCCAGTTTATGGGCGTCGGAATAGGGGGCGAGTTGCAGGATGCGCGGTTCCTCGCCCCGTGCGCGCTGGCGGAACGCACCGGGCGTGCCCCACCATCCGGCCCAGCGGAAGAACAGGTGCGTGTCGACCGCCGCGATCTTCGACAGGCTCGACTGCCAATAGGGGACTACCCAATCGGTATGATAATGGGTGGCATAGCCGACCGGCGCATAGACGCTGCCCGTCAGCGCGGCGTTCGCAACCTTGCGCGCGCGGTCCCAGAACACCTGCGGATACGCACGGGCAAGCGCGCCGTCGCAGGTAAAGGTGAACTGGCACCCGGTGCGCCGTTCCGATCCCTGAAACACCACGCCGCACACACTGGCCGGAAAGGCTGGGTGGCGGACCCGGTTCAGCACGACCTGCGCCACGGCACGCTGCCCCTTGGTATCGTCGCCCGCTTCGTACAGCACGGCGGCGGCGAGGCAGTCGGTGGCGCGGGTCAGGTTTTCGGTATCCCCGGCAAAGCGGAACGGCCGCGCGGGCGGATTGGGGCCGTCGATAAACGGCACGGTCGCGTTGAACGCGCGCGCTTCATCGGGCGGCAGGTTGCGGAACTCCGCCGGCTCGACCGGGGGCGGGGGGATCGTCGGCTCGGCGGTGCGACCAGCGACGCCGCGCTGACCGGTTGCGATGCGAGGTTCGACCCGAACCGGTGGCGCGCGCTCGACGATCAGCGCGGGCACGACCGCGACGGCGATCGACAGCGCGACCAGCACGGCGTCGATCGCGGTCGATCCGCTGCGGATGCCGCGTCCGGAAGGTGGTTCGTCTAAGGGCGTGGTTGCCAACAGTAATCCGTTCGGTTCGAGCAGTTTCGAGCCTGTCGAGAAACGTTCGTCGAGAACACATCCTCGACTGCGGGCCTCGACAAGCTCGACCCTCCGCTCGAAGCGAACGGAGTGTTGGAGGAAGGAGGAGGGGCTTACTGCTCCGGCAGGAAGTCCGGCACCGACAGATACCGTTCGCCCGTGTCGTAATTGAAGCCCAGCACGCGCACCCCTTCGGGCAGGTCGGGCAGCTTCTGCAGGATCGCCGCCAGCGTCGCGCCGGACGAGATACCGACCAGCATCCCCTCTTCGCGGGCCGAGCGCCGCGCCATGTCCTTGGCCACCGCCGCGTCGACCTTGATGACGCCATCGATCGCGCGGGTGTGGAGATTGGCGGGAACGAAGCCCGCGCCGATACCCTGGATCGGATGCGGCCCCGGCTGTCCGCCCGAAATCACCGGCGACAGTTCCGGCTCGACCGCGAACACCTTCAGCTCGGGCCATTCCGCCTTCAACGCCTCGGCGACGCCGGTGATGTGGCCGCCGGTGCCGACGCCGGTGATGATGACGTCGATCGGCGTATCGGCGAAGTCCTTCAGGATTTCCTGTGCGGTGGTGCGGACATGGACGTCGACGTTCGCCGGGTTTTCGAACTGCTGCGGAATCCACGCATCGGGCGTTTCCGCCGCCAGCTCGTGCGCACGCTCGATCGCGCCCTTCATCCCCTTTTCGCGGGGCGTCAGGTCGAAGCTGGCGCCATAGGCCAGCATCAGGCGACGCCGCTCGATGCTCATGCTTTCGGGCATCACCAGGATCAGCTTATAGCCCTTGACCGCAGCGACCATCGCCAGCCCGACACCGGTATTGCCGCTCGTCGGTTCGATGATCGTGCCGCCGGGCTTCAGGTCGCCCGACGCCTCGGCCGCCTCGATCATGGCAAGGGCGATGCGATCCTTGATCGACCCGCCGGGGTTCGACCGTTCGGACTTGATCCACACCTCGGCATCGCCGAACAGCCGGCGGACGCGGACGTGCGGCGTATTCCCGATGGTTTGCAGGATGGTATCGGCCTTCATGGCTGTGTCTCCTTGGGGATGACTTCCAAATCTTCTGGCGGCGTAAAGCTCCGCGCGGCGCGCAGTTCGGGGAACAGGCGCGACCATAGCATCGTAACGCCGATCGCGAGTACCCCCCCGCCCGCGACCGCGACGACCGGCCCGACCAGTGCGGCAAGAAAGCCGGACCGCGCCTCGCCCAGTTCGTTCGATCCCGACACGAACAGCGTCGACACCGCGCCGACCCGCCCGCGCATCGCATCGGGGGTGTGCAGCTGGATCAGCGATTGGCGGACATAGACCGACACCATGTCGGTCGCGCCGACGACGAATAGCGAAATCAGCGCAAGGATTGCGGCCGGCGCGAAATCGCTGCCGATCGCCGCCTGCCCGAACACCGGGATCAGCAACGGCGCGGACAGGCCGAACAAGGCGGTCGCCGCACCAAAGCCCATCACCGACAGCAGCATCTTCGCCCCGACGTCCTTCGACAGCGGCTTGATGGCGAACACGGCGGCCACCGCCACCGCCCCCAAAGCCGGTGCGGCGCGCAGATGGCCCAGACCATCCGCCCCGATCTGCAGGATGTCGCGGGCATAGATCGGCAGCATCGCCGTCGCCCCGCCCAGCAGCACCGCGAACAGGTCGAGCGAAATCGCCCCGAACACCAGCCGGTTGCGCCGGACATAGGCGAGGCCGTCGAGCATCTGCCGCCACGGGTTCATGTTGCCGGTGATCGTCGCGCGCGGGATCGGCGGGATCAGGAACAGCATCACCAGCCCGAACAGGAACAGTCCGGCCGACACCGCATAGGGCAGGTAATGGCCGAAGGCATAGAGATAGCCGCCCATCGCCGGCCCCAGCACCGACCCGCCCTGCCACGCGATCGAACTCATCGCGATCGCGGTCGGCAGTACGGCGGGCGGTACGAGGTTGGGCGCCAGCGCCTGCAACGCCGGCCCGGCAAAGGCGCGCGCAACGCCCAGCATGGCGGCGACGAAGAACAGCCACGGCAGGGTGATCCCGCCGCTATAGGTCAGCCACGCCAGCAGCAGCGCGCAGCCGCCTTCCAGCGCGACCGACCCGCGCGCGATCCAGCGCCGGTCGACGCGGTCCGCGACCCAGCCCGCGACCAGCGACAGCACCAGCAGCGGCAGGAACTGCGCAACCCCGATCAGCCCCAGCTGAAACGCCGATTGCTTGATCGTCATCGTTTCCCGCGCGATGTCGTACACCTGCCACCCGATGACCACGACCATCGCGATCTGCGCCAGCGTGTTCGACAGGCGCGCGAGGAAATAGGCCCGGAAGGGACCGATCGACAACGGATGGGAAGTGGGACGCATGGGCGGGGTTTAGGTCCGGTGGCAGGCCGGGGCAATGCAGATCGGCTTGGGGGGTGTTGGGCGGTGGCTTCACCCCATTTTGTCACCCCCGCGAAGGCGGGGGTCCATACACGCTGACCTTACGGTTCATCATAATCGTCAGCGTATATGGACTCCCGCCTTCGCGGGAATGACGAAGGCGTGAGGCGGGTTACCGCCCTAAGAACGTCAGCAGATCGTCGGTCAGCCGGTCGCTCTCGGTCGCGAACAGGCCGTGCGGCGCGCCGTCATATTCGACCAGCGTAGCATTGGGCAGCGCCTTGGCCAGCGCGCGGCCGGTCGCGTCGATCGGCACGGTCTGGTCCGACGTGCCGTGGATGACCAGCGTCGGCACGGTGATCGACGGCAGGTCCGGACGGAAATCGGTGGTCCCGAACGATTCCGCGCACGCCAGCGTCGGCTTCAGCCCCGCCAGCATCGCCGTGTTCCACGACAGGTCCAGCGTTTCCTCACTCACCGGGCTGGTGATGAAGCCGACGCCGTAGAACTGGTCGAAGAAGGTGCGAAAGAACCGCGGGCGATCCGCCTTGATGTTGTCGGCGATCTCCTGCAGCTGGTCCTGCGGCACGCCGTCGGGATTGTCGTCGGTCTTCAGCATGTACGGCACGACCGACCCGATGAAGCCGGCGCGGGTCACGCCCTTGCCACCGTGCCGCGACATGTAGCGGGCGACCTCGCCGCCGCCCATCGAGAAGCCGACCAGTGCGATGTCGTCGGTGACGCCGGTTTCCTTCAGGACATCGGCCAGATCGTCCGACAGCGTGTCATAGTCATAGCCCGACCACGGCTGGTCCGACCGGCCGAAGCCGCGCCGGTCATAGGCGATGACCCGGTACCCGGCATCGGCCAGCGCCATCGCCTGCGGGTCCCAGCTGTCGGCCGACAGCGGCCAGCCATGGATCAGCACGACCGGGCGACCCTGTCCCCAATCCTTTACGAACAGGCTGGTCCCGTCACGGGTCTTTACATAGGGCATTGCGCGGTCCTCGTCTGGAGTTGCTGGTCCGTGAACGAGCGAGCCGTGGCGCGGTTGCCTCTGCGATACGGGCGCTACCGTACGGTCAGCGCGGAACGATGCCCAGCACCGGGCGGACGACGCCGCGTTCGGCGTCGCGCAGGATCGCCGAATAGCGATCCGCCATCTCGGCATGGACCCGCCGCACCTCCGGCAGGCTGGCCTCGGCCGCACGGTGGCGGGATTCGTCCAGCCGGCGGCGATAATAATCGATGTTGTCGATCGGCATGATGCCCTCCTCGTACTTCGTACTTGGCGGACCTTACATATGCCGTAATTTATCTGCCGTCTCTGATCCATATCAAGCATGGGTTCAGAAACGGCGGACCGTTAACTGGGCGTGACGAAACTGTCTATTACCCGTTTCTGTCCCGCGGTTTCGAACAACACTTCCAGCTTGTTGCCTTCGATTGTCTCGATCGTGCCATAACCAAATTTCTGGTGGAACACCCGCTGCCCCTTGGTCAGGTCGCCGCGCCCCTTGTTGCCCAGGCTGATCGCGCTCGCCCGCGCCTCGACCACGCGCGACGGGGCGGTGGTGAAGGTCGAACCCTGCGAAGCGGCGCGTTGCCAGCCCGGACCCCGCCCGGTGCCGCGCGCGACGTCGGCGAACGGATCGGCCCGCTCGCTCCAGTTCGCCCGCCACAGGCTCTCGCCGCCCGACATGGTGGTCTCCGCCTCGATATGCTCGGGCGGGAGTTCGCCGACGAAGCGCGAGGGCAGCGACGAATTCCACTGGCCATAGATGCGCCGGTTCGCGGCGTGGAAGACCACCGCCAGCCGCCGCGCCCGCGTGATCGCGACATAGGCGAGGCGGCGTTCCTCCTCGAGGCTGGCGGTGCCGCCCTCGTCGAGCGAGCGCTGCGAGGGGAACAGCCCTTCTTCCCATCCGACGCAGAATACCGTGTCGAACTCCAGCCCCTTGGCGGCGTGGATGGTCATGATCGTGACCTTCGGCTCCTCTGCCGATGCCTCGTTATCCATGACCAGCGATACGTGTTCGAGGAACGCGCCGAGCGATTCATACTCCTCCATCGCGCGGACCAGTTCGGTCAAATTCTCCAGCCGTCCGGCTGCCTCGGCGGTCTTCTCCGCCTGATACATCGCGGTATAGCCGCTTTCGTCCAGCAGCTGCCGCGCCAGTTCGGCGTGCGGCAGGCTCTGCGCCATGTCCCGCCACCGCGCGAAATCGCCGACCAGCCGCCCCAGCGACTTCCGCGCCGCACCGGTCAGCTCGTCGGTGTCGAGGATACGCGCGGCGGCGGTCATCAGCGAGCTGCCGGTCGCGCGGGCGAAACGGTGGATGGTCTGCACCGCCTTGTCGCCCAGCCCGCGCTTGGGCACATTGACGATCCGTTCGAACGCCAGGTCGTCCGCCGGCTGGTTGACGACGCGCAGATACGCCAGCGCATCGCGGATTTCGGCGCGTTCGTAGAAGCGGAAGCCGCCGACGATCCGGTACGGTATCCCGATGCCGATAAACCGTTCCTCGAACTCACGCGTCTGGTGCTGGGCACGCACGAGAATGGCGAAATTGTCGAGGTTCCTGCCGTCACGCTGCCCGCGCTCGACCATTTCACCGACGCGGCGCGCTTCCTCCGGCCCGTCCCATACCCCGATCACGCGGACCTTCTCGCCGACATCGGTTTCGGTCCACAGCGTCTTGCCCAGCCGCCCGCCATTATGGGCGATGACTCCCGACGCCGCGCCAAGGATATGCGGCGTCGAGCGATAATTCTGTTCCAGCCGGACGATCTTTGCCCCCGGAAAGTCGCGTTCGAACCGCAGGATATTCTCGACCTGCGCGCCGCGCCACGAATAGATCGACTGGTCATCGTCGCCGACGCAGCACAAATTGCGCCGTTCCTGCGCCAGCAACCGCAGCCACAGATACTGGACGCTGTTGGTGTCCTGATATTCGTCGACCATGATGTAGCGGAAGCGCTGCTGATATTGCTGCAGCACCTCGCGATGGGTCCGCAGGATCGTCAGGACGTGCAGCAGCAGATCGCCGAAGTCGCAGGCGTTCACCGCCTTCAACCGGTCCTGATATTGCTGGTAGAGTTCGCCGCCGCGCCCGTTGGCGAAGCGTTCGCTCTCGCCTGCATCGACATCGGCCGGGGTCATGCCCTTGTTCTTCCACCCGTCGATCAGCCCCGCCAGGCTGCGCGCCGGCCAGCGCTTTTCATCGAGATTGGCGGCGACGATCAGCTGTTTCAACAGTCGCAGCTGGTCGTCGGTGTCGAGGATGGTGAAGTTCGACTGCAACCCGACCAGTTCGGCGTGCCGCCTGAGCATCTTGGCACCGATCGCGTGGAACGTGCCGAGCCACGGCATCCCCTCCACCAGATCGCCGACCAGCCGCCCGACGCGCTCGCGCATCTCCTTTGCCGCCTTGTTGGTAAAGGTCACCGACAGGATCTCGGACGGATACGCCTTGCGGGTATAGAGGAGATGCGCCAGCCGCGCGGTCAGCGCCGCGGTCTTGCCGGTTCCCGCACCCGCCAACACCAGCACCGGGCCATCGGTGGTCAGCACCGCATCGCGCTGCGGTTCGTTCAGGCCGCGCAGGTAGGGCGGCAGTTCGGCGGGGGCAGGGGCAGTCGACATCGCCGAACAGGTAGGGAACGAACCGTAAAGCGACAAGCAAGGAAATCGTTTCAGAACCGTCATCGACTTGCCATCACGCGTTCGCTGCGATGCAACATACTTGGCGTATCGGGCGAGGGCCGGTGGACGGCGGCGTCATATCGGACGACCGCTGCCGCGACGGGCACGCTTTCGCAGGAGCTATCCCATGACCGTCCGTTTCCTCGCCATTGCGGCGACCGTCGCCGCTTGCCTGTCGTCCGCCGCCCATGCCGAACTGCGCGAGCCGGTGATCGCACGCGTGTCGGTCGCTGGCCTCGACCTTGCCTCGTCGGAAGGGCGCCGCCTCCTCGACGCCCGCATTGACCGCGCGGCGCAGCGCGGATGTCAGTCGCAGCTGACCGGCCTGCGCCGGGTTACCGACGAGCGCCGCTGCCGCGAGGAAATGCACCGCGACGCGCAGGTGCGGATCGCGCAATTGACCCCGGTAAAGGTCGCCAGCGCGAAGTAAGCCCGTCACACGGTAGTATGTCACCCCGGATCGATTCCGGGGTGACATCCTTCGCGGGCTTGATCCTTTAATTACGTGCAGGCCCGCTTGCGCGAACGCTTCTTGCCTTACAGCGCCGACTCGTTACGCGGGCGCATGACCCAACCGCATCCCATGCGCGTCCATCGCCGCATCCTGATCGCCAGCCTGATCGGCACATCGGTCGAATTCTACGACTTTTATATCTATGCGACCGCCGCGACCCTGGTGTTCGGGCCGCTGTTCTTCCCGTCGGACAGCGCGTCGGCGCAGCTGATGGCCAGCTATCTGTCGATCGGCCTCGCCTTCATCGCCAGGCCGCTCGGCGCGGTCGTGTTCGGCCATTTCGGCGATCGGCTGGGGCGCAAGTCGACGCTGGTCGCGTCGCTCATGCTGATGGGCGGATCGACGCTGCTGATCGCGTTCCTGCCGACCTATGCCATGGTCGGTTGGGTCGCGCCGTTGCTGCTCTGCACGCTGCGGTTCGCGCAGGGGCTGGGCCTGGGCGGCGAATGGGGCGGGGCGGCGTTGCTGGCGGTGGAGAACGCTCCGCCGGGCTGGCGCGGGCGGTTCGGCATGGTGCCGCAACTGGGCGCCCCGGTCGGGTTCATCGCCGCCAACGGGCTGTTCCTGCTGCTTGGCCTCGCGCTGTCCGATGCCGACTTCGCCGCATGGGGCTGGCGCCTGCCATTCCTGTTCAGCGCGGCGCTGGTCGGCCTCGGGTTGTGGGTGCGGGTGAAGCTGCACGAGACGCCGGCCTTCGCCCGCGCCCTGGCGCACGAAGCGCCCGCCGCCGTGCCGATCGCCGAACTGGCGGGCGCCCATCTGCGCGCGACGCTGGCGGGCACGTTCGGCGTCGTCGCCTGTTTCGCGCTCTACTATATCGCGACCACCTTCGTGCTGGGCTATGGCACCACCACGCTCGGCTACACCCGCAGCGCGTTCCTCCAGACGCAGCTGGTCGCGATCCTGTTCATGGCCGCCGGCATCGCGCTGGCCGGATGGTTCGCCGACTGGTCGACTCCGGCCAGGGTGCTGGCGGGCGGCTGTGTCGGCGTTGTGCTGGCGGGCGTCCTGCTGGCGCCGATGGTCGGCGGGGGATCGCTGTTCGTGATCGGCGCGTGGCTGTCGTTCGCGCTGCTGACGATGGGGTTCGTCTATGGACCGCTCGGTGCGTGGCTGCCGGCGCTGTTCCCGGCGCGGGTGCGCTATACCGGCGCGTCGATGGGGTTCAATGTCGGCGGCGTCATCGGCGGCGGGCTGACCCCCAGCATCGCGCAGGCGCTGTCGCAGTCGCATGGCCTGTCCGCCGTCGGCGCGGTGCTAGGCGCGGCGGGCATCGCCAGCATCGTCGGCCTGCTGCTGGTCCCACGCGCCCGCTGAGCTAAGCGCTCCGCAGCGCCTGTGCGTCGACGACCGCCTCCGGCACCGGGCAGATGCGATTGCGGCCGGCGCGTTTGGCATCATAGACCCAGCGGTCGGCACGATCGATCAGGCTGTTGAGCGTATCGTCCGGCTCCAGCAGGGCCAGCCCGGCGCTGACCGTGATCGGGGGAAGGTGGCCGCCGATCGCCGGGATGCCAACGCGCACCGATTGCGCCGCCAGCCATGCCCCGCGCAGTGTCGTACGGTCCAACACCGCGACGAACTCCTCACCGCCCAGCCGCGCGACGACGGCACAGGGCGGCAAACGCTCGATCAGCATCCGGGCAAAGGCGTGCAACACGGCATCGCCGGTCGCATGGCCATAACCGTCATTGACCCGCTTGAAATGATCGAGGTCGAACAGGATCGCGGCCAGCGGCTCGCCACGTTCCCGCGCGGCGGCGACCAGCGGGATCGCGCGCCGTTCGAACCCGCGGCGGTTGGCCACGCCGGTCAGCGGATCGGTTTCCGATTCGGAAATCGACCGCCCCATCGCCGCCTGCACCACCAGCAACAGTGTCAGCAGCCCCGCCGTGACGATCAGCACACCACCCGTCGCCTGCGAGAACAAGGCATAGCTGCTGGCGGCATAGGCCTTTGCCGTCGAACCCGAACCAAAGGTCGCGGCGAAGAAGGGTTTGACCAGGAAATGCGCGGTCGTCAGTGCCGATGCGATCGCCAAGGCAAGCCACAACGGCCCGCGCCGCCGCCGGACCGCATCGACGGCGATGACGGTCGACAGGCCCGTGCCCAGCAGGAACGGCGCCTGATAGGCGATTTCGTACCACAGGGCGTTGCGCGGCCCGTTCCAGATCAGCGTACGGTCGACGATGCCGAACGCCAGCAGCGCGATCAGCGGTCCACGCGGTATCGTCCGCCCCGCCAGCGCGGCCAGCCCGCCCGGCAACAGCGCGATGCTGACCAGGAACGACCCATAGCTGAGGATCGTGAAGGCGATGACATGATCGGTCAGCCGCACGCCCAGTTCACTGAGCGGCGTCAGCCCGCCGACCAGATAGGCCAGGACGAACCAGGTCACGTAACGCTGTTCGGGATAGGATACCCGAACGATTGCAAACGCCGTCGCGAACAGGCCGGCGATACAGGCGTTGACGATCAGGGCATATACTGCGCTGTCCATTCCCGATCCCGCCGTTCGTTCATCCGGCGACCCTTATCACCATTCTTCGCCGAAAATGTTAACGCTCGGGTCTTTTATGGCTCACAGCAGTCGCAAGAGCGTCAACCGCGCCTTGCCATAGCTGCGTTCGGCATCGACGCTGAACTGCGGCAGGTCCAGCGCCTCGCCCTTGGCGGTTTCGATGCTGACCCAGGTCGCCGGGCCGATCCAGCCCAGCCGTGCCAGCTTGTCCGCCGCCACCGCGCCCGCCCCGCTGCCATAGGGCGGGTCCATCATCACGATGTCGAGCGGAAGCGGCGCAGGCCCCAGCGCCAGTACCGACGTTGCACGAACATCGGCCCCGGCCGCGTCCAGCTTCGCCAGATTGGCGCGCAGCGCGTCGAGCGCGGCCTTGTCCTGTTCGACGAACAGGCAGGTGGCGGCCCCGCGCGACAATGCCTCGATTCCCAGCGCGCCCGATCCGGCGAACAGGTCGGCGACCGCCAGTTCGTCGAAGCTGCCGACCCGGCTGGCCAGCATCGAAAACAGCGCCTCGCGCGTGCGGTCGGCGGTGGGGCGCGTCGCATCGCCCGTCGGCGCGACGATTGGGCGTCCGCGCCACTGTCCGGAAATGACCCGCATCAGCGCTTGCCCCCGCCCGGCTTGCCCCCACCGGGGCGTCCGCCCTTCGGCTTGCCCTTGGCGATACGGGGGGAGGGGCCGGCCTTGGCCCAGCCGCTCGGCTTGCGCTTGGGCCGGTCGACGAAGCTCGCCCGGTCGGCATCCGCCGCTTCCGCCTGTGTCATCCGCCGGTCGACCGGACCGCGCGCCGACCGGGCGTCGTCGGCGCGAACGTGATCGGAGCGGACGTTGTTGGACCGGGCCGGGCGGTCGCCGCCCGGCGCCTGTTCACGCGGTTTGCGCGACACGCGCGCCACCCCGTCATAGCCCGGCCGCTCGGCATGGGCTGCCGCCCGCCTGGCGCGCGGATTGTCGGTCGGACGATCGCCATAGGCGCGTCGATCGCCCAGCCCCGGCTGTCGCCGCTCGGCCGGGGTCTGCCCCGCCTGCGCCAGCGGATCGAAGCCGTCGCGGCGCTCGACCGGCCGCTCCGTCGCATGGGTCCGCGGGCCGGCCCGCCGCGCATCGCCCTGCGGCCGCGCGCCGAAGCCGGAACGCTCGCCACCCTGTGGTCGGCTCCCGAAGCTGCGTCGCTCGCCGCCGTCCTGCGCGTCGCGGTCGGGACGACGCCCGCTGAACCCCGAACGCTGACCATCGCGTTCGACCCGCGGGCGGCGTTCGGTGCCGAAGCGTTCGCCGCTCGCCACCGGTTCGGGGCGGGGCAACGGCGTCGCACGCTTCCACGCCTTCAACGCAGCGGGGTCGGCACCTTCGGGCACGGGCTTGCTGGTCGGCTTGTTGGCCAATGTCTTGCGGAACGCGACCAGTTCATGCTGGCGGATCTCGTCGACCTCGCCCTCTGGCAGGTCTGCGAGATAGAAGGGGCCATAGCGCGTGCGGATCAGGCGCGACACCTTCAGCCCCAGATGTTCGAGGACGCGGCGAACCTCGCGGTTCTTCCCCTCGGTCAGCGTCATCTCGATCCAGGTGTTGGTGCCGGTGCGCCGTTCGAGGTTCGCGTTGATCGGGCCGTATCGCACGCCCTCGATCTCGATCCCCATCATCAGGTCTTCGAGCTGCTGTTGGCTGATTTCGCCATAGGCACGCGCGCGGTAGGTCCGCTCGACCCCGGTCGCGGGCAGCTCCAGACGGCGCTTGAACTCGCCGTCGGTCGTCATCAGCAACAACCCCTCGGTATTCAGGTCGAGCCGCCCGACCGGGATCAGCCGCGGCAATCCGGCGGGCAACCGGTCGTAGATCGTCGCGCGTCCGGCGCCGTCGCGCTCGGCGGTCAGCGTTCCGGCGGGCTTGTGGAACCGGAACAGCCGCGTCGGCTCGGGCGCGGCGACGGGCGCGCCATCGACCGTCACGCCCTTCAGGTTCGGCAGGATGGTGGCGGGCGTATCGAGCGTGACGCCGTTCAGCGCGACGCGCCCGGCGGCGATCATGCGTTCGACGTCGCGGCGCGATGCCACGCCGGCGCGCGCCATCAGCTTGGCGATGCGCTGGCCTTCACGGGGGGATTCGGTCGGGGATTCAGGGGGCGTAACGATGACGTGCGTATCCGTTTGCGGCGATGTGACGAAAGTTTCAGCCGAAGCGGTACCTTCGTCGCCTTCGCGAGTTTGTGGCTTCGTATAAGCTGGTTGCATCCCGGTGGAAAGCGAGTGGGGATATGTTGTTCGGGCGCAAGAAGCGACACATCAACCGGATCCTGGTGGTCGAGGACGAACCGCTGGTCGCGTTCGATACCGAACATTTCCTGGGCAGCGCGGGATTCGAGATCGCGGCGACCGTCGACACGGTTGCCGCCGCCTGTGCCACGCTGGAGGGGGGGATGGACCTCGACCTCGTGCTGGTCGACATCAACCTGTCGGACGGCAGCGGCCTCGACGTCGCGCGCTGTGCGCATGAACGCGGCGTGCCCGTGCTGCTGGTGACGGGCAGCTGTCCGCAGGGCGCACAGGACTTCGCGGCCGGGTGCCTGTCCAAACCCTATCCGCAAAAGGATCTGCTGAGTGCGATCGACGCCATCGGCGCGGTGATCGGCGGCGCGAAACTGCCCCGGCGCCTGCCCAATGGCTTCAACCTCTTCCGCACGGCGGCCTGACACCAACCCAACCACACCCCGTCCGGTTCGAGCAGCTTCGAGCCGGTCGGGAAGCGCCCGTCGAGAACGCGCTGCCTGGTCTATCCGCGCCCACCTTGCCGCCAATCCCAACCCCCTCTACGGTCGCGCCCCTTCCTGGAGGACTTGCATGACCGAAGCCGCGCCCACCGGGCTGGCGCTGATCCGTATGGGGCTGAACAACCGCAAGACCGGCGCGATGTTCGCGTTCGGCCTGGCGGCGGGGCTTCCCTATACCCTGCTGCTCGGCACGCTGAATGCGTGGCTGGGTGAAGCGAAGATAAACCTCGCCACCATCGGCCTGCTGTCGTGGATCGGTCTGGTCTATGCGTTCAAGTTCCTGTGGTCGCCGCTGGTCGACCGGTTGCGCCTGCCGCTGCTCGAACGCTTCGGGCGGCGGCGGTCGTGGCTGCTGCTGTGTCAGGGGACGCTGGTCGCGACCTTCCTGCTGCTCGCGGTCAGCGATCCTGCGGTGGCGATCGGCTGGTTCGCGCTGGTCGCGGTGATCGGCGCGTTCGCGGCGGCGACGCAGGACGTGGTGATCGATGCGTGGCGGATCGACGTCGCCGACGACCGCGCGACGCTGGGCATCCTGTCGTCGACCTATCAGCTCGGCTACCGTATCGCGACGCTGATCGGCGGGGCGCTGTCGCTGGTGCTGGCCGCGCGGATCGGGTGGCAGGCGGTCTATGCGATCATGGGTGGCCTGATGGCGCTGCTGCTGGTGGTGACGCTGCTCGCGCCCGACACGCCGCGTGCCGAGGGACAGGACGATGCCGTGGCGATCGCCGGTCCCAGTGCGAAGGACAAGCGCACCGGCCTCGTCATCGTCGGCCTGTGCTGGGGCTGGGCGATCCTGACCATCGCCGCCTTCATGGCGCGGGTGTTGGGGACGACGGCGGGCGAAACGCCGCCCAGCGTCGGTGACTTCACCCGGCTGACCGGCCCGTGGATCGTGGTCGCGACGGTAGTGGTGCCGGCACTGGTCGCGGCATGGCTCAACCGCCGTGCGCTCAACGCCCGCTATTTCGGATGGGAAGCGGGCGATGCCGCGCCTGCCACCGGCTTTGTCGAACATGGCTATCGCGCGCTGATTCTGCCGATGGCCGAACTGGTCGGGCGGCTGGGCTTCGGCGTGGTGATCGTGCTGGGCCTGATCCTCAGCTACCGGCTGTGCGATTCGATCTGGGGACCGTTCGCCTATCCCTTCTATCTTGAGGAGCTGAAATACACGAACGACGAGGTCGCGTTCGCGTCGAAGATTTTCGGCGTGGGCATGACGATCATCGGCGTATCGCTGGGCGGGGTGTCGTTCGCCATGCTCGGGCGGATGCCGACGCTGCTGATCGGCGCGATCGTCGCGGCGGCCAGCAACCTGCTCTATGCCGATCTTGCCGCAGGGGCGCCGGTCATCGATGCGGTCGCGGGCACGCTCGGCCTCCACAATCTGGGCGTCGATGCGCGAATGGTGCGGCTGATGGTCGCGATCTCGGGCGAGAATATCGCCGGCGGCCTGGCCGGTGCGGCGTTCGTCGCCTATCTCTCCTCGATCGCCAGCAAGGAATATAGCGCGGTCCAATATGCGCTGCTGTCGTCGCTGACGCTGCTGGTCGGCTCGCTGGGGCGCGCGGGATTGGGTGAGGCGGTCGAACAGATGGGCTATGCCCCGGTCTTCCGCTTCACCGCCGCGCTGGGGCTGGTCGCGGTGGTGTTCGTACTGCTCGAATGGGTGCGGTGGCGGCGGGAGCTGGCGCGGGTGGTCAGGCAGGATTGATTCACGCGAAGGCGCGGAGAGGTTGCGTTTGCCGCGATAACGGCTCTCCCTTCACGGCCTGCCTGGGGAGAAAGGCTTCGCCGGAAAGGCAACGCCCGCCCGTTTCACGACCTCTCCGCGCCTCCGCGTCTCTGCGCGAACCACGCTCTTCCTGAACTTCGTACCTTCGCGTGAAAAACCTAAACCGGCACCTCGTCATTCGCCGCGAGCACTGTTCCCGCCAGATACAGCGACCCCGCGATCAGCACCGCTTCCGGCTCCGACCGCGCCAGCAGGTCCAGCGCCGCCGCCGGATCGGTCGCGACATCGGCCGTCAGTCCCAGCCCCCGTGCGACGCGGGCCAGATCGGCCGGCGCATGATGGGCATGACCCGGCACCGGCACCGCGACGACATGGTCGACCACCTCGGCCAGATGGCGCAGCACCGCGCCCGCATCCTTGTTGGCCAGCATCCCCAGCACCAGCGCCGAGCGCTCGCCCCGGCTGATCCGCGGCCATATCCGCGCCACCTCGATCGCCGCCGATTCGTTATGCGCGCCGTCCAGCCAGACGCCGTGGCGCGGATCGACCCGCCCGGTCAGCGGCCCGCCGCTGCGCAACCGCTGCATCCGCGCCGGCCAGGTCGCCGTCGTTGCCGCTGCGACCAGAGCGGCATCGGGCACGTCGATCACCCATTGGTGCCGCAACATCGCGACCGCTAGTGCCAGATTGTCGCGCTGGTGCTGGCCACTCAGCATCGGCTCGGGCAGGCTCACCGGACCCCAGCTGTCCAGATAGACCCCGTCGGTCACGCTCCATTCGCGGTCGCGCCGGTTCAGCGGCGCGCCGACCGCCGTCGCGACCTCATCCACTTTCGCCGCGATCTCGGGCGGATAATGCTGCGTGATGATCGGAACGCCCGGCTTGGCGATGCCCGCCTTCTCCCCCGCGATCCCGACCAGCGACGTGCCGAGAAACGCTTCGTGGTCCATCCCCAGCGCGGCGATCCCGCATATGGCGGGCGCGGGCAGCACGTTGGTCGCATCCAGCCGCCCGCCCAGTCCCACCTCGATCACGCACGCATCGGCCGGCGTCCGCGCGAACGCCACGAACGCGGCGGCGGTGGTGATTTCGAAGAAGCTCGCGCCGATCCCCTCGGCCACGTCCAGCACCTCGCGCAGCAGCTCCGCCAGCGCCGCATCGTCGATCAGCGTGCCGGCCAGGCGGATGCGTTCGTTGAAGCGCACCAGATGCGGGCTGGCATAGACATGGACCCGGTGCCCCGCCGCCTCCAGCGCCGCGCGCAGATAGGCGCAGGTCGAACCCTTGCCGTTGGTACCGGCGACATGGAACACCGGCGGTAACCGCAGGTGCGGATCGCCCAGCCGCGCCAGCAGCCGGGTGATGCGGTCGAGGCCGAGAATGTCCGACCCCGGTGAGAGGGTGACCAGCCGCTCGAGCTGCGCCTGCACGGCCGGATCGGCGGAAATCGCGAAATCGGGCAAACCAAATCCTCCCCGGCATGGGGGGGGACCAGCCGCAGGCTGGTGGAGGGGGCTATCCACCTCCACAACAGTTGCGGTTGGGGCAAACCCCCTCCATCATGCTGCGCATGGTCCCCCTCCCCGCGGGCGGGGAGGAGCAATTTACGCCGCTTCCTTGCGCCCCAGAAACTCGATCAGCTGCGCCAGTTCCGCGGGCAGGTCGCGACGATGCGTCACGCGGTCGATCAGGCCGTGGTCGCGATAATATTCCGACGTCTGGAAATCGTCGGGCAGCTTTTCGCGGATCGTACTTTCGATCACGCGCCGCCCGGTGAACGCCAGCATCGCCTTCGGTTCGGCGATCTGCACGTCGCCCAGCATCGCATAGGCGGCCATCACCCCGCCCGAGGTCGGGTCGGTCAGTACCACCAGGTACGGCAGGCCGGCATCGTGCAGCATCTCGATCGCGACGGTCGTGCGCGGCATCTGCATCAGGCTCAGGATACCCTCCTGCATCCGCGCGCCGCCGCTGGCGGTGAACACGATATAGGGCACGCCGCGGGCAATCGCGGCCTCGACCCCGGCGATGAACGCCTCGCCCACATACTGGCCCATCGATCCGCCCATGAACGCGAAGTTCTGGACCCCGATCACGCAGCCGTTGCCGTCGATCGTGCCATAGGCGTTGCGAAATGCGTCCTGCTCACCGGTGTCGGTCCGCGCGGCCTTCAACCGGTCGACATAGCGCTTGCTGTCGCGGAACTTCAGCGGGTCTTCGGCGACCTTCGGGTTCGGCAGGATGTCGACGCTACCCTCGTCGAACAGCTGCTGGAACCGTTCCTTCGGCCCGATGCGCCCGTGATGGTCGCATTTCGGGCAAACGTGCAGATTTTCTTCCCACTCCTTGGTGAAGATCATCTGCCCGCATCCCTTGCACTTGTGCCAGAGATGGTCGGGCGTTTCCTTGCGCGCGACGAAGGGGAGGGCGTTACGGACGCGGTTGAGCCAGCTCATGCGGGTTCCTTGCTCGCCTGCGCGATCGCGGTGGCGAGGGTTTCGATATAGGTGCGGACGGGTTCGGCGGCGTTGGCGCCATGCTCGGCGACGATTTCCACGATCGCCGATCCGACGACCACGCCATCGGCCACGCGGGCGATATTGGCGGCCTGTTCGGGCGTACGCACGCCGAAGCCGACCGCGATCGGCAGGGGGGTCGCGGCCTTCAGCCGGGCAACGGCGTCGTCGATCGACGCTTGTACCGCCTGCTGCTTGCCGGTGATGCCCGCGACCGAGACATAGTAGAGGAAGCCGCCGGCCCCCTCCAGCACCTGCGGCAGCCGCGCCGTGTCGGTCGTCGGCGTCGCCAGCCGGATCGGCGCGATGCCGTGCGCGCGCAGCGTCGTGCCGAGGCTGTCGTCCTCCTCGGGCGGGATATCGACGCAGATCACGCCATCGACGCCCGCCGCGACGCAGCCTTGCGCGAACCATTCCGCCCCGCGCCGGACCATCGGATTGGCATAGCCCATCAGCACCAGCGGCACGTCGGGGTGACGTTCCCGAAAGCCGGTGGCGATGCGCAGCACGTCGGCGGTGCGCGTGCCGGCATTCAGGCTGCGGATATTGGCCGACTGGATTGCGGGTCCGTCAGCCATCGGATCGGTGAACGGCATCCCCAGCTCGATCACGTCCGCACCGCCCGCGACCAGCGCGTCGAGGATGGCGGGCGTGGCGTCGGGCGTCGGATCGCCGGCGGTGACGAAGCACACCAGCGCCGGACGGCCCTTGCCGAACGCGGCAGCGAGGCGGTTCATCTTATAGCCCTCTCCCCCTTGGGGGAGAGGGTTGGGAGAGGGGGTCATGTACAACGTCTTCCAATATGCGCAGCACGCCGTTGAGATTATGGATCACATCGGCATTGGTGAACCGCACTACCCGATAGCCGGCGTGCGTCAAATAGGCGGTTCGTTCGGCGTCGTAGACGGCTGTTTCGCCGTGGAGGTTGCCGTCGAGTTCGACCACCACCTTCGGCACGTTACTGGCGAAGTCCGCGATATACGGCCCGATCACCTTCTGCCTGTGAAATTTGACGCCGGCGAAGCGTTCGGCCCGCAACGCGAACCACAGCGTCTGTTCTGCCGGGGTAGGGGCCTTGCGCGCCGCCTTGGCGCGTTCCGTCAAACCGGCGTCTCGCACTGCCCCTCTCCCAACCCGCTCCCCGCAAGCGGGGAGAGGGCTTTCTAGATATCCACCCCCAGCGCACTGGCCACGGTGAAGATATCCTTGTCTCCGCGGCCGCACAGGTTCGCCAGGATAATCTGATCGCTGCGCATGGTCTTCGCCCGCCGCGCCACCGCGGCAATCGCGTGCGCCGGCTCCAGCGCAGGGATGATCCCCTCGCTCCGGCACAGCAGCTGGAACGCGTCCAGCGCCTCCTTGTCGGTCGCGCTGTCATATTCGACGCGGCCGATGTCGCGCAGCCACGCATGTTCCGGCCCGATGCCGGGATAGTCCAGCCCCGCCGAGATCGAATGCCCCTCGGCGATCTGCCCGTCCTCGTCCTGCAGCAGATACGTCTTGTTGCCGTGCAGAATGCCGGGGAAGCCACCGGCCAGCGACGCGGCATGGTCCTTGTCCAGCCCATGGCCCGCCGCCTCGACGCCCAGCATCGCAACCTCGGCATCGTCGAGGAACGGATGAAACAGCCCGATCGCGTTCGACCCACCACCGATCGCCGCGACCAGAAGGTCGGGCAGGCGGCCGGTCCGCTCCAGCATCTGCGCGCGCGCTTCCCGGCCGATGATGCTCTGGAAATCGCGCACCAGCTCCGGATAGGGATGGGGGCCGGCGGCGGTGCCGATGATGTAGAAGGTGTCGTGGACGTTCGCGACCCAGTCGCGCAGCCCTTCGTTCATCGCATCCGACAGCGTGGCCGCCCCGCTCGTCACCGGCCGCACTTCGGCACCCAGCAGCTTCATGCGGAACACGTTGGGCTGCTGCCGCTCGATATCACGCGCACCCATATAGATGACGCAGGGCAGGCCGAAGCGCGCGCACACCGCCGCCGTCGCCACGCCATGCTGGCCGGCACCCGTCTCGGCGATGATCCGCGTCTTGCCCATGCGGATCGCCAGCAGGATCTGGCCGATGCAATTGTTGATCTTGTGCGCGCCGGTATGGTTCAGCTCGTCGCGCTTGAACCAGACCTGCGCCCCCATGCCCGGTTCGGCCGACGCGCGCAGCGTCTCCGACAGCCGCTCGGCATGATACAGCGGGCTGGGCCGCCCGACATAATGGGTCATCAGGTCGTCGAACTGCGCCGCAAAGGCCGGGTCGGCCTTCGCCGCCTTGTATTCGCGATCGAGGTCGAGGATCAGCGGCATCAGCGTTTCCGCGACATAGCGGCCGCCGAAATCGCCGAAATGCCCACGCTCGTCTGGCTGGGCGCGATAGGAATTGGGGGCGTTCATGCCGCGCTCGTTACGCCCAGCGCGCCGCCATGTCTATCGATCAGGCGCCCCGTACACTTGCACAAAAGGCCAGGATACGGCCGGCGTCCTTGACACCCGGCGCGCGCTCGACCCCCGACGATACATCGACCAGCGGCGCGCGGGTCACCCGGATCGCCTCTGCGACATTCCCCGCGTCCAGCCCGCCCGACAGCGCCCAGGGCAGCGGATGGCGAAACCCGTCGAGCAGCCCCCAGTCGAACCGCAATCCCATGCCGCCCGGCAACGCCGCGCCCGGCGGGGTCTTGGCATCATACAGCACCCGGTCCGCCGCGCCGGTGAGCGCCCGCGCACCATCGAGGTCGGCGCGCGTCTTCACCGCCACCGCGCCCCAGGTCTCCCGCCCGGTCCGCGCCCGGATCGCTGCGATCCGCTCGGGCGCAGTCTTGTGCAGTTGCACCACGTCCAGCCGCGCCGCCGCCATCGCCGCATCGATCAGCGCGTCGTCGGGATCGACGAACACCCCGACCTTCGCGACGTGCCCCGGCACCGCCTGCGCAAGACCCGCTGCCACGTCGAACCCGACATTGCGCGGGGAGGGCGGGAAGAACACGAACCCGACATGACTCGCTCCCGCACCCAGCGCGGCGGACAGGGTGTCGGGCGTGGACAGGCCGCAAATCTTGATGAGCGTCATGGGCGGGGGCTTAGAGCGTTGCGGGAGGAAAGAGAACCGGACGCCCGCCACAATCGTCATTCCCGCGCAGGCGGGAATCCATAAACGCAACGTCTCGACGCAATTCGCAACGTCAGAGCCTATGGACTCCCGCCTTCGCGGGAGTGACAGAGCGAGGCTCAGCTCCGCCGGATCAACGCCCGCGCCAGCCGCCGGTCCTCCAGCGAATAATACAGCCAGATCGCGCCATCGACGACCACCACCGACGCCGCGAACGCGATGTCCGTCGCGCTGCGATCATCGACCGGCGGCGGCGTCACCAGCGGCTGGATACCGCGCGCGACCACCCGCGTATAATCCGCATCGAACGCCACCCATCCGATCCGCCAGCGCGCATCGCGGGTCGCACCATTGTAGAACATGACCGGCATCGCCGGATCGTCGGTCAGCAGCGGCCCGGTCGACAAATGCCAGTCGTCCCAGCTGTCCGTGCGCGGCGTGAACGGCGTAGGCTGCTCGTCCCACGGCCCGGCGACGTCGCTGCCCACCGCCAGCCCGATCCGCGACGCTTCGTCGGCGGCATATTCATAGAACAGCCGCCATCCGCCATCGGGGGTGCGGTCGACCGTCGCCTCCTTGGTATTCCCCTCCGATTTGGACGACGCCAGTGCCACGCCGCTCTTGGTCAGCGCGTCGAGCGTCGGGCCGGCGGCATAGGACAACTCGCCATGCGAATGATCCGACAGCACGCCCGAATAATAGACGACATAGCCCGCGTCGGTCCGCACGACCGTCGGGTCCTCGACGCCGCCCGCATCATGGTCGCCCGGTCCCGGCACGATCGACGGCGCCTCCAGCATCCGGAAATGCCGCCCGTCGTCGCTCCACCCGGCCCAGATCACGCCGGTATCGGTCAGTTCCTGCCCCGGCGGCACCACCGCGCGCACCATCATCGCATAGCGCCCGTCCGGCTCGCGCCAGACATAGGGACTCATCAGGTCGCGGGCCATCAACTCGGGTGGCCCCTCGATCGTGACGTCCTCGATCCGCTTCACGTTGAAATCGAGCGCGATCGGGCTGTCGGCCACCGCGTCCTTGCGATGCGGATCGGCGATGGGGGAGTCGAACGGAATCATGCGCCTAGCGCCTGCATCAGCGACAGCCCGCCATCGATCACGATCCGCGCACCGGTGATGTAGCGCGCCCTGTCCGACGCGAGGAACACCGCCAGATCGGCGACTTCGCTCGCCTCGCCCGCACGCCCCAGCGGAATGTTGCGTTCCAGCGTCGCGCGATAGGTCGCATCCGCGCTCGCCTTCGCATTCATCGGGGTCAGGATCATGCCCGGCTCGATCGCATTCACCCGAATGTGGCGCGGCGCCTCTTCGATCGCCAGCGTCTCGACCAGGTTCGAGAGGCCACCCTTGGCCGCGCAATAATCCGCGCCGCCCGCGCGCACCGCATAGGCATGGATCGACGAGATATGCAGGATCGCCGCATCCCCCGGCGCCGTGCCCCGCCCGGTCAGGAACCGCCGCGACGTCAGGAACGCCCCGGTCAGGTCGGTGTCGATCAACCGCCGCCACTGCTCCAGCGTCATGTCGCGCACGCTCACGCCCGACATGTTCAGCCCGGCGGAATTGACCAGCACGCTCGCCGGCCCCCATGCCTGCTCGACCGCCGCAAAGGCTGTGTCGACCGACGCTTCGTCCGCGACATCGGCCTGCACCGTCATCGCCTCGCCCCCGGCGCGCCGCACCGCGTCGGCGCTGGCGCCGGCGGCCTTGCTGTCGGAATGATAGCCGATCGCAACCCTGTCGCCGAGCGTTCCGAACGCTGCCGCACAGGCCGCGCCGATGCCCGATTCCCCGCCGGTCACGAAGATTGTCCGCCTGTCCATCATTCCTCCAACCATGCTCGTGCGGGCAACGTCGGGCGGGGGCGTTGGTTCAGGGGCGCAACGACTTTCCTACAAAGGGACGAACGGGCAGGATGGCCGAGGATCGTCGCGCCTATGCGGTCGGCGGGGTATTTGACAGGGGGTAATGCAAGTCATTCGCAAGGCGCGCGAAAAAGTGACGAGTGTGAACTTAGTGAACTTTGGAATTTCGACTGTGGGGCAATTGCTTTATTTAAAATGGTTTAGGGCGTAATGACGTGACGCAGAACCGTTCGTGCTGAGTAGGGACTGAGCGAAGTCGAAGGCCCGTATCGAAGCACTTTTGGCGGTCCTTCGATACGCCGCTTCGACAGGCTCAGCGGCTACTCAGGACGAACGGGGTATGGGTCGGCCGGTCGGGAAAGCTCCCGCCGCGGGCACAGCCCGCGTCGTCGGACGGCGCCTTCCGCGCCGCCGGCCGGACGCGCCTAGTGCGGCGCGGTGCAGCTCCGCTGCGCCTTGCCCGGCGCGTCCTATAACGTCCCCTCGATCGCCCGAGCCGCCTGATCCGGGTCCTCCGCCTGCGTGATCGGCCGCCCGATCACCAGCACCGACGCCCCGGCATCCAGCGCGGCGCGGGGAGTCACCACCCGCTTCTGGTCGCCGACCGGGCCGTCCGCCGGCCGCACACCCGGCACCACGAAGAACCCCTGCGGCCACGCCTTCTTCGCCGCCGCGACCTCGGCGCCCGAGCACACCACGCCGTCGATCCCGGCGCTCTTGGCCAGCTCCGTCAACCGCACGACCTGCTCGTGCGGGTCGGGCGACAGGCCGATCGACGACAGGTCATGGCCGTCGAGGCTGGTCAGCATCGTCACCGCGACGACCTTCGTCCCCACCGGCGCGGCGGCCTTCGCATCCTCCAGCATCGCCCGGCCGCCGGCGGCATGGACCGTCAGGATGGCCGGGTTCATCGGCCCCAGCGCCTGGATCGCCTTCGCCACCGTATTGGGAATGTCGTGGAACTTCAGGTCGAGGAAGATCGGCAGGCCCAGATCGGCCATCGTCCGCACGCCCGCCCGGCCATTGGCCATGAAGAACTCCAGGCCCAGCTTCAGCCCGCCGACATGGCCGCGCACCTGCTGCGCCAGTGCCTTTGCCCGGTCGAGGTCCGGCGTATCGAGGGCGACATAGATCGGCGAACGGCTCACAGCACGGCTCCGGGAGTGACTTGCGTGGGGATGGGGGCGGGGTCGGCCGGGACCGACAGCGGCTCGACGCGGTGCAGTTCGGCCAGCGTCCGGTCGGTCGCCGCGATCCGCTGTCGCAGCCGCCACCGCGTCAGGTGCAGCGCGACGAACGTCGGCAGGAACCCGGCCAGGAACGTCACGATCAGCAGGAGCGGCAGGTTCACATCGGCATAGAGCGATCCCCACAGCTTCAGCGGCACCATCGTCATGTTGTTGAGCGCAAAGGCGACGATCACCCCGACCAGCAAGGCCCAGAAGAGGGTTTTCAGGAACTGCATCGGTGGGCGCCTTCGTCGTTATGCTTGCGTGCCCATCCTTACGCCGGTCGATTGGAAATTTCCAATAGCGGCGCGTCAGCCGATCGTGGCGCGCAGTTCGTCGAACAACGGCTGGATCATGGTCAGCCGCGGCTGTTCCTCGTCCAGGACGGCCAGGAACGCGGCCCGCTTTTGCCGCGTAATCCAGCCCGGCGGCAGGCGGATGTCGCCGGGCAGCGCCGACAGCGCGATGTCGATCATCCGCTCCGCGCCGTGCAGCCGGCCCCACAGATAGTCGTTCTCGCGGTACGACCGGCTGAAGAACGCCCCGAAATTGTTGAAGCGGATGCCCTTCAACGTCGCCTCCGCCCCGCCCGATCGGATCGAGGGCGCGTCGTCGGGCGCGATCCGGTCGACCCGCACCGGATCGAACTCGTCCAGCCCTTCGCCGCCCAGCAGCGGCAAGGTCGCGATGTCGAAGAACGGGAAGCCGAGATAGGCGAGCAGCACCGGCCGGCGAATGTCGCGCGGCGCGGCGGACAGCGCGGCGGACAGCAGTTCCTCGGCACGGGCGTCGAGTGTCGCAAGGTCCATCGCCTCCGCCATCGCGGCCAGCAACGTGGCGGGGTCGACGCGCTTGTCGGCGGCAAGGACCCGGACGGCGCCAAAATGGTCAGCGTGCTGGCACGCCAGATAGGGCGTGAGGCTGGCAAAGATCGCCTCGCGCACCGGGGCCAGCGCGTGCGGCTCCTGTTCCGGCTCCATCGCCGAAACGGTCCGCACCAGCAGCCGCAACCGCCGGATGCGAAAGGCCAGGTCGTGCGCCCGCAGGAAATCGATCGTCGCCGCCGATGCGCCGTCGCCGTCGAACTGGTCCGCACCGCGCTCCACGACGATCCGGTGGAACGCCGCGCGCAACCGCCGCCGCCGGTCGGGGGAGGGATCGTCGGCCAGCGTCACGACCCTTTCGGCCAGTCGGTCGAGCACTTGATCGACTTTCAGCAATCCATAGGCGGCATGGCCGTACCCGGCGCGCTTGGCCGCCTGGACCTGCGCCCGCTGTCGCCAGCCGGCCAGCCGCGAGGGCGTCGGCCAGTCGAGGAACAGGGTATAGCCGAACAACTGCTCGACCTCCGCCTCCACCCCGCCGCGCAGCTTCTCGACGATCGCCAGCATCCGTTCGATCCGTTCCGACCGGTGCTGGATCGCGTCCAGATTGTCGCGGATCGGCTGCTTGCGCGGCAGTTCGGACAGCGCGCCGAGGATCGTCTGGAAAAAGGTCGGCGGCCCCTTCGTCTCGGTCCCGATGCCGAATTTGTGGTTGGGTGCGGGATCGAGATAGACGAAGCGCCGGTCGATCTGCCGCCGGGCCGGGCGTTCGCGCAGGGCGTCGATCGCCGGGCGGAACGGGGCGTTGGCCAGCACCGATCCGTCGATCAGCGCCGCCTGTTCCACCATCCCCACCGCCGCCTGTCGTGGCAACACCCGGCGCAGGAACGCCTCACGCCCCGGCCATGCCGTGCCGCGATCCTGCAGCGCCGCATCCAGCTCGCCCACCCGGAACGGCGGAAACGCGCCGGGAAAGCTCGACGTCGCCCGCGCCGCGAACACCAGTTCGGCCGGATCGGCCAGCGGCCCGTCGCCATGGTCGGTAAAGCCGATGACGATGCGATGCTCGGTTTCCACCACCTCCCGCGGCGAATTGAGCCGCAGCAGTTCGGGATGCCCGGCAAAGTCGGTGACCGTGACGAACAGGTCGAGCGGCTGGCCCGGCGGCAACAGGCGCGGTCCGACCGGTCCGGCCGCCATCGCCTCGAACGCGTTCAGCAGCATGTCGACCATCGCCCGCCCGCCAAAGGGCGGCTCGAACCACCGCGCCCGCACGAACCGGTCGAGCTTGGCGCGCAGTTCGTCGCGCGCGGCGATGTCGACGCTCGACACATCCTCACCCTCACGGCCCAGCGCCATCCACGCGATCGGCCGCGCCCATGGCCGCGACAGTGCGCTCGCCGGGGCCTGTGCCGGATCGATCAGCGCCTCGATGTCCGCGCCCTCCAGCCACAATTCGGTCAGCGGGTCGAGCGACTGTCCGGTCGCGACCGCATGGGCGAGGAACACGCCGTTGATCCCGCCAGCGCTTGCCCCCGCCACGATGTCGACCAGCACGCGCAACCGGATGCCGCTGAGCGTCGCCAGTTCATGCAGCATCGCCTGGTACACGCCGGCGCTACCGGCCAGCGCATCGCCGTCATCCTGCATCGCCCGGCTGGCCCGCGCGATATGCCACACCTCCTTGACCAGCCCGTGCATATAGACGGCCAAGCTGATTCCGCCGTAGCAGACCAGGGCCAGTCGCAACTCACGGTCGTGCAGCGGGGGCGGGGCGTCGCTCATGCCGCTTCGAGCGTCGCCCAGATCGGCAGATGGTCCGATGCCTTGCGCGCGGCAGCACTGTGGTGGGTGCCCGAAGCGACGATCCGCAATTCGCTCGACACCATGATCCGGTCCAGCCGCCCGACGGGGTGCCTGGCATGAAAGCTCGGCCCGGTTTCGGCAAAGCGGTGGTTCCGCCCGAAATCGCGCAGGCATCCCGATTGCGGCGTCCATTCGTTCAGGTCGCCCATCAGCACGCTCGGCATGGGCGGCTGGCAGCCATCGACATCGTGCAGGATCGCATGGGCCTGCTTGCGCCGCCACAGCCCGGACAGGTCGAGATGCATTCCGACCACCCGGAGTGTCATCCCGTTCAGCGTCACATCGGCGCGCACCGCACCGCGCGGCTCCAGCGCCGGGATGTCGATCCGCCGGGGGGCGCCGACCACCGCATCCTTGCGCACCAGCAGCGCGTTGCCGTGCCACCCCATCGACTGCGCGCGGATCGCGATCGGCACCGCTTTCCAGTCGCTGTGATCGTCCAGCATGTGGAGCGGGATGACGCCGGCCCGCTCCCCCAGTCGCCGGTCGCATTCCTGCAGCGCGATGATGTCGGCATCGACCTCGCGCAGCACGTCCAGCGTGCGTTCGGGCATACGGCGGCGATCGGTCCCGATCGCTTTCCGCATGTTATAGCTGGCTACCTTTATCATCGTTCACCGCACAACGTCGCGGTGAACGATTTCGTTTCGCCTGCGTCCTCGAAGCGCGGTCGAAAGATCAGGACGCCTCGACCGCTTCGGGTTGCACGATGACGCTGCGCGGCGCGACATCCTTCAACAACCACACATTGCCGCCTATCACCGCGCGATCGCCGATCTTCACCCGGCCAAGGATCGTCGCGCCGGCATAGATCACCACATCGTCGCCGACGATCGGATGGCGGGGGATGCGTTCGGCAAAGGGGCCGCCTTCGCTGCGAGGCTGCAACCGGTGCGGAGTCCGCGCGCCCAGCGTCACATGCTGGTACAGCCGCACCCGTGCGCCGATCACCGCCGTCTCGCCGATCACGACGCCGGTGCCATGGTCGATGAAGAAGCCGGGACCGATCGTGGCGCCGGGATGGATGTCGATCCCGGTGCGTTCGTTGGCGATATCCGACACGATCCGCGCGACGATCGGCGCACCCAGCGCGTCCAGCTCATGCGCCAGCCGGTGGTGCAGGATTGCGGTGGCTCCGGGATAGCAGATCAGGATCTCGTCGACGCTGCGCGCGGCCGGATCGCCGCGAAAGATCGCCGCGACGTCGGTGTCGACCAGCGCCCGTACCCGCGACAGCGTACCTGCGAACAACCGCACGATCTCCGCCGGGCGATCGGACGCCGCCTCGACCCCCGCCGCGTCGCGCCAATAGGCGAATTCGGCGACGATCGCCGCGTCGAGCAATGCGAACGCCTCGGTCAGCCGTTCGGCGACGAACCCGTCCTCCGCCGCCGCGTCGCCGACGAACCCACCGATCCGCGCCGGGAACAGCGCCGCCGCCAGCAGCTCGACCGCGCGGGCGAGCGGCGCACGCCGGGGAAAATCGCCCGGCTGCCGCCGACTGGGCTGCGCTTGCCGCCACGCCATCCGCGCGCTCGACAGGGCGCGGGTCGCATGGTCGATCGCGCGGCGTCGTTGGTCATCGCTCTGGGTCATCGGACAGGCTCTTCAAAGAAAAAAGGCCGGGCGGCATCCACCGTCCGGCCCGAGTTGCGCTTAGGGAGCTAACCAAAGCGATGCGGACGGCCGCGCGCGGGGCGCGGCGAAACTCAAAGGCCCGTGGCGTTCGCCACCGGATCGGCTGCGTTGGGCGCGGCGTCGTTCAGCACGACATTGTCACCGGGCAGGGCGACATCGTTGCCGAGTGCCGTATCGTTCGCCAGCGGTTCGTCGAGCGAGGTCAGGTTCGTCTCGATCACGGCGTTTTCCGCTGCGGCATTCTCAGCAGCGGTATTGCTCGAACATGCCGCCAGACCCAGCAGCGCGATGGTCGCGAGCGGTGCGATAAATGGCTTCAAACCCATGCCTCCCCGTTTTCGGAACCGCCGGTATCGGCGATGTCGCTCCCCGTTGTAGGGCGTCGACCAGCGTGGGGAATAATCCTATTGCTTTAGTGGGGTATTGTTCCGCTATCAACCGATGGCGACAGTCGACGGCGACGCGCGCATCGGTCGAGCAAGGGATCAGCGATGTCGAGAGGATGGCGGGGTGGTGGAGCTGAGGGGAATCGAACCCCTGACCTCTGCAGTGCGATTGCAGCGCTCTCCCATCTGAGCTACAGCCCCGCCCCGTTCCCGGACGATGCCGGGGCCGTTCCCTTAGCGGCCCGAAAATGCGGATGCAACGGGTCTCGCACGTTTCCCGATCAAAATCCTCTGGCCGCATCCGGTCGCTACGGCGAACCCCTTCGTCGTGCGGGTAGCTAACATGCCGGAACCATCGGCGGGGTTGGCGCTTCTCTGGATACGACATGGCGGCCACGATGCCGCTGCGCCGCGATAAACATGAACCATCTGCAGGAGATTTTCATGGCCTATGATCGCTACACCCGCGACGATGACTGGTCGCGCAACAGCCGCAACGACGAAGGCCGCTGGCGCGACCGGGACGATCGCGGACAGGGCGGATATGGCGCGCAGGGCTATGGCAGCCGGGGCTATGGCAGTGGATCGCAGCAGCGTGACGATCGCGACGGCAGTGACTATTATGGCGGGCGTTCATCCTACGGATCGAGCTATGGCGCGGATCGCGAACGCAGCTTGGGTAGCCGGGACTTCGACTATGCTGATCGCGGATCGCGGGGCTACGGCGCGCGAAGCGACCGTTACGGCAGTGATCGCCAGCGGTTCGGCGATCAGGGCGAACGCGAATCGCGTTATGGCAACGACCGCTTCCGCGGTGACCGTTCGCAGCAGCGCGACCGGCTCGATTATGATTCGGCGGATCGCGGGTTCCTGGCACGCGCCGGCGATGAAGTCCGCTCGTGGTTCGGTGATGAGGAAGCCGAGCGTCGGCGTGAGCGCGACCAGCGCTACGACGAACAGATGGCACGCTATGACGATCGCCACAGCGATCACGCCTATCGCTCGTGGCGCGATACGCAGGTCAGTGCGTTCGACCGCGACTATGACGAATATCGCCAGGAAAACTCGCAGCGGTTCCAGAGCGAGTTCAACGCGTTCCGCACCGAACGTCAGACGCAGCGCGACAGCCTGACGCGTGTCAGCGAGCATATGGAAGTCGTCGGGTCGGACGATGAACATGTCGGCACGGTCGACAAGGTACGGGGTGACCGTATCATTCTGACCAAGAGCGATCCGGACGCCGGCGGCAATCACCATTCGATCCCGTCGCGCTGGGTTTCGTCGGTCGATGGCAAGGTGAAGCTGCGCAAGACTGCCGCCGAAGCCAAGCAGGCATGGCGCGACGAAGAACAGCAGCAGGCGATGTTCGGCAACCAATCGCAACAGCGTTATGGCAGCGACCGTTTCGGCACGCAGGGTGATAACGACGATCGCGCGCGAGAAGCGAACCGTTATGGTGCGTCGACCACGACCGGCCAGTCGTTGGGGGCGGGCACCTCGACCACGGCGGGTACCGGTGTGAGCGGTTCGACCAACGACACTGATACCAACCTCAATCGCAGCTTCCCCGGAACCTACTAAAGCGTTCGCAGTGGCGACAGGCGGAGGGGCGCGGGAAACCGCGCCCCTTTGCTTTTGCCAAACGGGCGCTTAAGTTGCGGTCCGAAACTGATATGGAGCAATGATCATGGCGAAGGCGTGGCATCTGGTACGGCGACCACAGGGGATGCCGGTGATGGAGGATTTCGCGTTTCGCGATCTGCCGCAGCGTGAACTGGCGGATGGTGAAGTCCGCATCGCCAATCGCTGGCTGTCGGTCGATCCCTATATGCGCGGCCGGATGAACGACGTGAAAAGCTATGTCCCGCCGTTCCAGCTCGACGCGCCGATGGAGGGTGGCGCGGTCGGCGAAGTGATCGAGAGCCGGTCCGCCGACCTGCCCGTCGGCACCCGCGTCCAGCACATGGCCGGTTGGCGCGACGAAGCGATCGTCCCGGCGAAGGGTGTGCAGAAGCTTCCCGATATCGGCCTGCCGGACCAGGCGTTTCTCGGCGCGCTGGGCCTGACCGGCATGACCGCGTGGTTCGGGCTGTTGGCGGTCGGCGATGCGAGGCCGGGCGAGACGGTGTTCGTGTCGGCGGCGGCCGGTGCGGTCGGGTCGGTCGTGGTGCAGATCGCCAAGGCGAAGGGCATGACCGTCATCGGTTCGGCCGGCGGCGCGGAAAAGGTCGAATGGGTCCGCTCGCTCGGTGCCGATCACGTGATCGACTACAAAGGCGACGTGCCGCTGGTAAAGGCGCTGGGCGCCGCTGCACCGGACGGGATCGACGTCTATTTCGACAATGTCGGTGGCGACCACCTCGATGCGGCGCTGGCCCATGCCAAACAGGGCGCGCGCTTCGCGATCTGCGGGATGATCGACGGCTATAACGCGTCGCAGCCGGTTGCCCTGCGCTACCTGATGCGGGTCATCGCCGCACGCATCCGAATCCAGGGCTTTATCGTCAGCGACTTCCTCGGCCGCATCGGCGAATTCCAGCAGGGCATGGGCGAAATCGTCGCCAGCGGCAATTTTCAGCGTGAGGAAACCGTCGTCGAAGGGCTGGAAAACATGCCGGACGCGTTCCTCGGTCTGTTCACCGGCCAGAACAAGGGCAAGATGCTGGTAAAGCTGTAACGCAAATCCTCCCCGCTACGCGGGGAGGACCTACGCCCTACCGCAACTTTGCGATCTTCAGCCCATCTTCCTTTGCGCGGTCCTTGATCGATTCCTCGCTGCGGGTCAGGGCCTTGGCGAGCGCCTTCAATGCCATGCCCTTGCCCGCCAGCTGGTGGAGCTTCTGGATTTCATCGGGCCGCCACGGCTGGCGGTGACGTTCGAATTTTTCGGCCATGGGCGTCTCCTATCGATTGCGCCCGAGCCGCACCAGCGCGGCGTCGAGCGACTGCAGGAACTTCGAACGGTCCGCCTTGCCGAACGGCGGCGGCCCGCCCAGCTGCTCGCCGCCCGCCCGCAAATCGGCCATGATCGCGCGGGTCGCGATCGCGCCGCCGATCGATGCACCGGTGAACGGCTTGCCATTGGGGGCAAGCACGATCGCCCCGGCTTTCAGGCAACGATCCGCCAGCAGGATGTCGGCGCTGACCACCACACAATCCGTGCCTGCCGCTGCCGCAATCCAGTCGTCGGCGGCGTCGAACCCATCGGACACCACGATCCGTTCGACCCAGGGAAGGAGCGGCACGCGGAAATGGCTGTTGCTGACGATCGACACCCGCGCGCCATGGCGTTCGGCGACGCGGTATACCTCGTCCTTCACCGGACAGGCATCGGCGTCGACCAGAATGCGGGTCATGGCTCGATCGGGCCGGTCTCGATCACCTCGATCGCGTCGCTGCGTCCGCCGAAATCGGCTGTCTCGCCCGCCATCAGTCCGGTCATCGCCAACGCGAGCGGCGCGGTGAAGGGAATGCGCCCTGCCGCCGGGTCGGCCTCGTCGCTGCCGACCAGTTCGATCATCTTGCGCTGTCCGTTCAGCGTGTAGGTGACCCGTGATCCGAACGCCACTTCATCGGTCGGGGCCGGGGCGATCTCCGCCGTCGAATGTCGCGTCCGCCAATAGCGCAGGTCGCGCTTGATCGCCGTTACGCGCTCGACATCGCCCTCCGCCGCGTGCAGTTCGCCTTCCAGCCGCTCGACCTCGCCCGCCATCGCGGCCAGCCCGCGCCTGGTCACCAGATTGGGTCCGGGCGGCAGCGGCAGTTCGAACCGTGGTTCCTTATGCTCGTCGTCATCCTCTCGCCGAAACGCAACGCTCATCAAATCGTCCCTGAAAACGTATCGCACCGGGCGGGATCGCCCGTTTCGTACCCGCGCTTGAGCCAATAAGCGCGCTGGGCCGAGGTGCCATGGGTAAAGCTTTCCGGTGAGGCGCGATTGCCCTGCAACCGGTCGTCGCCGATCGCCTCCGCCGCGCGCAGCCCTTCCTCGAGGTCGCCCGGTTCCATCCGGCCACTGCGCTTGCCCCAGACGCCGGCATAGCAATCGGCCTGCAATTCCAGTCGCACCGACTGGGCGTTGCCCTGCGCCGTTGGCAGCGTCTGCTGCGCGCGGCTGACCGCTTCGGCCTGTCCGGTCAGGTTCTGGATATGATGGCCGACCTCGTGCGCCACGACATAAGCCTGCGCAAAGTCGCCACCCGCACCATATTTCTGCGACAGTTCGCGGAAGAAGTCGGTGTCGAGATAGACGCCACGATCGGGCGGGCAGTAGAACGGCCCCATCGCCGATTGCGCCGCGCCACAGCCCGACTGCGCACCCTGCTGGTAGAAGCGCAGGCGCGGCGGCGTATAGCGCGCACCCTGTTCGGCGTAGATCTGGCCCCAGACCTGTTCGGTCGACTTCAGCACCCGACACGCGAACAGTTCCTCAGCCGTGTCACATGGCACGTTCTGCGCCGAACCCTGCTGCGTCGTCGGCGCCTGCGAACCGCCGCCGATCAGGCCGCCACCGCCCGAAAACATCAGGAACGCCGCCCCGATGATTGCGATGATGCCGATCGTACCACAGCCAAGGCCACGCCCCAGCAGCAGCGGCAACAGCCCCAGCAGGTTGAATCCGCCGCCGCCCATGCCGCCGCCGCCGCGGCCCAGATCGTCGACATTGCTGGAGGGATCGAGATCGTCGAGGCGCATGGGCGGCGGTCCAATCGTTGAAGCTGCGTACTGAAATGCGCGAAACCGTCACGATGTTGCAACCACCGCGCAGGAAATCGGTTGAAGAGCCGTTGAACCTGGTTCGTATAACCCGCAAAGTATCGTCGATGGCTGAAGCTGATCCCCGTTTGCGTCGACAATCCCCTGCGGAACTTCCGTTACCCGATTGCGTGGCGCTCGTGTTGCAGGGCGGCGGGGCGCTGGGCAGTTATCAGGCGGGCGTGATCGAGCATCTGGGGGAATCGCAGATCGAGATCGATTGGGTCGCCGGAATCTCGATCGGCGCGATCAATGCCGCGATCGTGGCCGGCAATCCGCCCGAACGCCGGATCGAACGGCTGCGGCAATTCTGGCAGACGGCAGCGGGCGTGCTGCCGTGGTTCCCGATCCTGCCCGACGACCGGGTGCGCGAATGGGTGCATGAATGGTCGGCCGGCGTCGTGCTGGCGACCGGGGTGCCCGGCTTCTTCCGGCCGCGTGGGCTGGCCCCGCAATACGCCGCGCCAGGGACGCCGGCGGCGCTCAGCTATTACGACACGGCGCCCTTGCGCGAAACGCTGGACCTGCTGGTGGACTGGGATTTGGTGAACGACGGTCCGGTGCGGCTGTCGGTCGGTGCGGTCGACATCGAAAGCGGCAATTTCGTCTATTTCGACAGTGCGCGCGAACGGATCGACGCGCGGCACGTCATGGCGTCGGGTGCGCTGCCGCCGGGCCTGCCGCCGGTCGAGATCGACGGGCGCTGGTATTGGGACGGCGGCCTGGTCAGCAACACGCCGCTGACCCATATCCTCGACCATCAGCGCGATCCGATGCTGGTGTTTCAAGTCGACCTGTTCTCCGCTGAGGCCGACCTGCCGCGCACGATCGGCGACGTGGTGGCACGGGAAAAGGAAATCCGCTTCTCCAGCCGCACGCGGCAGGTGACCGCCGAACGGCTGCGCCTGCGGCAGGAACGTGAGCTGATCCGCCGGCTGGTCGGCAAGCTACCGGTCGAACTGCGCGACGATGCCGATGTCCGCGCGCTGGAGGCGATGGCCGACGAACATCCGCTCAGCCTCGTCCACCTGATCTACCGCGCGAACCGTTGGGAAGGCGGCGCGCGCGACTATGAATTCTCCGCACGCGCGATGCAGGAACATTGGGCGGCCGGGCGCGCCGCCATTGCCGAGACGATGGCCAATGCCCGTGTCGTCGCCGAAAACATCCTCGACGGGCGTACCGCCGCGTTCGACCTCACCAACCACCTTCACCAACGCCAAGGATAATCGATGTTCCTCAAAGGCAAGACCGCGATCGTCACCGGTTCCACGTCCGGCATCGGCCTCGCTTATGCAAGGGCGTTCGCGGCCGAGGGGGCGAGCGTCGTCATCAACGGCTTCGGCGACGCGGACGCGATCGAGAAGGAACGCGCCGCCTTGGCGCAGACGAGCGGCGCCGAGGCCCGCTACGACGCCGCCGACATGACCAAGCCGGACCAGATCGCGGCAATGGTCGACAAGGCGGCGGCCGAGTTCGGATCGGTCGACATCATCGTCAACAATGCCGGTATCCAGCATGTTGCGAAGATCGAGGAGTTCCCGATCGACAAATGGGACGCGATCCTCGCGATCAATCTGTCGTCTGCCTTCCACATGATCCGCGCTGCCGTGCCGCATATGAAGAAGGCGGGCTGGGGCCGGATCATCAATACCGCATCGGCGCACAGCCTGGTCGCCAGCCCCAACAAGTCGGCCTATGTTACCGCCAAGCACGGTCTTGCCGGCCTGACCAAGACGGTTGCATTGGAAGTCGCGACCTGCGGCATCACCGCCAACTGCATCTCGCCCGGCTATGTCTGGACCCCGCTGGTCGAAAGCCAGATTCCCGACACGATGGCGTCGCGCGGCTTGACGCGCGAGCAGGTGATGAACGACGTCCTGCTGGCAGCGCAGCCCACCAAGGAATTCGTCACCGTCGAACAGGTCGCCAGCCTCGCGCTGTACCTGTGCCGCGAAGAAGCGAAGGCGATCACGGGTGCGAACCTGTCGATCGACGGCGGCTGGACCGCGGCGTGATCGCGGCATGATCCGCCTTGCATCGCTGGCGACGGTCCTGGTCGGCTGTGCGACCACTGCGTGCGGCGGCACCGGTGTCGCGTCTGCGGGTGCCAAGGCAACGGCGACGACCGCGCCTGCCGTATCCGACGACTGGCGCCGGGTGGCGACCTCGGCCGATCGCGATCGGTTGCGCCGGTGGCGGGACGCGTGGATGGCGGCACTTCCCCGCGCCCGCGCCGCCGACCCGGCGGGGGTGGCTGCGCAGGGAGTGCTGTTCGCACCCGATGGCGTTCTGGCTGGACCGGCGGCGCCCGCCGGTCGCTATCGCTGCCGGGTCTTCAAACTGGGCGGCATGGGCAGCGCGATGCGCGACTTCACCGCCTATCCGGCGTTCGACTGCCGGATCAGCGACGAAGGCAGCGTCCGCAGCTTCTACAAGGAAAGCGGATCGCAGCGCCCGGTCGGACTGCTGTTTCCCGATGGTGATCGCACCGTCTTTCTCGGCACGCTGCTGCTGGGCGACGAGCGAGCGGCGCTGCAATATGGCCAGGATCGCGACCGCGACATGGCGGGCCTGCTGGAGCGGATCGGGGAGCGGCGCTGGAGGCTCGTGCTGCCCTATCCGCGATTCGAATCGATGCTGGACGTGATCGAGCTGGTCCCTGCGGAGTAGGGCTGTCGACCTGGCCCCCTTGATGTAACCAGAAGCGTCATCCCAGCGAAGGCTGGGATCGCCCCGTGATAGTGCGCAGCAGGAGCCGCGGCAGACCCCAGCTTGCGCTGGGGTGACGGTGGTGGCACCGGGGCCGATAAACGCCGTTACGCCTTGCCCTCCAATGTCCGCCGCACCGTTTCGTAGCAATCGTCGATATGCGAATTGCCGACCAGCTTCATCGCCCCGAAGCTGATGCCCGCCGCTGCGACCTGTCCCGCGAACGGCACGAAGCGAAGCAGCGACTTGCTGGCATAGCGCGCGCCTACCTTGCGGATCAGCATCGTGACGATCCGCCGGGTGATCGACCGACCGATCACGCCATTGCCCAGATTGGCGGCGATCAGCAGGACCTGCTTCGCCCGATCCGGCTCCAGTGCGTTGACCTGTTTCTCGTCCAGCCCGAACCGGTTGCTGATCTCGGGCAGCAGCTTGGTCAGGATATTGGCATCGACGATCAGGTCCGCACCGGGCACCGGCACCGCCGACGCGCCGGCCGATACCAGTGCGCGCTTCGTCACCAGCTTGCGTGCGTCATCGCGCACGCGGTCGAGTTCGGTCAGCGAAGTGATCTTCATGAAAGCCCCGTGTCGTTTCGTTGCCGCATCAACGCCGATCTTGCCAACCGGCTCCCGATCGTTACCCTCGATACGAATTTGCCCAGAAAAACGGATAGTTGCATGATCCTGCGTATCGGCGCCCTGCTCGCCACCACGATGTCCGTCCTGCCGGCCCATGCCGCGTCGATGCCGCAGGCGCCCGCCGCCGCCGTGAATGCCACCCCGCTGACCGCGAAATGGCCGGGACCGTACCAGGGGGTGCCGCCGTGGGACAAGGTGACCCCGGCAATGTTCCCGGCCGCCTTTCCGGTCGCGATGGCGGAGATGCGCCGCGAAATCCACGCTATCCGCGACGACAAGCGGCCTGCGACGTTCAAGACGGTGATCGAGCCGCTGCAACTGGCCGGCGACATGATGGACCGGGTCGGGTCGATGTGGGGCGTTTATACCAGCAACCTCGCGACGAAAGAGGTGCAGGCGATCGACCGGGAATGGTCGCCGAAACTGTCGGCGTTCAACGACGAACTGTTCCTCGACCCGAAGCTGTTCACCCGGATCAAGGCCGCCTACGACACCCGCGCCAGGCAAAACCTCAATCCGCAACAGTTGCGCCTGCTGGAGCGGACCTATCGCAGCTTCGTCCGGCGCGGCAGCCTGTTGACCGATGCGCAGCGCCAGCAGGTGACGAGGCTCAACCAGCAATTGTCGGTCGCCTATAACGACTTCAGCCAGAAGGTGCTGGCCGATGAGGAAACGTGGATCGTCGTCGACGACGCAAAGCAACTGGCGGGCCTGCCCGACAGCTTCGTCGCCTCGCTGAAGGCGGCGGCGGACGAACGCGATCTGTCGGGCAAATGGGCGATCGTGAACACGCGGTCGTCGGTTGCGCCGGTATTGACCTATGCTACCGACCGGGGTCTGCGGGAAAAGGTATGGCGTGCGTTCGTCATGCGCGGTGACAACGGCAATGCCAACGATACCAAGGCGACGATCGCAACCATCCTGAAGCTGCGGCAGGAGCGGGCGAAGCTGCTCGGTTTCCGCAACCATGCCTATCTGCGCATGGACGACACGATGGCCGGCACGCCCGCCAATGCCAAGGCGCTGATGATGCGCGTGTGGCCGGCCGCGGTGGCGCGGGTGCGCGAGGAAGTCGCCGACATGCAGGCGCTGGCGCGCAAGGACGGCGCGAACCTCACCATCGAGCCGTGGGATTACCGCTTCTACGCCGAAAAGGTGCGCAAGGCGAAATACGACCTCGATGAAAGCGAGGTGAAGCCGTATCTCCAGCTCGACAACATCCTCGCCGGTGCCTTCTATGCGGCAGGGCGGCTCTACGACCTGAAGTTCACCGAGAATACCGGGCAGATTCCGGTGTTCGAGAAGAATGTCCGCACCTTCGTCGTGACGGACGCGCGGACGGGCCGGAATGTCGGCGTGTTCTACTTCGACGGCTTCGCGCGCAGCGGCAAGCGGTCGGGCGCATGGGCGACGCGCTATCGTGGGCAGCAGAAGCTGGGCGGCGATACGAACGTGCTGGCGTCGAACAACAACAACTTCGTGAAGGGCGCCGCCGGGCAGCCGACCCTCATCAGCCTCGACGATGCGTCGACGCTGTTCCACGAATTCGGCCACGCCATCCATTCGCTGCTGCAGGACGTGACCTATCCGGGGCTTGCCGGCACGCCGCGCGACTTCGTTGAATATCCGAGCCAGGTGAACGAAAACTGGCTGCTGACCCGCGATGTGCTGGATCGCTATGCCAAGCATTACCAGACCGGACAGCCGATGCCGCAGGCGCTGGTCGACAAGATTGAAAAGTCGTCGACCTTCAACCAGGGATTCGACACGGTTGAATATCTGTCCTCGGCGATCGTCGACATGGAATTGCACGATCGTGAAACGCCGGTGACCGACGTCGCAGCGTTCGAACGCGACACGCTGGCGAAGCTCGGGATGCCGAAGGAGATCGTGATGCGGCACCGCCTGCCGCAGTTCAATCACCTGTTCTCCTCGGATGCCTATTCTGCCGGCTATTATTCCTATCTGTGGTCGGAAACGATGGATGCCGACACCTGGGCCGCGTTCGTGGGGACGGGCAACGTGTGGGACAAGGCGACGGCGGACCGCTTCCGCAAGACGTTGCTGTCGACCGGTAACGAAACGGATCGCAAGGACGCCTATCGTGCGTTCCGTGGCCGCGACCCGGACGTGACCGCATTGTTCAAGCGGCGCGGCTTTCCGACGAAGTGATCTGTTTCCCCCGGTCAATGCCGGGGGAAAACCCGTAACAATTGCTACCAGCCTCTCGCCAAGCGCGTTGAAATTATATAACAAGCGTTTGTAACGAGTCTGCGCGGCCGATCGGTCGACGCAGCGGACATGGAGAGTGCATGACCGGCGACAGCCGCACGAATCTGCCGCGCCTGGCGCTGCACGTGCCCGAACCCAAATTCCGTCCCGGCGACGCGGTGGATTTCGCCGACGTCGCCGTGCCGCCGGCAGGGGCGCAGGCCCGCCCCGACACCGCCGCCGCGCCCGACAGCTTCCACGACCTCAGCTACACGCTGGTCCGTGTCCTTGATGAAGCAGGCCAGGCGGTCGGTCCGTGGAACCCGCGCCTCGACCCCGACATGCTGCGGCGGATGCTGCTGAAGATGGCGACGGTACGCGCGTTCGACGAACGCATGTTCCGCGCCCAGCGGCAGGGCAAGACCAGCTTCTACATGAAATGCACGGGCGAAGAGGCGATTGCGGTTGCCGGAACCATGGCACTCGACCGCGACGACATGACCTTCCCCAGCTATCGCCAGCAGGGCATCCTCATCACGCGCGATTATCCGCTGATCGAGATGATGAACCAGATCTATTCGAACAGCGGCGACAAGTTGCAGGGCAAGCAGTTGCCGATCATGTATTCGTCGAAGGACTTCGGCTTCTTCTCGATCTCCGGCAACCTGACCACCCAATATCCGCAGGCAGTGGGCTGGGCGATGGCGTCGGCGTCGAAGGGCGATACCCGCATCGCGGCGACATGGTGCGGGGAGGGGAGTACCGCCGAGGGTGACTTCCATTCCGCGCTGACCTTCGCCACCGTCTATCGCGCGCCGGTGATCTTCAACGTCGTCAACAACCAGTGGGCGATCAGCAGCTTTTCGGGGTTCGCCGGCGCGGAGGCGACGACCTTTGCCGCGCGCGCGATCGGCTATGGCATCGCCGGCCTGCGCGTCGATGGCAACGACGCGCTGGCGGTCTATGCCGCAACCGCCTGGGCCGCCGAGCGGGCGCGGACCAATCAGGGGCCGACGCTGATCGAGCATTTCACCTATCGCGCCGAGGGGCACTCGACGTCGGACGATCCGTCGCAATATCGCTCGGCCGGGGAGCCGACCGCCTGGCCGCTGGGCGATCCGATCGCCCGGTTGAAGGCGCACCTCGTCGCGATCGGCGAGTGGGACGACGAACGCCACGCCGCGATGGACCGCGAGGTCGCCGAACAGGTCCGCGCCGCGCAGAAGGCGGCGGAGGCCAACGGCATCCTCGGCCATGGCCTGCACCAGCCGCTCGACACGCTGTTCGATGGCGTGTTCGAGGACATGCCGTGGCACCTTCGCGAACAACAGGCGCAGATGATGGCGGAAGAGGAAGCCTCCGGCCGCCCCTGGGCACGCAAGGAGGGCCACTGACATGGCGCGGATGAACATGATCCAGGCGATCAATTCCGCGATGGACGTGGTGATGGACCGCGACCCTAGCGTGATCGTGATGGGCGAGGATGTCGGCTATTTCGGCGGCGTGTTCCGTGCGACCGCCGGCCTCCAGTCCAAATACGGCAAGACCCGCGTGTTCGACACGCCGATCACCGAATGCGGCATCATCGGCGTTGCGGTCGGCATGGGCGCCTATGGCCTGCGTCCGGTGCCCGAAATCCAGTTCGCAGATTACATCTACCCCGCGCTCGACCAGCTGGTCAGCGAGGCGGCACGATTGCGCTATCGCTCGGCCGGCGACTTCACCGCGCCGATCACGGTCCGCTCGCCCTTCGGCGGCGGCATCTTCGGCGGGCAGACCCACAGCCAGTCGCCCGAGGGCATCTTCACCCACGTTTCGGGCATCAAGACGGTGATCCCGTCGACGCCGTACGACGCCAAGGGCCTGCTGATCGCCGCGATCGAGGACAATGATCCGGTCCTCTTCTTCGAACCCAAGCGCATCTATAACGGCCCGTTCGACGGCAACTGGGACAAGCCGGCGCAGAACTGGTCGAAGCATCCCGGTGGCGAAGTGCCGGAGGACTATTACCGGATCGAACTGGGTAAGGCGAAGGTCGTACGCGAGGGCAGCGACCTGACCATCCTGGCCTATGGCACGATGGTCCATGTCGCGCAGGCGACCGTGGAGGCCGCCGGGATCGATGCCGAAATCCTCGATCTGCGCACGCTCGTGCCGCTCGATATCGAGGCGATCGAGGCGTCGGTGAAGAAGACCGGTCGCTGCATGATCGTGCATGAAGCGACCCGGACGGGCGGCTTCGGCGCCGAATTGTCGGCGCTGGTGCAGGAACGCTGCTTCCACCATCTCGAAGCGCCGATCGAGCGCGTGACCGGCTTCGACACGCCGTATCCGCACAGCCTCGAATGGGCGTATTTCCCGGGGCCGGTCCGCATCGGACAGGCGCTCAAGAAGATCATGCAGG
>NZ_CAJYQD010000002.1 GCF_913776855.1 uncultured Sphingomonas sp. | reverse complement strand
CGCGATAGGCGCGCGACAGCGGGGCGGTGTCGACCCGACCGAATCCGTCGAGCAGCGCGCGGTGGCCGCGCGGGTTGAGCAGACCGCGATCGTCATGCTGGCCGTGGATTTCGACCAGATGCGGGGCAAGGTCGCGCAGCAGGCCGGCGGAGGCCGGCTGATCGTTTACGAAGCCGCGGCTGCCACCATCGGCCTTCACGATGCGGCGGATGATGAGCGGTTCGCCGGGTTCGAGGTCGAGGCCGTTATCGTCGAACAGCCGGGCGACCGGGCCATCTGGCACGGGTGCTGCGAAGATCGCGGTGACGGCGGCCTGTTTCGCGCCGTGGCGAACCAGCGCGGTATCGCCGCGTGCGCCGAGCGCGAGGCCCAGCGCATCGAGCAAGATCGATTTCCCCGCGCCGGTTTCCCCGGTCAATACGCCCAGGCCAGCGGCGAAATCGAGGTCGAGCGCCTCGATCAGCACCACGTCACGGATGGAAAGCGCCGTCAGCATCGCGCCCTCCATAGCCGCGGAACGAGGCAAGAACAAATGGCTTCGTGCGGCATGGGGTGCGAACGGATGGCGCGGGGGTTCGATCCGTTGGAGCCGCCCTGTTCCGTTTAACAGGAACCGTCACCCCAGCGAAGGCTGGGGTCTTTGTCGGCTCCTGTCCCGTGCTGTCAGCGGGAGATCCCAGCCTTCGCGGGGATGACGAATGTGTCAACGAAGTGCAGCGGCCACGTTTATGGCCCCCGCCTTCGCGAGAATGACGGAAGGTCAGTTCCCCGACGGGCCGGCCGCACCGGTGGTCGTGCCACCGGTCGTCGGGCCGGTCGGCGACGGGGTTACGGCCGGCGGGGTCTTGGGCGCAGGCACGGGGTCGTCGCCCGGCTCGACCGTCACCGTGCCGGTGGGCGGCGGCGCGGGCGGGGCGTACTTCACCGGGATGGGCTTGGGCGGCGGGGGCGACTTGTCCTGGATCAGGTCATAGGCGCGCTTGTACCAATCGGTGCCGGGATAGTTGGCGCCCAGCACCGCCGCCGACTTCTTCGCCTCGTTCGGTACGCCCAGCGCGAGATAGGTTTCGGTCAGGCGCATCAGCGCCTCAGGCGCGTGGGTCGTCGTCTGGTACTGATCGATCACCGAGCGGAAGCGCATCGATGCCGCCAGCCACTGTCCGCGCTGCTGATAGAAGCGGCCGATCTCCATTTCCTTGCCCGCGAGGTGATCGCGCACCAGGTCGAGCTTCAACCGGGCGTCGGCGGCGTACGGCGTGTTGGGATAGCGGCGCGAGAGTTCGCCCAGCGCATCCATCGCCTGCATCGTGATCTTCTGGTCGCGGGTCACGTCGCTGATCTGTTCGTAATAGCTCAGCGCGATCAGGTAATAGGCATAGGGCGCATCGCGGTTGCCGGGATGGACCGACAGGAAACGCTGCGCGCCGGCAATCGCCTTGGTATAGTCCGCGTCGAGATAATAGCTGAACGCGCCCATCAGCTGCGCGCGACGTGCCCAGACCGAATAGGGGTGCTGGCGCTCCACTTCGTCGAACAGCGCGGCGGCCACCTTGTACTGGTGGCGGTCGAGCCGGTCCTTTGCAGCGGTGTACAGCGTGCCCACGTCGCGCGCGACATAGGGCAGGTCGCGGCCGGCACCGGCGCCGCCACGGGCACAGCCGGAAAGGCCGAGACCGGCGATGGCGACGAGGATGAGCGCAGACGCGCGGGTCGATACGGTACGCATATGGGCGACGCTTCTACTGCCACAGGGGTAGCGCGAACAGTCCCTTTCGCGCATGAGCCATCCAACCCGTTCAACGCCGTTCAGGAGCGCGTACAGTGCCGGTCACCAAGCTCGAAATGCACCGTGTCGAAAAGCCATGGGGTCGCCACACCCTGGGCTTCGGTTTTGCCGACCAGCCCGCCGATCAGGACCCGGTCGGCGAAATCTGGTACAAGACGCCGGGCGACGACACGCCCGACCTGCTGGTCAAATATCTGTTCACGTCGGAAAAACTGTCGGTGCAGGTCCATCCTGACGACGCGCAGGCACAGGCCCGCGGCCTGCCGCGCGGCAAGGACGAATGCTGGACGCTGCTGGCGGCCGAGGCCGATTCGACCATCGCGCTCGGCACCCTCGAACCGATGACCGCCGAACAGCTGCGCGATGCGGCGCTCGACGGGTCGATCGAACAGAAGCTGGACTGGAAGCCGGTGAAGGCCGGCGATTTCTTTTATGCGAAGTCGGGCACGGTCCATGCGATCGGCGCCGGGATCACGCTGATCGAGATCCAGCAGAATTCGGAAACGACGTACCGGCTGTACGATTATGGCCGTCCGCGCGAGCTGCACCTCGACGATGGCGTCGCGGTGTCGGACGCGCGGCCGTTCGTGGCACCGCCGGCGCCGGGCAGGATCGCCGACGATCGGTCGATCTTGGTCGACGGGCCGAAATTCGTGCTGGAACGCTGGACCGGCGGCGCGCGCACCGTAACCGTGCCGGCCGGCGTCAAGGGCTGGTTCGTGCCGGTCACCGGCAGCGGGACGGCGGATGGCACGGCATGGGCCGCCGGCGACTGCCTGACCTTCGAAGGCGAAGTGCAGCTGCAGTCGAGCGGCGATGCCGACCTGTTGTTCGCCTATCCCGGCGAACAATATGCATGACGTGAAAATGAACGGGAAGTAGTTTTCCGTTCACGCAACTTCGCGCGGGACCGCATCGTTCTACTGCCCATCCTCTGAACAGGAGTAGAGCGATGCGTACCCCGATCCTAGCCGCAATGGTTGCGGCCGTGACCCTGCCGACGATTGCCGCCGCCCCGGCGATGGCACAGACCCCGCGCCAGGAATATCGCGATGAAATCCGCGACGCGCGCCGCGACTATCGCCGCGACCTGCGCAATGCCGACAGCCCCCGCGACGTGCGCCGCGCGGACCGCGAATATCGCCGCGATGTCAACGACGCCCGCCGCGACCTGCGCCGGGACCAGCGCGACTGGCGCGGCTATCGCAACTATAACTACAACCGGTTCGAACCGGGGCAGAACCGCTATTATGCCGACCGCTATTATCGCGACGGCCGCTATTACCAGTCGCGCGCGCTGACGCGGAACGACCGCATCTATCGCGGGCAGGACAACCGCTATTACTGCCGCCGCAGCGACGGCACCACCGGCCTGATCATCGGCGGGATCGGTGGCGGCGTGCTGGGCAACGTTCTGGCGGGTGGCAATTCGGGCCTGCTGGGCACGCTGATCGGTGGCGGCGCGGGTGCGCTGCTCGGTCGTTCGGTCGATCGCGGTCAGGTGGTCTGCCGCTAAATCCCTAGGCTCTGGTCGGGGCGGCTTCGCGCCGCCCCGGCTTGCGCCCGCCCAAGATATAGACGGCGAGGCCCGCCCAGATCAGGGCGAAACACCCCATCCGGACCGGCGTCAACGTTTCGCCGAATATGGCGATCGCCAGCACGAACTGGAGCGAGGGCGCAAGGAACTGCAGCATTCCCATCGTCGCCAGCCGCAACCGACGCGCGGCGGCCGAGAAGAGCAGCAGCGGCGCCGTGGTGACCGCCCCGGCCAGCACCAGCAGCCCGGCCATGCCCGCCCCCTGATCGAACGCCAGCGGCTGTTTCGTCGACAGGAACAGCAGGTAACCGAGCGCCACGGGGGCGAGCAGCGTGGTTTCGACCATCAACCCCTCCAGCGCGCCGACCGACACCGTCTTGCGGATCAGGCCATAGAGCGCGAAGCTGATCGCGAGGCTGAGGCTGATGCCGAGCGCGATCCACGACGACCCGAACGCGAACAGCGCCACCCCCGCCCCGGCCAGCGCGACCGCCGCGCCCTGCGTCCGGTTCATCCGTTCGCCGAGCAGGACGACGCCCAGCAGGACGTTGAGCAACGGATTGAGGAAATAGGCGAGGCTGGCGGCCAGCACTTCGCCATGCAGCACCGCCCAGACATAGACAAGCCAGTTGATCGCGATGCACGCGGCGCTGGCGATCAGGTTGGCGAGCGCGCGGCGGTTGGCGAACGCCGCCCGCAACTGGCTCCCACGCCGGGCGGCGACGACGATGGCCGCGACCAGCAACGCCGACCACAGCACGCGCTGCGCGACGATCTCCCCCGCGTCGATCGGCCCCAGCAGCCGGAAATACAGGGGCAGCAGGCCCCACAGCGCATAGGCGCCGACGCCGAACGCCAGCCCCTGCCGGTCCGCCCCCTCGTTCATTCGATCAGATCAGGCCGCCGGTCAGGAACAGGCGGAGACCCGCGATGATCAGGATCACGAGGTTCAGGTTGCGGCCGGTATTCTTCGACGACAGCAGCCCGACGACGAACCCGACCAGCGCGATCGGGAAGGCGATCCAGTTCATCAGCGAGACGACGGGAATGAGCGCGGGGATGGCGATCACCAGCGCGACGAGGCCGATCAGGATCGAAACGATGTTCAACATGGGACAGGACATGGCCCCGCCGGCCGTTCGGGGCAATGGCGCCGGTGCATTTTTCCGATACGGTGGAATCTTAACCGCGCGGGCGTAGCGTCCGGCGGTCCTGACCCCGCGGAGTGCGTCGACGATGATTCGTGCCGTTTCGATCCTGTTGCCGCTGGCGCTGCTGACCGCCTGTAACCAGGGCACGCCGCCCGCGAACGATACCGACGCGCTGGACGCCGAACTGTTGCGCGGCAATGCCGGCGATCCGGCGGTGACGGCGGCGTTGCAGGACCAGATCATGGTCGATCCCAGCCTGACCGGCCAATCGGGCAACGGCGCGGTCAAGCCCGCCGACAAGCCGTACAGTGCTGCAGCACCCGCCGCCAATGTCGCATCGGGCAGCGGGGCCAATGCCGAATCGCTCGAATCGGCGCCGAAGCCCGGTGCGTGCCCGTCGTGCAAGGGCGGGCGCGAGGCGCTGACGCTGGGTGAGCTGGCGTCGGTGCAGAAGGCTGGCAACCGGCAGTGCGCGGCGAAGGTCGCGTACAGCGCGGCATGGGCCAACCGCCTGCCCGCCGCGTTCGCGCTGCACCCCGATGCGCGCCTGTCGGAAGCGGCCGGCACCGATGCCGATGGTTGCCGGATGCGGGTGGTCAGCTTCACCATCGCCCAGCCGGTCGATCGCATGGTCGACTGGTATTACACCCGCGCGAAGAAGGGCGGCTATTCGGCGGAGCATCAGGCCGAGGGTGACCAGCATGTGCTGGGCGGCACGCGTGGCAATGCCGCCTATGCCGTGTTCCTGTCGCCGGAGGGGCGGGGCACGTCGGTCGACCTGATCGTCGACGGAGGCTGATCTTTACGCGGCGGCGCCGACGCCCCATGTCGTTGCGGAGGAGAACCCTATGCTGATCGTCGCTGCCTTCTTCGTTGGCTGTATCGTCGTCCTGCGGCTGTGGCCGGAGGTGCCGGTGGCGCGGGTGCTGGCCGGGTTGCTGGTCGTGCCGGTGGCGCGGCGGTTCGCCGCGCTGACGCCGGGGCATTGGGCGCTGTTCGCGATCCTGTCGGCGGCGGCGGGCGCCGTGGTCTGGATGGGCGGCGACATGATTATCGTATCGGCGATGGGGTCGCCCGAACTGGCCGGCGTGCTGATGGCGGTCGATGTCGCCGCCTATCTCGACGCGATGCTCGCCGCGCTGGCAGTGGCGGGCGCGGTGCGGGGCACGTCGCTGAAGCTGTGGGTGGCGCGGGTGTTACCGCGCTCGCGCGGGCGGCGGACGCGGGCGGCACGGGTGGCGCGCAAGGCGGCGAATGATGACGACCCGGCGGGGTGGCTCGCGGTGGCTTGAACCCGTGCCGTCACCCCAGCGAAGGCTGGGGTCTCGCGCGGCGAGGCGCGCGCTTCCTTACCGAGAGATCCCAGCCTTCGCTGGGATGACGTTTGTGGTTCCTACGCCTGCCCCCGGCGTCACCGGCACCGGGCCGTTGGGCCCGGCCTCCAGCAGCGAATCGCCACCCAAGGACCGGTACAACGTCACACGGTTGGTCGCGGCCACCAGTTGCGTCGCGACCAGTCGGCGCTGTGCGCTGTAATAGCTACGCTGCGCATCGAGGCTGGTGAGGAAGGTGTCGATCCCGCCCCGGTATCGCGCCTCCGTCAGGCGGAACGTGTCCTGCGCCGCGACCAGATTGGCCTGTTCGGCGCGGGTCTGTTCGGCGATCGTGCCCTGTCGTGCGAGCGCGTCGGATACGTCGCGGAACGCCTCCTGGATGGTACGTTCATAGGTGGCGAGCAGGGCGTCGCGCTGTGCCTTGCTGAACTCGACGCCCGCCCTCCCCGCGCCGGCGCGGAAGATGGGGTAGCTGAGCGAGGGCGCGACCGAATAGCTGAACGCGCCGCCGGTGAAGAGCGTGCGTAGCGCGTCGCTGGCGAAGCCGACCAGCCCGGTCAGCGACAGGCGCGGGAACAAGGCTGCGCGCGCCGCGCCGATATCGGCATTGGCGGCGAGCAGTGCATATTCGGCCTGCACCACGTCGGGACGACGCAGCAGGATCGAGGAGTCGATGCCCGCCGGCAGGTTGGCGATCGTCGGCAGCGCGACATCGATCGACGTCGGCAGCAATGCGGGGTCGATGGGCGCGCCGACCAGCAGTTGCAGCGCGTTGATGTCCTGCGCCAATTGCGTGCGTTGTTCGGCAAGGTCGCTTTCGGCGGTCGCCAGGATCTGTTCGGCCTGGCGCAGGTCGGTGCGCGGCGCGATGCCGCCCTGCAGCCGGGCGCGGGTGAGCGTGACGCTGCGCCGGGCGCTCGCCGCCGTCGCCTCCGCCACGGTCATCAGGCTGCGGTCGGCGCCATAGCTGGCCCATGCTTCCGCAATGTCGCCGACCAGCGTCAGGCGGGTCGCGCGGGCGCCGGCTTCGGTCGCGAAATAGCGATTCTGTTCGGCCTCGGTCAGCGAGCGGACGCGACCGAACAGGTCGAGTTCGAACGCGGTCGCGCCGAGATCGACCGAAAAGCTGCTGGGCGAACGGCTGCTGGTGACGACCGTGCCTGTGCCGGTGCCGCCATTGCCGGTGCCGGTGCCGCCATTGCCAGTGCCGGTGCCGCCGCCCGTGGTCGGGATCGTCGTCGTGCCGTTGCTGCCGGTCCCGCGATAGCTGTAGCGGGCGGAGGCATCGACCTGCGGCAACAAATCGGCGCGCTGGATGCGATATTGCGCGCGGGCGGCGCGGATATTGGCGGCGGCGACCGCCAAGTCGCGGTTGTTGACCAGCGCCTGTCCGACCAGCGTGCGCAGGCCGGGCGCGGTGAACACCTGTTCGAAGGTCAGCGCGGGCAGGCTCGCCTCGCTTTGCCGCAGATAGGCGTCGCCGACCGGCCATGACGGCGGCACGACCGCGGTCGGGCGTTCATAGGCCGGGGTCATCGAGCAGCCCGCCAGCAGCGCGGCGATAAGCGGGATCGTCAGCCGCTTCATGCGTCGGCCTCCTTGGGCGGATGGTGGCGCAGCTTGGCGAGACCGTCGCGGACCCCGCGCCGGACCAGCACGAAGAAGAGCGGGATGTAGAAGATCGCCAGCACGGTCGCGGTGAACATGCCGCCGATCACCGCCGTGCCGATCGCGATACGGCTGTTGGCGCCGGCGCCGGTCGAGATGGCGAGCGGCAGCACGCCGAAGATGAAAGCGAGGCTGGTCATCAGGATCGGGCGGAGACGGATACGTGCCGCCTCCAGCGCGGCATCGATGACGCGCGCACCCTTCTTTTCCGCCTGTTCGGCGAATTCGATCATCAGGATCGCGTTTTTGGCGGCGAGGCCCATCGTGGTGAGCAGCCCGATCTGCAGATAGACGTCGTTTTCGAGGCCACGCAGCGTCACGAAGGCGATCGCGCCGATCAGGCCCAGCGGGATGACCAGCAGTACCGCGATCGGGATCGACCAGCTTTCATAGAGAGCGGCGAGGCACAGGAACACGACGAGGATCGACAGGCCGTAGAGCAAAGGCGCCTGCCCCGACGACAGCCGTTCCTGGAACGACAGCCCCGCCCAGGCGACGCTGGTCCCCGGAATCTGTCCGGCGAGTTCGGCGATGCGGTCCATCGCCTCGCCCGAGCTGACGCCGGGTGCCGCCTGCCCCTGAAACTCGAACGACGGCAGGCCCTGAAAGCGCGAGAGGGTGGTCGGCGCGACGGTCCAGCCGGTGCGGGCGAACGAGGAGAAGGGCACCATCTGCCCGTTCGACCCGCGCACGAACCATTGCGACAGGTTGGCGGGTTCGCTGCGATAGGGCGCGTCGCCCTGCACGAACACGCGCTTCACCCGGCCACGATCGATGAAGTCGTTGACGTAGCGGCCACCCCAGGCGGTCGACAGCGTGTTGTTCACGTCGTTCTGCGCCAGCCCCAGCGTCGACAGCCGCTGCTGGTCGATGTCGACGTTCAGCGTGGCGATGTCGGGCAGTTCGGACAGGCGCACGCCGGTCAGCATCGGATCGGCATTGGCGGCGGCGAGCAGCTTGTCGCGCGCCTCGGCAAATTCCGCAGCACTCATCCCGCTGGCGTTCTGCAGCTCCATGGTGAAGCCGTTCGCCTGTCCCAGCCCGCGCACGGCAGGCGGCAGCAGCGCAAAGACCTGCGCATCGCGGAACCCCCGGAAGGCGGCGGACGCGCGCGCGACGATGGCATCGGCGCCGTTTTCCTTGCCCGGACGTTCGGCCCAGTCGGTGAAGTTGATGAACCCCTGCCCCGTATTCTGGCCCGACGCACCGCCGCCGCCACCGGCGACGGCCAGCAGGGTGCGGACATTGTCCTTTTCATAGGTCAGGAAATATTTCTCGACCTCACGCTGGACCGCTTCGGTGCGGCCACGGGTCGCGCCGGCGGGCAGCTGGAACCGGATCGAGGCCGCGCCCTGATCCTCGGTCGGCAGGAAGCTGGTCGGCAGGCGGAAGAACAGCAGCGCGAGGATCGCCAGCACCGCCGCATAAAGCAGCAGGTACAGCCATTTGCGGTCGATGACGTGGATGACGCCGCGTTCGTATTTCTCGACGCCCTTGTCGAACCGGGTGTTGAAGCCGTTCCGCAGCCGTTCGCCGATATGGGCGACGCGCGGGAATTTGCGCTCCAGCCAACCGCCTTCGAGACTGCCGTCGTCGCCCCGCTTCTTCTGCTTCAGCAGCGTCGCGGTGAGGGCCGGCGACAGGATCAGCGCGACCAGCACCGACAGGATCATGGCGGCAACGATCGTTACCGAGAACTGGCGATAGATCACGCCGGTCGATCCGCCGAAGAACGCCATCGGCAGGAACACCGCCGACAGCACGATCCCGATCGCGACCAGCGCGACCTGGATTTCCTTCATCGATTCGATCGTCGCCTCGCGCGGCGACATGTCGGGATTTTCGTCGAGCAGGCGCTCGACATTCTCCACGACCACGATCGCGTCGTCGACCAGCAGGCCGATGGCGAGGACCAGCCCGAACAGCGTCAGCGTGTTGATCGAAAAGCCGAAGAGATAGAAGATGCCGAAGGTGCCGAGTAGCACGACCGGGACCGCGATCGTCGGGATCAGCGTCGCGCGCCAGCTTTGCAGGAACACGAACATGACGATGACGACGAGGATCACCGCCTCGACCAGCGTCTTGACCACTTCCTCGATCGACAGCTTGATGAAGGCGGTAGTGTCGTTGGCATAGGCGAAGGTCAGCCCGGCGGGGAACTTGGCCGACTGGCGCTCCACCTCCGCCTTCACCAGTTCCGCGGTTTCCAGCGCATCCGCGCCGGGCGCCAGGCTGATGGCGAGGCCGGCACCGGGATGGGCGTTGACCCGGCTCAAAGCGCTGTAGTTTTCCTGCCCCAGTTCGATCCGCGCCACGTCGGACAGGCGGACGGTCGATCCGTCGGGCAGCGTTTTTAGGATGATCGCGCGGAACTGCGCCGGGGTCTGCAGCCGCGACTGCGCGGTGACGGTGGCGTTCAGCTGCTGTTCGGGGCCGGTCGGCTGGCCGCCCAGTTCGCCTGCCGCGACTTCGGTATTCTGTGCCTGGATCGCGGTGACGACATCGCCCGGCATCAGCGAGAAGGACGCGAGCTTGGCCGGGTCGAGCCAGATGCGCATCGCATATTGCGACCCGAAGACGTTGGTTTCACCGACGCCGTTGATCCGCGCCAGCGGCTCGACGAGGTTCGCCTCCATATAGTCCGACACGTCGCCATTGGTGCGCTGGTCGGTTTCGTCGAAGATGCCGACGATCATCAGGAAGTCGGGGTTCGACTTCGTGACACGGATGCCTTGTTGCTGCACCTGTTGCGGCAGGCGACTGAGCGCCTGCTGCACCTGGTTCTGGACCTGCACCTGCGCGATGTCGGGATCGACGCCCTTGTCGAAGGTCGCGCTGATCGTCACCTGCCCGCGCGAACTGCTCTGCGAGCTGAAATAGAGCAGGCCGTCGATGCCGGTCAGCTGCTGTTCGATGATCTGGGTGACGGAGTTCTGGATCGTTTCCGCATTCGCACCCGGATAGGTCGCGCGGATATTGACCTGCGGCGGGGCCACGTCGGGATATTGCGCGATCGGCAGCGACAGGATCGCACCGAGACCACCCAGCATCACGATGATCGCGATCACCCAGGCAAAGATCGGGCGGTCTATGAAAATACGTGACATATGTCAGGCGATCCGGGCCAGGGCGATAAAGATACGCGACATCGCTTATCCCGCCTTTGCGGGCGCGGAGGGCTGTTCACCGGCGGGCCTGGCCTGGATCCGTTGCGGCGTATTGGCCGGCACCGGCTTGATCTTCGCATTGGGCCGCAGGTTCGCGGTCCCCTGCGTAATCACCTTGTCGCCGGGGTTCAGGCCGCCGGTCACGACCCAGAATTCGCCCTGGGCACGGTCGGCCTGCACGACCTTCTGCACGGCGGTATCGTTCGGCCCGACGATGAACACGGTCGCCTGCCCCTTGGGATCGCGCTTCACCGCCTGTTGCGGGACGAGGATCGCCTGCCGGTCGATCGCCTGCGCGAACTGCGCACGGACGAACATGCCGGGCAGCAACATGCCCTGCGGATTGGGGAAGCGGGCGCGGAGCGTAACGGTGCCGGTCTGGGCATTGACCATCACCTCCGCAAATTCGACCCGGCCGGTCTGGCCATAGTCGCTGCCATCTTCCAGCTTCAGCCGGACACTGGCGGATGCCGGGACCACCCCGCCGCTGGCCAGTTCGCGGCGCAGCGCGAGCAGGTCGGCGGCGGATTGCTGGATATCGACGAAGATCGGTTCGAGTCGCTGGATCACCGCCAGCGGATCGGTCTGATTGGTCGTGACCAGTGCGCCTTCGGTGAAATAGCTGCGCCCGATGCGGCCGGTGATCGGCGCGGGGACGTTGGTGAAGGACAGGTTCACGCGGGCGGTTTCGAGCTGCGCGCGGCTCTGTTCTACGGCGGCGGCGGCCTGGCGCGCCTGGGCGGCGGCGTCGGTATAGTCCTGGCGGCTGACCGCCTCGATCTCCGCCAGCGGGCGATAGCGGTCGGCGCGGACGCGGGTCGCCTCCGCATTGGCGCGGGCACTGTTCAGGTTTGCGGTCGCTTCGTTCGCCTGCGCGCGATAGAGGCGCGGGTCGATCTGGTAGAGCGTCTGTCCGGCACGGACCAGCGTGCCTTCGGTGAAATAGCGCTTACGGATGATGCCGGCGACCTGCGGGCGGACCTCCGACTGCTGGAACGCGACGACGCGCGCGGCGAGGTCGGCGGTCTGGGCGACGCTGGTGGGTTGCACCACGACGAAGCCGACCTGTGCCGGCCCCTGATTGCCGCGCCCGTTCTTCGTCGCCTTCTCACCGCCGCCGCCACAGGCGGACAGCGCGATCAGGGCGGGCAGGATCAACAGCGGGCGGACGCGCGGCGACGCGGATCGAATCAAGAGCGGCAACCTTTGTGACAGGAAAGCGGCGCGAATGCGCCGACGCATAACCGCCGCCACATCCGAAAGTTTCATTGCCGATTTCATACGCACCACATCGAATGGCGCAATGCGAAGGTTGTCGCAATTTGTCGCGGGGGGTGGTTTAGCCGGATAATCCCGGCTCGACCGTCATCCCAGCGAAGGCTGGGATCTCCCGGTGACCAGGCGGGACAGGAACCGCTTGAGACCCCAGCCTTCGCTGGAGTGACGTTCTACCCGCTCAAGCCCTTGCGCCGCCCGTCCAGCGATGTGCCTCCATCGACTCCCGCTTCATCTCGATCGAATAACCGGGCCGCGAGGGCGCGCGATAGGCGCCGTTTTCGACCACGCACGGGTCGAGGAAATGTTCGTGCAGATGGTCGACGAACTCGGCCGCGCGCTCGTGCTTCACGCCCGAAAAGCACAGATAGTCGATCATCGACAGGTGCTGGACATATTCGCACAGGCCGACGCCACCGGCATGCGGCCAGACGGCGAGGTTGAACTTGGCCGCCATCAGCAGCACCGCCAGCACCTCGTTCACCCCGCCCAGGCGGCAGGCGTCGATCTGCACGACGTCCAGCGCGTGGCGCATGATGAACTGTTTGAAGACGATGCGGTTCTGGCACATCTCGCCGGTCGCGACCTGGACCGGCTTCACCCCTTCGCGGATCGCGCGGTGTCCCTCCACATCATCAGGCGAGGTCGGCTCCTCGATGAAACGCGGCCTGGCGAAGGCGAGTTCGTTGACCCGCGCGATCGCCTGATCGACCTCCCACACCTGGTTCGCGTCGATCATCAGGTCGATGTCCGGCCCGACCGTCTCGCGCGCCAGCGCGACGCGGCGGCGGTCGTTTTCGGGATCGCCGCCGACCTTCAGCTTGATATGGGTGAAACCATCGGCCACCGCCTCGCGGCACAGGCGCACCAGCTTTTCGTCCGAATAGCCGAGCCAGCCGGGCGAGGTCGTATAGGCGGGATAGCCCTCCGCCAGCAGCGTGGTGCGCCGTTCGTCCTTGCCGATCGCCCGTTCCTCCAGGAGCGCGAGCGCTTCGTCGGGGGTGATGCAGTCGGTCATGTAGCGGAAGTCGATCAGCCGCACGATCTCGGCCGGAGTCATCGATCCGATATAGTCCCACAGCGGCAGGCCCGCCGCCTTGGCCAACAGGTCCCACACCGCATTGACGACCGCACCGGTCGCGAGGTGGATGATCCCCTTTTCCGGGCCGACCCAGCGCAACTGGCTGTCGCCGGTGATCCGCCGCCAGAACCCTGCCCCGTCGCGACGGATATCGTCGAGCGCCAGCCCTTCGATCAGCGGTGCCAGCGTGGCGATCGCCGCGCAACACAGGTCGTTGCCGCGCCCGATGGTGAAGGTGAGGCCGTGCCCTTCCAGCCCCGGCGTATCGGTTTCTAGGATGCAATAGGCCGCCGAATAATCCGGTTCCGGATTCATGGCGTCCGATCCGTCGAGAAAGGCGGAGGTCGGAAACCGGATGTCGTGGACCGATAGCCGGGTGATGATCGTCATGCGCAGCCCCCATGGAGCGACGCCCGTGAATGTTCGATCCGCCCCGTTCCGGTCGTCAACCCCGACGCCGAAGCGTTTTCATATTTGAACAGGCTTTTCCTTGCAACCGGAAAGCGTCGCAGGGTTATGCCGTCATGCCTGATCCGTCCCCGACCGTACCCCCGTCCGCGCGAAGGTATCGAAAGGATCGACCGTCGTGCCTGTTCACGGATGATGGTCGTCGTCGACCAGCTGTGCCGAAATGCGCTCCGCCGCCGCCTGTACCGCCGCCGCCGCCGCGTCGATCGCGTCGTCCTCCCCCAGCTTCGACAGATACGGCATGGTCAGCGCCGCCGCCGCGCCACGCCCACGCAGGATCGGTGCCGACAGGTCGGTGACTCCGCCGACGAAGCGGCTGGGCGTGCGTTCGATCCCCGATGCGCGCACTTCCTCGGCATGGGCGCGGAACGAGGCCAGCGCCTCCGGCGTCGGCACCGGGTCGAGCAGCGCTTCCCAGCGCGCGCGCACGTCGTCGGGCTGAAAGGCGTAGAGGACGACGCCCGATGCCGCCTGCAGCAGCGGTCGGCGATAGCCGACGCGGACCGAGAAGCCGAGCTGATCGGCCGATTCCATCCGCGCGATCACCGCCATGTCGCCCATGGTGTGGACCGCGACATGGCACGACTGGCCGGTTTCCTGCGCCAGTTGTCGCATTTCGGGCAACGCCACCTCGATCAGGTAGCGGGTGCGCGGCTGGTTCATGCCGAGCGAGAACAGCCGGTCGCTGAGCGTATAGCCGTCGCCCCCCGCCTCGGTCGACAGATAGCCGCGATATTCCAGCACCTGCACCATGCGGAACAGCTCGCCATGCGACCGGCCCAGCCGCTGCACGATCTGGGTCAGCGTCAGCGGCGTCGTCACCCCGGCCAGCAGTTCGAGGATGTCCAGCCCCTTTTCCAGCGCGGGCGCGCGGTAGCGGCGGTCGTCGGCGGCTTCGGCATCTGCAACGGGTTCGGCGGGCGATGCGGGGGTCTGGCTCGTCATGGACGCGACCTTCGCCGGAAACGCCAAGGCGTGCAACCCGATGGAAGGAAGCGGCAATTCGACCCACCGCTGCGACGCACAAAGATGGTGGTATGTTGTATCATATTGCGCTACCGGATCGAGTCGTCGTAAACTGGAGTGCAACCGCAATGTTCCGTCCCGCCCTGTGGCTGTCGACCACCGCCCTGGTCCTGCCCGCCGCCGCCTTTGCCCAGAGCAACACGCCGGCCTCCGACGGCTATCATAGCGATGCCCCGCCCGAGATCATCGTCACCGCCCCGTACCAGCGCAACCAGGCCGACATCCTGTCGGGCACCAGCGTGCTGAGCGGCGAGGCGCTGACCCGTGAGCTGCGCCCGACCATCGGTGAGACGCTGGCCCGCCAGCCCGGCGTGTCGGCCACCAGCTTCGGCCCCAACGCGTCGCGCCCGGTGCTGCGCGGGCTTCAGGGGGAACGCGTGCGCGTGCTGACCGACGGGATCGGCAGCTTCGACGTGTCCAACACCTCGGTCGACCATGCCGTCGCGATCAACCCGCTGACCGCCGACCGCATCGAAGTGCTGCGTGGTCCCTCCGCGCTGCTGTTCGGGTCGTCGGCGATCGGCGGCGTGGTCAACGTGATCGACAGCCGCATTCCGCGCCGCGTGCCCGACGAGCCGATCCATGTCGATGCACTGGCATCCTACGGCTCCGCCGCGAACGAGCGTAGCGGGTCGGCGGCGGTCGATGTGCCGGTGACCGACAAGGTCGTGTTCCACCTCGACGGCACCTATGGCAAGACCGACGATCTCGACACCGGCGGCTATATCCTGTCGCGCCCCTTGCGGCGTCAGGCGGCGGCGAGCGCCGATCCCGACGTGCGCGACCTGGCCGACCTGCGCGGCAAGCTGCCCAATTCGCAGTCGGAAATGTGGGAAGTGGCCGGCGGTGCGGCGGTCGTGACCGACACCGGCAATCTGGGCTTCTCGGTCAGCCATCTCGACAATCGTTATGGCGTGCCGATCCGCTACTCGCTGGACGGCGGCGAGGCGGAGGAGGTGACGCTCCACGTCCAGCAGACCCGCGCCGACATGCGCGCCGAGGTGGAGACGGGCGGCAACGTCCTCGAAAAGATCCGCCTGCGCGCCGGCTTCGCCGATTACCGCCATGACGAGATCGAGGATACCGGCGCGATCGGCACCAGCTTCTTCAATCGCGGGCTGGAGGCTCGGCTGGAACTGGTCCAGGCGGCCCGCGGCGGCTGGCGCGGCGCGGTCGGCGGACAGATGTTCATCCGCGACCTGAACATCGTCGGCGACGAGAAATTCCTGCCCAAGAGCGAGACGCAGCAGTTCGGCCTGTTCACGCTCCAGTCGTTCGACATGGGCGCATTCCGGGCGGAAGCCGGCGGGCGATACGAATATACCGTCGCGCGCGCCGCCGCCGACGACCTGCTGGGCAACGACAATATCCGCCGCAGCTTCAACAGCTTCTCCGGGTCGCTGGGCGGCAGTGTCGGGCTGGCCGAAAATATCCGCTTCGGCATCAACGGCAGCCACACCGAACGCGCGCCATCGGCCGAGGAGCTGTTCGCCAATGGCCCGCACGCCGGCACCCAGGCGTTCGAGGTCGGCAATCCGGCCTTTGCCAAGGAAATCAGCGACGGCATCGAAGCGACGCTGAAGGGGTCGGGCGACGGCTACAGCTTCGGCCTTTCGGCCTATCACAACTGGTTCCGCAACTTCATCTACGAGAACCCGACCGGCGCGGTCGAAGACGACCTGCCCGTGTTCCAGTACAGCCAGGCCGATGCCCGGCTGTGGGGGTTCGAGGCCGAAGCGTCGGCGCGCCTTGCCAGGTTCGGCGAGACGGCGATCAATATCGACGGCGTGGCCGATTATACCCGCGCGACGATCGTCGATCGCGGCCCCGCCCCGCGCATCCCGCCGCTGCGCGTGCTGGGCGGCATCGAGGCACAGGGCCGGATGGTCCAGGTGCGCGGCGAGGTCGAGCATGTGACGCGGCAGGACCGTGTGGCCGATCTGGAGACGACGACGCCGGCCTATACGATGGTCAACGCGTCGGTGTCGCTGCGGCCGTTCGGACGGGACAGCAAGACCACGCTGCTGCTGTCGGCGAACAACATCTTCGATGTCGAGGCACGCCGTCATGCCAGCTTCCTGAAAGACTACGCCCCGCTTGCCGGGCGCGACATCCGGGCGACGGTGCGGCTGGCGCTGTAGCGGCCCGCGAGAATGATCCGTCCCCCGCGCAGGCGGGGGGCCAGGGTTTCAGCCACGACGCTGCGATTCTGCTGGACCCTGGGCCCCCGCCTGCGCGGGGGCACGTTCTTCTCAAGGAGCGGTAGCGGTTTCCCATTCACCGTGTCCTCCCTATCTACGCGTCCATGTCCCGCGCCCGCGTCCTTCTGCTCAACGCCGCACTCGGGCCGCTCGACTACCGTGTGCCGCATGGCATGAGCGTCGAGCCGGGTTCGATCGTCACCGCTCCGCTTGGGCCGCGCCAGTTGCTGGGCGTGGTGTGGGATGCCGAGCGGCTGGCGGCGGAGGAGGTCGGCGACAACCGGCTGCGCCCGCTGCTGGACGTCGCCGATGTGCCGCCGATCGCCGCCCCCTTGCGCCGGCTGGTCGAATGGACGGCGGGCTATTATCTCGCCGCCCCCGCCTCCGTGCTGCGCATGTGCCTTGCCTCCAATTCGGCGCTGGAGGGAGCGAAGCTCGCCATCGAATACCGCGCGACGGGGGTGGTGCCCGACCGGATGACGCCGCAGCGTGAACAGGCGCTGGAGCGGATCGGCGAGCGGCGCGGACTGGTGCGCGAGCTGGCGGGCATTGCCGACGTGTCCGATGCGGTGATCCGCGGGCTGGTGAAGCTCGGCGCGATCGAGGCGGTGTCGGTCGATATCGACCAGCCCTATGCCACGCCCGACCCCGACCATCACCAGCCGGCGCTGTCCGACGAACAGCAGGCGGCGGCCAATACGCTGACCGGGGCGGTCGACGCGCACAGCTTCCACCCCTTCCTGCTCGACGGCGTGACCGGATCGGGCAAGACCGAGGTGTATTTCGAAGCGGTGGCGGCGGCGATCCGGCAGGACCGGCAGGTGCTGGTGCTGCTGCCCGAAATCGCGCTGACCGAACCGTTCCTGAAGCGCTTCACCGCGCGGTTCGGCTGCGAACCGGTGCCGTGGCACAGCGACCTGCGCTCCACCCAGCGCCGCCGCGCGTGGCGGGCGATCGCCAGCGGCCAGGCAAAGGTCGTGGTCGGCGCACGGTCGGCGTTGTTCCTGCCCTATGCCGATCTGGGACTGATCGTCGTCGACGAGGCGCACGAAACCAGCTTCAAGCAGGAAGAGGGCGTGCATTACCACGCGCGCGACGTGGCGGTGATGCGCGGGCTGTTCGAAAAATGCCCGGTGATCCTCGCCAGCGCGACGCCTGCGATCGAAACCCGGCAACAGGTCGCGCAGGGCCGCTATACCGAGGTCAAGCTGCCCGGCCGCTATGGCAAGGCGCAGCTGCCGAGCATCGAGGCGATCGACCTGATCGA
>NZ_CAJYQD010000001.1 GCF_913776855.1 uncultured Sphingomonas sp. | reverse complement strand
GCTGGAACCGATGTGCCGGCCGAAGCCGTGTTCCAGTTCCCCGGCGGTCTTGCCGACCACCTACGCGAACAGGTCGGTGGCCGCGAATGCGCGACGGCGGATTTCTTCACCGGCCGCCAGGATTTTCCGGGCGAACAGGGACGCGTCGAATGGGCGGTGGCATGGCCGCTGTGGAGTGACGGCAGCTACAGCTATTACTGCAATACCATCCCGACCCCCGATGGCGGGACCCATGAGCAGGGCCTGCGACAGGCGCTGGTTCGCGGCCTGCGCGGGTTCGCCGATCTGGTCGGCAACAAGCGCGCCAAGGACATGACCGCTGACGACGTGACCGTCGGTTGCGAACTGATGCTGTCGGTGTTCATCCGCGACCCGCAGTTCCAGAGCCAGACCAAGGACCGCCTGACCAGCGTCGAGGCCGCCAGCCTCGTCGAAAAGGCGGTGCGCGACCATTTCGACCATTTCCTCAGCCACAATATGGACCGGGGCAAGGCGCTGCTGGGCCTCGTCTTGGACCGGATGGACGAACGCCTGCGCCGCAAGGCGGAGCGCGAGGTCAAGCGCAAGACCGCGACGTCGTCGCGCAAGCTCCGCCTGCCGGGCAAGCTGACCGATTGTGCGTCGGACGATCCGGCCGGCACCGAGCTGTTCATCGTCGAAGGCGATTCGGCCGGCGGGTCGGCGAAACAGGCGCGCGATCGCAAGACGCAGGCCATCCTGCCGATCCGGGGCAAGATCCTGAACGTCGCCTCCGCGACCAGCGCGAAAATCCTTGCCAATCAGGAAATCGCCGACCTGATCCTCGCCACGGGGTGCGGCACGCGCAAGGATTGTCAGCCCGATGCGCTGCGCTACGAACGCATCGTCATCATGACCGACGCGGATGTCGATGGCGCGCATATCGCAACGCTGCTGATGACCTTCTTCTTTCAGGAGATGCCGGAAATCGTCCGGCGGGGGCACCTGTATCTTGCGCAGCCGCCACTTTATCGCCTGACGGTCGGCGCCAAGTCGCTCTATGCCCGCGACGATGCCCACCGTGCCGAGCTGGAACGCACCGCATTCCGGGGCAAGAAGGTCGAGGTCGGCCGGTTCAAGGGACTGGGCGAGATGAATCCGGGCCAGCTGCGCGAGACGACGATGGACCCCAAAAGCCGCAGCATGATCCGCATTACCCTGCCTCAGGAATATGAGGAACGCGCGGCGGTGAAGGACCTGGTCGATCGGCTGATGGGCACCAACCCGGCACATCGTTTCGCCTTCATCCAGGAAAACGCCGCGCGCCTGGACGATGAGGTGATCGACGCCTGACATACGGCGATTGACGCCCTTTGTCCGATGCCGCAGCCTGTCGATCGACAGGAGCTTTGGGGAAGATGCCGATGGTCGCCATGCTGATGTTGCTCGCTGCGATGGCACCGCCATCGGTTCAGGCGCAACCGGCGGACGCAACGATGGACAGCCGCACGCGGGAGGTCGTGGCAGTGTTGTCCGGGGCGGGCGACTATGATGCGACCTTCGCCCCGTCGTTTCGCGCTGCCGTACCCCGCGCGCGTTTCGACGCCATCGCCCGGCAACTGACGACCGCACTCGGCAAACCGACCGGGGTGGAGGCGATCGAGTCAACCGGTCCCTGGGCGGCACATGTGCGCTTCGCCTATGAACGCGGCACCTTGAAGGCGGATGTTGCGCTCGACCCCGGCGGCGATCATTTGATCACCGGCCTTCTCACACGGGGCGTGGAACCGCGCGGTCCGGCAGCGCCTACGCTGGACGCCGTAGTCGAACGCCTCGCCGCCCAACCCGGCACCAGCGTTTTCGCGCTGGCGCGACTGGGGGATGGGCCGCCGCAATTGAGCAAGGCCCGCAACGCCTCTGCACCGGTTGCGATCGGGTCGGCGTTCAAGCTGGTCATCCTCGCCGAACTGGTTCGCTCGATCGAGGCAGGCGAGCGCAAGTGGAGCGATGTCGTCACGCTCGACGGGTCGGCGCTGCCCGGCGGCGGCTATGCGCAGCAGCCCAAGGGTACGCGCATCGCACTAAAGGAACTCGCCGAGCGGATGATTTCGGTCAGCGACAACAGCGCGACCGACATCCTGCTGTTCCAGCTCGGTCGGGCGAAGGTGGAAGCGATGCTGCCCGTCATCGGCTTTACCGATGGTGGCGCGCGCAACGTGCCGTTTCTGGGCGCGCTGGAGCTGTTCAAGCTGAAAGGCGTGGACGGCGGCGCGCTCGGCGCGCGCTATCTCTCGCTGACACCGGCTGCGCGACGGGCGTTCCTCGACGGCGCGGTGCGCGATACCCCGATCGCCGCGATCCCGCGCGACCTGTTTCAGAACGGAAAGCCGCTACGCATTGCCGAACTGGAATGGTTCGCCAGTCCGAACGACCTGATCCGGGCGATGGACTGGCTGCGACGGCATATGGACGGCCCGGCGGGTGCGGAGTTGCGGGCGATCCTGTCGAAGAATCCGGGCATTCCCGACGCGACGGCGCACTGGCGCTATGTCGGCTACAAGGGGGGGTCGGAACCCGGCGTCCTTACCATGGCCTTCCTGCTGCAGGGCAAGGACGGCAGATGGTATGCGATGGCGAACGGCGTCAACGATCCTGCGAAGGACGTCGACACGTTGCAATTTACCGGGCTGATGACCCGCGCGCTGGACCTTGCCGCGCCGCGTTAGAGGTGGGAGCCGGACGACCCGCTGCGAAATCGTTGCGGCTGCTTCCTTCCGGACCTGACCGGGTTGGCGACGGCATCGTCCGCCCGACTCCCGCGCGCCATATGGGCGAAGCGGACGCCGGGCGCAAGAGGATCAGTTGCGTGCCGGCAATCGCGAATAGGGTACGAAGTCGCCAAGCGACAGCGACCCGCTCATCATGCGCGAATTGCGGTCGAGCAGGTTTACGATATCGATCCGGCACAGCTGCGTGCCGATCGTGCGCGTCACCAGAATGTCGTCCCGGTCGAGAAAGGCGCCACCCTGCGGCCGATTCACGAACAGGGTCCCGTTGTTCATCCGATAGACGATGGCCGTGTTCGGCACGATCTCGCTAGACCGGATATCGCGCAGGTTGATGCAGTCGACCGCCTTGCCGACATCGCGCCGATCGGTGATCCGCGACAATGCGGCCTCTCCCGCCGCGTTGTCACGTTCGCGCGCCGTCACGGGTGCCGTGCTGGCGGCAAGCAGCGCGATCGACAACAAACTGAGGATTCGCATGATCGTCTTCCCGGTTGGAGCAAAGTCGGTGCCTAGCATATCAGGGATGAACCGACACTGACGCTGGCCGTTCCGCAGGCGCTGGTTACAGCCGGGCCGCCGCTTCGATGATCGGCACGAACTTTTCGGCGGTCAGACTCGCCCCGCCGACCAGTGCGCCGTCGACATCGTCGATCGACAGGATCGAGGCGGCGTTGGCGCCGGTCACCGATCCGCCATACAGGATGCGGATGCCGTCCGCGGCATCGCCGACCATCTGACGCAGCTTGGCACGGGCGATCGCATGGACCTGCGCGATTTCGTCGGCGGATGGCGTGCGCCCCGTGCCGATCGCCCAGCGCGGCTCATAGGCAAGCGTGAACCAGTCGCCGCTGGCTCCTTCCGGCACCGACTTCTCGATCTGCGCCTGCACGACGCGTTCGGCACGGCCAGCATCGCGCTCCGCCTCGGTTTCGCCGCAACACAGGATGACATTCAAGCCGTGGCGGCGCCCGGCGGCGGCCTTCGCCCAGGCGTCGTGGCTGGTTTCGTTCTGGTCGGCACGGCGCTCGCTATGGCCGACGATCACGATGGTCGCCCCGGCTTCGACCAGCATCTCCGCGGAAACGCACCCGGTATGCGCACCGCGATCATTGGCGTGGACGTCCTGCCCGCCGATCTGCATCGTTCCCGCGATGTCCGACGCCGCATGGACCAGCGTTGCGGGCACGCACAGCGCGACATCCACGCCCGGCGCGGCGGCGGCGGCGGCATCGATCGCCGCGACCTCGGCCAATTGCCCGCGAAGCCCGTGCATCTTCCAATTGCCAGCCACCAGCTTGCGACGACTCATACCCACGGCTCCCAGCGCGTTTTACATGTTCTACAGCCGATAGCGCATGTGGCGGCCTACGCAACCTTGAAGCGGGCGCGACCGCCTTCTAAAGCAGCATCCTTTCATTCCTTTCGATCGGTTGCACGGATGCTCGGTTTCTTCAGGCGCATGACCAAGTCGAAGGTCGGCATCTTTGTCGGCCTGCTGTTGCTGGCGGTCATCGCCATCGGCTTTGCCATGGCCGACCTCAACGGGCTGCGTCCGTCGGCGCTGGGCGGCAACGGGGCGACCGTTGCGACCGTGGGCGATGACAAGCTGACCGACACGGTGCTGACCGAGCGCATCCGCGGCGACGTGCAGCAGGCGGCGCAGCGGCAGCCGGGGCTGGATACCGCGCAATACATCGCGCGCGGCGGGTTCGAAGGGTCGCTGAACCGGGCCATTTCCGATCTCGCGCTGCGCCAGTTCGCGCAGGATCACGGGCTGGTCGTGTCCGACCGCTATGTAGACGGACAGATCGCCAGCCTGCCGGCGTTTCAGGGGCTGGACGGCAAGTTCGACCAACGCACGTTCGAACAGGCGCTGGCCCGTGCCCGCATCACGCCGCAGCAGTTGCGCGACGATATCCGCCGTGCCACGCTTACCCGCCTGATGCTCGCCCGCACGCTGGAGAGCAGCTACCTGCCGCAGCAGCTGGCCCTGCCCTATGCCTCGCTCGCCAAGGAGGCGCGTAGCGGGCAGGTCGCGATCGTGCCGACCGCCGCCTTCCCGGCGCCGGCGGCACCGACCGACCAGCAGTTGCAGGCCTATTACACCGCCAATCGCGCGCGCTATACCGTGCCGGAACGCCGGGTGATCCGCTATGCGATCGTCACCCCGGCCAGCGTCCTGGCGCAATCGGCGCCGACCGATGCGGAAATCCAGGCCGCCTATCGCACCAACGCGGCTCGATTCGCACCGTCGCAGACGCGGAGTGTGTCGCAGGTGGTCGTTGCCGATCAGGCCGCTGCCAACAAGCTGGCGCAGGCCGTCCGCGGCGGACAGGCGCTGACCGCCGCTGCCGGTGCGATCGGCCTCGAAGCGACCAACTTCACCGGGCAGACCAAGGGGCAGCTGGCCGGAAAGACCTCGCCTGCCGTCGCGGACGCAGCGTTCGGTGCACAGCAGGGTGCGGTCGCCGGGCCGATCCAGTCGCCGCTGGGCTTCGTGGTGCTGAAGGTCGACGCGGTCACGCAGGTGCCGGGCAAGACCCTTGAACAGGCCCGTCCGGAACTGGTCGCCGAATTGACCAAGACCAAGGGCGCGACCGCGCTGGGAGCCGTCCAGGAAAAGATCGACGGCGGCATCACCGATGGCGCGACGTTCGATGAAATCGTGAAGGACTCCAAGCTGTCGGCACAGGCGACCGCCCCGGTTACGGCGCAGGGCATCGACCCGCTGAAGCCGGCACAGCCCGACCCTGCGCTGGCCCCGATCATCGAAGCCGGCTTCGCCGCCGAATCCGGCGATGCGCCCCAGATCGTACAGACCGCCGCCGATGGCACCTTCGCCCTCGTGTCGACCGGTGACGTGACCCGCGCCGCCCCGCGCCCGCTTGCGGAAATTCGCGAGCAGGTGATCGGCCAGTACAAGCAGGACCAGGCACTGAAGGCAGCCCGCGCGGTGGCGCAGCAAATCCTGACCAAGGTGAATGGCGGGATGCCGATCGGCACCGCCGTTGCCCAGTCGGGTACGCGCCTGCCCGCTCCGCGTCCGGTTACCGCATCGCGCGCGCAGCTGTCGCAGCTGGGACAGCAGGTGCCCGCCGCACTCCAGCTGATGTTCTCGATGGCGCCGAAAAAGGCCAAGCTGACCGCGGCACCGAACGGCGAAGGCTGGCTGATCGTCTATCTCGACGACATCCAGCGCGGCGATGCGACGAACGACAAGGCGGCGATTACCGGTGTCGGACGCGAACTGAGTCGCATGACCGGTGGCGAATATGCCGAGCAATTCGTCGAGGCGGTGCGCCGTCAGGTCGGGGTGAAGCGCAACGAGCAGGCGATCAACCGCGTCCGGAACGAGCTGGTCGGCGGGGCCACCCCCGCGCCGGCACAATGAGCGGGATCGAGGGGGTAGAGGCCGCCCGCGCCGCGCTGTCCAGCGGGCAACCGGCGCTGCTGTGGACGACACGGGTGGCCGATACCGAAACGCCGGTCGCCGCCGCGCTGAAACTGATCCAGCCGGGGCGGGGCGATTTTCTGCTGGAATCGGTCGAAGGCGGGTCGGTGCGGGGCCGTTACAGCCTGTTGGGGCTGGCCCCCGACCTAGTGTTCCGGGGCAACGGAAATGATGCAGCGATCAATGGCCACTGGCTGACCGATCGCGCCGCGTTCGTTGCGTGCGAAGAGCCGACGCTCGCCGCGCTGCGGACGCTGGTCGGACAGTGCCGGATGGACGTGCCGGCCGCCCTGCCGCGCGCGCTGGCCTGTCTGGTCGGCTATTTCGGTTACGAGACGGTCGGACTGGTCGAAACGCTGCCGCAGGTGGCGGAGGATGCCCTGGGCCTGCCCGACATGATGTTCGTGCGGCCGACCGTGCTGCTGGTGTTCGACCGGCTGTCCGACACGCTGTTCGTCGTCGCACCGGTATGGCCCGGCGCCAGCATCGAGGCGGCGGCGGAGCGGATCGAAGCGACCGAAGCCGCGCTCGACGCCGCCGCCCTGCCCGCGCCGGCCCGGCTGTCCGAAGTCCCGGACCTGGCGCTGACCCCCGTCCTGCCCGCCGGCCGTTATGGCGAGATGGTCGCGGCGGCGAAGGAATATATCGCGGCCGGTGACATTTTTCAGGTCGTCCTGGCACAGCGTTTTACCACGCCGTTTCCGCTGCAACCGTTCGAATTGTACCGGGCATTGCGACGGATCAACCCGTCGCCGTTCCTCTATCACCTCGACCTGCCCGGCTTCGCACTCACCGGGTCCAGCCCGGAAATTCTCGTGCGGCTGCGCGATGGCGAGGTGACGATCCGGCCGATCGCCGGGACCCGCCCCCGCGGCGCCACGGCGGCGGAAGACGAGGCGAACCGCACCAGCCTGCTCGCCGATCCCAAGGAACGCGCCGAACATCTGATGCTGCTGGACCTTGGCCGCAACGATGTCGGACGGGTGGCATCGACCGGCAGCGTGCGGGTGACCGACAGCTATACCGTCGAATTCTACAGCCATGTCATGCACATCGTGTCGAACGTGGTCGGCACGTTACGGTCCGATGCCGATGCCCTCGACGCGCTGTTCGCCGGATTTCCGGCGGGTACGGTGTCGGGGGCGCCCAAGGTCCGGGCGTGCCAGATCATCGCCGAACTGGAGCAGGAACGGCGCGGCGCCTATGCAGGCGGCGTCGGCTATTTCAGCCCCGACGGGTCGATGGACTCGTGCATCGTGCTGCGCACCGCGGTGGTCAAGGACGGGATGATGCACGTCCAGTCGGGTGCAGGCATCGTCGCCGACAGCGACCCCGCCTATGAACAGCGCGAATGCGAGGCGAAGGCCGGCGCGCTGCTCGCCGCCGCGCGCGAAGCGGTGTCGCAGGCCAGCAAGGGTCGCTTCGGACAATAGCCCGCCAGCGGCGAAATTTGCGGTACGTTCATGTAGCAGCGGTAGGATGACGCGCGACGGTGTACGGTCGAGCGTTGGAAATCGCTCGATTCGGTCGTTGCGCGAACATCCCACGGACGGGCGGAAGCTGGCACTTCCGTCCCGGTGAGCGAGGAAGGCCATGGTGACTATCTGCCGTGCGACGTTGCAGCATCTCGATCGGCTCGTGCCGTTGTTCGACGCCTATCGCCAATTCTATGGCCAGAACGGTGACCTCGACGGCGCGCGGGCGTTCCTGACCGCCCGGATCGAGCGCGATCAATCGGTGATCCTGCTGGCCGACGACGGCGCGGGCTTCGTGCAGCTATACCCCTGCTTCTCGTCCGTCCGGATGCGATCGACCCTGATCCTGAACGACCTGTTCGTCGCGCCGGAAGCACGCGGACGCGGGGTTGGAGAAGCATTGCTGGCGGCGGCGTGCGACCATGCCCGGTCGATCGGCGCGGCGCGGATGACATTATCGACGGCCGTCGACAACAGCGCCGCACACGCGCTGTATGTCCGCGCCGGTTGGGAACGCGACGCGCAATTCCACACCTATGGCATAGCGGTCGATTAAGCGCGGCGGGTCGTGGAGAGGACGGCCGTAGCGTGCGCCGACGCCGCACTTGCGGAAAAGCCGTCGGCGCCAGTCGCCACGCTCAGCGCCGCAGGGCGATCCAGCCGAGCCACAGCCAGCCGAGAATCATCGCCAGACCGCCGAGCGGTGTTATCGGCCCCAGCAGGCCGCGCGGTCCGCCTAGCGCCATCGCGTAAAGCGACCCGCCGAACAGCAAGCCACCGGCGACGAACAACCAGCCCGGCCCGCGCGCGGCGAGGTTCATCGCGACCAGCGCGGCGATGGCATGGGCCAGCTGATACTGCCCGCCGGTCTTCAACCAGTCGGCAGCGAGTCCGGAGGCACCATGCGCCCCGAACGCACCAGCCGCGACCGCCATCGCGCCCGACAGCGCAGCGGCGAGGAGCAGGAAGTTCATCGCAACAACTCCAATGTGTCGACCACCATCGCCGCTGCGACGATCACGGCAGACATGGCAGCCACCAGCACCGCGCCTGCCGCGATATCCTTCCCGACGCCAATTTCGGGATGGTGGCCGGGGTGCAGCAGATCGACCACCCCCTCCAGCGCGATACCGGTCGAAGCGGCGAAGGCGAGTTGGGTCCGGAAGCTGGCTTCACGCCGAACGGCCGCGCACAATGCGGCGAACGCGAAACCCGGCCGCCCACCGAGCGGCCGTCCCTTCATGCCGCGTCGTCCGGCACCGTACCCGATGCGGCGGCGACACGGGCATGGGTAAATATCATGTCGCGTCCTTCGCGAAGATCGCCGGTTTCGGACTGCTGCGACAGACGCTTCGCATCGGTCTTGCGGTACAGGTCCTCGGTCCGGTCGATCTCGCCATCGTCGACCCCGACACTGACCATCGCCGCACGGGCCATGGTGACGGCGGAATCGAGGACTTCGCGGAACACGCCCTGTACCGGGGCGCCGGCCAACTTCACGACCGATCGGCGGTCATAGGCGCGCACGAAGATGCCGGCATCGGGAAACGCCTGATGGATCGCCTCGATCGTGTCGATTTCGAACGGATCGCCATCGACGCAGAACAGCAGCAGCGCGGCGTCCTGCGCCCCGGCGAGGCGTAGCAGGTCGATGCGGGTGCCATCGCCATAATAGACCTTCATGCCGAAGCTATCGGCGACTTCTATCATTTCCACATCGCGATCGATGACCGTGACGCTGATCCCCTGCGCCAGCAGCATCTGCGCGACCGTCTGTCCAAAACGGCCATAGCCGGCGACGACTGCGCTGGCGCCGTCATGGCGCGGCCCTTCCGGCGTGTCGCCATGCTTCTTGTCGGGGTCCGCGCGGAACTTGCGCGTCGCCATCATCAGGAACGGGGTGGTCGCCATCGACAGGGTGACGATCGCGCCGAACACGCTTGCGGCTTCGGGCGCGATCAGCAGCGCGTTCTGCGCCTGTGCGAACAGCACGAAGCCGAATTCGCCCCCCTGGCTGAGCAGCAGTCCCAGCGCGAGCGCCCCGCGCCACGGCATTCCGAACAGCCGGCCAAGGCCGAAGATCACCAGCCCCTTGGTCGCGATCAGCGCAATCGCCATGCCGACGACGAACACCGGTCGCTCGACGATCGCGCCCAGATCGAGCATCATCCCGACCGCGAGGAAGAACAGGCCGAGCAGGATCGACCGGAACGGTTCGACGTCGGCCTCCAGCTCGTGGCGATACGGGCTGTCGGCCAGCATCACGCCGGCGATGAACGCGCCGAGCGCGGTGGACAGGCCCAGCGCCTGCATCACCGCCGCACTGGCAATCACGGTGAACAGGCCGGCGAACACGAACATTTCGCGCTCGCCCATATTGCCGATCAGGCGGAAGAGCGGGCGCAACAGGAAGCGGCCGGCAAGGATCAGCCCGACGACCGCGCCGACCGTCCACAGTGCCAGCTGCCATCCCGGCGGACCACCGGCATCCGCGGGATTGCGCGACAGGGCGGCGACGATGGTGATGAGCGGAACGATCGACAGGTCCTGGAACAACAGGATCGCAAAGGCCCGTTCGCCGAACGGCGTCTTCATGCGCCCCGCCGATTGCAGCATCGGCAGGACCTGCGCCGTCGACGACAGGGCGAGCGGCAGGCCGAGCGCCAGCGCGGCGGCCCAGCTGAAATGGGTCGCCAGCCATACGACTCCGGTGATCGCGACGCCGCACAGCACGACCTGCATCAGGCCGAGGCCGAAAATGTCGCGCTTCATCTGCCACAGGCGCGACGGCGACAGCTCTAGGCCGACGAGGAACAGGAGCAGCGTGATGCCGAGTTCCGCAATGGCGAGCTTCGATTCGGCGTTGCCGACCAGCCCCAGCACCTGCGGCCCGACGACCGAGCCGGCGACGAGATAGCCAAGCGTCGCACCCAAACCCAGCTTGCGGAAGATCAGGACGAACACCAGCGCCGCGCCCAAGAGCGGCGCGAAATCATGGAGCAGCGACGCGGTGCCATGTTCCATCAGGCGGCGGCCCGTTGGTCGGCGGCATGGCGTGCGGCTTCGGCAGCGGCTTCGAAGGCGAGCCGGATCGAAGCGTGACGGGCGCTGTGCGGACGGGCCGGTTCGAACAATGCCAGGCCAGGCCAGTCGGGCAGGTCGCCCTCCCCCGCCAGCCAGGCGGCCAATGCCTCGCTCGCGGCGGCGAGGTCCGCCGGCGACTTGCCGACGATCGCGCGCGCCAGCAACGCCGACGATGCCTGCCCCAGCGCGCAGGCGCGCACCAGCATCCCGACCGCAGCGACACGTCCATCATCGCCCACCGCGATATCGACCGTCACCCGGCTGCCGCAGATGGGCGAGCGCTTTTCGACGGAAGCGTGCGGATCGGAAAGGCGGACGGCCTGCGCGGTTTCGGCAGCAAGGCGGAGGATGTCGGTGTTGTACAGGTTTGCGCTCACCCGTCGGATGTAGGGCGCAATCGTGACGGTGGCGAGTCGATGCCCGGCTTTTTCTATTCCCCGAACACCGGTTCGCCCCGGCGGCGACGGTCGATGAAGTCGACGGCGCTGGTGCTGGTGGCATTGAGCAGCGGATAAGTACGCGCGTTCTTGATCCAAAGCGGCCGGCGGGTCGAACCGCCGCCGATGAAGTCGGCCGCGAGCAGCAGCAGCAGGAATGCGAGGCTGACGAGGATCAACCCTTTCAGCGCACCAAAGCCGAAGCCGAGCGCACGGTCGACGGGCCCCAGGACCGAGGCACGGGTGCGCGCACCAATGCCGTTGGCGACGAGCCGCCCGGCGAAATAGCCTGTACCGGCGATCAGCGCGAAGGCCAGGGTCGCCGCACCGCCCGCCGTCCCGGTCGGTCCGACCAGCGCGGCGGCAACGGGCGTGTGGAACAGTTTCAGCAGCAACACGACCAGCGCCCAGGCAGCCAGCGACAGGACTTCGGTGACGAAGCCGCGCAAAAAGCCCAGCACCGCAGCGCCGCCAACGGTGCAGAGGACGGCGATGTCGAGCGAAGTCAGGCCCATGGGGCGGCTATGCCGGGCGGTGGGGGAATTGTCGAGGTGATGGTGTCGATCGCATCACTGATCCTCCCCGTGCCGGGGAGGAATTAGCGGCCAAGCATGTAGTCGACGAACCTCGGCAGGTCCTTGAACCCGGACAGCTTGACTGCCCCGCCCTCCGCCTGGGCCGCGGGGGCAAGCGCGCGTGAAAAGCCGAGCTTGCCGGCTTCCTTCAGCCTGAGCGCGCCATGCGCCACGGGGCGGACCTCCCCCGACAGCGCGATTTCGCCGAACACGATCGCATCGGACGGGACCGGTCGTTCGGACAGCGCCGACACCAGCGCTGCCGCCACGGCCAGATCGGCGGCGGGGTCGGTCACGCGGTAGCCGCCAGCGATGTTGAGATAGACTTCGGCGGTCGCAAACGCCAGGCCGCAGCGTGCCTCCAATACCGCGAGGATCATCGCCAACCGCCCCGAGTCCCAGCCGACCACCGCACGCCGCGGCGTCGCGCCGGATGCCAAGCGGACGGTCAGCGCCTGCACCTCGACCAGCACTGGGCGGGTCCCCTCCAGTGCGGGGAAGACGACGGTGCCGGTGACATTCTCGTCACGGCTTGTCAGGAACAGCGACGAAGGGTTTGAAACTTCCGATAATCCTTCGCTTTCCATCGCGAAGACGCCGATTTCGTCGGTGCCACCGAAGCGGTTCTTCATCGCGCGCAGGATACGATACTGGTGGCTGCGCTCCCCCTCGAACGCCAGCACGGTATCGACCATGTGTTCGAGGACGCGTGGGCCGGCGATCGACCCGTCCTTGGTCACATGGCCGACCAGCACGACGGCGGTGCCGCGTTCCTTGGCGAAGCGGATCAGTTCGCCCGAGGAGGCGCGCACCTGGCTGACGGTACCCGGCGCCCCTTCGATCAGGTCGCTGTGCATCGTCTGGATCGAATCGATGATGAGCAGGTCCGGCGCGGCCGATCCCCCGAACGTGGTCAGGATGTCGCGCACCGACGTCGCCGCCGCCAGCTGCACCGGCGCGTTGCCGAGGCCGAGGCGGCGGGCGCGCAGCCGGACCTGATCGGCGGCCTCTTCGCCCGAGACGTAGGCAACGCCCTTGCCCGCCAGCGCGAGCTTGGCCGCCGCCTGCAACAGCAGGGTCGATTTGCCGATGCCGGGATCGCCGCCGATCAGCGTCGCCGATCCTTCCACGAAGCCGCCGCCCAACGCCCGGTCGAGTTCGGTAATCTCGGTCTTCAGCCGGTCGGGCAGCGCGATGTCGGTATCGAGCCCCGACAACAGGATCGGCCGTCCGCCGCTTTGCAGATTATGCCGCGCCGAAAACGGGGTGACGACCGCGCCGGCATCCTCGACCAGCGTGTTCCAGTCGCCGCAATCGGCGCATTGTCCCGCCCATTTCGAGGATACCGATCCGCATTGCTGGCAGACATAGCGCTTCTGGGGTTTTGCCATGCGCGCGCCCTTAGCAGATGCGGAACGAAAGGGGAATATCAGTCGAGTTCGCTGCCTCTCTTCAGGACCTTCGTCCCGTCATCCTGCTCGATCAGATAGGCGGGATTGTCCTTGGTGCCGTTCTTCGTGATCTTGCTCCCCTTGATCGTCCGCTGCACACGGCGGTCGAAGCGCTCCTCGACCTTGCCCTCCGCCGTACCGTTGCCCCACGACCATTTGACCTTCTGGCCCTTCTTGTAGCTGTCGCTCATCCTGTCCGCTCCTGTTTGACAGGCGGGTCAACCCGTTGCAGCGGCCAAGCGTTCCGGTGGCGTACGGAGCGTTCCGGCGCTATGGGCACGCGGATGAAGCCTTCCCAGCTCCGCGTCGCGATGTTCAGCGGAAACTATAACTATGTCCGTGACGGCGCCAACCAGGCGCTCAACCGCCTTGCACGTCACCTGCTCGACCATGGCGTCACCTTACGCGTCTATTCGCCGACGACCGACAGGCCGGCGTTTCCGCCGACCGGTGATCTGGTCAGCGTGCCGGCGTACGGGATGCCCGGCGGACGTGGCGAATATAAGCTGGCACGCGGGCTGACCGCGAAGACGCGCGCCGACCTGACGGCTTTCGCGCCGAACATCGTCCATGTCTCCGCCCCCGACATCCTCGGGCATCGTGCGCTTAGCTGGGGCCGCGACAACGGGATTGCGACACTCGCCTCGCTTCACACGCGCTTCGAAACCTATCCGCAATATTACGGCATCGGGTTTCTGGAGCCGATGGCGGTCGCGCTGTCGAAGCGGTTCTACAATCGCGCCGACCAGGTGATGGTACCCGGCCGCGGCATGGCCGACCTGCTGCGCGAATGGGGCGTGACCTCGCCCATCGGCATCTGGTCGCGCGGGGTCGATCACCAACGGTTCAGCCCGGCGATGCGCGATCTCGACTGGCGGCGCTCGCTCGGCATCGGCGACGACGAGGTGGCGGTCAGCTTTCTCGGGCGACTGGTATTGGAAAAGGGTCTCGACGTCTTCTCGGAGGTTGCGACCGAATTGCAGCGGCGCGGCACCAAGCACCGCATCCTGGTGATCGGCGAAGGCCCGGCGCGCGACTGGTTCGCCGAACGCGTCCCGCACGCGGTATTCGCCGGGTTCCAGGCGGGCGACGATCTGGGCCGTGCAGTCGCGTCGATGGACGTGTTCTTCAATCCCTCGATCACCGAAACGTTCGGCAACGTCACGCTGGAGGCGATGGCCGCCGGCGTGCCCGTCGTCGCCGCCCGCGCGACCGGTGCGGTGGGCATGGTCGAGGACCGGACGACCGGCTTCCTGGTGCCGCCGCGCGACGTCCCCGCGTATGCCGATGCGATCGCGCGGCTGTGCGAAGATGCCGACCTGCGCTGGCGCATGGGGCTAGTGGGGCATGAGGCTGCGAAGGGCTATCGCTGGGATACGGCGAGCCAGTCGGTGCTGGACGCATATCTGAAGATCGTTCGGGGATAGCAGGGGTATCCTCCAGCTTGGGGCGGACGGATCGCCCCCTCGACCCCCGCCTGGCCGATCGCTTAACGTCGCATCAACCCGTATCCGTTATCACTGCGGGTGACGTTAGGGGCCCCACGCCGATGATCGACAATTTCTCGCTGGGGCTGACCCATTTGCTGATGCTGTTCGCGGCGTGGCGACTGCTGCGGCGGCCGGACCTCGACGACGAACGCGTGCGGGGCGATAGCCCACGCAAAGGACGGGATCGCTTCGGTGCGTGACCTCGTCTTCGTCGCATTCCTGGGACTGTTGTTCGCCGCCGGCTTTCGCAAGCCGTTCGTGTTCGTACTGACCTATGTCTATATCGACATCGTGTCGCCGCAGCGGTTGACCTATCTGCTGCTCAATTCGATCCCGATATCGTTGATCGCGTGCGGCCTTGCCGTGCTGGCGTGGGTCGCGGTGGACGACAAGCGCGATACGCGCATGGCGCCGCGCCAGTTCCTGATGCTCGCGCTGCTCCTTTACTGTTTCTGGACGACGAAAACTGCGGACTTTCCGGTCGAGGCGCAGTTCAAATGGGAATGGGTGTGGAAGGCGCTGGCCTTCGCCATCTTCCTGCCGCTGACGCTCAGGACCAAGCTGCGCATCGAATCGCTGCTGCTGTTCATGGTGCTGTCGGCCGCGTCGATCATCATCGTCGGCGGGATCAAGACGCTGGGGTCGGGTGGCGGATACGGCGAATTGAACCTGATGGTGTCGAACAATGCCGGCCTGTACGAAGGGTCGACGATCTCGACGGTCGCGATCGCGATCATCCCGCTGATCCTGTGGTTCAGCAAATTCGGCACGGTATTCCCGCCCGACTGGCGGGTGCGCGCCTTTTGCTATGCGCTGATCTTTTCCTGCATGTTGATCCCCGTCGGCACATCGACGCGCACGGGATTGCTGTGCATCGTACTGCTGGGCGTGCTGATGCTGCGCGATGTGAAGCGGCGGCTGACCTATCTGGCGCTGGCCGGTGCAGCGGGGATGATGGCGGTGCCGTTCCTGCCCTCTGCCTTTACCCAGCGGATGGAGACGATCGGGACCTATCAGTCCGACGCGTCGGCATCGACGCGCTTAGCGGTGTGGATGTGGACGCTCGATTACGTAAAGCAGAACCCGTTCGGCGGGGGCTTCGTCGCCTATCTCCAGAACCGCATCCGCTATGAAAAGGTCGCGGTGGTCGGCGAGGCGGGCAACAAGACGGTCGAGCGCAGCCTGGAGGTCGATGCCGGGCGCGCCTATCACTCCGCCTATTTCGAGATGCTGGGCGAACAGGGCTATCCGGGGTTGGCGCTCTGGCTGCTGATCAATCTGGGCGGACTGTTCCGCATGGAGGTGCTGCGGCGCCGCTATGCCAAGGCCGCTGACGACGAAGCGTGGGTGGTGCCGCTGGCCGCCGCGCTGCAGAACGGGCACATCGTGTATCTGTTCGGCGCGAATTTCGTGGCGATCGCGTTCCAGCCGTTCGTGTTCATGTTGATCGGCGCACAGATCGGCCTCGACACCTATCTGGCGCGCAAACGGGCCGATCAGGCGTGGGTGCCGATCCAGCGGCGCAAGAAGGGGGCGGTGACCGCATGAACGAGTTGAAGGCGCTGACCGGTGCGCGGGGGCTGGCCGCATGGTGGGTCGTGCTGTTCCACCTGCGCGGATCGATGGCGGAGATGCATCCGGTCGTCGAATCGGCGATCGCCAAGGGCTATCTGGCGGTCGATTTCTTCTTCCTGCTGTCGGGCTTCGTCATCTGGCTGTCGTGGGGGCGACGCTTTGCCGAGGGAGGTCTCCCGGTCGCGGGGCGGTTCCTGTGGAAACGGATGGCGCGCATCTGGCCGCTGCATCTGTTCGTGCTGGCCTGCGCGGTGCTGCTCGCAAGCGTGCTGGCGGCGACCGGCCGCAATATCGATCGCTTTCCCTTTGCCGAACTGCCGCTGCATTTCGTGCTGCTGCAAAGCTGGGGGTTCGTCGATCCGCTGAAGTGGAACGATCCCGCCTGGTCGATCTCCGCCGAATCCGCCGCGTATCTGTTGTTCCCGCTGCTGGCGGTCGCATTGGACTGGCGAAAGCTGCCAAGCATCGTGCTGATCGGCTTCGTCGCGATCCTGTTGTTCGGCATCCTGCCGCTGTGCGGGCAGGATGGCCTGGGCAGCGAGCTGCAACGCTTTGCCGTCGCGCGCTGCGTGATCCAGTTCGCCGCCGGTACCGCGATCGGGGCGCTGTGGCTGCGCTGGCAGGGGCGCGACCGGATCGCGGTGATCGCGGTGACGCTTGCGCTGGGGCTGGTGGCGGCATGGGGGCTGAAGCTGCTGTCGGAGGCACAGTCGTTGCCGGCCGCGCTCGCCTGCCTGTTGCTGGCCGCCGGCATAACGTCGAACCGCCGCGGTAACCCCCTGGAATGGCGGCCGATCTATCGGCTGGGTGAAATCAGCTATGCGACCTATCTCGGCCACTTCCTGCTGTGGTTCGTGTTCAAGCTGATACTGGTACAGGACGCGACCGATGCGCCGCTATGGGTGCTGGCGCTGTATGTCATCGCAGTGATCGCGTCGTCGGAGCTGCTGTATCGCGGGGTCGAACGGCCGGCGCAGATCTGGCTCAACCGGCGGGGGGATCGACGGCGCGTGGCAGTCGCGACTTAGGGGCGGGCCGCAACCCGCCCCCTCGTCTCACGCCTCGGTCAGTTCGTTCTGCAACGCCTCGATCACGGCCTTCGAAAAGGCGGGGATGTCGTCGGGCTTGCGGCTGGTGATGAGGTTGCCGTCGATCACGACCTCTTCATCCACGACATCGGCGCCGGCATTTTCCAGGTCGGTGCGCACCGACGGCCAGCTCGTCACGCGACGCCCATCGACCACATCGGCTTCGACCAGAAGCCATGGCGCATGGCAGATGGCGGCAACGATCTTGTCGTCGTCCATGAACTCGCTGACGATCTCGACCGCGCGTTCCTGAATACGCAGCGCATCAGGATTGCCGACGCCGCCGGGCAGCAGCAGCATGTCGAACGCCTCGGTATCGACCGCGTCCAGCGTCAGGTCGGGGGTGATCTTCCGCGCCTTTTCGCTGTCGTTGACGACGCCCTGGATCGGGTCGGTCTTGATCGATGCGAGCGTCACGGTCGCGCCGGCATCCAGCAGCGCCTGACGCGGATCGAACAGTTCGGATTCCTCGAACCCGTCGGTGGCGAGGATCAGCACGCGGGCATTGGCGAGGTCGGCCATGGGGAAACTCCTGTGCGGGGTGGTCCCGTCGTAACCGGTTGCTCCTGCGCGGGTTCCGGAACGAAGCGACGAGCCGAACATTGATCGGGACATACGCAGGGACAGCCCGATGGAACCAGCCGACGACGACCTACCCTGCCCCGCCGGCTGCGTCTTTTCCGATTGCGAGGCGCCGGGCATCACGCGGCGCAAGTTGACGCGTGGCTGGGGCTACTACGATGCCGATGGCAACCGCATCACCGATCGCGACGAGATCGATCGATTGAATGCCGTCGGCCTGCCCCCCGCCTATCGCGACGCATGGTTCTGTCCCGACCCCGCCGGCCATATCCAGGCGATCGGCTGGGACGAGAAGGGCCGCAAGCAATATCGCTACCACGCCGATTTCCGCGCGGCGCAGGAAAGCGCGAAATACGACCGCTGCGCCGCGTTCGGCCATGCCCTGCCGAAGCTTCGTGCGCGGGTCGAACGCGATCTTGCCAGGCGTGCGCTGTCGCGGGACCGGGCGGTCGCGGCGGTGGTGCGGCTGCTCGATCTGGGCCGGGTGCGCGTGGGGAACGAAGGCTATGCACGCGTCAACAAGAGCTTCGGCGCGACGACGCTGCGCAAGCGGCACGCAAAGCTGACCGGCACCCGGCTGAAACTGCAATACCGCGCCAAGTCGGGCAAGATGCGCCTGCTGACCATCACCGATCGCTCGCTCGCCAGCTTCGTGCGCAAGTGCCAGGACCTGCCAGGCCAGCATCTGTTCCGCTGGGTCGATGCCGAGGGGGAAGCGCATCCGGTCACCTCCAGCGACGTCAACGCCTATATCCGCGACGCGATGGGGGGCGACTTCACCGCCAAGCATTTCCGGACCTGGGGGGCGAGCGTCCTCGCCTTCACGACGCTGGCGGAGGCCGATGCGGACATCAGCCTGAAGACGATGCTGGGTCCGGTGGTCGATGCACTGGGCAATACCCCGGCGATCGCGCGCAAATCCTATGTCCATCCCTTGCTGATCGATCTGGTGAAGGATGGGCAAGGCGCGTTTCGCAACGCGTTGCGCCTGCCGCGCACCGCCAAATATCTCAGCCGCCACGAACGCGGGCTGATCGCGCTGCTGGAGGGGCAAGAGAGCCTCGCCGCAGCTGCCTGAAAGGACAATATGAGCGTCAAGAACAGCGCGTCACCCGCCGCGACGGTCGAACGGGGATTCAACGCCGAACAGGCGCAGGCGCAGGCCCGGCTGTTGTTGCAGGACGCCGCGCGGTGGATCGCCGAGAATTGGCTGCAGGTCCTCGTGGCGCTGGGTATAGGCGCGTTGATCGTCGTGGTCCTGTTGCTGCTGCGCCGCTGGGGCATGAAGCTGGCACAGGACAATCGTACCGGATGGGGCAGCGTCGTGGGCCGGGCCATCGGGCGAACCGGGCTGTTCTTCATGGTGATGCTCGCCGCGAAACTGGTGGATGGCTATGCCAGCGCGCCGCCGATGGTCACCGCGACGATCGAGTTCCTCTTCACCGTCGCCGCCGTATTTCAGGCCGCGATCTGGGCGCGCGAGGTCATATTGGGCGCGGTCGAACGGCGGACCGCCAGTGACAGCTATCATGGCGAGGCGCTGGCATCCGCCATGGGACTGATCCGGCTGCTGGTGACGTTCGCGCTGTTCGCCATCGCGCTGATCGTCGTGCTGGACAATCTTGGCGTGAACGTCACGGGGTTGGTCGCGGGGCTGGGCGTCGGCGGCATCGCCATCGGCCTGGCGGCGCAGGGCATCTTTGCCGACCTGTTCGCGGCGCTGTCGATCATCTTCGACAAGCCGTTCCGGCGCGGCGACAATGTCAGCTATGACCAGACCAACGGATCAATCGCCGAAATCGGGCTGAAATCGACACGCATCCGCTCGGTCACCGGCGAAGAGCGGATCATTTCGAACAAGAACCTGCTCGACAAGGAAATCACCAACAATACCCGCCGCGCCCACCGCCGGGCGTCGTTCGTGATCGGCGTCACCTATCAGACCGACGCCGAAACCTGCGCACGCATCCCCGCCATGCTGCGCGAGGTGGTCGAAGCGCAGGATCGCGCCTTCGTCCGCTGCGGCCTGATCGGCTTCGGCGCGTCGAGCATCGATTTCGAACTGCTGTTCGATTCAGCCGGAGCGGATTACGCCGCTTTCTACGAGGGACGGACGGCGGTCGGCGTCGCGATCCTGCGCCGCTTTGCTGCCGAAGGGATCGAGATCGCCTATCCGACGCAGGTCAATCTTGCCGCGCGGGCGGACGGCAGCATCATCGATCCAGAGCCGGCGCAGCCATGATTTAGAAGATCAGGTCTGCCAAAACCCTACGGCATCAGGCCACTTTTAGATTTACTGGTGCGTTTCGGCTTGCGACGCATTCCACCGTCACTATGATCACCCGAAAGATCGGGAGAGGATCGCAGTGGCCGACATCACGGCACAGGTACTGGCATCGCAGATCGGCGCCGTGTGGCGATCCGACTGGATCGTGCTGGATCAGGCGATGATCGATGCCTTTGCCGATGCGACCGGCGATCGGCAGTTCATCCATGTCGACCCCATCGCCGCCGCCGCGACGCCGTTTGGCGGGACCATCGCGCACGGCTTCCTGCTGCTGTCGCTGATGCCCCGGCTGGCCGCACTGAGCGACCAGCCCCGAATCTCTAGCGCACGGATAGAAGTCAATTACGGCGGCAACCGCACCCGCTTCCTGAACCCCGTCCGGTCCGGATCGCGCATCCGCGGCCGCTTCACCCTGCTGACCCTGGAGGAAAAGCGCCCCGGCCAGTGGCAGCGGACGACCGAATATGCCGTGGAAGTCGACGGCACCGACAAACCCGCGCTGATCGCCGAATGGATCAGCCAGTTCTTCACCTGAAGCCCCGAGGATTTCCCATGCGCTCTGCCGTCATCGTCTCGACCGCCCGCACGCCGATCGGCCGCGCCTATCGCGGGGCGTTCAACAACCTGCCCGCGCCAACGCTGGCCGCCCATTCGATCCGCGCCGCCGTGGAGCGCGCGGGCATCGAAGGGGCGGAGGTCGACGACGTGCTGATCGGCGCGGCGCTGCAACAGGGGCATCAGGCGAACAACATCGCCCGCACCGCGGCCCTGCGCGCCGGCCTGCCGATCAGTGTGTCGGGCATGTCGATCGACCGGCAATGCGCCAGCGGACTGATGGCGATCGCCACCGCCGCCAAGCAGATCGTCCATGACCGGATGGACATATGCGTCGCCGGGGGCGTGGAGTCGATCAGCCTCGTCCAGACGCCCCAGATGCGCGTGGCGCCCGACCCGGAATTGCTGGCGATGCATGGCGACATCTACATGCCGATGCTCCAGACCGCAGAGATCGTCGCGCAGCGCTACGGCATCTCGCGCGAACGGCAGGACGCCTATGCGCTGCAGTCGCAACAGCGCACTGCCGCCGCGCAGGCTGCCGGGCGGTTCGATGCCGAACTGGTGCCCATAACCGCGACGATGAACCTGGTGGACAAGGTGACCAAGGAAGTATCGACCCGTGAGGTCACGCTGACCAGGGACGAAGGCAACCGCGCCGATACGACGATCGAGGGGTTGCGGGCGCTGAAACCCGTCATGGGCGAACAGGCGGTCATCACTGCCGGCAATGCCAGCCAGCTGTCGGACGGGTCATCGGCCTGTGTGTTGATGGAGGAATCAATCGCCGACGCGCACGGGCTGCAACCGCTCGGCCGCTATGTCGGCATGGCGGTGGCGGGCACCCGGCCCGACGAGATGGGGATCGGTCCGGTCTATGCCGTGCCGAAGCTGCTTGAACGCTTCGGGCTGAAGACCGACGATATCGGTTTGTGGGAACTGAACGAGGCGTTCGCGATGCAGGTGCTGCATTGCCAGGACGTGCTGGGCATCCCGAACGATCGGTTGAACGTCAATGGCGGCGCGATTTCGATCGGGCACCCGTACGGCATGTCGGGTGCGCGGATGACCGGCCACGCGCTGATCGAAGGCAAGCGGCGCGGGGTGAAGTACGTCGTCATCACGATGTGCGTCGGCGGCGGCATGGGCGCGGCGGGATTGTTCGAGGTCTTGTAACGCAGCACGCCAGTCGTCCCGGCGCCGGCCGGGAGGACGGATTCCATGCCACCCCGTTCGGTTCGAGCAGCTTCGAGCTTGTCGAGAAGCGGCAGTCGAGAACTGGTCGCTTGGGGCGACGCCTTCGCGACTTCGGTTCTCTACAGCCTTCCGAAGCAAACGAATGGGGCAAAGAACGGAAGGCCCTGGCGCTCGTCGCTTCCCCATAAGCCGCGGCCGGCGGCCAGCCCCTCTCCCAACCCTCTCCCCTGAAGGGAAAGGGCTGTGGCTCACCCGATGCGTTGCATCCAGCCATGCGGGTCGTTGCTCCGTCCCCGCTGAATGTCCGTCAGCTGCTTCAGCAGCGCCTGCGTACGCTCGCCTGGTTGACCATCGCCGATCTGGAAGCTGAAGTCCGCCGACGACACCTTGCCGATCGGCGTGACGACGGCGGCGGTGCCGCAGGCGAATGCCTCGACCAGACGGCCGCTGGCGGCATCGGCCTGCCACTGGTCGATCGAATAGCGCTCCTCGCGCACCGTGATCCCGGCATCGCGCGCCAGCGTCAGGATCGAATCACGAGTGATGCCGGGCAGGATCGTGCCGGTCAGCGGCGGGGTCAGCATCGTGCCGTCATCGAACACGAAGAAGATGTTCATGCCGCCCAGTTCCTCGACCCAGCGACGCTCGGCCGCATCGAGGAACACGACCTGATCGCAGCCCTGCCGGATCGCTTCCGACTGGGCGAGCAGGCTGGCGGCATAATTGCCGCCGCACTTGGCGTCGCCGGTGCCGCCCGGCGCGGCGCGGGTGAACTCCTTCGACACCCAAAGCGACACGCTCTTCGCACCGCCCGGCCAGTAATTGCCGACCGCCGAGGCGATGACGCAGTAGAGATATTCGGCCGACGGCTTCACGCCGAGGAACGTCTCGCTGGCGATCATGAACGGGCGGAGATAGAGCGCGCTGCCCTCCCCGGCCGGAATCCAGTCACGCTCGGCGAGCGTCAGTTCGCGGCACGAAGCGACGAACAGGTCCTCGGGCAGTTCGGCCATGGCGAGGCGCTTCGCCGAACGCCGGAAGCGCGCGGCATTCTGTTCGGCGCGGAACAGTGCGACGCCGCCATCGGGCAGCGTATACGCCTTCAGCCCTTCAAAGATTTCCTGCGCATAGTGAAGGACGGCAGCGGCCGGATCCATGACGATCGGCGCGCGCGCAGTGATCTTCGCGTCGTGCCAGCCCTTGTCCTCCGACCAGCGGATCGTCGCCATATGGTCGGTAAAGACGCGGCCGAAGCCGGGGTTTACGATCCGCGCGGCCCGCTCGCTCGCCGCGACCGGGGTCGCATGGGGTTCGAAGGCGAAGCTCGGCTGCGTCATGGCGTCCTCTTGGATGAATGCTTGCGGTGGCGTAGGCCGGATGGCACAAATGGTCAACATGACTGCCCCATCTTCCGCACAACCCATGACCGCCTCCGCCCTCTTCCTGCGCGAGGCCGAGGTGCGACGCGGGATCGAGCTGCTCTATTTCGGCTATAGCCACCTGACCCGCAGCATCGACGAGGAACTGGCGGCGCAAAATCTGGGCAGGGCGCATCATCGCGCACTGTATTTCATCGCGCGTCGGCCGGACCTGTCGGTCAGCGAGCTGTTGCGGTTGCTGGCAATCACCAAACAGTCGCTCGGGCGCGTGCTGAACGACCTGTCGGGACGCGGGCTGGTCGAAAGCAGGGCGGGCGATCGCGACGCGCGCCAGCGGCTGTTGAAGCTGACGTCCGAGGGGCAGGCGCTGGAAGCGCGGCTGTACGAGATGCTCAACGCGAAACTGTCGCGCGCCTATTCGGGCGCGGGGCAGGATGCGGTCAGCGGCTTCTGGGCGGTGCTGGAGGGCCTTATCCCGGCGGGGGACAAGGCGGCGGTGGCGGCACTGGGGAGGTAGCCTCCACCTTCGAACCACCCGTCATCGCAGCCCTCGCTGCGATGGACGTAGAGGGCAAAGCCTCAGCCCCGCGCCGCAGCCGCCATTTCCGCGTTGCGCCGTTCGGACGCCGCGAGCGTTGCCGCCAGCAGGCGCTTCAGGGTATCGCCGTCGTCCAGCACATTCAGCCCCTGTCGCGTCGATCCGCCCGGACTTGCGACCTGATCCGCCAAGGTCGCAGGCGAGACGTCCGATCCGGCAGCCATCGTCGCCGAGCCCTGGACCGTCGCGATGGCAAGACGCTGCGCCTGATCGGCGGGCAGGCCGAGCCCGGCACCGGCTGCAGCCAGCGCGTCGATGAAGCGGAACACGAAACCCGGACCACAGCCCGACAGCGAAGTCACCGCATCGAACAGCGCGGCATCATCGATCCATTCGACCAGCCCCAATGGCGCCATCAGCCCGGCTGCGGTAGCGCGGGCGGCATCGTCCTGTCCGTGTGAATGGAGCGCGACCACCCCCTGCCCGATCGCGACCGGCAGGTTCGGCATGGCGCGAACGATGGTGCCGGCATCCAACCTTCGCGCCAGCGCCGCCTCCTCGACCCCGGCGAGGATCGAGATCAGCAACGGTACGCCGGCGATGCAGGGGGCCAGGTCGGGCGCGACCTCATCCAGTTGTTGCGGCTTGATCGCCAGCATGACGATCGTCGGCGGGCCGTCCTGTGGGATCGAGGTCGCGTGGGTCACGCCGGCCGGCACGTCGCGGGGTGAGCGGGTGACGACGGTGATCGCCGCCGGATCGACGCCATCGGCGATCCACCGCTCCAGCATCGCGCCGCCCATATTGCCGCAACCGATCAGCCACAACGGTCCGGCCAGTGCGCTCATGCCTCGCCCTGCGTCTCGATCATCGAGGCGGCGATCGCTTCCTTCGGCGACTTGCCGCCCCACAACACGAACTGGAACACCGGGTAGAAGCGTTCGCATTCGTCGATCGCGGCGTCGATCATCATCTCGGCCTGGTCGATCGTCAGCACCGGCTCCTCCGGCAGCATCGCGGCGTGGCGATAGAGCAGGATGCCGCTCGACGACCAGAGTTCGAAATGGCCGATCCACAGCTGTTCGTTGATCAAGCCGATGGTTTCATAGATCGCCGCGCGCCGTTCGTCGGCGACGCGAACATCGGGCAACGCCAGGAATTGCAGCACGCCATCCTCGCCACGCCAGATCGCGCGCAGTTCGAATTCGGTCCAGCTGCCTTTTACATGCGCGACGATCTCGTCGCCGTCGCGCTCGTGTTTCCAGCCGTGCGCTGCGAAATAGCGCTCCAGCGTATCGATCGGTACGGCGTCGTCGCCGTCCTCTTCCACTTCGTCCAATATCATCCCCACGTCTTTAGCCGTTCGCGTGCCCGGCGTCACGCGGTACGGCGTGAGGCGCGGGGCAACGGATCAGAGCGCGCCTTCGCCAGCGCCCGTGCTGTCGATCGACGGCGCGGCGGCGGTAACGGTCTTGCCCTCCAGTGCGTCCAGCCGGGCGCGCAGCCCATCGGCCTCGTCACGGGCGGCGACGGCCATCGCCTTGACCACTTCGAATTCGTCGCGGCTGACGAAATCCATGCCGCCGAGGAACGTCTTGGCCCGTTCGCGTGCGGCGGCCTCACCCTCACGCGCCATGCCGGCGATAGTGCCGGCCGCACCGTTCACGAACTTGGCGAAATCGTCGAACAGGCGATTGTCGGACTGCATGGAAATTCCTTCCGGTTGGTCGGGCGCCCGTCGCGCCGACCGTCTCTAAAGCGTGATTTGGGTGGAATGAGCCGGCGGCACAAGGGTTTCCGCATTCGGATTGCGCCGGTCGATCTGCCAGTTGAGCGCCGACGCGATCACCAGCCACGCCAGATACGGCACCAGCAGCCATGCCGCCAGCGGCCGGATACGACCAAAGGCAAAGGTGGTGGCGAGCGCGGTGAAGAACAGCGCCACGATCAGGTACAGTGCGAGTGTCACGCGATGCGCGCCGAAGAACAGCGGCGACCAGACGAGGTTCATCGCCAGCTGCGCGACGAACAACGCGATCGCCAGCCCCCGCCCCCGCGCCCCGCGCGCGTTCAGGACGACGGCAAGCGCGATACCGAGCATCAGGTACAGGATCGTCCATACGATCGGAAACGCCCAGTTGGGCGGCCGGATCGCCGGCAGGTCCAGCATCCGGTACCAACCGTTCGCATCGCCGGCGACGACCAGCTGTCCCGATGTGAAGCCCAGCAGCAGGATCAATGGCACGCAAACCACCGCACGCCGCAGAAACCCCGATCGCAACTGCCACTTCGACGCGATCTCGTTCATCCCGCACCCCAGTACCGGCCGCGCCCGCTGCGCCGCCGTTCAGCGCGTGACGCTTGCTGTGTGCGGTGCATCATTGCAAGCCAAAGCGGCCGATTCGGGCGCATGAGCGCCGATCAGGAACTCGATATTGCCCTCCGGACCGGTAATCGGGCTGGGATCGACCCCTTCGACCCGCCAGCCAAGCCCGGTCAGCCAGTCGGCAACGGCATCGCATACGCGCGTATGGATCGCCGGATCGCGCACCACGCCGCCCTTGCCGACCTCCTCACGGCCTGCCTCGAACTGCGGCTTGATGAGCGCCAGCAACCGGCCGCCGGGCCTGACGAAGGTCAGCGGCACGGCCAGCACCTTTGCCAGCGCGATGAAGCTGGCGTCGCACACGACCAGATCGACCGGTTCGGGGACATGCGCGTCGGTCAGCAGCCGGGCGCTCAACTGTTCGTGGACGACGACGCGCGGGTCCTGCCGCAGCTTCCACGCCAGCTGGTTCGTGCCGCTGTCGACCGCATAGACCCGCGCCGCGCCGCGCGTCAGCAGCACGTCGGTAAAGCCGCCGGTTGACGACCCGACATCGATCGCCACCGTGTCGCGCACATCCCAGCCGAAATGGTCGAGGCCATGGGCCAGCTTGATCCCGCCGCGCGACACCCATGGATGATCGCGCCCACGCACGTCGAGCGCGACGTCGGCGCCCAGCTGCTGCCCTGGCTTGTCGACCTTGCGATCGCCGACGAACACCAGCCCCGCCATGATGAGCGCCTGCGCCCGCGTCCGGCTTTCGGCCAGGCCGCGATCGACGAGCATCTGGTCCGCACGTTGCTTTGCCATGGCCCCGCATGGCGCGGCTTTCCGCCCGTCGCAACCCTTGATCGACTGGTCGATTGGCTATTGCCTATCGAATAAGTAGGGATAGATTGATCGCAGGAAGCTGCCCGGACCCAATCCCTGTCCCTGAGCCTGGCCGGCGGCTTCCACCCTGTCGAACCCCAAAAAGTGCAGGAGCGTGACGATGGCACAGTTTTCGACTCCCCTGACCGGCCTGCCCACGGTGTTGACCGTGCCCGGCCTGAACGGTTCTGGCCCGTCGCATTGGCAGACGCTCTGGGAGCAGTCGCGGCCCGACACCGCACGGGTCGAACTGGGCCTGTGGTCGCGGCCGTTGCGCAATGCGTGGGTGACGAAGCTGGACCAAGCCATCCGGCAGGCGCAGGCACCGGTGGTATTGGCGGCTCACTCGCTCGGCTGTCTCGCGGTAGCGTGGTGGGCACAGCTATCGGGTCAGCCCTATGGATGGCCGGTCGCGGGCGCACTGCTGGTCGCACCCGCGGATGTCGATCGGGCGGGCGCACCGGTGGAGTTGCAGGGGTTTGCCCCGACGCCGCGCTTCGCCCTGCCCTTTCCCTCGCTGGTGGTCGCTTCGACCGACGATCCGTGGGTGTCGATCGAACGCGCCCATTCGATGGCGGTCGATTGGGGCAGCCATTTCGTCGATGCCGGGGCGCAGGGGCATCTGAACGCCGCCAGCGGCATCGGCTGGTGGGAGGAAGGCCAAGAATTGCTCGACCGGGTGATCGCGGCATCGGGCGACGGGCACGGCCATGTCCGGCTGCCCAGCGACGCGCGGTCGGTGCTGGCGGTCAACGCCACCGATGCGGCACAAGGGCAGTTCCTGCGGTAACGCTCAGACCACTGATTGGAGATACACCGCGAGGTCGCGAACGTCCTTCATCGGTGGCAGTTCGACCGGATCGGCCGGGGTCGGCATGGTCAGCCCCAGCCGCCCCCACGCCGCCTCGACCAGATCGGCGACCTCTTCGTCGTCGATCATCAGGAAACGAGCAAAGTCGTCGTCGGGATGCGGCACGACGCCTTCGCCATAACAGGGCGCGACCAGTTCGCGAGTGAGCGCAGCGACGCCGGGCGATACGCCGTTGCCCGCGACCATCGCGTCGAAATCGGCCGCGCTCCACCCGGCGCGATACGCCTTGGCTGCGCGAAACTGTCGCCACATCCGCCAGTTGAACCAGGCAAGCGCGACCACCGCCAGCGCGATGATCGCCGCCGCCTTCTGTCCGCCGGTCATGCGCGGACTTCGGCGGCTCCGCTATCGTTCCAGCGCAACGCCTGCAACACGGTGTCGACGATCTGCGGCGCGTTCAGGCCGGCTTCGTCATACTGCTTCTGCGGGCTGTCCTGGTCCTGGAAACTGTCGGGCAGGCGCATCGTGCGCAGCTTCAGCCCCGCATCGATCAGGCCGTTGTCGCTGGCAAAGGTCAGGACGTGCGCACCGAGGCCACCGACCGCGCCCTCCTCGACCGTCACCGCCACTTCATGCGTGGTCAGCAGGCGGCGGATCATCGCTTCGTCCAGCGGCTTGGCAAAGCGCAGGTCGGCGACGGTGGTCGACAGTCCCTTCGCCTCCAGCGCATCGGCGGCCTTCAGCGCCTCTTCCAGCCGGGTACCGAGCGACAGGATCGCGATCTTGGCGCCCTCGCGGACCAGCCGCCCCTTGCCGATCTCCAGCTTCTGCGGAACCTCCGGCAGCGCCACGCCGACGCCGTTGCCGCGCGGGTAGCGTACCGCGATCGGGCCGGCGTCATATTCGGCGGCGGTATAGGTCATGTGGACCAGTTCCGCCTCATCCGCCGGGGCCATCACCACCATGTTGGGCAGGGTCGCGAGATAGGTCACGTCGAAGCTGCCGGCATGGGTCGCACCGTCCGCCCCGACCAGCCCGGCGCGATCGATCGCGAAGCGGACGGGCAGGTTCTGGATGCACACGTCATGCACGACCTGGTCGTAGGCGCGTTGCAGGAAGGTCGAATAGATCGCACAGAACGGGCGCATTCCCTGCGCCGCCAGACCGGCGGCAAAGGTCACCGCGTGCTGTTCGGCGATGCCGACGTCGAAGAAGCGGTCGCCATGCTCCTTGGCAAAGCGGTCCAGCCCGGTGCCCGACGGCATCGCCGCAGTGATCGCGCAGATGCGGTGATCGGTTTCGGCCAGCTTGCTCAACGTATGCCCGAACACGTTCTGATATTGCGGCGGGCCGGCGGGGGCCTTCACCTGCGTGCCGGTGATCACGTCGAACTTCTGGACGCCGTGATATTTGTCGGCCGCCGCCTCGGCCGGGGCATAGCCCTTGCCCTTCTTGGTCACGACATGGACCAGGATCGGGCCTTCCTCCGCATCGCGGACGTTTTCGAGGACGGGGATCAGGTGGTCGAGATTATGACCGTCGATCGGGCCGACATAGTAGAAGCCAAGCTCTTCGAACAACGTACCGCCGGTCGCCATGCCGCGGGCGAACTCGTCGGTCTTGCGCGCGGCGGTGTGCAGCGGGCGCGGAAGCTTGCGGGCGATCTTCTTGAACGCCTCACGCAGGCCCAGAAACTCGCGGCTCGACACGATGCGCGACAGATAGGCGGACAGGCCACCCACCGGTGGCGCGATCGACATGTCGTTGTCGTTCAGGATCACGACCAGCCGGTTGCCCGCCTGTTCGGCGTTGTTCATCGCCTCATACGCCATACCGGCCGACATCGCGCCGTCGCCGATCACGGCGATGCCCTTGCCCGGCGTGCCCGCGATCTTGTTGGCGACGGCAAAGCCCAAGGCTGCCGAGATCGAGGTCGAGCTGTGCGCCGCACCGAACGGGTCGTATTCGCTTTCCGACCGCTTGGTGAAGCCCGACAGCCCGCCGCCCTGGCGCAGCGTGCGGATACGGTCGCGGCGGCCGGTCAGTATCTTGTGCGGATAGCATTGGTGGCCGACGTCCCACACCAGCCGGTCGGCCGGCGTGTCGAACACATAATGGATCGCGACGGTCAGTTCGACGACGCCAAGGCCGGACCCCAGATGCCCACCGGTGGTGCCGACCGCACTGATCGTTTCCTGCCGCAATTCGTCGGCGAGTTGCCGCAGGTCACCGGGGGCCAGCTTGCGGAGGTCGGCGGGCGTTTGAACGGTGTCGAGCAGCGGCGTGCTAAGTGGGTCGGCCATCCGGCCTGACTAGCGCAGGTGGAACCGACTGTCGATTGCCGGCGCCCGCCCGTCCGGACAAACCACGCCCATGCTTCAGGAAAGGCTCAGTTCTGGTCGCAATCTGCACAGGTTCCGCGCACCTCGATCACCGGCCGCACCGGCTTGAACCCTGCCCCCGACGCTGCGGCACGGACGGTCCCGGTGATCTTGTCATCGTCGATATGCGTGGTCTGTCCACATTTGTCGCAGACCAGGAAGATACAGTCGTGGACGCAATCGGGATGGGTGTTCGCCAGATAGGCATTGGCACTTTCGACCCGTCGCGCCAGGTTCGCGTTCACGAACAGGTCGAGGATGCGATAGACGCTGTTGGGTGCGACGCGGCGTCCCTGCGCCTTCGACACGGCATCGGCGATGTCATAGGCGGAAGCAGGCTTTTCGAACGATGCCAGCACGTCGAAGATGCTCGCGCGCATCGCGGTCCATTGTTCGCCGGCGCGGATCAGCGCGGCTTCCGCCGCCTTGTTCCAAGCGGCCCCGTGATGTTCGTGATGTTCGTGCGCCATGTCAGCGAGATAGGCGCATGGCGGCCCAGCGGCAAGCAGGTCAGCAACCGGCCCGGCGGTTCAGGTGATGACCGAACGCCAGCAGGCCGACTCCGGTCAGGGTCGCGATCGCTTCCGGCACGCCATGCGGCAGCGTCAGCGCCAACGCCATCACGGCAAGACCCACGCCACCGATCATCGTCGGCAGCTTCCGCCCATGGCGCAGATAGCCCGCCCCCAGCGCAACGATGCCGAGCAATACCGCCAGCAACAGCCCGATTTCATGGATCGCAGGATGCAGCAGCGTCCCACCGACCGATGCCAGCATCGCCATTACTGCAATGGTCGTGACGCAATGCACCGCGCACAGGCCGGACAGCATCATGCCGAACCGGTCGAGTCGACCTTCGTGCAACCAGGAACGGGCGACGGAACTGCGCATCGCGACCCTATGCCCGGATTCGCGCGAAGTTACAACATATCGCTTCATACCGGACGAACGCTGCCGGCGCGGTTCGGTTCGATGGCGGTGAAAATTAGTCGGTACCTCAGCGTTTGCGCGTGACCATCAAGTCCGGTTTCCTGGGCGGCGTCCAGCCGGCGGGCGGATCGACCCGCTGCCGACTGGTGCCCAGACCCATCGCACCCGGCTGCTGTCGCGTCAGCCCGCTGGTATCGGCTGCCTGTACCGCGTCGGGATCGGCACCGCCGCGCAACAGGTTGATCCGGTCGCGCAACCGCGACGCGGTTTCGAAATCCATCGCGGCGGCGGCTGCCTCCATCCGGGCGCGCAGAGTGTCGATCGTATCGGTCATACCGACCGAACGCACGACACCCCGCCCCGGATCATTGCCAGTCGAAGCGAAGCGGCGCCTCGCGAAACGCAAAGCGATCGAGATGCCGTGCCACCGCGTCCTTCAGCCCGTCTAGCTGTTCTGCCGAAGTCGCATCGATCCGGACGTCGAGGGCGTCCGCCGCAGCGTCGAACGTCACCATGGCTTCGCCGGGATGGCTGGCCCCGCGCGCATCGCGCGGAAACGTGACGGTGCCGTGGTTCGCGTCGAACTCGACGGTCAGGTTGTGCTGCCAGTGCTTGCACAGCTGCTGGAGGTAGCGGCTGGCGTTCGCGGTCGGCACCGCCGCGCGGGTAGTGTGATCGGTCATAGACGTTCAACCTTCTGGGCCGCTTCGTCGAGGATGGCGGCAATGGCGTGGAGGGTATCGGTGTCGACATCCGGCCCGGCGAGCCGGTGGTGGAGCGCGGCGCGCAGATTGGCGCGGGCGCGGTGGATCGGACCGGCATCGGTGCGGGCACGATGTTCGCCCAGCGCCTCCAGCCGCGCGAACAGGTCGCCGACCCGTTCGGCATCCTGCGCCAGCTGCGCGGTGCCGACTTCGGTCGCGGCGAACAGCTTGCGGGCACCGTCGCTCGCCTGTTCCTCGATCAATCCCATGTCGGTCAGCAGCGTCAGCGTCGGATAGACCACGCCGGGGCTGGGCGCATAGGCACCGCCGGTGCGTGCCTCGACCGCGCGGATCAGGTCGTATCCGTGGCGCGGCGCCTCCGCGATCAACGCCAGCAGCACCAGCTTCAGTTCGTCACCGCCCAGCACCCGGCCACGCGGGCCGCCGCCATGTCGTCCCCGACCACCCGGCCCCGGCGCGCCGGTCCACGAAGCATATCCCATTCCAAATCGCATATTCATTCTCCGATATATCTTGGTAGAGAAGATATATCTTAAACAGGTTGTTGCAAGAGGTGTTTCGCGGTTTTTTCGCGCGCCCTATATGCAGGGCCATGTCCGACCTGTTCGCCGACTTCGCCCCGCCCGCGCCCGCGCCCGACACTCCCATTGGTGGGCCGCTTGCCGATCGCCTCCGTCCGACCACGCTGGCCGAGGTCGTCGGACAGGATCACCTGACCGGGCCGGAGGGGGCGATCGGACGAATGGTTGCGGCGGGAAAGCTGTCGTCGATGATCCTGTGGGGACCGCCCGGTACGGGGAAGACGACGATCGCCCGACTGCTCGCCGATGCGGTGGGCCTGCGCTATGCCCAGATTTCGGCGGTCTTTTCCGGCGTCGCCGACCTGAAGAAGGTGTTCGCGGAGGCCCGTGAACATGGCCGGCTGGGGCGCCGCACGTTGCTGTTCGTGGACGAAATCCACCGCTTCAACCGCGCGCAGCAGGACGGTTTCCTGCCCTATGTCGAGGACGGCACCGTTACGCTGGTCGGCGCGACGACCGAAAACCCGTCGTTCGAACTCAACGCCGCGTTGCTCAGCCGGTCGCAGGTGCTGATCCTCCACCGGCTGGGCGCCGACGCGCTGAACGAATTGCTGGCGCGCGGCGAAGCATTGGAGGAGCGGCCCCTCCCCCTCGACGATGCCGCCCGCGCGGCATTGGTGGCGAGTGCTGACGGCGATGGCCGGTTTCTGCTCAATCAGGCCGAGACGCTGTTTTCGATTGACCTGCCCGAACCCCTCGATCCCGCCGGGCTGTCGGCACTGCTGCAACGGCGGGTCGCGGTCTATGACAAGGATCGCGAGGGGCATTACAACCTGATCTCCGCGCTCCACAAATCGCTGCGCGGATCGGACCCGCAGGCCGCGCTCTATTACATGGCGCGGATGCTGACCGCGGGCGAGGAACCGCTCTATGTCCTGCGGCGGCTGACCCGCTTTGCCAGCGAAGACATCGGCCTCGCCGATCCGCAGGCGCTGGTCCAGTGCCTCGCCGCCAAGGACGCCTATGAATTTCTCGGCAGTCCGGAGGGCGAACTGGCGATCGTGCAGGCGTGCCTGTACCTCGCCACCGCGCCCAAATCGAACGCGGCGTACACGGCGCAGAAGGCCGCGTTCAAATCGGCGCGCGAAACTGGGTCGTTGATGCCGCCGCCCTCGATCCTCAACGCGCCGACCCGGCTGATGAAGGATATCGGCTATGGCAAGGGCTATGCCTATGACCATGACCATCAGGACGGATTTTCGGGCGCGAATTACTGGCCCGAGGAGATGACCCCGGCGCGCTTCTACGAACCGACCAGACGCGGGTTCGAACAGCGCATCGCCGAGCGCATGGCGTGGTGGGACGAACGGCGGCAGACATCGTGAAGGATTGGGTGGAGGTCGTCGGGGTCGGGTTGATGCTGCCGGGCGTCGAACTGGGTACCAGCTATGGTCAGCCGGCGCTGCGCTTTCGCGGACGGACACTCGCCGGGACGACCGCGCCCGATCCCGGCAGTTTCGTGCTGCACGTCCCCCCGGCGGAGAAGGAGGTGCTGCTCGACACCGACCCCGCGACCTTCTGGCAGACCGATCATTATCGCGACTGGCCGGCAATCCTGGTGCGATACGGCACGGGTGCGGGCGATCGGATCGCACGGTTGCTGGAACGGGCATGGTGGGACCGGGCGACGGCGCGGCAGCGCCTCGACCGCGGCGAGCGGCCCTGACCCGGCGCTTTGCCCGTTTCGCCGCGATCGACTGGTCGGGACAGGCGGTCGCGCGTCCGGCGGGGCTGGCGGTGGCGGTAGCGGAGGCCGGCCGTGGCGGCCCGGTGCTGATGGCGCAGCAGGGCGGATGGTCGCGGCAGGCCGTTCTCGACTGGATGACGATGCTGGCCGACACAGGCGCCGACATGTTGATCGGGCTGGACCTGTCGCCCGCCCTGCCCTTCGTCGACGCCGGCAGCTATTTTCCCGGCTGGGCGGACTCGCCGGACGATGCGCGCGCGCTCTGGGCGATGGTCGACGCGGTGGCGGCGGACGATCCGCATCTGGCGGCGACGTCGGTGGTCAACGATGCCGAATTGTCGCGCCATTTCCGCCGTCACCAGGCGTGCGGCGACCGTTTCGGACAGGGACGCGGCCGGTTGCGGCTGTGCGAGGAACGGCAGCGGGCGGCGGGATTCTCCCCCACCAGCTGCTTCAACCTGGTCGGCGCGGCGCAGGTCGGCAAATCTAGCCTGACGGGAATGCGGGTCCTGCACCGGCTGGGCGGACGGATACCGGTATGGCCGTTCGATCCGCTGCCGGCATCGGGGCCGGTCATCGTCGAACTCTATACCACCATCGCCGCACGGGCCGCTGGCATACGCGCCGGGCGGAGCAAGCTGCGGGACGCAGATCAACTGGACGAGGCGCTCAAGGTGCTGGGCAGCCCGCCGCATGAACCGTCGCCGCGCTATGACGATCATGCCACCGACGCGTTGCTGAGCGCCGCCTGGTTGCGGGCGGTCGCGCAGGATCCGGCGCTCTGGTCGCCGCCCGCGCTGACGGCCCATGTCGCGCGGACCGAGGGCTGGACCTTCAGTGTGGTTTGAGATTGTGGTCCGACCCGCCGCTTGGTAGATGGCACGCGGCGTGCCCCGTTACGTTAATGGTAAACGGCTTCCTTTGTAACGAAGAGACGCGGGTTCGATTCCTGCACGGGGCACCAGCCGATCAATTCAGGCTCGCGCGCAATCGTCCCGCGACATCCTCCAGCGTAACCCCGGCCAGCTGATCCGTTCCCTCGCCCGCGCGCAGCACGGTCGCGATGTTCAGCAAGATCTGCGTCACATGGTCGATCGACTGCAGGCCGGTCAGGTGCCGGCGCAGCGTCGTTTCGTCGCTGCCCAGCTCGAACGCCAGCTCGCCGAGCAGGCGCGAAGCCCGCTCCAGCTCGCCGGCCAGCGCCTCGCCCAGCGCGGGCGAGGCGGCGGGGAACGCGACCCCGCTCATTTCGAACACAGCTTCAGCACGCCGGCGGCGAGACCATCGGCCGGCACCGGCTGCGTCACCATGCCGCGCGACAGCGTATGCCCGCCGCCGGTCTCCGCCGGGGCAAAGGCATAGCCGCCCGCGCCCAGCATCGCCTTCAACCCGCCGCCGCCATCTTCGCTGCCATCGAGGAACAGCACGCCCGCCGCGTTCGATCCGGCCGCCTTGGCGGCTGCGGCGAACAGCAGCGAGATCGACGGCCGCTCACCCGCCACCGGATCGCGCGCCAGCAACCGCAGCTTGCCTGAGGGCCAAGCATCGACAACGAGGTGATGGTCACCCTGCGGCGCGAAATAGATCGTGCCCTGTTCGATCGCCATGCCGTCCTGCGCCACCACGACCTTTGGCGCGACCTGCGATCCCAGCTTTTCCACCATGCCCTCGACCAGGCCCGGTCCCAGATGCTGGACGACGATCGTCGGCGGGCAGTTCGGCGGGAACTGGCCGAACAGGTGGAACATCGATGCGGTGCTGGACGCATCGCCGCCGACCACCAGCAGGCGGCCGTTCCAGTCGATCGGCCGCGCGGCGCTGGCGACCTTGGGAACCTTCACCGGCGCGTTGCGCGCCGACTTGATGCGCTTGCCGAGCTTGGCGATGATCGCGTTCAGTTCGGCCGGGGCCGCCACGCGCGGCTTGGGCAGGCAGTCGATCGCCCCCAGGCGCAGCGCCTCGATCGTCTCGCCCGCGCCATCGGTCGTGCGGGTCGAGAACATGATGACCGGCATCGGCTTCGATTCCATGATCTCGGCCAGATATTCGATGCCGCTCATGCCCGGCATCTCGACGTCGAGCGTCATGACATGCGGCTTGAGCGACGCCACCATCGAGCGCGCTTCCTCGGCGCCATCGGCCAGTCCGACGACCTCGACACCCGGAATCCGTTCGAGCGCGCCCGATATGAGCGCCCGCATGGTCAGGGAGTCGTCGACGACGAGGACCTTGGTGCTAGCAGGCATGATGTGATTGTCCCAGAAAAGTTACGCGGTACTTCAAGCGGCTTCGGCGACAGGCTGGTCGACCAGTCGGTCGAGCGCCAGCACCAGGATCATGCGGTTGTCGATGGTCGCCAACCCTTCCAGGAATCGCGACGCTTCGGCGTCGCCGATGTCGGGCACCGGCTGCATGGCGTCGGGATGGATCGACACGATGTCGTTCACCGCATCGACGATGATCCCCTGCAGCTGTTCGCCGATCCGCACGACGATGATGACATGGCGCGCCGACGGGTCGGTCACGCCCCAGTTCAGCCGGTGGCGCAGGTCGAACACCGGCAGCACGACACCGCGCAGGTTCACGACACCGCGCACATAGGGCGGCACGTTGGGCAGCGGGGTGGCCGGCGACCAGGCACGAATCTCGCGGATCGCCATGATGTCGACGCCGAGGATCTGGTCGCCCAGCTGAAAGGTGATGAGTTGGCGGGACATGGGAAGCTCCTTATCGCGCAGCAGGATCAGTGCAGGACGCGCCGGATCGCGGCGGCCAGCTTTTCGGGGTGGAACGGCTTGACGATCCAGCCGGTAGCACCGGCATCGCGTGCGCGCTGCTTTTTTTCGTCGGAACTCTCGGTAGTTAGGACGAGGATCGGCAGGCTGCGACGCCCCTGCCCGCGGACCTCGGCGATCAGGCCGAACCCGTCCATGCGCGGCATGTTGATGTCGGTGATCAGCAGGTCGGGCTGAAACCCGTCCAGCTTCTCCAGTGCGTGAACGCCGTCCTCGGCCTCCACGACGCTATATCCCAGATCGGTCAGCGCGACCCGCAGCAGCATCCGCATACTGGGCGAATCGTCCACGGTCATGATCGTCTTGGCCACGGCTAGAGGCTCCCTCGGTGCAAATTCGGTCATCAGAAAAACTCCACGTCGCCGACGGCGGCGGGTGGCGGTGGCGGTGTGCGCACGACGATCGGCGGTGGCGCCGTGTCGACGACCGACCGGCATCGCGCCAGGCCGACCGCCGCGCGAAATTCGACCCGGCGGGCCTGCGTGCCCCCCACATCCTCGCCGACCAGCGCGATGCGTTCGTCGCGCAGGAACTGCCGCGCAAAGGCGATGTTCGCGCCGCCGATGTCACGGAAACCCGCGCGCATCGTCGCCCCGCCAAAGATGCGCGCACGCATTCGCGACCGCGCGGCGCCGCGCGCCAGCATCGCGTTGATCAGCACTTCCATCGCATAGACGCCGTAACGCTGCATCGATGCGGGGTCCGACGCATTGCCATCGGCCAGCAGGTAATGGTTGATCCCGCCGATGTGCGCGACCGGATCATAGAAGCACGCCGCGACGCAGCTGCCCAGCACCGTCGTCAACACGACATCGCGTTCGTCGCTGACCTTCATCTCGCCCTGCGCCACCGTCAGCCGGCGCAGACCGTCGCGGGCCGACAAGGCGCTCATGCAGCACATTCCGCCAGCAGCCGCTGGGCGATGCGACGCAGCGGCAGCTGTTCGGCGACCGCGCCGATCTGATGGGCGATGGCGGGCATCCCGTAAACGACGCTGGTCGCCTTGTCCTGGCCGAAGGTCATCGACCCGCAGCCGCGCATCGCCTTCATCCCCTCCGCCCCGTCGCAGCCCATGCCGGTCAGGATCGCGGCGGTCGCATCGCGCCCTGCAAGGCGCGCGACCGAATGGAACAGCCGGTCGACCGACGGGCGGTGGCCGTTCACCTTGTCGCCTTCGACCAGGCGGCAATGGCGGCGCTCGCCCGATCCGCCGATCTCCATATGCCGTTCGCCACCGGGCGCCAGATAGACCTTGCCCACCGTCAGCGGTGCGCCCGCACGCGCTTCCTCGACACTTGGCGCGCACAGGCGGTTGAGGCGTGCGGCAAAGCTGGGGGTGAAGGTCGCGGGCATATGCTGGACGATAACGGTCGGCGGGCAGTTCGCCGGAAAGCTCGACAACAGCTCGATCAGCGCCTCGACCCCGCCGGTCGACGCGCCGATCGCGATCATCGCGCCGGGACGCGGGGTATAGCCTGCCCGTTCCTGCACCGGCACAGCGCGGACCGGCGTCGCGCGTGCGGCGGGACGCGCAGTGGCGGCGGCGCGGACCAGTTCGGTCAGTTCCGACGTGCAGGCCGCGTCGGTCCCGGCCATCAGCCGGGTCTTGTCGAAACAGTCGAACGCGCCGCGCTCCAGCGCGGTCAGGCTCGCCTCCGCCCCTTGTGCGGTTAGCGTCGACAGCATGACCACCGGCGTCGGGCGCAGGCGCATCAGCCGTTCGAGGAAGTCCAGGCCGCTCATCCCCGGCATTTCGATGTCCAGCGTCACGACATCGGGGTCCAGCGCCTTGATCTGCGCGCGGGCCTCGTCGGCGCTGGCGGCGGTACCGACGACTTCGATTCCCGGATCAGCGAGTAGCCGGCGGCGGATGATCGCCTGCATCGCCATCGAATCATCGACGATGAGGGTCCGGACGCTCATGCGGCGATCTTCTGATAGGCGGTGCGGCCGATACAGCGGAACTTGTCCTGCACCGGGCCGATCAGCCGCTCCGAGTGACCAATATAGAGCATCCCCCCAACCTCCAACCGCTCGCCGAGCCGCGCCAGCAGGCGCTCTTTGGTAGGCTCGTCGAAATAGATCATCACATTGCGACAGAAGATCGTGTCGAACCGCCCCTTGAACGGCCAGTCGCCGAGCAGGTTTAGCGGCTTGAACGCGATCGCGTCGCGAAGGACCGGATCGACGACAAGGCTGTCGCCGTCCCCCCCGGTCCACACGGAACGCAGCGACGCGGGTACGGTCCGCATCGTTTCCTTCGAATACCGGCCGGCGCGCGCGGTGTTCAGCACGCTGGGCGACACATCGGTCGCCAGCATCCGCAGGTCGGTCTTCAAAAGTCGTTGGGCGGCGGCGCGGTCGGTGCCGAACATCGCCATCAGCCACGAATAGGGTTCTTCCCCGCTCGAACACGCCGCCGACCACAGCCGCACCCGGCCCCCCTTTGCCAGCCGGTCGGCCAGCGGCGGCCAGATCCGCTCCACGAAATCCTCGAAATGATGGTTTTCGCGAAAGAAGCTGGTGTGGTTCGTCGTCAGCGCATCGATCGCGCGGCCGCGTTCCTCGGCATCGCGGCCGATCCGGGTCACATAGTCGGCAAAGCTGGTCAGCCCGCACGCCCGCACGCGCGGGGCGATCCGGCCATAGACCAATTGCGCCTTGCCATCGGGCAGCAGGATTCCGACCTCGTCATACACCAGCGCCGCGATGGCGCGGTGGTCGCCGGCATCGAACGCGAATTCGCGCGCGCGATTGTCGGTGAGGGCGGCGGCCCGGCTCATGCCGCCAGCGCCGCCGACGGACGGTTGGCGAAGCGGCCGCGGGTGGTCAGCGCATCGACATCGGCGATCAGCGCGACGCGCCCGTCGCCAAGGATCGTCGCCCCGGCTACGCCGTCGATCGCCTGGTAATTCGCCTCGAGGCTCTTGACCACGACCTGCCGCTGATCCTGGATCGTGTCGACCAGCAGCGCGGCCTGGCCATGGTCGCCCTCGACCACGATCAGCACGGCATTGGTCGGGTTCCGCTCCGCCCCCTCGATGCCCAGATAGTCGGCGATGCGCAGCACCGGCACGTACGACCCGCGCACGTCGAGCAGCGTCCCGTCCGGACCCAGCCGGCTGAGCGTGTCGTCGTCAGGGCGCAGGCTTTCGACGATATGGCCGAGCGGAATGACGAAGGTCTGCTGGCCAACGGTCACGATCATGCCGTCCAGCACCGCCAGCGTCAGCGGCAGGCTGAGCGAAAAGCTGGACCCGAAGCCCTCGCGCGACTGGATGCCGATGCGACCGCCCAGCGCCTGGATGTTCTTGCGCACCACGTCCATGCCGACGCCCCGGCCGGAGACGTTGGTGATCGCCGCCGCGGTCGAAAAACCGGGCGCGAAGATCAAATTGTCGATCTCCTCATCGCTCAACACGGCATCGGGCATGATGATGCCCTTCTCGATCGCCTTCGCCTTCACGCGCGCGCGGTTGATGCCCTGTCCATCGTCGGACACGGTGATGACGATCCGCCCCGACTGATGCGCCGCCGCCAGGCGAACGACGCCCTCGGCCGGCTTACCCGCGGCGACGCGAACGTCGGGCATTTCGAGGCCGTGGTCGACCGCGTTGCGGATCAGATGGGTCAGCGGCTCGCCAATACGCTCGACCACGGTCTTGTCGACCTCGGTCATCTCGCCATCCACCTCGAGGCGGACCCGCTTGCCGGTTTCGCCCTCCAGTTCGCGGACGATGCGCGGCACGCGGCTGAACACGGTCTTCATCGGCTGCGCGCGGATCGCCATCGTCGATTCCTGCAGCTCACGCGTCAGATGCTCGAGGTCGCTGAGTTCGGAAATGCCGCCCATCTGGTTCTCGGCCAGCCGCTGCGCGAGCATCGCCTGGGTAATCACCAGCTCGCCGACCAGGTTGACCAGCCGGTCGAGCTTGTCGAGGTCGACGCGGATGGTCTGTGCGGGCGGTGCCGCCGGTGCGCTCGGCGCCACGGCACGCGGCGCGGCCGGCTCCGCCGCAACCGGAGCGGGTGTGGGCGCCGGCGCAACGACCAGTGCCGGCGCAGGCGGCGGCGGCGGAGGCGGCGATGCCACGACAGCCGGTTCCTCGACGACCGCGACCGGCGCAGGAGCCACGTCGAACGAATCCAACAGGTCGAACAGCGCATCGACGCTATCTTCAGCCATGGCCGGCGCGGCATCGCCCTGCATCAACGTGATCGCGGTCGGATCGCCGAATTCGAACACCGCGCGGATATCGTCCTCGGCTACGCTGGCCGGCAATGCCACGTCCCATGCGAGATAGCCGCACTCGGGTTCCATCATGTCGAGCGGGGGCAGCGCGGCCCGGTCGCAAAGCGTGACCTTGCCCCCCAGCATCGTCAGCTCGCGCAGCAGCAGCAGCGGTTCGGCTCCATGTTCGAACGCCTTGGCCCCCGGCGTGTAGCGCAGGCGCCAGCCATTGGCCGCGTCCGCGCCGTCCTCCGACTGCGCGACATCGCCCAGCATCGACATCAGGTCGTCGAAGTCATCTGACACCGCGGCCGCCGGAGCGATGTCGGGAGCGGGGGTTGCGGCGGCCTTCGGAGCGGTGTCGCCCCCGGCCGCCGCGGCCAGCCGTTCCAGCATCGCCGCATCGGACGGCGGCGTATCATGGTCACGCGCGGCCGCGACATGGTCGGACAGCACGTCGAACGCCCCCACCACCACGTCGAGCAGCGCGGGCGTCAGCTCCAGCGTACCGTTGCGGATCAGGTCGAGCAGCGTTTCATATTGATGGGTATAGGCCTGCAGGCGCTCGTGCCCGAACGCCCCTGCCCCGCCCTTGATCGAATGGACGCAGCGGAACACGGCGTTGATCGTTTCCGAATCGCGATCGCCGTCGCGCAGCAACGTGAAGTTGCCCTCCATCGCGGCAAGGCCTTCCTCACATTCCTGGAAGAAGATCTGCTGGATTGCGTCGAGGTCCATGGGCTTCGCTCCGGATCAGGCGGCGAGGAGGGTGTCGAGCGCCGCCAGCGTCGCCATATCAGCGAACACAGGGCTTGCGCCGGTGATGTGGAATGGCTGACCGGCCTCTTCCGCCGCGACTTCAGCGGCGGCCAGCACCTGCAGGCACGCCTGGCCGATCCGCTCCACCCCCGACGCGTCGAGCTGGATCGGGCGGCCGGTGCCGATCGCATCGCGCAGCGTCTGGCGCAGCGGGGCGGCGGCGGGAGTGTCTAATATGGCAGGAAGGGCGATGGTCATCGGAGTGTCCCGTGGAAGGAGGTCGCAGGCGGGCGTTCGGGTCAGAATTCGGTCCAGTCGTCGTCATCGACCATAGCGGCGACGGCAGGACCGCCGCTGGCGGCGACCTTTCGACGCGGCGGCGGCGCCATGTCGCGGCTGACCTGTGCCACGCGGGCCTGCAGCCGATGGACTGCGCTCTGCGTCGGCGCGCCCCGGAACGACGACATGCCGCCACCGGCGGATGCCCCGGCGGCCAGCGTGAAGCGGTTCACCTGCCGCGTCAGTTCCTGTGCCTCTTCGGCCAGGCGGCGGGCAGCGGCGGTGGCCTGTTCGACCATCGCGGCATTCTGTTGCGTCACGCCGTCCATCTCGTTGACGGCGGTATTGACCTGTTGCAGCCCGGTCGCCTGCTGATCGGCGGAGGTCGCGATGGTGCCGACCAGCGCGCTGATCTCTCCAATGCGGCCGATGATCCGTTGCAGCGCCTTGCCGGTTTCGCTGACCAGCTCGACGCCGGTCGCGACCTGTTCGGACGACGCGTTGATCTTGGTCTTCACGTCCTTGGCCGCATCGGCCGACCGCTGCGCCAGCGCGCGTACTTCGGATGCGACGACGGCAAAGCCCTTGCCGGCATCACCCGCACGGGCGGCCTCGACCCCGGCGTTCAGCGCCAGCAGGTTGGTCTGGAACGCGATGCCGTCGATCACGGTGATGATGTCGCCAATCTCGCCCGACGCGCGCTCGATCCCGTGCATCGCATCGACGGCGCGGCGCACGACGTCGCCCGATTGTTCGGCCTCGTCGCGGGTTTCGTTGACCACGGTGTGGGCGCGGGTCGCCCCGGCCGCCGTTTCGCGCACGGTTCCGGTGATCTGGTCCATCGCGGCGGCCGTCTCTTCCAGGCTTGCGGCCTGCTGCTCGGTCCGCTGCGACAAATCGTCGGATGCCTCACGAATGTCGTTGGCACCGTCGTTGATGCCGCTGGTTGCTTCGCGCACCGCCGCCAGCACTTCCGACACCGCGTCCATCGCCGCGTTGAAATCGGTGCGCAGCCGTTCGTAATCGGCGGGAAAGGTTTCGGCGATGCGATAGCTGACGTCGCTTGCGGCCAGCCGCGACAGGCCTTCGCCCAACCGGCCGACCACCTGTTGCTGTCCCTGCGCAGCGTCCTTGACCGCCTGCCCATTGGCCTGGAACACCTGCATCGCGCGCGCCATGCGACCGATGCAGTCCTGATACGCCACATAGTCGATCGGGCGCGACAGGTCGCCGGCGGCGATCGCTTCCATGCCGACCACCGAATCGACATAGGGGTCGCAGACCGCGCTGCGGAATACGGCGGTAAGCACGATGGTCGTCACGAGTGCGGCCAGCGCGACGCCGATCAACAGCGATGGCGACGCCAGGCCGTTGACCGCTGCGACCGTTGCCACAACGGGGATCGCCGTCAGGAGCGTATAGATGCCCCCCATGAAGACGAATTTCGTCCGGATAGGGGCATTCTTGCGAAACCAGCCCAGCATTCAACAGCTCCAACGATTGCCGTAACGCCCCCCCCTGGGTTGCCCAGCTCTCTCCGTCGGTCCGTGCTAGTACGGGTCGTATAATTTCTGGTTAACGCCGCAGCGAGCGCGTTCACGTGATCGCAGCCGACCCAAACCCGCCAAGATCGGATACCGGATATTATCGAGCTATCACAGGATGTTATCCGATTTGGTTGATTGACAGCGCTGGACAAGATGATAGCGTTACCACGACCGGACATTCCGGCGACACGATGGGCGGACCGAACCGCACCACGCTTCAGGGGAGTTTTCGCATGAGGGGTCATCTTCTCGGCACGCTGGCGCGCAGCGCCTCGGGCATCACGCTTGCCGCCTTGCTCGCAGCGCCCGGCATCGCCGCCGCGCAGACCGGCGACACCGCCGTCAATGCCCAACCCGGCACCACCGAAGGCACGACCGGCAGCACCGTACAACCGACCGGCCAGGATCCGGTGCAGGAAGGCGAAGAGATCGTCGTCACCGGCATCCGCGCTTCGCTGAACCGCGCGATCGATATCAAGCGCAATTCGGCCGGCGTCGTCGACGCGATCAGCGCAGAGGACATCGGCAAGTTCCCCGACACCAACCTCGCCGAGTCGTTGCAGCGCATCACCGGCGTGTCGATCAACCGGGTGAACGGGGAAGGTTCGCAGGTTTCGGTTCGCGGCTTCTCCGGCGGCTTCAACCTCGTCACGCTGAACGGACGCCAGCTGCCCGCCTCGAACGTCGACACCAGCGGCGCCGGCGATTTCGCCCGCGGCACCGGGCGTTCGTTCGACTTCCAGAACCTTGCCTCGGAAGGCGTATCGGCACTGGAGGTCTACAAGACCGGGCGCGCTGCGATTCCATCGGGCGGTATCGGCGCGGCGATCAACGTCGTCACCCGCAAGCCGCTGGAAGCGCGCGAAGACGGCGTGACCGGATCATTCGGGGTCAAGGCGCTGCACGACGTCAGCACCATGCAGGGCGAAGGCGCCCGCGTCCTTCCCGAAGTGTCGGGCCTGATGAGCTGGCGTAACGACGCCCGCACCTTCGGCCTGTCGGTATTCGGCAGCTACCAGCGTCGCGACAGCACCTCGGCCCAGAGCGCGCCGAATTATTTCACGGTGGTCCCGACCTCGGCCGTGCTGAATCCCGCCGGCCCCTACGTCAATGCGCAGACCCAGATCGAGAACCGGCCGACCACGCCGTTCACGCTGATCCCGAACGACAGCCGCTACCAGTTCTCGGAAAACAAGCGCGAGCGCATCAACGGCCAGGCCGTGCTGCAGTTCGCGCCGACCGAAGGGCTGACCTTCACCGCCGACGCGCTGTTCGCGCAGAACCGGCTGGAGGAGCAGCGCAGCGAACAGACCAACTGGTTCAACCGCCCGTTCGGCCGCATCGTCTTCAACGGCAACGACGTCATCGCCACGCCCGATTTCATTTCGGAATCGATCAACGGCGTGAAGGACCAGGGCTTCGAACAGCAGTTCCGCGCGACCAAGACCCAGCTCCAGTCCTATGGCCTGAACGGCAAATGGCAGATGACCGATCGTCTGACGCTGAACCTCGATGGCTATCATGCCGTCTCACGTTCGACGCCGGATGCCCCGAACGGCACCTCGGCGACGCTGATCTCACTCGGCGCGCCGGTCATCGACAGCCAGGCGATCGATTACAGCAGCGGCTTCCCCCGCGTGACGCAGACGATCAACGACCGGATCAACGGCAACGGCAACGGCGTCCTCGACATCGGCGATCTCGGCACGCAGATCGCGCGCACCAACTCGGCGACCCAGCGCCAGCGGATCAACGGCGGTCGCGCCGATCTCGGCTGGGATCTGGGCGGCGGCAGCCGGTTCGATGTCGGCGGCACCTATACCGATTCAGTCATGACCAGCGCGCGGGTGCAGACGCAGCAGCAGCTGGGCGACTGGGGCATCACCGATCCGGGCATCGTCCAGCGGCTCGCCTCGAACGTGGTCAAGACCTTCTGTCTCGACTGCAAGTTCGACCGGTTCAATACGGCGGACGTAAAACGCACCGCCTTCCGCGGCAACGCCGTCGCGCTGAACGACATCTTCTCGAAATTCTACGCCGCCAACCCGATCAACACGACCGCCAACGATTACGACCGCGTCGGCGAAACCGTGTGGGGCGTATACGGACAGATCACGTGGAAGGGCGAGATTGCCGGGCGCACCGCCAACCTGCTGTTCGGCACGCGCTATGAGGAAACGAAGGTCCGCTCGACCGCGCTCCAGGCGACCCCGTCGGCGATCAAATGGGATGCCGACAACGACTTCTCGTCGGTGATCTCCAACTCGGTATCGACCGTATCGCAGCGGGGTCATTACCAGAACCTGTTGCCGGCGATCGACTTCAATATCGAGGTGTTCGACAATTTCGTCGCCCGTGCCTCGGCCAGCCGCACGCTCGCCCGGCCGGATTACGGCAATCTCTTCGCCTCGACGACGGCTGGTGCGCCAAGCCGTCCGACGGCGCTGGGCGGTCGTCCCACCGGCAATTCGGGCAATGCCGGGCTGCTGCCGCTGGTCTCCGACAATTTCGACCTGTCGGTGGAGTGGTATTATAAGCCGTCGAGCTATGTCTCGCTTGGCTTCTTCGACAAGCGGGTACGCAACTTCATCGGCACGGGCGTGTTCAACCGCACCCTGTTCGACCTGCGCGACCCGTCGTCGGGGGCGGCAGGCACCCGGTCGGGTACCGCAGCCGATCGCCTGCGCGCGCTGGCGGCGGACCTGAGCGACGTCAACCTGTTCACCTACACCGCGCTGCTCCAGCAGAACGGCGGCAACACCGCCCAGGCCGACGCGACGTTCCAAGCGAACCGGAACGCCGGCGGTGCGCTGAACCAGGGCTTTGTCGACTCGATCCTGCAGGCGGTCGACATCTACGGCAACGCGCAGGACCCGCTCTACAATTTCGCGGTGTCGCAGCCGGTCAACAACCGCGACGGCCATATCTATGGCTTCGAACTCGCGGGTCAGCATTTCTTCGGCAATACCGGGTTCGGCGTGCAGGCGTCGTACACCAAGGTCTATGGCGACGTGAATGCCGACATCGCCGCCGACCCCAGCGTCAACGTGTTCGCGCTGACCGGTCTGGGCGACAGTGCCAACGGGTCGATCATCTACGACAAGAGCGGCCTGTCCGCCCGCGTGACCTATAACTGGCGCGACAAGTTCCTTGCCGCGACCAATCAGGGCGACAGCCGCAACCCGCTGTTCGTCGCGCCGTTCGGTACGCTGGACTTCAATATCAGCTATGACCTGAACGACCGCATGGCGCTGTCGATCGAAGGCGTGAACCTGACCAGCGAGCCGCTGGTGCAATATGGGCGCGACCGCAACGCACTGGTCTTTGCTCAGGAACTGAAGCCGCGCTTCCTGCTCGGGGCGCGCTACCGCTTCTGATCGCGGCCAACCGACTGGAAAGGGGCGTCCTTTTGCGAAGGATGCCCCTTTCCATCGTCCGGCATTGCCCTACCCTGCGCCGCGCCCAACGAAAGGTCCGCGTGTCGATGCCCCCCATGCCCATCAACAATGTCGATCATCACGACCTGACCGTCGTCGTCGCGCACGGCCCGGCGCATGGCGATGCCGTCAACCAGGTGCTGCTGTTCCCCAATGAATTCGAAGCGGCCCAGCGCGACTATCCGATCCTGTTCCGCCACGACGACCGGGGCGGCATCTATGCCGTGGCGCTGCTCGGTCTCGACCCCGACGACAATCTCTTCCTCGGCGACGATGGCGGCTGGCACGCCAGCTACGTCCCCGCCGTCCGCCAGCGCGGACCGTTCGCGCGTGACCGGGAGAGCGGCGGCATTACGCTCGACCTCGACGATCCGCGCGTGGCACGCGGCGGCGACGGCAATCCACTTTATCTACCCCAGGGCGGCACCGCTCCCTATCTCGCCCATGTCGAAGCGGTGCTGGACGTGATCCAGGAAGGGCAGCAGATCAACGCCCCGCTGTTCGCGGCATGGCAGTCCGCCGACCTGCTGCGCCCGACCACCATCGAACTCGACCTGGGCGACGGGCGGACGTGCGCCATCACCGACATCCTCGTCATCGCCGACGATGCACTGGACGCGCTCACCGCCGATCAGCTGGCATCGTTGCACGCCAGCGGGGCGCTGCGCGCCGCCTTCATGGCCAGTGCGTCGCTCGACAATATTCCCCGGCTGATCGACCGGCGGCAACAGCGTCACGGCAACTGACCATGGTGCGTCCGGTCCGCAGCATCGATGGCGCACAAAGGGTCGACCTGCCGGCGCTCCTCGCCGCAAACGAACCGGTCATTTTGCGCGGCCTCGCCGCCGCCTGGCCGCTGGCCGCGGCGGGCGAAGCGGGTGCGGACCACGCCATCGCCTATCTCAAGCAATTTGACGGCGGGCGTCCCATCGTCGGCTATACCGGCGCGCCATCGATCGGTGGACGCTTCTTCTACCGCGACGACTGGTCGGGGCTGAACTTCGACGCCGCGCGGGTCGGCCTGTCGGCCTATCTCGACCGGATTGCCGACCATCTCGATGATCCCGATGCGCCCGCTTTCTATATCGGATCGACCGACCTCGACACCTATCTGCCGGGGCTGCGCCGCGACAACGACCTGTCGCTGCCGCCGCCGTCCCCCGGCCGGGCCGCGCCGCTGGCGAGCATCTGGATCGGCAACCGCACCGTCGCCGCGACCCATTACGACCTGTCGAACAACCTTGCGGTTTGTCTGGTCGGACGGCGCCGCTTCACCCTGTTCCCGCCCGATCAGGTCGCAAACCTCTATCCCGGCCCGCTGGAGCCGACGCCCGGCGGACAGGTGGTAAGCATGGTCGACCTGCGCGCGCCCGACCTCGAGCGTTATCCCCGCTTCGCCGAAGCGCTGGCCAATGCGCAGGTCGCCGAACTGGAGTCGGGCGACGTCCTCTTCTATCCGGCCCTCTGGTGGCACAATGTCGAGGCGCTGGGCCGCTTCAACGTCATGGTCAATTACTGGTGGAACGACGCCCCCGCCTTTGCCGACAGCCCGATGACGACCCTGCTCCACGCAATGCTCGCCTTGCGGGAACGCCCGGCGGCAGAGCGGGCGGCATGGGCCTCGATGTTCGACCATTATATCTGGAGCGGCGGCGACGATGCGCGCGACCATCTGCCACCCGCCATGCAGGGCGACCTCGCCCCGCTCGATCCCGTCGCCGCCCGGCGGCTGCGCGCGAAGCTGTTGCAAAGGCTGAACCGATGAGTCCCAAGCGGATCGTGATTGCCGGCGGCGGCACTGCCGGTTGGCTGGCGGCGGCGCTGCTGACGCGGCAGCTGGCCGGGCTGGTCGAGGTGACGTTGGTCGAATCCGACGCGATCGGCACGGTCGGCGTGGGGGAAGCGACTATCCCCACCATCCGCAGCTTCCACGCGCTGCTGGGCCTCGACGAACGCGATTTCATGGCCGCGACCGGGGCCAGCTTCAAACTGGGCATCTCCTTCGAAGGATGGGCGCGCGCGACCGACCGCTACGTCCATTCGTTCGGAGAGGTCGGGCGCTCGACCTGGATGGGTGATTTCCAGCATTTCTGGCTGGAGGCGCACGCGCAGGGGGCGGCGGCGGACATCGGCGCCTATTGCCTCGAACATGAAGCCGCAGAGGCAGGGCGCTTCCTCGGCGGCCCCGACACCCCCCTCAACTACGCCTATCATTTCGACGCCGGCCGCTATGCCGCCTATCTGCGCGCGCGTAGCGAAGCGCAGGGACTGACGCGGATCGAAGGGCGTATCGCGCGGGTCGAACGCGACGGCGCCGGCGGCGACATCGCTGCGCTGGTGCTGGACGATGGACAACGGATCGCGGGCGACCTGTTCCTCGACTGTACCGGCTTCCACGCGCTGCTGATCGAACAGACGCTGGGCGTGGGGTTCGAGGATTGGGGCGCCTGGCTGCCGACCGACCGGGCGCTGGCGGTGCAGACCCGCGCGACCGGCCCCGCCGTCCCCTATACCCGCGCCATCGCCCATGATGCCGGCTGGCGCTGGCAGATCCCGCTGCAGCACCGGATCGGCAACGGGCTGGTCTACAGCTCCCGTCATCTGGGCGACGATGCCGCGCACGACCGGCTGATGGCGTCGATCGAGGGACAGGCATTGACCGAACCGCGCCTGATCCGATTCCGCACCGGGCGGCGGCTGGCGATGTGGGAGCGGAACTGCGTTGCGCTCAGCCTGTCGAGCGGCTTCGTCGAGCCGCTCGAATCGACCAGCCTGCACCTGGTGATGATCGCACTGACCCGGCTGGTGCAGTTGCTCCCCTTCGGCCATCCGGGTGCCGCGGCCCGCACCCGCTTCAACGACCAGGCCCGGCGCGAGATCGAAGCAGTGCGCGACTTCGTGCTGCTCCATTACCATCTGAACCAGCGGCCCGAACCGTTCTGGCGCGAACGCCGCGAAATCGCGCTGCCCGACAGTTTGGCCGAACGCATCGCGTTGTTCGCGGAAGGTGCGCACACCTATCAATCCGCCGACGACCTGTTCCGCACCGGGTCGTGGACGCAGGTGATGCTGGGCCAGCGGCTGACGCCCGCCGCCTGGCATCCGCTGGCGCGGGCGATGCCGCCGGGCGAGCTGGCCACGGTACTGGACGGACTGCGCACGACCATCGCCGCCACGGTCGCGCGCCTGCCGACGCACCAGCAATTCATCGACAGCTATTGCCGCAGCGCGGCGTGAGGCGCCGAAAGGCTCAGCCGCCTCGCCGCTGATAGGGATTATGCATCTGCGAAAGCCAGCCCGCGAGATGCTGCGGTACCGCCTCTACCGTGCCGCGCGGACGGCGCGCCTCTGCGACATCGATATGTCCGTTTTCGAACGCCAACCCCGCCCGGCCGTCATGCGCCCAGCGAACCCAGCCTTCGAGATGGTGTAGCGCGCCCATCGTCACCAGCACCCGCTTACCGGGGGACAGGTCGACCGGATTGTCGATACAGACACCCGATTCGGACAGGTTGCGCACCCGGCATTCGACAACGATGGTGCTGGATTCGACCCGCGCCTTCAGGAACACGCTATCCCGGCGCGCACGCGGAGGAAACGGACCTTCTGGCGAATCGCTCATGCGCGCGATGATAGCGGAAAAGAGGCTAACGCCCGGTTAAGGCACCGGGCGAAGCGCGGAAATTGGTGCCCCTGGCCGGGCTCGAACCAGCACTCCTTGCGGAATCCGATTTTGAGTCGGACGCGTCTACCAATTTCACCACAGGGGCACGCAGGGGCGCGTTAGCCGAAGCGACGTGCCCCCGCAACCGTTACGAAAACACGCGATCGATATCGACGCTGCCATAGGGGTCCTTGGGGTCCGGCCCGAACCGGTTGGCCCCACGCGTACCTTCAGTCACCGACAGGACGAACAGCCAGATCCAGCCGATGATCGGGAGGAGGAGAAGCAGCAGCCACCATGCCGAACGATCGGTGTCGTGCAGTCGGCGGAACCAGACGGTAAAGCCCGGAATCAGCAGCGCGAGGCTGGTCAGGCCGCCGACGGGACCGGTGTCTTCCCATCCGAAGCCGATCGCCGCGTCGATAAACGTCGCCGCGATCCCGACCAGCATCGAAAACAGCGTGAACATCCAATATTCCATGCGCCGTGACCGGCCGCGCACTTCGAAATAGCGCCGCAGTGGCAGGATCATCCATTCCATTTCGGCTTCCCCCCTTGTTACCCTGGCGTAATGTCTCGCAATCCGTAGCGACGAACGCAACCGGTCAATCGGCCGGCGTGATCATTCCCGCTCCGGCAACCGCGCGCCGCACCACGGGCAATAGGCGATGCCGATCATCGACGATCCGCCGTCATGGATCATCAAACCGTAACCGCCATTCGTCCGTCCGATCAGCGCGTCGGGACAGTCCGACCGATCGTCGTGCAGGGAGCAGCGCCGCTCCAGATCGTCCTGCATCTGCTCGCAACAATATTCCGCCACATTGCGCTCCCTCAATTGGTCGGCGCGCGCCGACGATAGCTGAGCGCCTCGGCCACCTGCGCCCGTCCGATCGTCTCGAAACCGCCCAGATCGGCGATGGTCCGGCTGACCCGCAACACCCGGTGGAAGCTGCGCGCAGACAGCCGCATCGCCTCCGCCGCCTGCGCCAGCAGCGCGCGGGCCGGTTCGTCGAGTGCGGCGGCGCGTTCCAGCACCGCGCCGTCCGCCTCGGCATTGGTCCGCACGCCATCGGCAGCGTAGCGCGCCCGCTGCACGTCGCGCGCCGCCGCCACCCGCGCGGCGACCTCGGCCGATCCCTCGGTGGGGGGCGGCAGCACCAGATCGGCGGCGCTTACCGCCGCCATCTCGATCGACAGATCGATCCGGTCCAGCAACGGCCCCGACACCTTCGCCTGGTAATCAGCGGCACAGCGCGGCGCGCGGGCACAGGCCAGCGCCGGATCGCCCAGATGGCCGCAGCGGCACGGGTTCATCGCCGCGATCAGCTGCACTCGCGCCGGAAAGGTGACATGCGCATTCGCCCGCGCCACGCTGACCTCACCGGTTTCCAGCGGCTGGCGGAGCGAATCGAGGACCGCGCGCTGGAACTCGGGCAGCTCGTCGAGGAACAGCACGCCCAGATGGGCCATGCTGATCTCGCCCGGCTTCACCTTCAGCCCCCCGCCGGTCAGCGCCGCCATCGACGCCGAATGATGGGGCGAACGGAACGGTCGCATCCGCGTCATCCGCCCGCCGGCCAGCGTGCCGGCGACCGACTGGACCATCGACACCTCCAGCGCCTCGGCCGCATCGAGCGGCGGCAGGATACCGGGCAGGCAGGAGGCGAGCAGCGACTTGCCCGCGCCCGGCGGCCCGACCATCAGCAGGTTGTGGTTGCCTGCCGCCGCGATCTCCAGCGCACGCTTCGCCGTCTCCTGCCCCTTCACCTGTTTCAGGTCGGTGCCGCTCCACGCGTCCTCCGCGCCGCCGGGCTGTGGCATCGACAGGAGCTGCTCGCCCTTCAGGTGGTTGAGCAGCGACAGCAGGTCGGGCGCGGCCACCACCGACGTTCCGGCCCACGCCGCCTCCGCCCCCTGTACCGCCGGACAGATCAGCGCCCGCCCCTCCCCGCTCGCCAGCATCGCCGCCAGCAGCACGCCCGGCGACCCGGCGATTCGCCCGTCGAGGCTCAGTTCGCCGACGATCAGATAGTCGGACAGCGCCTCCGCATCGACCACCCCCATCGCCGCCAGCAGGCCCAGCGCGATCGGCAGGTCGTAATGCGACCCTTCCTTGGGCAGGTCGGCGGGGGAGAGGTTCACCGTGATCCGCTTGGGCGGCAGCGACAGGCCGATGGCGGCGATCGCGGCGCGCACCCGCTCGCGGCTTTCGCCCACCGCCTTGTCCGCCAGCCCGACGACGACGAAGGCCGGTACGCCACTGGCCAGTTGCACCTGTACCTCGACCCGCCGCGCCTCCAGCCCGAGATACGCCGCCGTCGATACGATCGCGACCATGCTGCCCTGCCCCCGTTTCCCTCGTGCGGTCCATAGCCGCTTTCCGCCGATAGGGAACGGTCCGTCGCGACCGTCTTGTCACCGCAACACACGACTGGCATGGCGGCATGTGATGCGGATTCCACTGGTGATCGTCGGTGTGGTGCTGATCCTGGTGACGCCGTTGGTCGCGGTGCTGCCGGGACCTGCCGGCATCTTCACCTTCGCCGCCGGTACCGCCCTGATCCTGCGCAATTCGCGCTGGGCACGCCATCGCTTCGCCCGGCTGCTCCGGCGGCACCCACGGCTGCGCGCCCTGTCCGACCGGGCACTGCGCCGCGCCAGTGCCAAACGGCGGCGGATGCGGGCCGGTGCGTGACGGCCGGCGTTGACTTGGACGCCCGCCATGGCTAAGGGACCCACCACGCGGCCGCCGTCATTGGCGGCTTTTTACGTTCTGGCAGTTTTGAATACCGGGGAATGAGTGATGAAGCGGACTTTTCAGCCGAGCAACCTGGTGCGCGCACGTCGTCACGGCTTCCGCTCGCGCATGGCGACTCCGGGTGGCCGCAATGTGATCCGCGCGCGTCGTGCCCGCGGCCGCAAGAAGCTGTCGGCCTGATCAAAATGCTTCGCCGCCGGGACTATCTGGCGGCGAATGGCGGACGCCGGGCACCCATGCCCGGCTTCGTCCTGCTGGTGCGCAACCGCAAGCCGGACGAACTGGCCGATACGCCGCCCCAGGCGATGCGAATCGGCATTACCGTATCGAAAAAGGTCGGAAACGCCGTCGTCCGCAACCGGATGAAGCGGCGTTTTCGCGCGCTTGCCGCAGAGCTGCTGCCTGAACAGGGCATTGCTGGAGCCGATCACGTCCTGATCGGCCGGGCAAGCGGCATCGAACGCCCGTTCGACGACCTGAAATCGGACCTTTCCAAGGCTTTGCGCAAGGTTCGCCGGTGACCGACGCCGGCGATCCGCCGCATCCGGGGCCCCTCCGTCCGGGCATCGCCGCCCGCGCACTGATGCTGGTCGCTCGCGCGTGGCAATTGGGTCCGTCGCTGATCCTGCCGCCGTCGTGTCGCTATCAACCCTCCTGTTCGGCCTATGCAATCACCGCCCTTGCCCGCTATGGCGCGATCAAGGGGGCGTGGCTGGCCGCCAAACGGATCGCGCGCTGTCACCCCTGGGGCGGGCACGGCCACGATCCGGTGCCCTGAGTCTGCGCCGTAAGGATTGTACGTGAAGAACGACCAGAAGAATTTCCTGCTGTTCGCGGTGCTGGCTGCGCTGGTGCTGTTCGGCTGGCCGTATATCGCCAACCATTTCTTCCCGGCCGCGAACCCGCCGGTAACGAAGCTGGAGGACGGCAAGAGCAAGCCCGTCGCCAATCCCGCGACCGATCCCGCCGCCGACACCGCGAACGCGATTCGCGACCGGGCGGTGGTCTTGCGTGACAGCCCCCGCGTGCAGATCGAAACCCCGGCGGTGCGCGGGTCGATCAACCTGCGCGGCGGGCGGATCGATGACCTGGTGCTGCTGCGCCACAAGGAAACCATCGCCAAGGATTCGCCCCCGGTCCGGCTGCTGTCGCCGTCAGGCACGGCCGACGCCTATTTCGCGCAGTTCGGCTGGAGCGGCACCGGCATCACCCCGCCGCCCGCCGATGCGCTGTGGACCGCCAGCGGCACCAAGCTGACGCCGACCACGCCGGTCACGCTCACGACTCAGGCGGGCAGCCAGCGTTATCTGATGCAGATTTCGGTCGACGCCAATTACATGTTCACCGTGCGCCAGAGCATCGTGAACACGGGCACGCAGCCGGTGCAGGTCGCGACCTATGGGCTGCTCAGCCGCCGCGGTTCGCCGGTCGACAAGGACACGATGACCATCCAGGTCGGCCCGATCTACGAAGCGGGCAACGGCGTGAAGTTCGACGTCGACTATAAGGACATTGACGCCACGCCCACGACCTTCAGCGCGAAGGGCGGCTGGCTGGGCTTCACCGACCATTATTGGATGACCGCGCTGATCCCCGATCAGAACGTGCAGCACGGCCTGTCGCTGAAGGGCGGCGACCAGCGGCACCAGGCGGATTACCGCTCGCCCACCCTCGCCACGCTGAACCCCGGCCAGGCGATGACGCAGAGCGCGCGCTTCTTTGCGGGCGCAAAGGAGAACAAGGTCCTGAATGCGTACGAGGAACAGGGCGTGCCCTATTTCTCGCGTTCGATCGACTGGGGCTGGTTCCGTGTCGTCGAGGAACCGATCTTCGTCTATCTCGACTGGCTGTTCCGCATGGTCGGCAATTTCGGCGTGGCGATCATCCTGCTGACGCTGACCATCCGCGGCCTGATGTTCCCGATCGCCCAGCGCCAGTTCGCCTCGATGGCCGCGATGCGCGCGATCCAGCCCAAGCTGAAGGTGCTGCAGGAGCGTTACAAGGACGACAAGCCGCGCCTCCAGCAGGAGATGATGGCGCTCTACAAGACGGAGAAGGTGAACCCCGTCGCCGGCTGCCTGCCGACGCTGATCCAGATTCCGATCTTCTACGCCCTCTACAAGGTGCTGCTGCTGACCATCGAGATGCGACACCAGCCCTTCGTCGGCTGGATCAAGGATCTGTCCGCGCCCGATCCGGCGACGATCCTGAACCTGTTCGGCTATCTCGACTTCACCCCGCCGCATTTCCTGGCGATCGGCATCGTGCCGGTGCTGCTCGGCATCTCGATGTACTTCCAGTTCAAGCTGAACCCGGCGCCGATGGATGACATGCAGAAGCAGGTCTTCGGGCTGATGCCGTGGGTGCTGATGTTCATCATGGCCCCGTTCGCGGTCGGCCTGCAGGTGTACTGGATCACGTCAAACCTGCTGACCATCGCGCAGCAGCAGCTGCTCTATTCGCGGCATCCGGCGCTCAAGCAGGCCCCGGCGAAGTGAACGACCTGCCGCCTCCCCCGCCGGGCGACGACCGCTTCGATCCCGACCAGATCGAAGCGGCGCGCAAGGTTTTCGCGGGACCGATCCAGTTCCTGAAGTCGGCGCCGTCGCTCGATTACCTGCCGGCACCCGACGTACCGGAAATCGCGTTCGCCGGCCGGTCGAACGTCGGCAAGTCGTCGCTGCTGAATGCGCTGACCGGTCGCACCTCGCTCGCCCGTACCTCGGTCACACCGGGGCGGACGCAGGAGCTGAACTTCTTCGACATCGGCACGCCGCTCCGGCTGCGCCTCGTCGACATGCCCGGATACGGCTTCGCCAAGGCGCCCAAGGACATGGTCCGCAAGTGGCGCTATCTGGTGAACGACTATCTGCGCGGGCGGCAGGTGCTGAAGCGCACCCTCGTGCTGATCGATTCGCGCCACGGCATCAAGGATGTCGACCGCGAAGTGTTCGAGATGCTGGACAAGGCCGCGACCAGCTATCGCATCGTCCTGACCAAGACCGACAAGATCAAGGCGACCGAGCTGGAAGACGTGTACGCGGCGGTCGGCGAGGAAGTTCGCAAGCGTCCGGCGGCGCATCCGGACGTCATCTCGACGTCGAGCGAGAAGGGCATGGGCATCGCCGAACTGCGCGCGGCGGTGATCGAATCGATCGGCTGACGACGGCCGGTACGTATCCCCGCGCAGGCGGGGATCCAGGGTAATAGAGCGTGACGTTCGTGGCTCTGGATCCCCGCCTGCGCGGGGATATGTTGGCGTTTCTATCCGTCCCTAGACGCGAACAACCCCGCCCCCAGCGCCACCGCCCCCACCGACAACGCGCACGCCACGATCATCAACACCCCGTCGCGTACCAGCAGCGCGATCCCGAACGCCATGATCGCCGCCATCGGCGCGGTGCTGGCGAAGGGCAGCAGTTCCAGCGGCGGGACCGTCAGGCACAGCAGGATCACCGCGACCCCTGCGACCTTCACCATCGGCCCACTGGTCAGTGCGGGCAGGCGGCCGTGAAACCACCGGTCCATCCGCCGGGCGATCGGCCGCGTCTTGTCGGCAACCCTGACCAGTTTTTCGCCCTTCAGCCCGCGATGGGCAAGGAAGCCCGGCAGCCACAAATGCCGGCGTCCCAGCACCAGTTGCACCGCCAGCAGGATCATCACCACCGCCATCGCGGTCGGCAGGCCGGGAATACCGCCGACCGGGGAGATGTCGATCAGCGGGAAGATGATGAAGAACGGGCCGTACGCCCGCTGGCCCAGCGCCTCCAGCGTGTCGCCCAGCTTCACCTTGTCCTCGCCGGCCTGCTCGCCCAGTTCCTTCAATCGGTCGAGGACTTCCCCCACGCTGTGCGGATCGCCGCTTTTTTCGTTCTCCGCCATGGTCTTGCCAACGGATCGTTCCGGCCCAGGTTCCAATCGCTCGACATGGCCGCCCGCGCATGGCACGACCCGGCCCATGCTGAAGCTCATCATCGGGAATAAGGCCTATTCCTCCTGGTCGCTGCGCGGCTGGCTGGCGGCCAAGCTGTCGGGCCTGCCGTTCGAGGAGGTCGTCGTGCCGCTCTACGATGCCGACTGGGACAAGCGCCGCGAGGGCGACGAATTCGCGCCGTCGTCGGGCAAGGTGCCGATCCTCTGGGATGGCGACGACATCGTCGTATGGGACAGCCTAGCGATCGTCGAATATCTGAACGAGAAATCGGGCGGCGAGAAGTTCTGGCCGGCCGATCCGGCGGCACGCGCGATGGCGCGGTCGATGGCGGCGGAAATGCATTCGGGCTTCGCAGCGCTCCGCCGCAAGCACAGCATGAACGTCCGCCAGGTCTATGATCCGACCCAGCCCGACGCCGACGTCGCCGCCGACCTGTCACGCATTTACGAACTGTGGGCGCAGGCCCGCGCCCGCTTCGGCCAGGGCGGCGACTATCTGTTCGGCGAATTCGGCGCGGCTGACATCATGTTCGCGCCGGTCGCGACGCGCATCGTCACCTATTCGCTCCCGTGCCCGCGGTTCGCGATGGGGTACATCATCACCCTGTTGCAGCACCCGTGGATGCAGGACTGGATCGCCAGCGCGCAGGAAGAGGAATGGGTGCTGGAGCAGTATGAGCAGCCGGTAAAGTAATCCTCCCCGGTACGGGGAGGGGGACCAGCGCAGCTGGTGGAGGGGGGTATCGGCATCCACTCCGGTTGCGTTGCGGGGACAGCCCCCTCCACCACCGCTGCGGGGCAGTCCCCCTCCCCGTTCCGGGGAGGAAATTTACGCCAGAAACGCCGCGATCGCGTCGCCCAGCTCACGCTTCACCACCGCGCTCATATGGTTGCCCGGCGTCTCGACCAGCCGCGCATCGCCCAGCAGTTCGGCCAGCGCGCGGTGGCTGCCATTATCGTCATCCTCCTCGCCCGCCAGCACCAGCACCGGCTGGGCAATGGCGGCCAGCGCCTCCCGCGAGGTATCGACGAACGTGTCGAGGATGCCGAGCAATGCCACCGGGTCACCGCCAGTCGTCTTCAGGAACGCTTCCGCCATCCACTCCGGCGATCCGCGTTCGAAACTGCCGAGGTTGGTCAGGATGCGGCGGAAATGCGCCGCGCGCCGCCCGGTGTCGAGCAACCCTTCCAGCCCCATGCCGCTCAGCACGATCTTCCCCGGCGCCGCGCCCATCGTGACCATCCGCACGACGGTCCGGGCGCCCAGCGAATAGCCGCCCAGATCATAGTCGCTCAGCCCCAGATGGGCGAGCAGCGCCATCCCGTCACGGGCCAGTGCATCGGGCGGATAGGCCGCCGCATCATGCGGCCGCGCGCTGTTTCCGTGCGCGCGCAGGTCGGGCATGATGACCCGTCGGCCCAGTGCCGCAACCTTCGCCGCATGGCCATATTTGATCCAGTTGGTCGCGGCATCGCTGAAATAGCCGTGGATCAGCACGACCGGCCGCCCCTCGCCCATCTCAGCCCAAGCGATCTCGACCCCGTCGAAGCTCGCGAAACGATGGGTAGTGACAGGGGGCTGGCTCACGATCATGCGGTCCTTGGATTGGGGTTGCGGAAAGGGGCTATGCGCGGACCGATCGCACCTGTCGAGCCGCTGCCCCGCCATTTGCCACTTCACCGGCGCACGAAATCAAGTTAGTATCCGAAGCAACAAAAGAACAAGCGGGAGAGGATGTCGGCCAGCCCGGAGACCACGCCATCGCCCCCGCCTTGCCCCACAGCGCCGTGCCGCACAGCCGTTCCGAAGATGTCTATGCGATCATCGTCGGGTGCGTGATGATCGCGCTTGGCCTGGCGATGCTCCACGCGGCCGGGCTGGTGACGGGCGGCATCGCCGGGGTGGCGCTGTTGGTATCCTATCTGGTCCCGTTGCCGACCGGCGTGCTGTTCACGCTGATCAACGTGCCCTTCTTCCTGTTCGCGAAGCGTGCGATGGGATCGCGCTTCATGTGGCGCACCATCGCGGTCAATGCCGGCATCGCCGTGTTCTCGACCATGGCCCGCTATGGCTTTCGCATTGTCGAGGTGCACCCCGCCTTTGCCGCCATCGCCGGCGGCACGGTAATCGGCATGGGCATCCTCGCGCTCGCCCGGCATGACGCCGGCGTCGGCGGCACGGGCGTCGTCACCTTGTGGCTGCAACGGACGCGTGGATGGAATGCCGGGCGGACGCAGATCGCGATCGACCTCGCCATCCTCGCCGCGTCGTTCGCGGTCGTCGCCCCGACCAGGGTCGCGTGGTCGGCACTCAGCGCGGCGGCGATCAGCGGCATCCTGATCGCATGGCATCGGCCGGGGCGCTACACCGGCTATTGATCGGTCAGGCCGCGATCGCGCCGGCCATTTCGTTGTCGCGCAACATCGTCGATGCGCGTTCGGTCGCGCGGCGAATATCCTCGGCCAGCGACTTCACCTCGCGCGCGACGACCGCAAAGCCGGTCCCGGCCTCGCCCGCCCGCGCCGCCTCGATCGCCGCGTTCAGCGCGACGAGGCGGGTCTGCGCGGTGATGTCGCCGATCGACGTCACGATCGCCGCCAGCTGCGTCATCACCGTGCGCAGCGCATCCGCCTGTCCCTCCAGTCGCGTCCGGAACCGCTGCCCCTCGTCGAGGCGCGTCTGCACCTCGCGTTCCAGCAGCACCTGCCGGGTCAGGTCGGTCGCGATCTTGACGATGGACGACGGCTTGCCATCGGGATCGAGGATGGGATTATAGGTCGCCTGCAACCAGATATCATGGCCTTGCCGGTCGACCCGGCGGTACAGCCCGCTGTCGAACGCGCCCTGCCCAAGCTTGCGCCAGAATTGCGCATAGTCCGCGGAATTGCTGTCGATCGGGCGACAGAAGATGCGGTGGTGGTGCCCGCGCACCTGCGCCAGCGCATAGCCCATCGTTTCGAGGAACAGGTCGTTCGCCCACAGCACGGTGCCGTCCAGCGCGAACTCGACCACGGCCTGCGACCGGCAGATCGCTTCCCACGCGCCAAGGTATAGCGCGCCATCCCGGATACTCTGCGTGTCCATGCGCAAACATTACGCGCGCACGGTTAAGACCGTCTTAGGAAACGAGGGTGCCGACCGTCGTTCGGGGTACGCCATCGTACCGATCGACACGGGCCGCGTCGCACCGCTTCCGATGGGTCCCCCGGAACCGGTCCGGGGGACAGCGCATCGACCGGGATCAGTCCTTCTTCAAATGCCGCCGGCCCAGCAGTTCGGCGATCTGCACCGCGTTCAGCGCCGCACCCTTGCGCAGGTTATCCGACACGCACCACAGCGCCAGCCCGTTCTCGACGGTCGAGTCCTCGCGCACGCGGCTGACATAGGTCGCGAAGTCGCCGACGCATTCAATCGGCGTCGCGTATCCGCCGTCCTCGCGCTTGTCGACCAGCATGATGCCGGGGGCTTCACGCAAGATCTTCTGCGCGTCCTCTGCCGACAGTTCGTTTTCCATTTCGATATTGATCGCTTCGGAATGGCCGACGAACACCGGCACGCGGACACAGGTCGCGGTCACCTTGATCTTCGGATCGAGGATCTTCTTGGTCTCGACCACCATCTTCCACTCTTCCTTGGTCGACCCGTCGTCGAGGAAGCTGTCGATGTGCGGGATCACGTTGAACGCGATCTGCTTGGTGAACTTCTTTGGCTCCGCCGAGTCACCGACGAAGATGTTGCGGCTCTGTTCGAACAGCTCGTCCATCCCCGCCTTGCCCGCGCCCGACACCGACTGGTACGTCGCGACGACGACGCGCGTGATCTTCGCGGCATCGTGGATCGGCTTGAGCGCGACGACCATCTGCGCGGTCGAGCAGTTCGGGTTCGCGATGATGTTCTTGGCGCGGTATCCGTCGATCGCCTCCGGGTTCACTTCCGGCACGATCAGCGGCACGTCGGGGTCCATGCGGTACAGCGACGAATTGTCGATCACGGTACAGCCGGCGGCGGCGAACTTCGGGGCATAGACCGCGGTCGCCTCGCTGCCGATCGCGAACAGCGCCATGTCCCAGCCCGCTGGATCGAAATGCTCGATGTTCTGGATTTTGTACTGCTTGCCAGTCTCGCCGAAGTCGGCCATCTCGCCCGCCGAGCGCGACGAGGCCAGCACCGCCAGGTCGTCGATCGGAAACTCGCGCTCCGCCAGGATGTTCAGCATTTCGCGCCCGACATTGCCGGTGGCGCCCGCGACGACTACCCGATAACCCACTTGCTTACTCCGCGATCAAATCTTGCGCGCGGAATAGCCCTTTCGCAGCTTTTGTAAAGTCGCGGCCGCCGCCCGACCGGATCGGCCGGGCGGCGGACAGGTCACTTTCCGTCCTTCACCTGCCGGTCGAGGAAGTTCAGGATCGTCTTCCACAGATGCTCGCTGACGCCCGGTCCGCCGACGCGGTGGGTCTGCCCCGGATAGAGCATCAGTTCGAACGGCGTCGCCGATTTCTGCATCGCCGCCATCATCGCGGTCGAATGCTCCAGCACGACGTTATCGTCGGCCATGCCGTGGATCAGCAGCAACGGATCGGTGATCTTCGCCGCGTCCGCCACCGCCGCCGACGTGGCATAGGCTTCGGGCACGGTGCGCGGATCGCCCATGTACCGCTCGGTATAATGGGTGTCGTACAGTTCCCAGCGCGACACCGGCGCGCCCGCCACGCCCGCCGCGAACACGCCCGGCGCCTTTTCGAGCATCTTCAGCGTCATATAGCCGCCATAGGACCAGCCATAGGTCGCGATCTTGTCCGACGCGACGAAGGGCAGCGTCTTCAGGTAATTGGCGCCGGCGATCTGGTCCTCGACCTCGACCGACCCCATCGCGTGCCAGATCTGGTTCTCGAACGCCTTGCCGCGTTCGGGCGACCCGCGATTGTCGATCTCGAACCAAATCCAGCCCTGATCGACCAGATACTGCCGGAGCGCCCCGCCCCATGCCCGGCGCACGACCTGGCTGCCCGGCCCGCCATAGTGCGAGAAGAACACCGGATAGCGCTTCCCCGGCTCCAGCTTCGGCGTAATCATGTTCCAGTGCAGCACCGATCCGTCGGCGGCCTTGATCTCGCCGAACTGGGTCGGGCGATGGCTGGCGACATAGGGCGCATAGGGGTGATCGCCGGTCAGCGCATTCTCGTTGATCCACGCGATCCGCCTGGCGCTGGTATCGGCCAGATAGGTCTGCGCCGGCTGGTCGGGATTGGAGCGGGTGACGATCAGCCGCGACGCCTTGCCGTCCATCGACGCGCCATAGGTCCAGCCCGCCTCGGTCATCCGCGTGACATTACCCGGCTTGGACAGGTCGACCCGGTACAGCTGCCGCTCCAGCGCATCGTCCTTGTTCGCCAGAAAATAGACGCGCCCCTTCGCCTCGTCGACCCCCGCCAGGTCGGCGACCATCCACGGTCCCTTGGTCAGCTGCGTCCACTTGCCCGCCTGCCAGCGGTACAGATGGCCATATCCGTCACGCTCCGACCACCAGATCAGGCTGCCGTCCTTCATCAGGTGATAGGCGTCGGACAGGTTGACCCAGCTCTTCGGACCCGATTCCTCGGTGAACAGCACGCTCGCCTTGCCGGTCGCCGGATCGACCGTCAGCATGTCGAGCTTCGTCTGCGCCCGGTCCTGTCGCTGGACCAGCAGCGCCTTGCCATCGGAGGTCCAGTCGACCCGCGCCAGATAGATGTCGGGATCGGGGCCGAGATCGACCTTCACCTTGCCCGACCCGTCCGGCTTCATCACATACAGCTCGACCAGCACGTTGGGCGTGCCCGCCTTCGGATAGCGCTGCTGGTAGATGCTCGTCCCTTCGGCGCCGATCGCCGACCGGGTGACGATGCCGACCGGCGCTTCGTCGAACCGCTCGACCGCGACCAGCTTGTCGTTCGGCGACCACCAATAGCCGGTGCGACGGCTCATCTCTTCCTGCGCAACGAACTCCGCCTCGCCGAAATGGACCGTGTCCTTGCCCTCGGTGGTGAGCGCGATTTCCTTGCCGCTCTTCAGGTTCAGCGCGACGAGGTTCTGGTCGCGGACGAAGCTGACATAATTGCCGTCCGGACTGACCACCGGGTTCAGCTCGCCGCTGTCGCTGTTGGTCAGGCGACGCACCTCGCCTTCGATCGATGCGAGATACAGGTCGCCATCGAGCGGCACGAGGATCGATTTCCCGTCGGGCGCCCAGTCATAGGCGAGGATGCCGCGCTTGCCGGTCAGCGACCGGTCTCGCTCGCGCTGCATCTTTTCCGCTTCGGACAATGCGGCGCCGGTGCCGACCTTCTTCGAATCCACCAGCATCCGCCATTCGCGGCTGGTCGTGTCCATCGCCCACAGGTCGAACCGCTCCCGCTCGTCCGCACGGTTGCGCAGCAGGGTCACATGTTTGCCATCGGGCGACAGCTTCAGGCTCTGCGGCTGGCTGCCGTTCAGGTCGGGGCTGGCGAACACCCGCTCCAGCGTCAGCTCGCCCGACTGTGCCGGATTGCCGGCGCCTGCCGGCTGGACCGCTTCACTCGCCATCCCGGCCGTTCCCATCGCCAGCAATGCTGCGCCCATCAACCATTTTACCATAGTGCCCCGTATCCTCGTCCGGCCACGTCGCGCCGGTAGTAACCGTTGTTATCGCTTGGGGGACGGCGGAGGACAATGGTTGAGTTGGAGGTTGCCGACCCTTCAAACAAGCAGCGCGCCGTACCCCCGCGGAGGCGGGGGGCCAGGGTCAAACCCGCTACCGCTGGTTGGCTTGGCTCTGGATCCCCGCCTGCGCGGGGATACGCGGTTCGATAGGAAGCGCAGAACCTACATCGTCTCGCCCGGATCGACGCCCCACAGCCGCGCCTGCTCGACATAGCCGCCACGCCCCTTCACATCGAAGAAGCACCACGCGCCGTTGCACCGCGACAGCCGCCCGACCACGCCCGGCGCGGCGCGCCACACCACCGCCGCGCCCGATTGCGGCGATGCGCGCAGTTCGACCACTTCCCGCCCGACAAAGGCGGTGCGCCGGTCGCTGAGCAGCCCGACCTGCAACCATCCTCGCGTGCCGTCGGGGTCCTCCACCCGGCGCCAGTCCTGATAGATGTCCACCACCTTGATCGGCATGTCGGCGCGGCGATAGACCCATTGCGTCGGGTAATTCTTGCCCGGCCCGCTGCGCATCCGCGCCTCTCCGGCGGCGATCGACGCATAATAGGGCGTCTTGCGGCGCTGCGCCTCGGCCGGTCCGCCCGCAACCCCCACCGCAACCGTCGTCAGCACCATCGCCGCCGCGATCGATCGTCCGCCCAAGCGCATGATATTGTCCCCATAAGTCTGCCCCTTGCCTGTATCGGCAAGCACCACCCCGCCGCAAGCCGTTGACGCCGCGCGCACCCTTCGCCAATCCGTATGACATGGCAGCCCGCACTCCCCCGCCCCGCACCCCCCGCGTTCAGGTGACCCGGCGGCTGCCGGCGGCGACCGAGGGACGAATGGCGACGCTGTTCGACACGGTGTTCAGCGCGGACGACCATGCCTGCACCCGCGACGAACTGGCCGCCGCGATGGCGGATTGCGACGTGCTGGTTCCCGCCGTCACCGACGTCATCGACGCCGACCTGATCGCCGCCGCGCCCGACCGCCTGCGCCTGATCGCCAATTACGGCGCCGGCGTGAACCATATCGACCTGAAGGCCGCGCACGCCCGCCGTATCCTGGTCACCAACACCCCCGGCGTCCTGACCGAGGACACCGCCGACATGGTGATGGCGCTGATCCTGGCGGTTCCCCGCCGGCTGGCCGAGGGCGAAAAGCTGGTCCGTTCGGGCGAGTGGAAGGGGTGGAGCCCCAGCGGGATGCTCGGCCACCGCATCGGCGGCAAGGCGCTGGGGATCATCGGCATGGGCCGCATCGGACAGGCCGTCGCCCGCCGCGCCAGCGCGTTCGGCCTGTCGATCCACTATCACAACCGCCACCGCCTGCCCGACACCATCGAGGCGGAACTCGGCGCGACATGGCACGACGATCTGGACGCGATGCTGGGCGTCATCGACCTGCTGACGATCCACACCCCGCGTAACGCCGACAGCGAAAACCTGCTCGACGCGAACCGCCTCGCCCGGTTGCGCCGTCACGTCTATCTCATCAACGCCTCGCGCGGTGGCATCGTCGACGAAGAGGCGCTGGTCGACGCTTTGGAACGCGGGCGGCTGGCCGGCGCCGGGCTCGACGTCTGGGCGCACGAACCGGCGATCGACCCTCGCCTGCTCGCACTGCCGAACGTCGTGATGACGCCGCATATGGGATCGGCGACCTTGGAGGGCCGCGTGGCGATGGGGGAGAAGGTCATCACCAACATCCGGGTATGGTCGGACGGCCACCGCCCGCCGGACCAGGTGCTGGACGGGTTGCGCTGATACGCACCCCGCCCGGCAATCCCGCTATTTCATTACCTGCCAACCATCGCTCATCTTGACCAGCGTGACCTTCGCTTCACGCGGCTTCGATGCCTGCTCGATCATCTCCTTCGGAAGGTCGTCGGCAAGGTTGGTGGCGCTGTAGGTATAGGTCACCTGCGTCATCGTCTGTCCAAAGGCGTCGCCCGGCTCGGTCCAGCGGACGATCTGATCGACCTTGCCGTCGCCGAGACAGACGTTCGGCTGTTCCGCACCGCCCCGCTTGCCGCCAACGCCCCGAAAGACGTTCTTCCCCTTGCTGGTCGGTTCGAAGACGAGCACCGGCGTCGGCTTCAACGGATCCGACGAAAATTCGGTCGCAGCCGGCTCCGTCTTCGCGGTGCGGGTCAGCAGGCCTTCCTTGGCGGCGGCATCCAGCATGGTCCGCATCGCCGTTTCGGACGACCCCGACCATTGCGAAGGCGTAGCCGCGATGACGAGCGGGAACGCCGGTGCATCGGTAACCGCTTTCTCCGTCAGTCGATAGCGCGGCAGACCGACCTGCCGGCAGAACGCGTCCTTCACGGTCGGCTCGATCGCGGCACGGAAATTGTCTTCGCTGACGGCCTTCGGATCGGAACACGCACCCAGCAAGGCACAGGCAAGCACGACCGATGGCAGCACATGATATTTCAGCATGGGAGGTTCCTTTTAGAACGTGGCCTTGGCGCGCTTGGGTGCCCCGGCCTCGATCGCCGATGCCATTTCCGCCCGATAATCATCCGAGAATTTCGTGCCGTTCCGCAGAAAGACTTCGTAGTTCGAATATCCGACGCTCGCCATCAAATGCGGAAGCTGCTTGTTCTGATAGGTGACGCAGCTTTGCTCCCCGGCCGAGCAATACAGGCTGTTCACCCGGTCTTCGGTGGTCGGCTGGCCATATTTGTTCTTCACGCCGGTCAGAAAGGCGGCGCGCTCCATCCGGTTCGTCGGTAACAGATATTTGACGCTGCTAACCTGCGCACCCTGCCTGGTGGCGGCGTACCAGACCTCGACATGCTCGCCCTGCGGACCGCTTGCCATCGTGAACATCGGAACCTTCGTCCGATCGGTCACCGCTACGCCACGTTCCGCCAGCTTGTCCGCCACCATGGCCGACCAGGAACTCTGATCGGGATCGGTGGCGCGCGGGGTAAAGCCGCCCGCCTTCAGCGCGGCACGTACCTGTTCGGGCGACATGCCCAGCTTGACGCCAGCGACATCGACGGTCGAAACCGGCGACCATGTTGGCTTCTTTTCCGGCCAGAACAGCTTGTTCAATAGCCGCGGGAGCGGCGCATTCGGGCTGGCCTGGGCCTGCGCGCCTCCGGCAACGGTGACTGACAGGCAGGTTGCAGCGATCTTTGCTGCCAACCGTATGGTTTGAAATGACAAAAGAACCTCCAGCCCAACATGTGACCGGTGGTTGGTACCGTGATGCGAGCTAACAAAAACATGTCGTTCGAAGTTAATGTGCGGCGTTAAGGTGCCGTAAGTCATCCGCCGCCGCAGCCGATCGACGATGGGCATCGAACCTGCTTGCCGAAATAGCGATCGAGAGGCGGCACTTTCCTACCGTGCCATGCCCTGCCAATCTCCGCGCCGACCCGCCAGGTCCCCGCTCTTTGACATCGCCGCTCCAAACGCCACGCAAAACGCGCACGAGTGTGAACTTAGTGAACTTTGGCCGAAAACCTCAATTTTCCAAACCACTTAGCCATTCGCCGATCATCGCCTGTCCCGCGCGCACCGCCGCCGGGCCCAGCGTGCGATATTCCTCGGTCAGCGTGTCCCGATGCTTCGGGCAATCGAGGTAATCGAGCCACGCCTCGAACCGCGCATCCTCCCCCATTTCGGCGTGGAATTGCAGCGCCAGCAGATTGCTGCCCCGCCGGAACCCCTGCCGATAGCGCGTCGTCGTCGCCAGCAGCTCGGTCCCTGCGGGCAGGTCGAACGTGTCGCCATGCCAGTGCAGCACCGGCACCCCGGCAACATGGTCGAGCGGCGACCGAACGCCCGGCGTCAGGTCGATCGCGCCGAATCCGATCTCGCACCCGGTCCCCTTATAGACCGACGATCCTAGCGCCGCCGCCATCATCTGCGCGCCCAGACAGATGCCCAGCGTCGGCAGGTCCGCGGCCAGCCGCCGCGACAGCGCCGCGATCTCACCCGGTATCCACGGATGGTCGGCCACGTCATAGACGCCCATCGGCCCGCCCATCACGATCAGCAGGTCAGGTTCCGTCAGGTCGGCGGTGGCGAAGGCCGGGTCGGTCACGTCGATCCGGTCGATGGCATAGCCCGCCGCCTCCACCGGCGCACGGTATCCGGCGCAGCCTTCATAGGGGACGTGGCGGACGATCAGCGCGGACTTCATCGGCACAGTCTATCGCGCGCAAGCTGAATGGCACCTGCAATGTTTCTTTGTGTTGCAGTGGCGACACTTTGGAACCCTGTCCGCCCGAAAATCATTGGCCCGCCGTAGCGTAAACAGGAGTAACCCCATGAAGAAGCTCGCAACCATCGTCCTCGCCCTCGCCGCCGGCAGCTCGCTGGCCGCCTGTTCGACGCTCCGCGGCGGCGCGATTGGCGCAGCGGGCGGTGCCGGCATCGCGGCGGCCACCGGCGGCAGTGTCGAAAAGGGCGCGGCGGTCGGCGGCGTCGGCGGCGCAGTGGTCGGCACCGTCGCCGGCGACTGATACGGAAAGGCCGGGGCGGCGCGTTCGCCACCCCGGCCTGTTACCCTCGCGTCATACCGGCAACGACGATCAGTCGCCGGTCAGGATGCGATCGACCAGCTGCTTCACATTCGGCACGAAGCCGTTGGAATAGAACGGATCACGCTTGAAGTTATACGCGGCATGGCCCGCAAACATCAGGTTCTGGTCGGTCGGACCGCCATGGGCAATATCCTGCAACGTCTTCTGGATGCAGAAGCTGCGCGGATCGGCCAGCCGCCCGGTGGAGTTGGTCTCGCTATCGGCCCAGCTCGAAAAGCTGCACTGCGACAGGCAGCCCATGCAGTCCGCCTGATCCTTGCGGATGATGCCCTTTTCCTCGGGCGTCACGAACACCAGCGTGTTGTCCGGGGTCTTCAGCGCATCGGTGAAGCCCGCGCCGAACCATTCGCGCGCGCGCAACAAATCGCCCTGTGTCACCCAGAAATTCTTGCCCTTCACGCCGACATCCAGCTGGAATACGTGGTCGCCCGCTTCCTGCGTCGAAAAGGCGATCTGCCGTTCCGACCGCGCTTCCAGGCTGCGCAGGAACGGATTGCGGACGGCCGACGAATAGAAACCGGTCGGGCTGAACCGGTGCAGCAGCACCTCGCCCTCCTCGATCTCCATCAACTTCGCCTTCCACTCCTCAGGGATCGGGCTTTCCTGCGTCAGCAGCGGACGGGTGCCGAACTGGAATGCGATCTTGCCCAGCTCCGGATTGTCGATCCAGTCGTTCCAGTCGCGCAGATACCATACGCCGCCGGCCATCACGATCGGCACGTCGTCCGAAATGCCGCCCTCGCGCATCGTCGCGCGCAGGTCGCGGACGCGGGGATAGGGGTCCTGCGGCTCCAGCGGGTTCTCGGCATTGGACAGGCCGTTATGCCCGCCGGCCAGCCACGGGTCCTCATACACGACGGCCGCCAGCCATTCCGCCGCCTTCGAATAGGCCCGCTTCCACAGTGCCCGGAACGCGCGGCCCGACGACACGATCGGCAGATAGCTGACGCCGTAGGACGCGGTGATTTCCGACAGCTTGTACGGCATCCCCGCGCCGCACGTCACGCCGGAGACGAGGCCGCGCGTCCGCTCCAGCACGCCGTGCAGGATGCGCTGGGCGCCGCCCATTTCCCACAGGACGTTGATGTTGATCGCACCCTTGCCGCCCGCAATCTCCCATGCGCGCCGTACCTGCTGCACCGCGCCCTCGATCGCATAGTCGATCAGCTCTTCATGACGTTCGCGGCGGGTCAGCGCCTTGTACACCTGCGGAATGATCTTGCCGTCGGCATCATAGCTGTCGGCATTGACCGCCGACACGGTGCCGATGCCACCCGCCGCGGCCCAGGCCCCGGCCGAGGCGTGGTTGGTAGCGGCAACGCCCTTGCCCCCTTCGATCAGCGGCCAGACTTCGCGGCCGTTATAGACGATGGGCGACAGACCTTTGAACAACATGACCTCCAACGGGAACTTCGCAGCGGGACAGGCGTAGCGTGCCACCGCATCAGGCCGTCATTAATCCCACCTGCGCCCGAACGCGAGCAAATTGCGTGGGGCGCGTCGGCGTGCCCGGTTTCGGGCAGCGCGACCAACGGCGACGAGGGCCTTATGACCCGCTATCCCAACGCTCCGGGTCGGCCCAGCGCGCGCTCGTACAGCGCCTTGTACGCCGCGATCATCCTCGCCTCATCGAACTCGGCGCGCGCCTTGGCAAGGTTCGCCTCGCCGACCCGCCGCCGGGCGTCCGCGTCGACCGCCAGCATCTGGAGGCGGTCGCGCAAGTGTACCTCGTGCCGGTCGATACCCATATAGGGGCGGTTCTCTTCGGCCACCATCGCCATGACGTCGCCGACCGGGGGCGCCACCACCGGCAGGCCGGTCGCCATCGCTTCCATCACCGAAATCGGCTGCTGTTCGCTGCGCGATGACAGCGCGAAGATGTCGAACAGCCCCATATAGCGGTACGGTTCGGGCAGGAAGCCGGGCAGCACGACCCGGTCGTCGATGCCCATTGCCTCCGCCGCGTCGAGAATCGCCTGCCGCTCCGGTCCTTCGCCGACGATGACCAAACGGACCTTCACCGCGATCCCGCCAACGGCGCGCACCAGCAGCGGCAGGTCCTTCACCTCGCGCAGGCCCGCGACGGTGCCGATCACCACCTCGCCCGGCTTGCACTTCAAACCCGGTATCGCATCCGCCGCGACCGGTTCGGCATAGCGTTCGACCGGAATGCCGTTGCCGATCAGGTGCAGGCGGTGTTCGGGCTGCTTCCACGGCCCGCGCGCGACCTGCATCAGCCGCTGCGACGGCACCACCAGCGCCTCCGCCGCGCCCAATGCGAAGCGGCGGTAGATATTGCGCATCGGGTTCAGCCGGGTCGCCTCGTCCTCGTTGAAGCCGTCTTCGTGATGGACGACCGGCGGCGTGGCCTTGGCGAAGACGCGCTTCGCCATCACCCCGTCGATCGCGCCCCAGTTATAGGTCAGCACCAGGTCGAAGCGGCGCATGAACTTCGCGATCGCCTCGTACCGCGCGACCGACGGCTTGCCGGTCAGCGGCGGCGGGTTCTGCGCGATCTCATACCGGATGTGGCCCCCGATCGCGGCGCGCGCCTCGGTCCGCTCCGGCACGCCCGACACGATGGTATGGACCGCGCGGTCGCCCCAGGCGTGCATCAGCCGGATCGCGCGCGCCTCCTTGCCGCCATAGGCGAAGGAGGAATGGAGGTGGAGGATGCGGACCGGCGCGCTCACGCAGCTGCCACCCGCGCCAGCAGCCGGTCGATCGCCGCGACGGACGCCGGTTCGGTCAGGATCGGGGCATGGCCGACATCGTCGACCGTCGTCAGTTCCGCCCCCGCGACCCGCTCGACCATCGCTTCGGCCACGCGGGCGGGCAGGATGTCGGACAGGTCGCCACGCAGGATCGCGACCGGCTTGCCGGCCAATGCCTCATACGCGCGCCACATGTCCGGCCCGGCTTCGTTGCCCGGCACGCGGAACGGTTCGGCGATCTTCATGTCGTAATCGAGGATGATCCGCCCGGCGGAATTCAGCCGGTGCAGCCGCTTGGCCATGTGCAGCCAGTCCTGCACGGCATAGGTTGGATAGGCATCGCCATTCCCCTCGGCCAGCGCGCGGGCGGCGTGCATCCAGGTCGGGTGGCTGACCTGCTTGCCGACATAACCCCGAATCCGCCCCAGCCCCGCCGGGTCCAGTTCCGGTCCGACATCGTTGAGCAGCGCCGCCGCGATCCGGTCGCGATCGGTCGCCGCGAGCAACATGGTCAGGATACCGCCCAGCGACGTGCCGAACGCGACGACGCGCGGCAGCTCCAGCTGGTTCAGCAGCGCCTCGACATCCTGCAGATAGACCAGGGGCACATAGGTCATCGGATCGCGGGCATAGCCGCTTTCGCCCCGCCCGCGCATTTCCGGCACGATCAGCCGCCACTGCCCCGCCAGCCGGTCGGCGACATCCTCCCAGTCGCGGGCGTTCCGCGTCAGCCCATGCAGGCACAGGATCGCGGGACGATCCGCCGGGCCGCCCCCCTGCCCGCCATAGTCGCGATAATGCAGTCGGAGGCCGTCGTTCGACCACCAATAGCCATCGGTGAAGCGTTGCTTGTCCAAAAGCGCCATCGCACCCCATATCGCCGCATGGCCGAAAACCCGCAACCCGCTCGCTACCGTCCCCGTACCGATATTCTCGAATTGGGAGACGCCTTCTACGACGCCGTTCCGGCGGCGACGTTTCCGCAGCATCTCCTGCGGTTTCGGAACGACCGCGCGGCGGGCGAGATCGGGATCGTGCCGGCTGACTCCGCACGCGATCCCCAATCGTCACCCCAGCGCAGGCTGCGGTCTCCCGATGGCGAGCGCGACGTTTCCCAACCGGGAGACCCCAGCCTGCGCTGGGGTGACGTGCGCGGCGATCAGGACGCTGATGGCGGTCCTTTCCCGCTCTCCGACGCCGCCTGGATCGACTATTTCGGTCGCTTCGCCCCCCTTCCCGGCAGCCTGCCCAAGCCACTGGCGCTGCGCTATCACGGCCATCAGTTCCAATCCTATAACCCGGACATCGGCGACGGGCGCGGGTTCCTCTACGCGCAGGCGACCGACCACCGCGACCGGCTGCTGGACCTCGGTACCAAGGGGTCGGGCCAGACCCCGTACAGCCGCTTCGGCGACGGGCGCCTGACGCTGAAGGGCGGCGTACGCGAGGTGCTGGCGACCGAGATGCTGGAGGCGCTGAACGTCCCGACCTCGCGCAGCTTCTCGCTGATCGAAACGGGCGAGGCATTGACGCGCGGCGACGAGCCTTCGCCCACGCGCTCGGCGGTGCTGGTCCGGCTGAACCATAGCCATGTCCGTATCGGCACCTTCCAGCGGCTGGCCTATGAACGCGACGCGGAGGCGATGCGCCGGCTGGTCGATTACGTCCTGACCCGCCTCTACCACCGCATCCCCGGCAGCGATCCGGCGGTTGAACTGTTCGACGAAGCGGTCGGGCGCATCGCCACGCTCGCCGCGCGGTTCATGGCGGCGGGGTTCGTCCACGGCGTCCTCAACACCGACAACATCAACCTGACGGGTGAGAGCTTCGACTATGGCCCCTGGCGGTTCGCGCCGACGTGGGATGCCGGGTTCACCGCCGCCTATTTCGACCATCACGGCCTGTACGCCTATGGCCGGCAGCCCGATGCGATGCATTGGAACGCGATGCAGCTGGCCGTCGCGCTGCGCACGGTCGTCGATGCCCCGCCGCTGATCGCCGTCCTCGAAACCTTTCCCGATCGCTATGCCAGGGCAGCGGCGGATGCGGTGCTGTGGCGCCTGGGCGTCAAACCCCACGCCGATGCCGAAGACCGCGCTCTGGCCGATGCGGTCACCACTGCGCTCGCGACGTCGGGAATGTCGATCGACGCCTTCTACTACCACGCCTTTGGCGGCTGGCTGCCCGAGGGAGTGGAATGGGCCGCGTTCGAAGAGGTCCGCGCCCGCCTGTCCGACTATCGCCCGCGCGCTGACCGCGGCCACCCCTATTGGTCCGACGCCCGCCCCTGTTCGATGCTGATCGATGAAGTGGAGGCGATCTGGGCGGGGATCGCCGAGCAGGACGACTGGTCGCTGTTCGATGCGAAGGTCGCGGCGATCCGCCGCATGGGTGCGGCGCTTACCTGATCTCAACCCCTGCCGCCGCAAACTGGCATCGTGCCGCATTCTGGTTCAAGGAGGCGGCCAAGCTGGAACCGGACGACTGACCTATGCCCGAACTCGTTTCGACCGAACCCGCCACCGGCGCGACGCTGTGGCGCGGCCCGGTCGGCAATGTCGACACCGAAATCGCCGCCGCCCGTGCCGGATGGGCCGGATGGGCGTCGCGCCCGCTCGCTTACCGCGTCGAAGCGATGCGCCGCTTCGCCAATGTCGTACGCAGCCGGTCGGAACCCTTTGCCGACATCATCGCCCGCGAAACCGGGAAGCCATTGTGGGAAGCGCGGACCGAAGTCGAAACCGTCGTCAGCAAGGTCGACATCTCGATCAGCGCCTATGCCGAACGCACCAGCCAGCGTCGGCTGGAATCGCCGATGAACGCGCGCACCGCGCTGCGCCACAAACCGCATGGCGTGCTGGCGGTGCTGGGGCCATATAATTTCCCGGCCCACCTGCCCAACGGCCATATCGTACCCGCACTGATCGCCGGCAACGCGGTGGTATTCAAGCCGTCCGAGAAGACGCCGGCCAGCGGCGCGTTCCTGGTCGACTGCTACCAGGCAAGCGGCGTGCCGGAGGATTGCGTTCGCCTGTTGATCGGCGGTGCGGAGGAGGGGCGGGCGCTCGCCGCGCATCCCGATATCGATGGCCTGTTGTTCACCGGATCGTCGCGCACCGGCATCGCGCTCAACCGGCAGTTCGCCGAGACGCCGGACAAGATCCTCGCGCTCGAGATGGGCGGCAACAATCCGATCATCGTATGGAACACGCCCGACCTGTACGCCGCCGCCGTGCTGGTGGTGCAGTCGGCCTTCACCTCCGCCGGACAGCGTTGCACCGCCGCCCGGCGGCTGATCGTCGAGCGGCGGCTGGCGGAGCCGCTGCTAACCGAAATCAACCGGCTGTGCGAACGGCTGATCATCGGCGAGCCCCATGCCGACCCCGCCCCGTTCATGGGCCCCGTGATCGACAACGAGGCCGCCGACCAGCTGACCGAAAGTTTCCTGTCGTTGTCGGCGCGCGGCGGCCGTCCGCTGCGCTTCATGCAGCGGCTGGTCGAGGGGCGGCCGTTCCTGACGCCCGGCATCATCGACATGTCGGATACCAGCGAACGCGCCGATATCGAACTGTTCGGACCGCTGCTGCAGATATTCCGCGTCGACAGTTTCGACGATGCCATCGCGGAGGCGAACAACACCCGCTACGGCCTGTCCGCCTCGCTCGTGTCGCACGACCCGCAACTCTACGACCGGTTCTGGGCCAATATCCGCGCCGGCATCGTCAACTGGAACCGCCCGACCAACGGCGCCTCTTCGGGTGCGCCGTTCGGTGGTATCGGCCTGTCGGGCAACCACCGCCCCTCGGCCTATTACGCCGCCGATTACTGCGCCTATCCGGTGGTGTCGGCCGAAGCCGAACAGGCGCGCGCGTCGATCGGCATCGGGCTGCGCAACGAATAGCGTCCCGTCCTAAACAATCCCTTCCCGTCCCCCAAGCAAGCGTCGGTTGCCTGAACGGGGTAGCGGTCGCATCTACGCCTGCATGGCTACGTTACTCGATCCGACCGCGCGCGGGCGCGTCATCCTCGTCGGCGCAGGTCCGGGCGATCCGGGACTGCTGACCGTGCGCGCCGTGGAAGCGCTGAAGACCGCCGATGTCGTCGTCCATGACGGACTGATCGACCCGCGCGTCCTCGACATCGCCCCTGCCGCGGCCCAGCGTATCTCGGTCGCGAAGCAGCGCGCGCGCCACACCCTGCCGCAGGAATCGATCAACGCGCTGATCGTCGCGCATGTGAAGACCGGCGCGATCGTCGTCCGGCTGAAGGGCGGTGACCCATTCATCTTCGGCCGTGGCGGAGAGGAAGTGGAGGCGGTGCGCGCCGCCGGCCTGACCGTAGAGGTCATTCCCGGTGTCTCGGCCGCGCTCGGCTGTGCGGCGGGCGCCATGCTGCCGCTGACCCACCGCGACTGGTCGTCGGCGGTCAGCTTCGTTGCCGGGCAGTGCAAGGGCTTGAGCGAACAGGACTGGTCGGGCCTTGCCGGACAGGGGCGGACGCTGGTGATCTACATGGGCGTCGCGACCGCGGAAGCGATTGCCGACAAGCTGATGGCCGATGGCGTCGCCCCGGACATGCCGGTCGCGGTGCTGGAGCGCGGCACCTATGCCGATGCCCGTGCGCTGCGCACCCTGCTCGCCGATCTCGGGCCGATGGTCGCGCGCGAGGATGTCAAAAGCCCGGCGGTGATCGTCGTGGGCGAAGTGGTGCAACTGGCCGATGCCCAGGACAAGCTCGGTCAATGGGCCAAGGCGGCGGAGGTACTGGCATGAAGCTGCTGACCGGAAACGACCTTGCCAGCGGCGACGTGACGTGGTGGACCGGCAGCGACTGGTCGCGCCATGTCGAGGACGCGGCGGACGTCGGCGCGGACGGCGAACGCATCGCGCTGGTCGAGGAAGCCGCCCGCCGGGTCAACGTGCCCTATGTGATCGACGCGGTAGCGACCCCTGAAGGCCCGCGCCCGGCACACATCAAGGACCGCATCCGGGCGCTTGGCCCGACGGTGCGAACCGACCTGACGCTAAAGCCCGCCGACCCCGATGCCGGGGCGTGGGTGATCTGATCAAGCTCCTCCCCAGCATGGGGAGGGGGACCAGCCGCAGGCTGGTGGAGGGGGGTGTCCCCACGCGCAGTACCGGTGGAGAGCCCCCTCCACCATGCTCCGCATGGTCCCCCTCCCCGTGCCGGGGAGGAATGTTAAGTGTACCAATACGACACCTACGACCAGTCGATCGTCGACGCCCGCGTCGCGGAGTTCCGCGATCAGGTCGAGCGCCGCCTGTCGGGCCATCTGACCGAGGATCAGTTCAAGCCGCTCCGGCTGATGAACGGCCTCTACCTCCAGCTGCACGCGTACATGCTGCGCGTCGCCATCCCCTATGGCACGCTGTCGTCGACGCAGATGCGGGTGCTGGCCGATATCGCGCGCACCTATGACCGCGACTATGGTCATTTCACCACGCGACAGAACCTCCAGTTCAACTGGATCAAGCTGGCCGACACGCCCGACATCCTGGAAAAGCTGGCCAAGGTCGAGATGCATGCCATCCAGACCAGCGGCAACTGCATCCGCAACATCAGCTCCGACCAGTTCGCCGGCGCCGCCGCCGACGAGACGACCGACCCGCGTCCGTGGGCCGAACTGCTGCGGCAATGGTCGACCTTCCACCCCGAATTCAGCTACCTGCCGCGCAAGTTCAAGATCGCGGTGATCGCGGCGGATGAGGATCGCGCGGCGATGCGCCTCCACGATATCGGCCTGCGCATCGTCGAACGGGACGGCGTGGCGGGTGCGCAGGTCTATGTCGGCGGCGGGATGGGCCGCACGCCGATGATCGCGCCGCTGGTCAACGACTTCGTGCCGCTGTCGGACCTGATGAGCTATCTGGAGGCGTGCCTGCGCGTCTATAATCGCTATGGCCGGCGCGACAACATGTACAAGGCGCGGATCAAGATCCTGATCCACGAGATCGGCGTCGACAAATATCGCGCCGAGGTCGCGGAAGAATTTGCCCATATCAAGACGCTGGGAATCGACCCGCCCCAGGCGGAGTTCGACCGCATCGCCGCCTTCTTCGCCGATCCCCCCTTTACCGATACGTCGGCGGACGCACCGGTCGATCGCAGCGACGCCGGCTTCGCGGCCTGGCTCGACCAGAACACCCACGCGCACAAGCGCTCCGGCTACACCATCGTCACGATCAGCCTGAAGCCCGCCGGCGGCATCCCCGGCGATGCGTCGGCCGACCAGATCGATGCGATGGCCGACCTCGCCGAAGCGTACAGCTTCGCCGAGCTGCGCGTAACCCATGCGCAGAACATCGTCCTGCCGCATGTCCGCTCGGCCGACCTGCGCGCCGTGTACGACCGGCTGGTCGCGATCGGGCTTGCCGAGGCGAACCTCGACCTCATCACCGACATCATCGCCTGCCCCGGCCTCGATTACTGCAGCCTCGCCAATGCGCGCTCGATCCCGCTGGCGCAGAAGATCGCCACCCGCTTCGCCGATCCGGAGCGCCAACGGGACCTCGGCGAACTGAAGCTCAAGATCAGCGGCTGCATCAACGCCTGCGGCCACCATCATGCCGGCCACATCGGCATCCTCGGCGTCGACCGGAAGGGGACCGAGAATTTCCAGCTGCTGCTGGGCGGATCGGGCGCGCAGGACGTGTCGCTCGGCAAGATCACCGGCCCCGGCTTTTCCGAAGACGGCGTGGTCGATGCGATCGAGCGTGTGACCGACCGCTATCTCGCCGAGCGGACCGAGGGTGAACGCTTCGTCGACACCTATCGCCGGATCGGCATGGAACCGTTCAAGGAGGCCATTTATGGTTGAGGCCCTGCGCCTGCGCGACGATGCCGCGCATGACGAACCCGCCGTGACGCTCGACGCGTTCCTTGGTCAGTCGAACGCGACCGCCGTGCGGATCGAAGCGGGCGACGATGCCCGGCTGCTGCTCCCGCATATCGACCGGCTGGCACTGGTCGAGGTCAGCTTTCCCAAGTTCCGCGACGGCCGCGGCTATTCATCGGCAAGCATCCTGCGCGAAGCGGGATATACCGGCGAATTGCGCGCCGAGGGCGACGTGCTGGTGGACCAGATTCCGCTCATGCGCCGCTGCGGCTTCGACAGCTTCGCACCCGCTGCGCCGGTCGATTCCGCCGCGCTGACCCGCGCGCTCGACCGCTACGATCACGTCTATCAATCGGCCGCCGACGGGCACGTCCCGGTGTGGAAACTGCGCCATGGCTGAGGCCGACCCAGACCTGCGCATCCGCGACCGGATCGCCGCCGCCCCGCGCTTCACCGTCGCCGATGCCGAGGCGCTGAACGCCCGCTTCGACGGCGTGTCGACGCAGGAGATGCTGGCCACGGCGCTTCGCGAAGGGCTGCTCGGCCGCATCGCCGCCGTGTCGTCGTTCGGCGCGGAATCGGCGGTGCTGCTCCATCTGATCGCCTCGGTCGATCGATCGGTGCCGGTGCTGTTCCTCGAAACGGGCAAGCACTTTCCCGAAACGCTGGCCTATCGCGACCTGCTTGTTCACAGGCTCGGCCTGACCGATTTCCGCAACCTGACGCCCGACGCCGATCTGCTGGCGGCGAAGGATGCGACCGGCCTGCGCTGGTCCTACGACCCCGATGGCTGCTGCGACCTGCGCAAGGTCGAACCCCTCGCGCGCGGGCTGATCGGCTTCGACGCCAGCTTTACCGGGCGCAAGGCGTTCCAGTCGGCGACCCGCACTACCCTGCCCCGCTTCGAACTCGATACGTCGGACGCGGTCGGCCGGTTGAAGGTCAATCCGCTCATCACCTGGACCCCGGCGGACATCGACGCCTATTTCGCCGAACATGATTTGCCGCGCCACCCGCTGGTCGAACAGGGGTTCCCGTCGATCGGCTGCGCTCCCTGCACCAATCGCGTGAAGCCGGGTGAAGACCCCCGTTCGGGGCGCTGGGCCGGTTGGGACAAGGTCGAATGCGGGATTCACAAGCCGCTGCCCGACGGCGATCCGAACCTGCCAAGCTTCTGACGACAGCTTGTTCCCGTCGGCGTTCGGGGGCAAAGCGGCGCGATGCAGCAATCGGCAGTCGCCTATTTCACCAACGGCCGGATCATCCTCGCCGCCGTATCGCGTACCGCATCGGGCGACACCATCGCCACCGATCCGAAATGGTTCGGCAAGTCGGCAAAGAAGGCGGTGATCGCGCAGGCGATCGGCGAGGCGCTGGCAGCGTCGCGCGAAGGCGTGGCCGATCCGACGCCCGAGCAATGGAAGCGCCAGTTCATCCCGTTTCAGGATGCGGCAGCGGTCAAGAACTTCAAGACGTTCATGCGCGATGCCCGGCGGGTCGATCTCGACCGGATCGGCGAGGCGTTTACGCTGACGCCGTTCGACAATCTGGGCACGAACAACGGCTTCGAGGCGCGTGACGGCGATGCGCGAACGGTGCAAGCGCACGATAGCGAGGGTGTGGCAGGGGCACTGCTGGTCCTGCTCGGACTGCGGCCCGATGGCCGCGTCGCGGTGACGAACGACGCAGCCTGATCGTCAAGGCAACCGACCTTCGAAGCGCCTCCACCGCACCCCCGCGCAGGCGGGGGGCCAGGGCCAAGTAGGGCAAGCAGTTGCGTATGTAACCCTGGGCCCCCGCCTGCGCGGGGGTACGGTGGACCCGTAGGTGACACGGGAGAGCGCAGCACCGCGCCTGCCCATGTCACCCGAACACCGTCAGGCCCAGGCCTTCGTCCGCACCGCATGGTCCGCCGCACGCGCGGTCAGTGCCATGAAGGTCAGCGACGGATTGACGCACGATACCGACGCCATCTGCGCGCCATCGGTGACGTACAGGTTCGACGCGTCATGCGCCTGGCTCCACTGGTTCAGCACCGACTTGCGCGGGTCCGCCCCCATGCGCGCGCCGCCCATTTCGTGGATCGCATCGCCGGGGACATGCGCCCCTTCGTAGCTGCGGACGTTCATCAGCCCGGCGGCCTTCAGCATCTTCTCGCCCTCGATCCGGGCATCGGCCATCATCTTCAACTCGTTGTCGCGGAAGGTGACGTCGAACCGCATCAACGGCACACCGAACCGGTCAACCTTGTTGGCGTGCAGCGACACGTGGTTGTCGGCATAGGGCAGGCATTCGCCGAACGCGCCCATGCCGAACTTCCACGGCCCGTACTGGCGCATCCCGTGCTTCATGTCCTTGCCGAAGCCGACCGGTGCGGCCGGATCGCGCCGCGCGCTGCCCTGATAGCCATAGCCGCGGCGGAAGCCGACGCCCTCTTCGCCATTCAGGTTGCGGAAACGGGGGACATAGACCCCGCCCGGCCGCCGTCCCAATTCGATAAGGTCGGTCATGCCCGGAATCTCACCCTCCGCCCCGACGCGGAAGATATGATCCATGACATAGCGGCCGAGCGTCCCGCTGCTGTCGAAATGGCTGCGGCCACCGCCTGCCATCCGCGAATTCATCAGGATCTGCGTTGACGCCATCGCGGACGCGCACAGGAACACCATACCGGCCTGCACCACCTGTGCCTGCCCGGTCTTCGCATCGATGAAGCGGACCCCGGTCACCTTCTTGGCGCTCGCATCATATTCGAGGTTGGTGACCACCGCATCGGATTGCAGCGTCAACCGCCCGGTCGCGCGCGCGGCGGGCAGCGTCACTGCCTGTGTCGAGAAATAGGCCCCGAACGAACAGCCATTGCCGCACTGGTTGCGGAACTGGCACTTGCTGCGGTTCTGATCCGGCTTGTCTTCCGTCATGTTCGACAGGCGGGTATGAATCAGCTTGCGGCCCGGAAACTGCGTCTCCAGTCGCGTCTTCAGCCACTTCTCCGCGACGTTCATCGGCATCGGCGGCTGGAATTCGCTGTCGGGCAGGTACGGCAGGTTCTCGCGCGAACCCGATACGCCGATATATTTCTCGACATAGCTGTACCATGGCGCAACGTCATCATAGCCGATCGGCCAGGCACCATCGATCCCCTCGCGCTTGTTCGCCGCGAAGTCGTCCGCGCTCCAGCGGAACGACCAGCGACCCCAGATCAGCGACTTGCCGCCGACCGCGCCGGGGCGGATCCAGTAGAACTTCTCGCCCTCGTCATAGGCATAGGGGTTCAGCCGGTCGTCATTGTAGAATTGCCGGCTGCTGGGTGCGACATAGCCGTTCTTGGCGATAAAATAGTCGCTGTCCATCAGCGGCTTGGGCATCATGTTGCGCGCCGGCACTTCATATGCGGGTTTCCCGTCATAGGGATAGCCTTCGATATGTTCGACCATGCGGCCACGGTCGAGCATCAGAACGCGCAGGCCCTTTTCGGTCAGTTCCTTCGCGGCGAACCCGCCGCTGACGCCGGACCCGATGACGATCGCGTCGAACCTGTTGGTGACAGCCATATTCCCCCTCCCAGGGTCTTGATTCTATTCAGTAGCGCAGGGCGCGGAGCGTCCGGTAGCTGGTCGTGATATCGGGCAGATAGGGCGCGGGCGCCTGGTCGTTCTCGACATAGAAATGGCGCACGCCCTTGCTGCCGGGGCGGCGGAACAGCGCGGCGAAATCGGTCTTGCCGGCGCCCACCGCACACATGCTGCCATCGGCGCGCATGTCCTTGACGTGATAGGCATAAAGGCGCGGGCCGAGCCGGTCGATCCAGCCGCCGACATCCTCGCCGGCATGGCCGACCCAGTAGAGATCGAGTTCGACCTTCACCAGCGACGGGTCGGTTTCCTTCAACAGCCGTTCGTACAGGCTGATCCCGCCCGGCTTCACCGTGAATTCGAAATCGTGATTGTGATAGGCAAAGCCCAAGCCCGCCTGGCGCAGGTCGCGGGCGAAGCGGTTGATGTTGGGCAGCGCCTGCGTCCAACCGGCTTCGTTGCGATACTGATCGGTCATGTACGGCAGGATCACCGTGTCGGCGCCCAGCGTCTTTGCCATCGCGACCTGCTTATCGAACGACCCCAGCAGCGCGTCATAGCCGATATGGACCGACGGCGACTTCAGCTTCAGCCGGTCCATCGTCCGGCGAAGCATCTTGTGGTCCATCGAGTCATAACCGCCACCGCCATATTCGACCTCGCGATAGCCGATCTTCGCGATCGAGGTCAGCGTGGCGACCGGGTCCTTCTGGAACAGGTCGCGCACAGTATAGAGCTGGATGCCCACCGCGCCGATCTGTGCGGCCGAGGCGGTACGGGTGGCGGCGAGCGCGGCAACGCCGCCCGCCCCGATCAGGAGGTTCCTGCGATCGATCATCATGCGCTATAGACCTTGTTGACCTTGGAATAGGGAAAGGCGCCGTCATATTCGCCGGGCACCGGCAGATATTCGCGTTCCTGCGTCATGCCGATTTCCGACGTATAATAACCGGCGATGACCAGCTGGCGGAACGCTTCGAAGAAGGTCTTGCCCCCCGTGATCTGCCCGTTCATCGCCAGCGTCAGGAGCGCGTCCTGCTGCGCCGGCGTCGCCTTGGCGGTCGATACGCGATAGTCGGCCATCGACTTCGCCTCGATCGCGTCCAGCCCGGCGATGATCGGCACGCGTTCGGCGGGATAGGACCAGTCTGCCAGCAGCTTTTCGATATATTGCGGTACCCCGGCGGCGATCGCGCCCGGCGTGTCGGTGGTCGGCAATATGCGTTCGGTGAGCGCCGTCATCGCCGCACGCTGTGCGCCGGTGAATACCGCCGCGCTCGGCGGCCCTTCGCTGATGGCGGGCACCGGCGTCGTGACCGGCCCGCTCGCCCCCGCCGCGCGTGCGAGCGGGGCATAGAGCGCGGTACCGAACATCGCCGCGACGCCGGCCAGCGCCGTCCTGCGATCGATCATTTCATATTCTCCTTCAGATCCTGCGCGATCGCGGCTTCGGGCAAGGGACGGACCCAGATGTTGCGGAACGACACCGGCGAATCATGGTCCTGCAACTGGATCGGCGCGGCGTCGCCATGCGCCGTATATTTCGCGACCTGCCGCCATACGGTCGTGCCCAGCATCGCCTGATGATTCTGCACCAGCACCCCGTTCAGGAACGCGGTGACATAGGCCGGACGCACCAGCGACCCGTCGGCGCCGAAACGCGGCCGTTCGAAGACGATGTCGTAGCTCTGCCACTCGCCGGGCGCACGCGACGCGTTCGCGAGTGGCGGCTTGAAGCCGTACACCGCCCCGACCGTGCCATCGGCATAGGTCGGGTTGCGATAGCCATCGAGGATCTGCACCTCATAGCGCTGCATGAACCATATGCCGCTATTGCCGCGATCCTGCGACGATTTGGTCGGCGGGTTAGGGCTGCGAAACTCCAGATGGAGCTGCACGTCGCCGAAGCTCTGCTTCGTCACCAGCGCGTTCTCACCCCCGGCGGTGGCGCGGGCCGGCACCGTCATCGCGCCGTCCTTGATCGGCCACGCCATGCGCTGCGGCGTCCACGCGTCGAGCGAGCGCCCATCGAACAGCACCACTGCATCGGACGGCGCACCGCCCACCTGTTTCGCAGGGGTTACCACCACCGGCGCAGGCCGGTCGGCGTCATGTACCCGCCACTGCCCGCCGGGCAGCATCGGCGTATCCTTGAACCCCGGCTTGTCCTGCGCGATGCCGGACGTTGAGAGCGTTATCAATGTCGCGCCAAGCGCAACCATCGTGCGGAGCGTCATCCGTCCCTCCCCCTGTTAAGCCTGATCGATCCGGCGATAGGCGGCGACCAGCGCCTCCTCGCCCGCGCGACCTTTGATAGAATTGCCGTGTTCCATGCCGATCACCCCGGCATAACGCTTGTCGCGCAGCCAGCGGACGATCGTCGCATAGTTGATCTCGCCCGTGCCCGGCTCGTTGCGGCCCGGAGTGTCGCCGAACTGGATATAGCCGATCTCGTCCCAGCACGCGTCGAGCGTCGGGATCAAATTTCCCGACTGAATCTGTTCGTGATACAGATCGGCCAGCACCTTTACGCCCGGACTGTTTGCACCGCGCGCGACGGCATAGCCCTGCGCGACGGTCTGCATATAGACGCCGGGATGGTTGGTGCGCGTATTGAGCGGCTCCATGACCATCGCGATGCCGTGCGGCGCGACGATTTCGCCCGCGCGGCGCATCACGTCGATCACCCGCGCGGTCTGGATGTCCAGCGGCACGCGCGGATCGAGGAAGCCGGTCACCACCGTCATTCGCGTTGCCGACAGCCGCTTGGCGACGTCGATCGAGGCGCGGATGTCGTTGAGGAACGCCTCGCGCTCCGCACCATCGGTCGCGCCCAGGATCGGTCGCGACTGCGCCCATTTCGGCATGGAGGCGACGAATACCCCCATCGTCATGCCGCGCTGCTGCAGCGCCTTGGCCATCGCGGTCTGCTCGGCAACGCTGCGCAGGCCCGCCTCGTTATCCTCCCACGCGGTAAAGCCCTGATCGGCGGCATAGGCGATCTGTTCGATCCGCCCGCCCCTGCTGGCGAAGCTGCCCTCGTGCGGCGCGAACTTGAGCGAGAAGCGCGCCGCGTTCGACGGCGGTCGTTGTGCCGCGCCGACGCCGACCGCCAGCGTCGCCGCCGCGCCGCCCGCCATCACCGTGCGTCGCGACACGCCGTTCATTTGGCAGACGTCAGATAGGCGATGATCGCCGCGCGCTTCGCCGCGTCGGGCGTCGCGATCGGCATCCGCGTGCCCGGCACCTTCTTGGTCGGGGCCGTCAGATATTCATCCAGCGTCTTCGCGTCCCAGCGCAGCTTCGACGCCTTCAACGCCGGCGAATAGTTGAAGCCCGCGACCGATGCGGCGGGCCGGCCGACCACGCCGTTCAGGTTCGGGCCGATGCCGTTGCGCCCGCCCTTGTTGACCGTATGACATGCCTTGCACGCGTTGAACGCGGCCGGTGCCGGCGTCTGCGCGGTCGTCGGCGTGACGGTGGCGAGCAGCGCGACGGTCGCGCCGGCCCCGGCGATGGCAATTCCCATCAGATATTTCATCGACTCTCTCCCGATACATGGGTCCATTTGGCGTCGGACGCGGCGTTCGCGATCATCGCCTCGATAAAGGCCATGGTGCGCAGGCCGTCGGTCAGCCCCGGCACGAACCGCGTGTCGTCACCCCGAATCTGTGCGGCAAAGCCTTGATACAGATTGGCAAATGCCTCGATATAGCCCTCCGGATGACCCGAAGGTGTACGCAGCAGCGCCTGCGTCGACGCCCCCAGCCCCGGCCCCCCGGCACGCACGACCTCGATCGGCCGGTCGAGCCAGCGCAACGTCAGCGTGTTCGGCTCCATCTGCGCCCATTCGAGCGTGCCGCGTTCCCCCGACACGCGCAGCTTCAGGCCGTTCTCCTCGCCCGCCGCGACCTGGCTGGCCTTCAGCGTGCCCCGCGCCCCGCCATCGAAGCGCAGCAGCGCGCTGACGTCATCGTCCAGCCGCCGGCCGGGGACATGCGCCGTCAGATCGGCCGACAGCGTGTCGACCCGGACGCCCGCGACATGCTCGGCAAGGTGGAAGGCATGGGTGCCGATGTCGCCCAGGCACCCACCCAGCCCCGCCTTGGCCGGATCGGTCCGCCATTCAGCCTGCTTGTTGCCATCGCCATCAATCGGCAGGCTCAGCCAGCCCTGAAGATATTCGACCTGCACGACTCGGATCTTGCCCAGATCGCCGCGCGCGACCCGCGCACGTGCCTCCTCGACCAGCGGATAGCCGCTATAGGTGAAGGCCAGCGCGAATTTCGCGCCGCTCGCCCGTGCGGCGGCGGCGATGGCACGCGCTTCGTCGCTGCTCATCGCCATCGGCTTTTCGCAGAAGACGTTGATCCCGGCTTCCAGCGCGGCGATCGCCATCGGTGCGTGCAGGTGGTTGGGCGTCACGATCGCCAGCGCGTCGATCCGCTGGCCCGCCGGCAGGGCCAGTTCGCCCGCGATCAGCGCGTGTATGTCGCCATAGACCCGTGCGGGATCGAGATTGAGCGCATCGCCGCTGCGCGCGTTGCGGCCGGCATCGCTGCTGAACGTACCCGCGACCAGTTGCCAGTCACCGTCCATCGCCGCCGCATGACGGTGGATCGCGCCGATGAACGCACCTTCGCCACCACCGGCCATGCCGAGCTTCAGGGGTCGCTTCGCGCTCATTCCGGCGACAGTCCCATCAGCGTGCGGATCGCGGCGCGATCGACACCGCTCGCGGCGAAATCATCGAACGGATGCTCGGTCAGGCGAATCATGTGCGCCTCGATGAACGGCGCCCCTTCGACCGCGCCGTCCGCCGAATTCTTCAGCGCGCATTCCCATTCCAGCACCGCCCAGCCGTCATAGCCATATTGCGCCATGCGGCTGAACACGCCCGAGAAATCGACCTGCCCATCGCCCAGCGAGCGGAAGCGCCCGGCGCGATCGACCCAGTTCTGGTACCCGCCATAGACGCCCGACCGGCCGGTCGGATTGAACTCCGCATCCTTCACATGGAAGCACGAGATGCGGTCGTGATAGCGGTCGATGAAGTCGAGATAGTCGAGCTGTTGCAGCACATAATGCGACGGGTCGAACAGCAGCCGCGCGGCATTATGGCCCTTAACCGCCTCGAGAAAGCGCTCCCAGGTGGCGCCGTCGTGCAGGTCCTCGCCAGCATGGACCTCGAACGCGCAATGCACGCCATTCTCCTCGAACACGTCGAGGATCGGGGTCCAGCGCCGCGCCAGTTCGGCGAACGCTTCCTCGACCAGTCCCGCCGGACGCTGCGGCCATGGATAGACATAGGGCCAGGCAAGCGCGCCGGAAAAGGTCGCGTGCGCCTTCAGGCCCAGCTTCGCGCTGGCCTTTGCCGCCATCTTGACCTGATCGACCGCCCAGATTTGCCGCTCGGCAGGCTTGCCATGGACTTGCGCCGGCGCAAAGCCGTCGAACAGCGTGTCATAGGCGGGATGGACCGCCACCAGCTGCCCCTGCAAATGGGTCGACAGCTCGGTCACCTCGATGCCGTGCTCGGCCAGCTTGCCGGTCAGCTCGTCGCAATAATCCTGGCTTTCCGATGCGGTCTTCAGGTCGATCAGCCGGCTGTCGCACGGAATCTGCACCCCGACATAGCCAAGCCCGGCGGCCCATTCGGCCATGTTCTCAAGGCTGTCGAACGGGGCTTCGTTGCCCATGAACTGGGCGAGGAAGATGCCCGGTCCCTTCATTCCCGTCATGCCAGCGTCTCCTTGCGGTCGTCACGGAAGGTCAGTTGAAACAGCAGCGCGATCGCGGCGGCGGCGACGGCGGGATAGACCCACATGCCCTGCCAGTCGGCGATGGTCGGGGTGGCCGGCAGCTGCGCATAGAGCAGGGCGCCGATCTGCGATCCGAGCAACATCCCGACGCCATAGGTGAACAGCGTCAGCATCCCCTGCGCCTGCGCATTCACGCCCTTCGGCGCGGCGATGATGCCGGTGTAGATGGCGCCGGCGACGAAGAAGAAATCGTAGCACACGCCATGCAGGGCGACGCCCAGATACACCGCCCAGAGGCCCGACCCGCCGTCTCCGATCGCGAACAGCGCATAGCGCAGCGCCCATGCGGCCATGCCGACCAGCAGCAGCGGCTTCACCCCGAAGCGGCGATACAGCCACGGCATCGAGAACATGAAGACCAGTTCGGACATCTGCCCGATGGCGAGCGTACCGCCGACATTCTCGATCCCCGCCGCCCCAACATAGGGCGAGGCATAGGCATAATACATCGCCAGCGGCACCGAGATCAGGGTGGCGCACAGGATGAAGATCAGGAACGACTTCTGCTTCATCAGGCCGAACGCCTCGACGCAGAACACCTGGCGTAGCACGCTGCCGCCCTGCGGCTTGTCCGCTTCGACCGTCGGCAGGGTGATGCTGTACAGGCCGAGCGCCACCGACACGACCGCCGCGACGGTAAAGATCTGCGGGCTGGCCGACAGTCCGGCCCACCCGATGATGAGGCCCGACGCGATCCAGCCGATCGTACCGAACGCGCGCACAAACGGGAAATTATCCGTCCGCTCGCCAAAGCTCTTCAGCGCGATCGTGTTCGCGAGGCCGACGGTCGGCATGTAGAGGATCATATAGCCGAGCAGCAGCCAGACGAACGTGCCGCCGCGTTCGGGCGTGATGAGCGAGGGCATCAGGAACAGCAGCACGCCACCGACCAGATGCAGGATCACCATCAGCATCTTGGGCGCGACATAGCGCGTGGCGACCATGCCCAGCAGCAGCGATCCGACGATCGACGCGATCGGCCCCATCGAGAACGCGTCACCGATCAGGTTGCCGATACCGACCGTCTGCATCACCAGACCGAGCGTGACCTGCCACGCCCCCCAGATGAAAAACTGCATGAACATCAATGCGCTCAGCCGGACGGTCATCCCGCCATCGACCGACGCGCGACTGCGACGTCCAACACCCTCCGCTATGGCCATGCACCATCCCCTCCGCGGTTTTGTCTGCTTAATTGACGCGGAGGCTAAGTAGATATGACAGCGCTGTAAAGGCCAATGTAACCGGTTCCACAGCTTTTACGGTATTCGATGGCCAGCGGCACGTACCTGACGTTGATAACGTTCACTGATCCATGCTGCGGCAGTGGCGATCGATGAACGCCATATGGTCCGGCATCGCCCGCACCCCCGAATCCATCGCCGCCGCGATCCGGGTCATGCGGTCGTCCAGTTCGGCATCGCTCAGCAGGTCGGCGATGGGATGGTGGCGCTTGGGCGCAATGTTCTGCCCATGCAGCACCGCCAGCCAGCTCGTCTCGCTGAACAGTTCGTTATCGTGGCGGTACAGCCGTGCATTCTCGCGAAAGATCGCGATCCGCTCCGCCAGCGATTCGGGGATCACCATGTCGCGGCACCGGCGCCAGAACGGGCTGTCGTCGCGCGCGGTCGCCTTGTAATGCAGGATCAGGAAGTCGCGGATCTGTTCATATTCCGCGCGCGTCCGCCGGTTGTAATAATCGATGTCGGGCTGGTTGAACGAGCGGTCGGGAAAGTTGGTCAGCAGCCGGGCAATCCCTGACTGGATCAGGTGGATCGAGGTCGACTCGAGTGGTTCGAGGAATCCCGACGCCAGCCCCAGCGCGACGACGTTGCGGTCCCACGCCTTGCGCCGCACGCCCGCAGTGAAGCGCAGGAAATTCGGCCCGGCCAGCGGCGCGCCGTCCAGCCCCGCGTCGAGCATCGCCAGCGCGGTTTCGTCATCGACGTGGTCCGAACAATAGACATGACCGTTGCCGGTGCGCGACTGGAGCGGGATGCGCCAGCGCCACCCGACGCTGGTCGCTGTCGCGCGGGTGTAGGGCGTCGGATCGGCCACCCGCACGCACGGCCGCGCCACCGCGCGGTCGCATGGCAACCATGCGCGCCAGTCGTCATAGCCGGCCTTCAGCGCCCCTTCGATCAGCAGCCCGCGAAAGCCCGAGCAGTCGATGAACAGATCGCCGCCCACGCTGCGGCCATCGTCCAGCATCACATGATCGACATGGCCGTTCGCGCCGTTCAGCGCGACATCGACGATCCGTCCCTCAATCCGCTCCACACCCGCCGCCTCGGCCCGTTCGCGCAGGAACCGGGCATAGAGCGCGGCATCGAACTGGAACGCGTAGGAGATGCCGCCCAGCGGCGATCCCGGCCGGCTATGGTCGGGACGCTGGAACTTGCCCGCCCGCGCCGCGCCGACGCCGATGCTGTAGCGGTCGAGCGGCAACGCCCCGCCCATCTGTGCCTGCCGGTACCAGAAATGATGGAAGTGCAGGCCCTCCATCTCCTGCCCATAGCTGCCGAACGGGTGGATATAGCGTTCGCCAATCCGACCCCAGTCGACGAACTCGATGCCGAGCTTGAAGGTGGCGCAGGTCCGTCGGACGAACTCGTCCTCGTCGATGCCCAGCAGACGGTTGAAATACTGGATATGCGGGATCGTCGCCTCGCCCACGCCGACCGTTCCGATCGCTTCGGATTCGACCACGCGGATCGCGATGCCGCTGCCCGACAGGATGCGCGAGAAGGCAGCGGCCGCCATCCACCCGGCGGTGCCGCCGCCGACGATGGTGATGCTGCGGATATTGCCGTCCTTCATGCCGCCGCCGCCGGGCAATAGCGTGACAGGAACTCGGCATGGGTCGGCATCCGCTGCACCGCTGCCGCCATGGCGCTCCGCATCGACGCCAGGCTGTGCGCGACATCGTTGCGCGGCAGGTTGGCGACGATCGGGTCGGACGCGACGGGCACGATCCCCTGCCCCAGCATCACCGCGACCCAGCTCGGCCGAGCGAACAGTTCGTCATTATAGCGGAACACGCGCCCGGTTTCGCGGAACAACGCGATCTTGTGCAGCAGCGTATCGGGCAGGGTCATGGTCCGGCAATAGTTCCAGAACGGCGTGTCGTCGCGGGTCGTCGCCGCATAATGCAGAATGATGAAGTCGCGCACCTGCTCGAACTCGGTCCGCATATGGCGATTATATTCGGTACGCAGGATGTCGGGAATGTCGCCGCGCGGGAACAGCGAGATGAAGCGGCTGATCCCCTCTTGGATGAGATAGATCGACGTCGATTCCAGCGGTTCAAGGAACCCGGCCGCCAGCCCGATCGCGATGCAGTTGCCCTGCCAGAACGCCTCGCGGCATCCAGCCTTGAACGCGATGCGGCGCGGATCGGCGAGCGGCGGCGCGTCGAGATTGGCGAGCAGCACGTCGCGCGCCGCCTCTTCCGACTGGAAGGAGCTCGCAAAGATATGGCCGTTGCCGACCCGGCGCTGCGTCGGGATGCGCCATTGCCACCCGGCGTCGCGCGCGGTCGACCGGGTATAGGGCGCCGGCGGCGCGGCATGGCCGCTCGGCACCGCCAGCGCGGTATCGCAGGGCAGCCACTGGCTCCAGTCGACGAACCCGGCGCCGAGCGTGTCGCCGCTCAACAGCGCACGGAACCCGGTACAGTCGAAGAAGAAATCGCCATCGACCGTCTGCCCGGCGTTCAGCGTCAGCCCGGCAATGTCGCCGCGCGCATCCTGCCGAACCTGCCCCACGATCCCCTCGAACCGCACGACGCCGCGCGCCTCGGCATAACGCCGCAGGAAGGCGGCATAGAGCGTCGCGTCGAAATGATAGGCATAGCGGATCTGCGACAGAACCGACCGTGGATTGGGATCGGGCAACGCGAACCGCCCGGCCTGTGCCGCCACCGCGCACAGGCTGTATGCCTCGATGGGATCGGTTGCGCCGTCCTCGCGCGCGCGCAGCCAATATTGATGGAAATCGATCCCCTGCATGTCGACGCCATGCTGGCCGAACGGATGGATATAGCGGTCGCCCATCGCGCCCCAGTCGACGAACTCGATCCCCAGCTTGAACGTCGCCTGCGTCGCGGCCATGAACTCGGCCTCGTTCACGCCAAGCATCTGGTTGAAGGCCAGGATGTCGGGGATCGTCGCCTCACCTACGCCGATCGTGCCGATCGCATCCGATTCGACCAGCGTTATCGCGACGTCCTTCGGGTCCAGCAGGCTCGACAGTGCGGCAGCGGTCATCCATCCCGCCGACCCGCCGCCGACGATCACGATCCGGCGGAGCAGCGGCGCGCTCACGATGCGGCCTTTCGCAGATATTGCTCCAGCTGCGTGCGATAGACGCGCGCCGGGGGCAGCGTCGCCACCCCCTGTTCGATCTCCCGCGCCATGTTGGACAGGAACGCCGCGACCTGCGCCTTGTCCGCACGGGCCGCCAGCGGGTCGTGCCGTGCCGGACGACGGCCCATGCCCATCTGCAGGATCAACCAGTCCTCCGGATGAAAGGGTTCGAGATCATAGGCGACCAGCACCCCACGCCGTTCGAACATGGTCAGCTTGCGCGCCAGCTTCTCGGCAACGGGTTCGCCGCGTGCCGCCTGCCAATAGGCACCATCCGGCAGTCCGTCCGCAACAAAGAACGCCTGCTGGAACAGCGCGGCATGGTCGTAATCCTCGACGAAGCGGCGATTATATTCCGCCGCCTCGACAACCTTCGCCGCCGATACCGGGATCAGCGTCAGCAACCGCTCGATATCCCGCTCCAGCAGCAGCATCGGCGCGGGCGTCAGCGGTTCGATCACAGCCGCCGCCTGCCCCAGTGCCACGCAGTTGCCGATCCACCCATGGCGGCGTCGTCCGACGATCGCCTCCGCCCCCGCCACATCGCCGGCTGCGCCGACGACCGTCCGCCGGGTGCGTCCTTTCAGCGGGGTATCGCTTTCCCATCCCCGGTCCGTGGCGCGCACCGTCCTGAGCGGTGCCTGATCATCGGATGGCAGGTCGCTTGTCGCGATCGCGATCCGGCGTCCGGCCGGGGCGTCGTCGGCCACCGCGGACAGCAGCCGCGCATCCGGCCCCGATACGTCGAGATAGAGGTCGGCGGTCACGACGCGCCCGTCGTCCATGGCCACGCCCGCGATCCGGCCGTCCGTCACCTCGACCACGGCCAAGCGACCGGTGACCCGCTCTACCCGGTCCGCTACCGCGAACAATCGCGCATAGTCCGCCGGATCGAACTGATAGCCATATTCGGCGCGCGACAGCGGGTGCGGCGTACCGTCGGCGGCGGCGCGCGGCGGATGCACGAACACGCCCCGCCGCGCCGCCTGCAATCCGGCGACGAACGGATCGATCCCTCCCGCGCCGGCCAACCCCAGATATTGGTGGAACTGCACGCCATCGACGACCGGAAAGGGCAGCGCGAACGACTGCATCCACGCCTGCCCCGCGCCCCAGCCGGCATAGCGCGTGCCCCAGGAAAAGGCCGTCGCGCTGTCGAGCATCACCTGCCGCTCATCCACCCCCGCCGACAGGTTGAAGGCATAGGCCGACGGCCCGGTGACGTTGCCATAGAACAGGTCGTTCGCCTCCTGCTCGCCGGCGCGTACCCATGCGATCGCGGTCGAAGCCGGCAATTGCCGCGCCAGCGCCGCCAGCGTCATCCGCGCCGCCAACCCATCGCCACAGACCAGCACCCGCCCAATCGACGCACCAGCGTCCATGTCAGCCATTACGCGGCCAACCCGGCGGCGGCGGGCGATCGCCGGATATAGTCGGCATGATCCGGGGTCGCGCGTACCGCGTCCGCGACCTCCGCCCTGAGCGCCGCCGCCCGCTTCGCCAGCGCGCCGGCGTCGATTCCTGCGACCCGCGGGTCATGGGCATCGGGCACCAGCCCCTGCCCCACCATCACCGCGACCCAGCTGGGCGGCAGGAACAGTCCGAACTGATAGGGTACGATATAGCCCCGCGTCCGCCACAGATCGATCTTGTGCTGCAGACTGTCGGGCAGGGCCAGCGCGCGGAAATGGCGCCACATCGGGCTGTCGTCACGCTGCGTCGCGACATAGTGCAGCAGCAGGAAGTCGCGGACCCGTTCGTAATGCAGCGCCATCCGCCGGTTATATTCGTCGACATCCTCCGCCGCGAATCCCTGATCGGGGAACAGCGCCAGCAACTCGGTGATCCCGTCCTGGATCAGATGGATGGACGTCGATTCGAGCGGTTCGAGGAACCCGCCGGCCAGTCCGATCGCCACGACGTTGCGTTTCCAGAAATCGCGCCGCCGCCCCGTCGTGAAACGCAACCGGCGTGGCTCCGCCTGCATCGGCGCGTCGAGATTATCGACCAGCTGCTGCTGCGCATCGTCGTCCGAGATGAAGTCGCTGCAATAGACATGGCCGTTGCCGACCCGGTGCTGCAACGGGATGCGCCATTGCCACCCCGCCGTCCGCGCCGTCGCCCGCGTATAGGGGCCGAGCGGCCCACGGCTCTCGGTCGGCACCGCCACGGCACGGTTGCACGGCAGCCACCGGCTCCAGTCGTCATAGCCCGACTGCAACGCGCCCTCGATCAACAGGCCGCGAAACCCCGAACAATCGATGAACAGCTCACCACCGGTCACGCGCCCATCGGCCAGCGTGACGGTGCGGACGAAGCCGCTCTCGCCATCCAGTGCGACATCCACCACCTTCCCCTCGATCCGCTCGACACCCCGCGCTTCGGCATAGTGGCGCAGGAACCTGGCGTAGAGCGCGGCGTCGAACTGATAGGCATAGCCGAAGCTCGATTCGACCCGTCCGGGCACGCTGGCAGGATGACGGAAGCGGTTCTGTTCGGCGGCGACGATCGGATACGAATAATCGTCCAGCCGACCGGCATCTCCCAGGCCACGCAGCCGCAGCCATTGGTGATAGAAGGGGATGGCGTCGTCGCTCGGCCCGTAATTGCCGAACGGATGGATATAGCGGTCGCCGATTCGGCCCCAGTCGCGGAACTCGATACCTAGCTTGTAGGTCGCTTCGGTCGCGCGCATCAGTTCCGGTTCGGCGATGCCCAGCGTCGTATTGAACGCCCGGATATGCGGCAGCGTGGCTTCACCGACGCCGACCGTGCCGATCTCCTCCGATTCGATCAGCCGAACCGCGACGTTCAGACCTGCCAACCTGTTCGCAAGCGCAGCGGCGGTCATCCACCCCGCCGTGCCGCCACCGACGATGCAGACCGAAGCGATCCGGTCGCTGGTCATATGGCATCAACCCCGACAAATGCCTCCACCCGCATCACTCGACCCCCAGCCGTCCCTTTAACAATACATGTCGATTTCAATTACAACCGGAATAATTTGCCGCATCGCAACAATAGTCACAGTTGAGATCAATGTTCCTCCCTTATGAAAGGGCGGTTTCGTACGAAATTGTCAACGTAGTCATGAAAAATGTTACCGCTATCTTGTCCGACTAAATTGGATCAGTTATGCGGTGAATCGTAGCCGATCCTGTCGGTCGACGTCGTGTCACGCCACGATATTCGACCGAAAGGGACCGGACACAGGGGAAACCAGGACGGCCGGAACAACGGACCGCTTCAGGGAGGGGATATTGCGATGAGAACACAGGGATTCCGCTTGCGCTCCGGCTCGGCCAAGTGCCTGCTGATGGCGACGTCGGCGCTGACCTTGGCACTGACGCCATCGATCGCCGCGGCACAGACCGCCGCGACCGATCCGGAAGGCGAACCGGCCGTCACCTCGCAGGGGCCGCAGACGACCACCGACACCGAAATCGTGGTCACCGGTATTCGGGCCGCGCTGGAATCGGCCAAGGAAATCAAGCGCAAGTCGTCGACCTTCGTCGATTCGATCACCGCATCGGACATCGCGACCCTGCCCGATCTGTCGGTCGCCGAAGCGATCGGCCGTATTCCCGGCGTCACCATCTCGCGCTTCCCCACCGGCGGCGCCAGCCCCGACTTCCCCTCACCCGAAGGTCGCGGCAACCTCGTGCGCGGCCTCGGCTTCGTACGGTCGGAATTCAACGGGCGTGACGCCTTTTCGGCAAATGGCGGCCGCAGCCTCGACTTCTCCAGCATCCCGCCCGAACTGGTCGGCGGCGTCGACGTGTACAAGAATCAGAGCGCCGACCTGATCGAAGGCGGCATCGGCGGGTCGATCAACCTGCGCACGCTGGAACCGTTCGACAGCAAGAAGGACCTGTTCGTCGTCGCGGTCGACGGCACCTATTCCGACCTGCGCAAGAAATGGTCGCCACAGGCCAGCATCACCGCGGGCAAGCGCTGGAACACCGGGATCGGCGAATTCGGCATCCTCGGCTCCTATTCGCGCTCGCGCCTCGATTCGCGCATCCATGGCTGGCAGCAGAACGCGCCGATGCCGCGCGTGCTGAACGCCGCGGGCCAGGTGCCTGAAACGACTTTCACGGGCGCGAACAAGGTCAACGAGTTCACCGGTGTCGATCCGTCGCAGATCGTCGGCATCACCCCCGGTTTCCAGCTGCGCACGAACGATGTCGATCGCGAACGCATCAGCTATTACGTCGCGGCCCAGTGGAAGACCGATGGCCTTCAGCTGACCGGCAAGTACATTCGCGCCGAAAACAAGATCAACAGCATCGAACGCACCTTCGAATGGTTCCCCGAACACGACACCGGCACCACCGCCGGCGTGTCGGATATCGTCATCAACAAGAATTGGGGTTCGGCCGGCACCCCGATGTGCAGCGGCCCCGGTGGCTTCCCGTCCAATCCCGGTGACTGCGAACGGCTGATCCCGGTGCGCGGCGGCCTGATGGAATCGGGCTATGTCACCAACAACGCCGATTCGTGGACCGGCGCGCGCGGTTCGCCGGTCGGTTCGCTCGGCATCGGCAAGATCGAGGAAGCGACGACCGAGGATTTCAGCCTCAACCTGAAATGGAACGCGACCGACCGCCTGTTCATCACCCTCGACGGTCAGTACACCAAGGCCGACGCGCGCCAGCGCTCGATCTGGGGCGGGATGAACACCTATCTCAACTGGAAAATCCGGCACGACCTCGACAATCCGTCGATCGAATTCCTGATCGACCCGCAGCACCGGTTCAATCCGGGCAATACTCGCTTCACCGGCGATAGCGCCGCCAGCGGGACCACCGCCGGCGTATTCATCCCGACGCCGACCAGCACCGCCGACTTCAACGGGTCGACGTGGCAGTTCGCCGCCGATCAGTTCCAGGTCGGCACCGGCGACCTGAAGGCCTTCCGTGGCGACCTCGCCTATGACGTGTCGGGCGGCGAAGGTCTGGCCAGCTGGTTCGACAGCGTGAAATTCGGCGCGCGTTATTCGGAACGCAGCCAGGTCAACTCGGAAATGGCACTCAACTGGGGCTCGATCGCGCCGGCATGGGACGGCCGCGGCGGCTTCGCGGTGGCCGGCACCTTCCAGAACCCGTCAAAGGGGTTCGAGGCGGTCAGCTTCAACGACTTCTTCCGTGGCGGCGTTGTGCAGGGCGCGAACAATTCGTTCGTGTTCGTGAACCAAGACCTGTTGTCGAGCTATGCGAACTTCCGCAACTATCTGAACAGCGAACCACAGCTGGCGAACAACAACTACGGCTGGGTTCCGCGCGGCACGTCGGACGGTTCGCGCTTCGGCAATCCGATCTTCCGTCCGGAAGACACGTCGAACATCGCCGAAAAGACGCGCAACGCCTATGTCCGCGTCGATTTCAAGCATGAGTTCGACAACGACATGTCGGTCGATGGCAATATCGGCGTCCGCTACGTTCGCACCGATCTCGACTCCTCGGGTTTCCAGGCGTTCCGCCCGTTCGTCGAAGACATCCAGACGCCGGCGGTCACCAACGGCGTACGTACCCGCACCGACGATGCGGAAAGCCGCGACGATCCACGCGACTTCCTGCCACAGACGGTGGCCTATGCCGCACAGAACGCCATCCCGCGCACCCTCAAGCTGAAGGACGAGCATTGGCTGCCGTCGTTCAACCTGAAATGGAACCTGAACCGCGAGATGCTGTTCCGCGCCGCCTATAGCAAGGGGTTGAGCCGGCCGAACGTGCAGGACCTGCGCGCGTCGCAGGAATATGTGCCCACGGTCACCCGTATCGCGTTCCCGCAGATCACCGATCGCAACGATCCGCTGTTCGGCATCGATCGCGGTGCGCAGAGCATCACGCCGGCCGAAATCCGCGTCAGCCGCGGCAACCCGTTCCTGAAACCGACCACCGCCGACAGCTTCGACCTGTCGTACGAATGGTATTTCAAGGGCGGCTATCTGTCGGTCGCGGGCTTCTACAAGGATCTGCGCAACATCATTACCAATGGCGACCTGCCGCTGGGATCGGTGACGCTGGATGGGCGGCAGGTGCCGATCATCTATAACGGTCCGGTGAACCAGGCGAAGGCGACCGTGAAGGGCGTCGAGATCGGCTATCAGCAGTTCTTCGACTTCCTGCCCGGACCGCTGAAGCATCTGGGGTTCCAGGGGAACTACACGTTCATCGATGCCAAGACGACGCCGCCCGCCAATGGCGTGGACAGCGATGGCGACGGCGTGCCGGACGACGTGACCACCGTGTTCCGCTGGGGCGTCGACGACCTGCTGGGCCAGTCGAAGCACATCGCCAACGCGGTCGGCATCTATCAGGACAAGATCGTCGAGGCGCGGCTCGCCTATAACTGGCGTTCGTCGTACCTGACGACATATCGTGATTATGTGACGGGCAACCCGATCTACAACTCGGCGGCCGGCTTCCTCGACGCCTCGCTGAAGTTCAACATCGACAACCTGCAGATCCGCGGATCGATCGCCAACATCCTCGACACCAAGAGCAAGGCGCGGTCCTATATCGATGCCAGCGGCCAGTTGTACGACCGGTTCAGCTTCCTGAACGACCGTCGTATCGTGGTCGGCGTGCTGTTCCGCATCTAAGCCCCGGAGCGGAACGACTGGGGAGGTGCCCGCGCGGCGCCTCCCCATTTCTTTTGGGCTTTCCAGCGTTCCGACCTGCTGCCGTCACCCCAGAGCAGACCGGGGTCTCGAACGGCCTTGCCGCGCACTATCGCGAAGCGATGCCAGCCTTCGCTGGCATGACGAGATAGTCCCCTATTCCTCCAGCCCGCTGAACCCGCCGCCGGCATAATCGCTGAACTTGGTGATCTGCGGCTCGAACTTCAGGGTGACCTTCCCCGTCGCGCCGTGACGCTGCTTGGCGATGATAAGCTCGGCCAGGCCATAGACCCGTTCCATATCCATCGCCCATTTGGCGTGATCCTCGAAAATCTTTGCGTCGTCGCCGTCACGCGGGCGCTTCGGCTCCTTCGCCGCGACGTAATAATCCTCACGGTACACGAACCACACCATGTCGGCGTCCTGCTCGATCGAGCCGGATTCGCGTAGATCGGACAGCTGCGGCCGTTTGTCCTCGCGCTGTTCGACCGCGCGCGACAGCTGCGACAGCGCCATCACCGGCACACCGATGTCCTTGGCCAGCGTCTTCAATCCGCGGGAAATCTCCGAGATTTCCTGCACGCGGTTGTCGCTGCCCTTGCCCGATCCCTGCAACAGCTGAAGATAGTCGACGACCACCAGCCCCAGCTCGCCATCCAGCTTGCGCTGCAACCGGCGAACGCGGGTATGCAGGCCGGAGATGGAAAGGCCGGCGGTATCGTCGATATAGAGCGGCAACTGCTCCAGATCGGCGGCGGCATTGGCGAGACGGGTGAAATCCTCCTTGCGGATCTTGCCCATGCGGAGCGCTTCGGAACTGATCGCCGCCTGCTCTGCCATGATACGCGTCGCGAGCTGGTCGGCGGACATTTCGAGGCTGAAGAACGCGACCTTCGCGCCGACCGACTTGCCCTTTTCCATGCCCGCGCGCTGGTCGTCCATGTACCGCTGCGCCGCATTGAAGGCGATGTTGGTGGCGAGCGACGTCTTCCCCATGCCGGGACGGCCGGCCAGGATGATGAGATCGCTGTGGTGCATACCGCCGATCCGGCCGTTGACCGAATCGAGGCCGGTGGTGACGCCAGACAGGCCGCCGCCCGAATTCATCGCCCGTTCGGCCATGCGGACCGCCATGGTCGTCGCCTGCGCGAACGACTTGACCGCATTGGCGGTCGTCCCCTCCGCCGCGACCTTGAACAGCGCCTCTTCCGCCGCCTCGATCTGCTTCTTGGGATCGACCTCGGTCGAGGTGTCGGTGGCATTTTCCACCAGCGTGCGGCCAACGGTGATGAGCGCGCGCAGCTGCGCCAGGTCGTAGATCTGCTGCGCGAACTGTCGTGCGCCGATCAGGCTGGCGTTGCTGCCGGTAATCTCCACCAGATATTGCGTGCCGCCGCGTGGCGCGAGCAATTCGTCGCCATCGAACATCGGCCGAAGCGTCACGGGACTGGCGATCATGCCGGTACGGCGCACGTCGCGGATGCGTTCGAAGATGCGGGCGTGCGCGGGATCGTAGAAATGTTCGATGTCCAGCCGCTCGACCATGTCGTCGGCAAGGCCGTTGTCGATCAGCATCGCGCCCAGCAGGGCGGCCTCCGCATCGACATTGTGGGGCACGCGCGGGGGTTGCGGGGGAGTACCCCCGCCGATGCTGTGAACAGTAGCCATATCCCCCTCTCCCATTCCCGGCGTTTCGCGGCAAGCGAAAGGGGCTGGGGAAACGACCGACAACTCGCTAAGTGCGGCGGATGGCCGACCCGCGGATCATCGATGTCACCCTCGACGAGCGCACGATCCTGTGGCGCAGTGCCGACATTGAACAGGAACGCCGCATCGCGATCTTCGACCTGCTGGAGGCGAATCACTTCGCCCCGCAACGCGAGACGCCGGACAATTATGCCGGTCCCTATCGCGTCGCGCTGTCGGTGCCGGAGGGGCGGCTGGCGATCGACATATCGCGCGAAGACGGCACGCTGGTCGAAACGCTGGTACTGGGCATGGCGCGGCTGCGCCGTCCGATCCGCGACTATTTCGCGATCTGCGACAGCTATTACAAAGCCATCCGCCAGGCGACCCCGCACGAGATCGAGACGATCGACATGGCCCGTCGCGGCATCCACAACGAAGCGGCGGAGGCATTGCGCGCACGGCTGGACGGCAAGGTCGAAATCGATTTCGACACCGCCCGCCGCCTGTTCACCCTGATCTGCGTGCTGCATATCAAGGGATGACCAAGAACCGGAATATCGCGATCCTGCTGGTCCTGCTCCCACTGCTGTTCATCATGGCGTGGCGGTGGGCACTTGGCTGGCATCCGGACCAGAAACGCTTTCCCGTGCAGGGCCTGACGGTTTCGGCCGGCAGCGGCCCGGTCGATTGGGGCATGGTGCGGGCGCGCGGAGCGGACTTCGCCTTCGTCACCGCCTCGAACGGTGCGACCCGTGATCCGGCGTTCGAGGCCAATTGGAACGGCGCGCATGATGCCGGGCTGCGCCACGGCGCGCTGCACGTCCTTTCGCTGTGCGAACCGACCGCCGATCAGGTGACCGCCTATCTGACCACCGTGCCGCGTGCCGCCGACGCGCTGCCCGCCACCCTGGCGCTCGACTTCGCCGATGACTGCGACGTGCGGCCGACCCGTGCGCAGGTGATGACCGCCATCCGCGGGTTTCTCGGCCCCGCCGAATATCATGACGGGCGGCCGATGATGCTGCGCATTTCACCCGCGTTCGAACGCGAATATCGGGTGAGCGAGGCGATCGTCCGGCCGCTATGGGCGACGCGCCGTTTCTTCGAACCCGACTATCTGGCGCGGCCGTGGCGGATGTGGCAGGCGAACCCCGCGCGCAACGTCGATGGCGTCGCCCATCCTGTCGCCTGGAGTGTAGCCGCCCAATGACCGAACCCGCCCAATTGATCGAGGCGGCACGCGCCGCCGCCGCCCATGCCCACGCGCCCTATTCGCGCTTCGCCGTCGGGGCCGCGCTGCTGCTGACCGACGGGTCGATCGTCACCGGCACCAATTTCGAAAACGCCAGCTACGGCCTGTCGCTGTGCGCCGAAACGGTCGCGACCGCGACCGCCAGCGGTGCTGGCAAGCTCGACCAGATCGTCGCGGTCGGCATCGTCGGCGGGCGGATGGGCGAAGCGGATACCGCGCCGATCCGTCCCTGCGGCCGCTGCCGGCAGGTGCTGAACGAAGCGGCCCAGATGGGCGGGCGCGATCTGGCGGTTTACTGTTCCGGCCTTGGCGGCGGCGACATCGAGACGCATCGGCTGGCCGATCTGTTGCCGCACGCCTTCGGGCCGGGCGATCTGGGCATTGGGGGAAAAGCATGACCATCCTGTCGGACCATTGGATTCGCGAACAGGCGCTGGCGACGGGGATGATCGAACCCTTCGTCGAATCGCAGCGGCGCGAGGGCTGCATCAGCTACGGCCTGTCGTCCTATGGCTATGACGCGCGGGTGTCGGACGAGTTCAAGATCTTCACCAATGTCGATTCGGCGGTGGTCGACCCCAAGGACTTTGCCCAGAACAGCTTCGTCGATCGCAAGACCGATGTGTGCATCATTCCGCCCAACAGTTTTGCGCTGGCCCGCACCGTCGAATATTTCCGCGTGCCCCGCGACGTGCTGGTCATCTGCCTCGGCAAGTCGACCTATGCCCGGTGCGGCATCATCGTGAACGTGACCCCGCTGGAACCGGAATGGGAAGGTCATGTGACGCTGGAGTTTTCCAACACCACCCCGCTGCCCGCCAAAATCTACGCCAACGAAGGCGCGTGCCAGTTCCTGTTCCTGAAGGGCGACCAGCCCTGCGGCACCAGCTATGCCGACCGTGCCGGGAAATATATGGGCCAGCGCGGCGTGACCCTGCCGCGGCTCTGACGATGATCGGGCGCCACTGGACCGCGCGCAGCGGCGCCATGCGATCGGTTGCGGTGCTGCCGATCCTCGCGCTGTTCGCCCCCCGGTTACCGCTGCCCTGGGCGTTCGGGATCGGAAGTGCGCTGATCGCATGGTTCGCGTTCGTCTGCGCACGGGTTGCGATCAACGATCATCGGCGGGCGTCGGAGACGCCACCGTTCCGCCCGTTCCGCCGCTCGCGATAGGGCAGGCGCGGCGGCCCGATCGTCGGCGGCGCTTCCCATGGATGCTGCCCGCCGCGTCGCACCGTCGTCACTCGCCCGGCCGATAACGTCACCGCCACGCCGCCGGTCCGCGCCAGCGTCGCGCGGTCGAGCTTCAGCCAGCGCGGGGTACATTTGTCGGGCAGCCGCCGCTCGCTGACCACGATGTCGGCACGGGCACAGGCGACGATCAACTCCGCCCACGGCACCGCATAGCCGCTCCGTGTGGCGAGGATCGTCCACATCCGTCCACCGGCCGTCCGCCGCGCGATGCACAGGTCCGGGCTGCACCGGGCGCCGGGCTGTTCGGACAGCGGCGGGAGTTCGCCGATCACGCCGCCGCCCTCGCCCAGCGTCGATCGGACATACTCCCCCGCCCGGTCGCGCAATATCGCCATGCCGCCATCGTCGGTCGCCAACGCCAGATGCCGACCGTCCCCCGTCACCAGCAAATCGGGCGCAGGCGTCGCCAAGGCCCAGACCGCCCCCGCAATCAACGGCACGACGCCCCAGCGTCGCCATCGCGTCCGCCACAGCGCGATCCACAACCCGCCCGCGACCATCAGCGCAAACGCTCCGTCGGGCATCGCCGGCAGCGCCGCGACCGACCCCGGCGCCGACGATACCAGGTGCGCGATCCACAACAGCAACGCCAGCGACCGCTCGACCGCCCACCATGCCGGCGCGCCCAACCCGACCGGATCGAGCAGCAGCGCCAGCGCCTCCAACGGCATGGTGACGAAGGTCGTCAGCGGGATCGCAAAGATATTGGCCAGCGCGCCGTACAGCCCGGCGGTGTGGAAGTGATACAGACCGATCGGCATCAACGCCGCCTCGACCGCGACACCGGTCAGCAGCAGCGACCCCAGCTCGCGCAGCAGCCGCCAGCCGATCGCCTCCTCACGCTTCAGGAACCAGCCGCGCACCGCCGGATGCTCGTGCAGCGCGACGATCGCGGTGACGGCGACAAAGCTCAGCTGGAAACTGGGTCCGGCAAGCGATTCCGGCAGGACCAGCAACACCAGCAACGCGCCCGTCGCGATCATCCGCAGCGTTATCGCCTCCCGCCCCAGCGACAGCGCCGCCAGCACCAGCAGCGCCGCGATGCACGACCGCACTGTCGGCACGTCCGCCCCCGACAGCCAGGTATAGAACAGCGCGGCGCACGCCCCCGCCCCAGCCGCCACGACCGGCAACCGCACCCGGAGCGCCAGTGGCGGGAACAGCGCCAGCAGCTTCAGCACCAGCGTCATCGTCGCCACCACGACCGCCGTGACGTGCAACCCGCTGATCGACAACAGATGGGCGAGGCCCGACCGCCGCATCGCCTCGGCATCGTCCTCGGCAATCGCGCCCCGGTCACCGGTGACGAAGGCAGCGGCGATCCCGCCAGTGCTGCCCTCCACCCGCGACAGGATATGGTGGGTCAGCCGGTCGCGCAGCGCCGTATTGCCCGGATCACCCGCAGCGACCACCCGCACCGGCGCAAAGCCCCGCCCGGTCGCACCCAGCCCCTGAAACCACGCCGCCCGCGCGAAGTCATAGGCGCTCGGCACGGCGGCGGTCGGCGGCGGCATCAACCGCGCCCTGAGCGCGATCCGCGCGCCCGGAACCACGCCTCTCGGCACATCCTGTTCGGCCAGGTTGACGCGGATCCGCGGCGGCAATGCGGCGGCGACGTCGGGTCTGAGCGTCAGCCGCACCGCCTCACGTGCCGGCAGTGGCTCAACCCGCTCGACCATGCCCTCGAACGCTGCCACCACCGGCCGGGCCAGCACCGGCGCGGCGACCCGTTCGGCGCGCCACCACACCAGCGCACAGCCCAGCATCGCTAGCGTCCCGGCCATCGTCACCGCCCGCGCGGTGCGCGTGCCCCAGGGCAGCACGGCCCCCGCCAGCACGATCGACAGTGCCAGCAACAGGAACGCGACCCACGCCCCCTGCCCCGGCAACACGAACCATGCCGCAATACCCGCCCCCAGCGCGACCGGCATCCACAGCGGCAATTGCCCCCGTTCCGCCTCCGCCAGCGCCTCCATCGCGCCAAGGAACCGATGCGGGGGGCGCACGGTTTGAAGCGTGCCGGGTGCCATGCTAGGGGCGGTCGCGGCTGAATGGGCCATCATGTTTCACCCGATGTCTGGGGGTATCCGCGCTTGGGCGCAACCAATTCCGCGACGCCTGTCGTCACCCGTTTCGCACCGTCCCCGACGGGCTTTCTGCATATCGGCGGCGCGCGCACCGCGCTGTTCAACTGGCTCTATGCCCGTCGCCACGGCGGCCGGTTCCTGCTGCGCATCGAGGATACCGATCGCGCGCGGTCGACCCAGCCGGCGATCGACGCCATTCTGGAAGGAATGCGCTGGCTCGGCCTCGACTGGGACGGCGACGCCGTATTCCAGTTCGCCCGCGCCGACCGCCATGCCGCGGTCGCGCACCAGTTGCTCGACGCCGGCCACGCCTATCGCTGCTACGCGACGCCTGAGGAGCTGACGGCGCTACGCGACGAACAGCGCGCCGCCGGCAAGCCGATCCGTTATGACGGCCGCTGGCGCGACCGTTCGCCCGAGGATGCCCCGACAGGCGCGCCGTTCGTCGTCCGGTTGAAGGCACCGAAGGAAGGAGCGGTCACGATCTCCGACCAGGTGCAGGGTGACGTCACCGTCGCCAATGCCGAGCTGGACGATTTCGTGCTGCTGCGTTCCGACGGCACGCCGACCTATATGCTCGCGGTCGTCGTCGACGATCACGACATGGGCGTGACCCATGTCATCCGCGGTGACGATCACCTCAACAATGCTTTCCGCCAGCTCGCGCTGATCCGCGCGATGGACACGGTAGAGGGCGGTTGGCCCGATCCGGTCTATGCTCATGTCCCGCTGATCCACGGCGCCGACGGAGCGAAGCTGTCGAAACGGCACGGAGCGCTGGGCGTCGAGGCCTATCGCGACGAACTGGGCGTCCTGCCCGAGGCGCTCAACAACTATCTCCTGCGCCTCGGCTGGGGGCATGGCGATGAAGAGATCATCAGCCGCGAGCGCGCGACCGAGGTGTTCGACCTGTCCGGCGTCGGACGTTCCCCGTCCCGTTTCGATACGAAGAAGCTGCTGAACCTCAACGGCCACTATATCCGCGAGGCAGACGATGTCCGCCTGACTGAACTGGTCGTGCAGCGTCTTCCGCAAGGGATCGACCGCGATCTGCTGCAACGCGCCATGCCGGTGCTGAAGGTCCGTGCGGCGGACATCAACGAACTGGCAGCCAATGCAGCGTTCTTTTTCCGCTCGCGCCCGCTGGCGATGGACGACGGCGCAACCACGCTGCTGACGCCCGAAGCACGCGCGATCCTTACGCAGCTGCACGCCAAGCTTGACGCACTCGCAGCATGGGATACGGAGGCGATCGAAGCTGCGGTACGCGAAGTGGCGGAGGCGGCGGGGTTGAAGCTGGGTGCCGCCGCGCAACCGCTTCGCGCCGCGCTGACGGGTTCGCGCACCTCACCGGGCATTTTCGACGTACTGGCCCTGCTCGGCCGCGCCGAAAGCCTGGGCCGCATCGAAGACCAGATGGCCAAATCGGCCGCATAACGTAACAGGAGACGCCGAATGGCCGAAGACGCTAAGCTGCACGTTGCGGGCAAGGACGTCCAATATCCGGTACGGTCGGGCACCATCGGTCCCGACGTGATCGACATCCGCAAGCTCTATGCCCAGACCGGCACCTTCACCTACGATCCGGGCTTCACCTCGACCGCGAGCTGCGACTCGGCGCTGACCTATATCGACGGTGATGAAGGGGTGCTGCTGCACCGCGGCTATCCGATCGGGCAGCTGGCCGAAGAGTCGAGCTTCATGGAAGTCGCCTATCTGCTGCTGAACGGCGAACTGCCGTCGGGCGACGAACTGAACAAGTTCACCGGCACGATCACCCGCCACACCATGCTGCACGAACAGCTGGCGGGCTTTTATCGGGGTTTCCGTCGCGACGCGCACCCGATGGCGGTGATGTGCGGCGTGGTCGGCGCGCTGTCGGCCTTCTACCACGATTCGACCGACATCACCGATCCGCACCAGCGGATGGTCGCGTCGCATCGCCTGATCGCGAAGATGCCGACGATCGCCGCCATGGCGTACAAGTACAGCGTGGGGCAGCCGTTCATCTATCCGAAGAACGACCTGAGCTACACCGGCAACTTCCTGCGCATGACCTTCGGCGTGCCGGCGGAGGAATATGAAGTGAACCCGGTCGTCGAAAAGGCGCTCGACCGCATCTTCATCCTGCACGCCGACCATGAACAGAACGCATCGACCTCGACCGTGCGTCTGGCCGGGTCGTCGGGTGCCAATCCGTTCGCCTGCATCGCGGCGGGCATCGCCTGCCTGTGGGGTCCGGCACATGGCGGTGCCAACGAAGCCGCGCTCAACATGCTGCGCGAGATCGGCACCCCCGACCGCATCCCGGAATATATCGCCCGTGCGAAGAACAAGGACGATCCGTTCCGCCTGATGGGCTTCGGCCACCGCGTGTACAAGAATTACGATCCGCGCGCGACCGTCATGCAGAAGACCGTGCGCGAAGTGTTCGACTCGCTTGGCGTCAACGATCCGGTGTTCGAAACCGCGCTGCAGCTGGAGGAAATTGCGCTCAACGACGATTACTTCCGCGAGAAGAAGCTGTTCCCGAACGTCGACTTCTATTCGGGCGTCATCCTGTCGGCGATCGGGTTCCCGACCACCATGTTCACCGCGCTGTTCGCGCTCGCCCGCACCGTCGGCTGGGTCGCGCAGTGGAACGAGATGATCTCGGACCCCGAACAGAAGATCGGCCGCCCGCGGCAGCTCTATACCGGCCCAACGCAGCGCGACTACGTGCCCGTGGGTCAGCGCTGATATGCGCATCGTCCGGCGCACATTGATGATCGTAGGTGCGATCTTTGCGTTCGTCGGACTGTTCTGGCTGGGTCAGGGGATGGGAATCATCCGCTGGCCCGCCAGTTCGTTCATGATCGACCAGTATCTCTGGGTCGTCAGCGGATCGGTGATTGCGGCCCTGGGCCTGCTCCTGGTCCTGATTGCCCGCCGCCTGCCGCGGCGCTGACGCGAGTCGCCACGACCGCGCCAAGCCCCGCCCGAATGCGGGCAGCCGACGTTTTGCCCACCGGGTCCGATTTATTGCGGGATTCAGCCTCCGACGGTTCCGCCGCGGCAAGCGCGACCGCCGCCGTTCGATCCGCAACGCATGGTTAATGCCCGGATTTTCCCGGCCACGTAATTTGCGACCGCGAATCCACGATTCCACAGGCGAATTGCGCATTTAAATCGATATTAATCGCTACGTGCGACGAAGACTCCGGTTTTTCGGGGTCGAATTCGTATGACGTGTACCTTTTCCCTGCCTGCTGACCTCAGCATGACATCGGTCGCTGCCGTGGCGGACGACCTGCGCGCGCTGCCGCTCGGCGACGATGTGCTGCTCGACGTCTCCGCCCTTGCCGCGCCTGACCTGAGCGTCGTGCAACTGATCCATAGCCTCCGCAGCGAAGCCACGGCGCAGGGCGGCGAGGTCCGCCTGTCCACGCCCGCCGGCGAAGCGCTGACCGCCCTTCTGCATCGCGGCGGGTTCACCGACGCGATGACCCCCGACGACAACGCCTTCTGGTTCCACGGAGTCCCGCTGCAATGACCGCTTCCATTCTCGCCGTAGATGATTCCGCCAGCCTGCGCATGGCGATCCGCATCGCGCTGACCGGTGCCGGCTATACCGTGACCGAGGCCGG